>NZ_CP042856.1:708834-1417669 GCF_008001035.1 Salinibacterium sp. dk2585
GGTTTCTGGCACGAATTCGTGAGCGGGGTGCGGCACCTCGCACGCACGCCCGTCACCCGCAATCTGGTGCTCCTCATCGTCGTGACGAACTGCCTCGACGCGGCCGGCATGCTCGTCATCCACCCCGTCTACGCCCGCGCGGTCTCGCCCGACGGCGAGTTCCTCGGCGTCATGATCGCGTTCTTCGCGGCCGGGGCACTCACGGGTTCCGCCGTGTTCGCCTGGTTCGGGCACCGCCTGCCGAGGCGCGCCACGCTCGTCGTGTGCTTCGTGCTCGCGGGTCCGCCTCCCTACCTCGCGATGGCGCTCGACCTTCCGCTCAGTGCCGTGCTCGTCGTCTTCGCGCTCTCCGGGCTCGCCGCGGGATCCATCAATCCGCTCGTCTACACGGTGCTTTATGAGCAGGTTCCGCGGGCGATGCGCGCACGGGTGTTCGGTGCCCTCACGACGGGAGCGACGGCTGCCATGCCGCTCGGGAGCCTCCTCGCGGGCCTCGCGGTCGATGGGGTGGGGTTCCTTGCCTCGGTGCTCCTCATCGCCGCCGTCTACCTGGGGGCCACCCTCGCGCCGCTCCTCGGTCGCTCCTGGTCTGGGCTCGAGCGGCCGAAGCATCCGATCTCTGCCTAGGTACCGCGCGTAGGGTGTGATGGTGGCTCGAAACATCTACATCACGTCCGTTGAAGGACACGCAGGCAAGTCGACCATTGCACTCGGACTGCTTGACACCCTCACCCACGAGGCATCGCGAGTGGGCGTGTTTCGCCCGGTGGCCCGCTCTGTCGACGAGCGCGACTACGTGCTCGAGCTGCTCCTCGGTCACGGCGGGGTCGACCTCGACTACGAGGAGTGCGTCGGCGTCACCTACGATGACGTGCACGCCGACCCGGATGCCGCTCTCTCGAGCATCGTTGAACGCTTCAAAGCGGTCGAGGCCCAGTGTGACGTCGTCGTCGTGCTCGGCTCCGACTACACGGATGTCGGCAGCCCCACCGAACTCTCCTACAACGCCCGCATCGCGGTGAATCTCGGTGCGCCGGTGCTCCTCGTGCTCGGCGGGCAGTCCTCCGAGACTGGCGCGCGCAGCGGCGACGAACTCGCCCAGGTGTTCGGCCTCGCGATGCAGGAGCTCGAGTCCTCCCATGCCCAGCTGCTCGGCGTCGTCGCCAACCGTGCCGAGCCTTCGCTGCAGGAGGATATCCGCGCCGCGCTTGCCGAAGCATCCGGTGACGTGCCCGTCTGGGTCATCCCTGAAGACCCATTCCTCATCGCGCCAACGATGGCGCACCTCCTCGAGGCAGTCGACGGAACGCTCATCAAGGGCGACCCGGCGCTGCTCCAAAGGGAAGCCCTCGGCGTCGTCATGACGGGCATGTCGATGGAGAACTGCCTCACGCGCCTCATCGAGGGCGCTGTGGTCGTTGTCGCCGGTGACCGCTCCGACGTGCTTCTCGGAATGCTCATGGCGCACACCTCCGACACCTTCCCCTCGCTCGCAGGCATCATCCTCAACGGTGGCTTCGACCTCCTCCCGCAGATCGAGCGCCTCATCGACGGTCTTGCGCCGACACTTCCCATCGTCCGCACCGAGTTCGGCACCTACGAAACCGCCCAGCGTGTCACCCGCACCCGAGGACGCATGGCGGCCGATTCTCCCCGCAAGTCTGAGACGGCGATCGCGCTCTTCGAGGAGCACGTGGACGCTGGCGAGCTCCTGACGCGCATCCAGGTCTCTCGATCCGAGACGATTACGCCTCTCATGTTCGAGTACGACCTGCTCTCCCGGGCTCGGCACCTTGCCCGCCATATCGTGCTGCCGGAGGGGAACGACGACCGCATCCTCCAGGCGGCGGGCACCCTCCTGCGGCGTAATGTCGCCAAGCTCACGATCCTCGGCGACGAGGCAGAGGTGCGCGCGCGGGCGGCCGGCCTTGGCCTCGACCTCGCGGATGCGAGCATCCTGAGCCCCTTCGAGCCGGAGCTGCGGCAGCGCTTCGCCGAGGAGTACGCCCGCCTCCGCGCCCACAAAGGCATGACGGTCGACGTCGCGAGGGAGAGGGTGACGGATGTCTCGTACTTCGGCACCATGATGGTGCACCTCGGCCTCGCCGACGGCATGGTCTCCGGCGCCGCCCACACGACCGCGCACACCATCCGGCCGGGCCTCGAGGTCATCAAGACCAGGCCAGACACCTCGGTCGTCTCAAGCATCTTCCTCATGTGCCTCGAGGACCGTGTGTTGGCCTACGGTGACTGCGCCGTGATCCCAGACCCGGATGCAGGCCAGCTCGCCGACATCGCCATCTCCTCCGCCGAGACCGCCCAGCAGTTCGGCATCGACCCGCGCGTCGCGATGCTCTCCTACTCGACGGGAGAATCAGGCGGCGGTGCCGACGTCGAGAAAGTGCGCGAGGCCACCGCCCTCGTCCGCGGGCGACGCCCCGACCTGCCCGTCGCCGGGCCCATCCAATACGACGCCGCAGTGGATGCCGCCGTCGGCAGGTCCAAGATGCCCGATTCAGATGTCGCGGGGCGAGCCACCGTCTTTGTGTTCCCCGACCTCAACACCGGCAACAACACCTACAAGGCGGTGCAGCGCAGTGCCGGGGCCGTCGCGATCGGCCCCGTCCTTCAGGGCCTCAACAAACCCATCAACGACCTCTCGAGGGGGGCCCTCGTGCAAGACATCGTCAACACGGTCGCAATCACGGCCATCCAGGCGGCCTCGCCGCTTGGGCCTGTCGGCACGGAGGAGTCCCGCGCGTGAGCCTTGTCTTCGTCGTCAACTCCGGTTCCTCGTCGATCAAGTACCAGCTCATCGACCTCGACTCAGATGAGTCCCTTGTCGGCGGGCTCATTGAACGCATCGGCGAGGTTGGGTCCCCCATCCCCGACCACGAGTTCGGCATGAGCATCGTGCTGGCGAAGCTCGGCGACCGCGGCGATGACATCGTCGCGGTCGGGCACCGGGTCGTGCACGGCGGGCCGAACTTCAGCTCAGCGACCCTCATCGATGACGCGGTCGAGGAGGAGATCGACCAGCTCTCGGTGCTCGCGCCGCTGCACAACCCGGGCAGCGTGCGCGGAATCCGGGCCGCTCGTGCCGCCCTGCCGAGCGTTCCCCACGTCGCAGTCTTCGACACCGCCTTCCACTCGACGCTCCCGCCGGAGGCATACACCTACGCGATCGACACCGGCGTCGCCAGCGAGTACAAGATTCGTCGCTACGGTTTCCACGGCACGTCGCACCAGTACGTGTCGCGCCGGGCCGCCGAGTTCCTGGGGCGTTCACTCGAGTCGCTCCGCACGATCGTGCTCCACCTCGGCAATGGAGCATCCGTCACAGCGGTCAACGGTGGCCGATCGGTCGATACGTCCATGGGGCTCACCCCGCTCGAGGGCCTCGTCATGGGCACCCGCTCTGGCGACATCGACGCGGGCGTCGTCTTCCACCTCGCCCGCGAGGCCGGCCTCTCGATCGACGAGATCGACGTGCTGCTCAACCGCCGCAGCGGCCTGCTCGGCCTCACCGGCACGGGAGACATGCGCGACGTGCAGGTGGCCGCCTCGGGCGGCGACGAGGTCGCTTCGGCCGCCCTCGCAGTCTGGCGCCACCGCATCCGTCACTACATCGGCGCCTACGTGGCCGGCCTCGGTGGCCTCGATGCCCTCGTCTTCACGGCGGGAATCGGCGAGAACAACGCGCTGCTGCGCCGCCGTGCGCTCGCTGGGCTCGAGTTCCTCGGCATCCATGTCGACGACGACCGCAATGAACTCCAGTCGCGCGCAGAGCGGTACATCTCGCCTGAGGGCGCCCCTGTCGCGGTGCTCGTGATCCCCACCAACGAGGAACTCGAGATCGCCCGCCAAGCGGCGGCACTCGTGGCCTGACGCCCACCGCAACTTCGGAGATTCGGCGACACGCCGTGCGAATCGCCGGTGGTCTCCCGCGTGTCGCCAAACCTCCGTACTTCGGGTAGCGGATGTCGCGGCTCGCGCCACTGGCACGTCGTCACCGTCCCCGCATCCGTCGCAGTGCCTTCGCATCCGACACCGCGCGCTCGATCGCGGCGAGGGTGTGGGGCCAGGTCTCGAAGATGTGTGCGGCGCGCAACCGCAACACGTGCCTGCCGAGTGACTCAGACTGAATATCGCGGTCTCGGTCGAGCGCGAAGCGGTCTTCCCCGTGCCATCGGCGACCATCGATCTCGAGTCCCACACAGTCTTCGACCACAAGATCCTGGTGGCCGAGTCCGGGGACGTGCCCCTGCGGCTCAACACTGAAGCCGACGTGGTGCAGTCGCAACCGAACGACAGTCTCGTTACCTGAGCCACTTGAGAAGTGCAGTTCGTCAGTCTCGCGCTGCACTCTCCGTGGGGCATCGCGAAAGAATTTCCTGATGGCGGCGTGCGAGAGCAAGCCCTCATGGCCTGCTGACTCCAGCGCAGCGACCGCGTTCTCGGAATCGAGACAGTGCATCGCCAGCCGAAGTGCTTCCGAGGGTCCGGCTTCCACGAGACTGGCCAATCCGAAGCGCGGTTCGACCCAGTGGAGGTGCACGTCTGGGCCGCGTTTGGCGGCACTTCCCGGCAGGACCTGGACATGAACGCGTTGGTCGTGCCCAGCCCATACCCGCGCCCGTCGCAGCACGGTGACGCAGGTGATTGCACCGCCGAGCTCTGCGGCCCGGCGGATGTCGGAGTCAACGTGAGCGCATGCGTACAGGCCCCGACGCGGTCGAGTTACTCGTCCTTCTGCGACGCCACGGCGGAGTTGCCACGCGGTGACGCCATTCGCGTACAGGGTACTCGTCGTCGCTACGTGTCCCAGTCTGCAGAGAAGAGTCGGCATGGTGCGATGTTCGGGAGAAGGAGGAACACGGGAGCGGAGATTCTGAACTGTCGGGCGATTCGCGCTCGGGTGTCGCTTGGGGAGGAGGGACGGGGGCCTGGCCAGCACCGCAACCTCGGAGATCCGGCGCCACGCCGCCGCATTCACGACGTTTTCGCGCGGCATGTCGCCAAATCTCCGCAGTTCGGGTGGCAGCATGTGCCGACGCGCGATGCGTGACGGCGGAGCGTGCGGTCGTCGCCTCGACCGCGCGACTCCCGGCGTCCGCTGTCGGTGGCCCCGACTACGATTGAGCCCGTGGTTACCGCCCTTTATCGCCGCTACCGGCCCGAGACCTTTGCCGAGCTCATCGGGCAGTCGCAGGTGACCGATCCGCTCGCGACCGCGTTGCGCACCGATCGGGTCAACCACGCCTACCTCTTCAGCGGTCCGAGGGGCTGCGGCAAAACGACATCCGCCCGCATCCTGGCGCGCTGCCTCAACTGTGCCGAGGGTCCCACCGACACGCCCTGCGGCGTGTGCCCCAGCTGTGTCGAGTTGAGCCGCGACGGGGGCGGCTCCCTCGATGTCGTCGAGATCGACGCCGCCAGTCACAACGGTGTCGACGACGCGCGCGACCTTCGCGAGCGGGCGGTCTTCGCTCCCGCGCGTGACCGCTTCAAGATCTTCATCCTCGATGAGGCCCACATGGTCACGCCGCAGGGCTTCAACGCGCTCCTCAAGATCGTCGAAGAACCGCCGGAGCACATCAAGTTCATCTTCGCGACGACCGAGCCAGACAAGGTCATCGGCACGATCCGCTCGCGCACGCACCACTATCCGTTCCGCCTGGTGCCGCCCGCCCAGATGCTCGACTACGTGGGTCACCTCTGCGAGAGCGAGGGCGTCGCGGTCGAGGCGGGTGTGCTTCCCCTCGTCGTGCGGGCCGGTGGTGGCTCTGTGCGTGACACGCTGTCCCTGCTCGACCAGCTCATTGCCGGCTCGGAGGGCGACACGGTCGTCTACGAGCGAGCCGTCGCGCTCCTCGGCTACACCCACGGCGCACTGCTGGGCGAAGTCATCGATGCCCTCGGCGCGAAGGATGCCTCGGCGGCGTTTGAGACGGTCGATCGCGTCATCCAGACGGGGCAAGACCCGCGCCGCTTCGTCGAAGACCTGCTCGAGAAGCTCCGCGACCTGATCGTCGTGAGCGCCTTCCCGCTCGGCAACCACCAGGGCGCCGCAGCCGTACTGCGGGGCGTGCAGCCCGACGAGCTCGACCACATGGCGCAGCAGGCGGCCCGCTTCGGCCAGGCCGAGCTGAGCCGCACGGCAGACATCGTCGCCTCCGCACTCACCGAGATGACGGGCGCCACCTCACCGCGACTGCACCTCGAACTCATGGTCGCGCGCGTGCTGGTGCCGGCATCCGACGACACCGAGCGCGGAGCGCTTGCCCGCGTCGAGCGTCTCGAGCGCCGGGTCGGGGTGGCGGCGGATGTCGCGCCGGCCGCGCAGTCGCAGGCGAGCGTCTCGGCCGAGATACACTCGCGCGTCGCGCCCGCTCCCGCGTCGATCCCGGCAGCGTCCCGCGCGGCATCCGCCTCTCCCGCCGAGCCTGCGCCGACCCCGCCCGCTGCCGCCCGGCCCTCCGCCGCCCAGCCCGCCAGCGAGGAGCGCCCTGCCCCCGCAGTCGAGCCCGCCGCGACGAGAGGCCCCGCGAGTCCTGCCGCGACAGGCCCTGCCGTGACAGGCACTCCCGCCGGGCCCACGGTGGAACGCGGCGCCGAAGCCGCGCCAGCAGAGAGCGCCACGCCGTCCGAGCAGGTTCCCCCGCCCCAGCAGCCGGTCGGCCCCGTCACCGTGCAGCAGGTGCGGGATGCCTGGCCGCAGATCCTCGACGCGGTGCAGCAGGCCAAGCGCACCGCGTGGATGGTGCTGTTCACGGCGCAGGTGCGTGAGCTGCGCGACGGAGACGTGCTCGTGCTCGAGTTCCCGAGCCAGAAAGACGTCGAGTCGCTCAAGGCGCAGTCCGCGCCGGGGGAGGGCGTCGGCGACTACCTCAAGCGCGGTGTCGCATCCGTGCTCGGCATCACCCCGAAGCTCATCGCCCGCGTGGCCGCCACGGGGGCAGCCGCCGCGCCGTCCTCCGCCGCGCCCACCTCGGGAGCGCGGGCACAGGGACGCCCTCCGCAGTCCCCGTCGAGCGCACCGTCCCGGCAGGCTCCCTCGGCCAGGTCCAGCGCGCCGGCCCAGCGAAATGACGGCGGGTCTTCGGAGGTGGCACCCAGCGCGACCGTCTCCGACTGGGCGACCGTCGCGATCCCCGGTGCCGAGACTGGTGCGCCGGTGGAGCCGTCCGCAACAGGCTCAGCACCCGCATCCCCTGGCGGCGCGCGGGTGAGCGCAGCGCCTGACAGCCGCGCTGCGGCCGATGCCAGCCGTGACGACGAGCCGCCGTTCGATGATGAGCCGCCCTTCGACCCCGACTATGACAGGGTGCCGCCGCCCGGCGAGCCCGGTGCGCCCTCCGGAGCACGCCGCCCGTCCTCGCAGGGGGCATCCGGTGGCCAGCAGAGGCCGGCCAAAGCGCCGAACAGCGGGCGCCCGCAGGCGAGTGCGCCGGCGCGGCAGGGCGCTCCCCACAACGGCCCGCAGAAGTACGGCGAGGCCGTCGTGCGGCAGGTGCTCGGTGCGACCTTCATCGAAGAGCAGCCCCACACTCCGCGCGTGACCCCAGGGATGAACTGACATGTATGAGGGAATCGTCCAAGAGCTGATCGACGAGTTCGGTCGCCTGCCGGGAATCGGGCCGAAGTCCGCCCAGCGCATCGCGTTCCACATCCTCCAGACGGAGTCGTACGACGCCGGCCGCCTGGCCGAACTCCTCACGATCGTGCGCGAGAAGGTGCGCTTCTGCGACATCTGCGGCAATGTGACGGAGCACGAGACGTGCAGCATCTGCCGTGACCCGCGCCGCTCCCAGGCCACCATCTGCGTCGTCGAGGAGGCGAAGGATGTCGTGGCGATCGAGCGCACGCGCGAGTTCCGCGGCCTCTACCACGTGCTTGGCGGTGCGATCAGCCCGATCGACGGCGTCGGGCCAGACGACCTGCGCATTCGCCAGCTGATGCAGCGGCTCGCCGACGGCACCGTCACGGAGGTCATCATCGCGACCGACCCGAACCTCGAGGGCGAGGCGACGGCCACCTACCTCTCCCGGCTCCTCAACCAGCCGGGACTCTCCGTCTCGCGCCTCGCCTCGGGCCTTCCCGTCGGGGGAGACCTCGAATATGCCGACGAGGTAACCCTCGGGCGTGCCTTTGAGGGGCGCCGCCTGGTCGAGAACTAGGCGTCGGAGCAACCACTACACTTGGGTGCTTGGTGCTTCACCCCGATTGCACCCACCCCCCTCACGACCCCGGGAGATTTTCGCGTGGCCCTGATTGTGCAGAAGTACGGCGGCTCATCCGTTGCGGATGCCGAGGGCATCAAGCGTGTTGCGTCCCGCATCGTCGCCACCCGCCGCGCGGGCAACGACGTCGTCGTGGTCGTCTCGGCGATGGGTGACACGACCGATGAGCTCCTCGACCTCTCCGCGGCAGTGTCGGAGGCCCCGGCCGGACGCGAGCTCGACATGCTCCTGACGGCGGGGGAGCGCATTTCAATGGCGCTCCTCGCGATGGCGATCCGCGACCTCGGCGAGGAGGCGCGTTCCTACACGGGCAGCCAGGCCGGCATGATCACCGACGAGAAGCACGGCGCGGCTCGCATCGTCGAGGTCTCCCCTCGCCGCGTGCAAGACGCCCTCGACCACGGCTACATCGCGATCGTCGCGGGCTTCCAGGGCTTCAACCGCGACTCGGGCGACATCACGACCCTCGGTCGCGGCGGCTCGGACACGACGGCGGTCGCCCTCGCGGCGGCCCTCAACGCCGAGGTCTGTGAGATCTACACCGACGTCGACGGCGTCTTCACGACCGACCCCCGCATGGTTCCCGCCGCGCACAAGATCGACCGCATCACCACGGAGGAGATGCTCGAGCTCGCGGCCGCGGGGGCGAAGGTTCTTTATATCCGCGCAGTGGAATATGCGCGCAGGCACGGCGTCACCCTGCACGTCCGTTCCTCGTTCAGTGACAAGCCCGGCACCATCGTGGTGAATTCAACAGAGGGAGAGACCGTGGAAGAACCGATCATCACGGGCATCGCTGCCGACCTCAGCGAAGACAAGATCACGGTCGCGGGAGTTCCGGATGTCCCGGGCACCGCCGCGCGCATCTTCACGATCGCGGCCAGCGCGGGCGCCAACATTGACCTCATCGTGCAGAACTCCTCCACGGTCGACACGGGTCTCGCCGACATCTCCTTCACACTCCCAAAGTCGCAGGTTGCCGCGACCCTCGAGGCTCTCGAGGCGGGCCGCAGCGAGGTCGGCTTCGCGGGCCTGCAGCACGACGCCGGTATCGGCAAGATTGCAGTCGTCGGCACCGGCATGCGCACCAACACGGGCGTCTCGGCCAAGCTTTTCGCCGCACTCTCCGAGGCGGGGATCAACATTGAGATGATCTCGACGAGCGAAATCCGTATCAGCGTCGTCACCCGCGCGGAGATCGTGCCCGACGCCGTTCGCATCATCCACACTGCTTTCGACCTTGATGCCGAGGGCGAAGCAATCGTCTACGGAGGCACCGGCCGATGAGCACTGCAGCAGGAATCAACATCGGCGTCGTCGGTGCCACCGGCCAGGTCGGCACGGTTGTGCGTCGCCTCCTGGAGGAGCGCGACTTCCCAGTCGCGAGCATCCGTTTCTTCGCCTCCGCACGTTCGGCAGGCACAACGCTGTCGTTCAAGGGCGAGGACATCGTGGTGGAAGATGCCGCGACGGCCGACCCCTCCGGCCTTGATGTCGCGATCTTCTCGGCGGGCGCAACGCTCTCCAAGGCGCAGGCCCCGCGCTTCGCTGCCGCGGGCGTGACGGTCGTCGACAACTCCTCCGGCTGGCGCCTCGACCCCGAGGTCCCGCTCGTCGTGAGTGAGGTCAACCCGCACGCGATCGACCAGGCGGCCAAGGGCATCATCGCGAACCCGAACTGCACGACCATGGCCGCCATGCCCGTGCTCAAGGTCCTGCACGAGGAGGCCGGGCTCGAGCGCCTCATCGTCAGCACCTACCAGGCCGTCTCCGGCGCAGGGCTCAAGGGCGGCACCGAGCTGCTCGAGCAGACCCGCGCCGCGGTCGAGCAAGACGCCATGGGCCTTGTCAACGACGGTTCCGCCGTCACGATGCCGGCGCCCAGTGCCTTCCCGAAGAACATCGCCTTCGACGTCATCCCCCTCGCAGGCAGCATCGTCGATGACGGCCTTCACGAGACCGACGAGGAGAAGAAGCTCCGCAACGAGAGCCGCAAGATCCTCGAACTGCCAGAGCTCCTCGTGAGCGGCACCTGCGTGCGCGTGCCCGTCTTCACAGGCCACTCCTTGTCGATCAACGCCGAGTTCTCTCGCGCTATCAGCCCTGAGCGGGCGCGTGAACTGCTGGCGGATGCCCCTGGCGTCGAGCTTTCCGACGTGCCGACCCCGCTCGAGGCCGCTGGCAAGGACCCGAGCTTCGTGGGACGCATCCGTCAGGACGAGGGCGTGCCCGGTGGTCGCGGCCTCGCACTGTTCATCAGCAACGACAACCTCCGCAAGGGAGCGGCGCTCAACGCGGTGCAGATCGCGGAGCTCGTTGCCGCCCGCAGGCTCGCGGCAGCGTGAGCACGGGCGGTGGTGGTGGAGATTTGACGTCCTCAGCGAGTCGTAAACTGGAGGGTGTGAGTGCCTCCGCAGATTCCGCCACCCAGCCCTTAGACGTCGCCCTGATCGGCGGTGGCATCATGAGCGCCACCCTCGGTGCGCTGATCAAGCAGCTCCAGCCGGACTGGTCGATCGAGATCTTCGAGAGCCTCTCCGAGACGGCGCTCGAGAGCTCCAACCCGTGGAACAACGCTGGCACGGGCCACGCGGCCTTCTGCGAGCTGAACTACGGCAAGGAGCAGGCTGACGGCACCTTCGAGATCCAAACGGCCGTCACGGTCAACGAGCAGTTCCAGGTGTCGCGCCAGTTCTGGTCGTTCATGGTGCGGGAGGGTTCGCTGCCTGACCCGAAGTCGTTCATCAACCCCGTGCCACACATCAGCTTCGTGTGGGGCGAGGAGAACGTCGACTACCTGCGCCGCCGCTTCGACGCACTCAAGGCCAACCCCCTTTTCGGCGACATGGAGTTCACGGATGACCCTGCCGTCATCCGCTCCTGGGCGCCGCTCCTCCTTCCGGGCCGGGCGAAGTCGCAGCCGATCGCGGCGACTCGTGTCGTCGGCGGTACGGATGTCGACTTCGGCGCCCTGACTCGCGCGCTGCTCTCCTACCTGACCGACAACGGCGCGAAGCTGACCCTGGAACGCAAGGTCACGGGCCTCAAGCGCGGTCGCGATGGCTCGTGGACCATTCGTTCGCGCCACACGGTCGGCGGCACTCCCGCCGTGACCCGTGCGCGTTTCGTCTTCGTCGGTGCCGGCGGTGGCGCACTCTCGCTCCTGCAGAAGTCGGGCATCAAGGAGATCAAGGGCTACGGTGGTTTCCCCATCAGCGGCCAGTTCCTCCGCACTGACAACCCAGCCCTCGTCGCCCGCCATACGGCGAAGGTCTACGGCAAGGCGGCGGTGGGCGCACCTCCCATGTCGGTTCCCCACCTCGACACGCGTGTTGTCGACGGCAAGGGCAGCCTGATGTTCGGCCCCTACGCCGGCTTCTCGCCCAAGTTCCTGAAGACGGGCTCGTGGTTCGATCTTCCCTTCTCGCTGCGCCCGAGCAACATCATCCCCATGCTCGCGGTCGCGAAAGACAACTTCGACCTCGTGAAGTACCTCGTGACGGAGCTGCTCGCATCCCGGGCCAAGAAGCTCGATTCGCTCCGCCAGTTCATGCCGGAGGCGAAGGACGGGGACTGGGAACTCATCACGGCCGGCCAGCGCGTCCAAGTCATGAAGAAGGATGCCAAGAAGGGCGGCGTGCTCCAGTTCGGCACCGAGGTCGTGGCGGCGGAAGATGGCTCGATCGCGGGGCTCCTGGGCGCTTCCCCCGGCGCGTCGACGGCCGTGCCGATCATGATCTCGCTGCTCGAGCGCTGCTTCCCCGACCGTTTTGAGGCATGGAAGCCGTCGATCGCCCAGATGGTGCCGAGCCTCGGGCGTCGTCTCTCGGAGGACCCGGAACTCGCGCAGCAGATGATCGAGTCGACCTCGCGCGATTTGTCGCTCACCTAACACTGAGCGGGCTTCGAAACGACCGGGGCACAGGGGTCGCGACAACACAATGGAGACCCCGTTCTCCCCCCCCCCCCCGCTAAACGGGGTACAGCGCAGGTGGCGTATGCTGCCATACTCGGACCACTGAGCAGTGGGAGGGATGATCGCTGTGACCATGGGCTTACCTGCGCACGTGGCGCCTCGCGCCATGAGCCTTGCCCTGTCACGCGCGGCCCACGGCATGTCGCTCGCGGTGCTCTGCTGCGGTCTCGTTGTCGCCCTCGGCTTCGCTGCCGCCTATCCCGACCGCGTCCTGTGGCCCGCCCTCCTCGCGCTCGCGGTGATGTTCCCCATGGTCTGGTTCGTGCAGCGTCACCACACCCTGCGTGCGGGCGTTGCCTACCTCGCGATCGGTGCCGGGGCCACCTATGTGCACACGATCACCTACGCCCTCGCGGTGCCGCACGTGCTCGACGAGGTCACCCTCTGGCTTGCCCCGCCAAAGATCGTGCTCGTGCTGGTCGCGGCCGGAGGCGTCGGGCTCGGGCGCGCGGTCGCCTGGCTGCTCGCCGGCTACGTTGTCGCGGAGGTTTCGGCGTCCCTTGCCCTCGTGCTCGCGGGCGTGCGCTACGTCTTCGACCTCTTGACCCTCGCCCTCCTGCTGGAGGCGATCGGCGTGTGCCTGCTTGCCTTCCTCTCGGTGCGGGGCGCAGTCCGCGCGCATCCACGCCTGCAGCACGCCGCCCGCGAGGAGTTGCTTGGTGACCTGCGGTCACGCATGGAGGTGCGCGCCGCCGCACTCATGCACGACACCATCCTGAGCCACCTCGCCGCGATCGCCTCCTCCTCCGGTGACGAGCTCGATGACAAACAGAAGGAGCAGATCGAACGCGACCTGCAGATCCTTTCCGGCCAGGAGTGGGTCAATTCGGCCCCGGATGCCGCGGCCGCGGCGGACTCGCTGGACCGAGCATCTCCTCTGCGTGATGCCATCGCGCAGGTGCGGGACGAGGGGCTCGAGGTGACCGGCACGGGCGACTTCGGCTCCGTGCTGCGCCTGAGTCCGGATCAGGCGCAGGCGCTCGGTCTCGCCGCCAAGCAGTGCCTCGTTAACGTCATCAAGCACTCCGGGGTCACGACGGCGGAGGTGGCCGTGTACTCCTCGGACGAGGAGGTGTCGGTCATGATCATCGACGCGGGGCGTGGCTTCTCCGAGGCATCCGTCGGCTCTGACCGGCTTGGACTGCGGGCCTCTGTCCAGAGCCGCATCGAGTCGGTGGGCGGCCTCGTGCAGGTGTGGTCGACGCCCGGCGCAGGCACCTCGGTACTGATCCAGTTCCCCGTGGGGGAGACGACCCGGACGCCGCCCCAGACGGGTGCCGGCCGACTCGTGTCCGGCCCACTTCCCACCATCACCCTGGACGACCGAGGCGACACTGGACCGGCGTCGTGAGGCCCCCGGAGCGCACGCGGCAGGAACTCGACCCGGTCGGCGCGTTTGCGTCGAGGGCGATCACGATCGGGAGCGCCCTCGTCGCCTTCGCCTTCGCCGCAGCCATGGTCGTCAGCTACATCGACTGGATCAAGAACCCTGCGCTCGCCCTCATGGGCCTCCTGGCGCTTGGCGTCGCGAGCATCATCGTCACGTCGGCGACCGACCCCTACCGCGGCCCATTCCACCGCGGGCTGCATGGCTGGGTCGTTACCCTGTCGGTCCTCGCGGGCGCACTGATCACGGCCGGGGCCTGGGACACGAATGCGCTCTTCGCGCTCGGCTGGGTCGGCCCGGCCAGCCTTGGCCTCTATTCGATCGGCATGGCCGCCTACCGCCCCGTACGGGAGATCGTGGCCTACGGGGCACTCGCGAGCGTCTTCATGGGCTTCACCTCGATGCTGCAGGTGCAGGCGAACCCGCTGCCGGACGTTCCCGATGCGGCGGTGGTCGGCATCCACCTGCTCCCCTCGCTCGCGCTCAACTTCAGTGCGGCGGCGTTCACGCACAGCATCATCCAGTCGATCGAGCGGATGCGCGCCGAGGCCCGGATGGCCGAGCGACTCTCGGCAGAGCAGGAGACCGGGGTCGCCCGCTCCGTGCAGCAGGACCGGGTCACGATCCTCAATCGTGAGGTGGTGCCCTTCTTCACCGAGGTGCTCGGCGGCAGGGAGATCACGCCAGACGTGCGCGAGCATGCGCGCTCGATCGCTGATGCCATCCGGGCGGTCATGGTGGCAGAGGTGGATCGCACCTGGCTGGAGAACCTCGTCGAACACCTGCGGGCGCGGGCACGCAGGCATGGCGAGGCGCCCGATGGCACTCGTGTCGTGTTCGACGACGATAATGTCGCGAACCTCATGACGTACGACCAGCGCACCGCCCTGCGGGCCCTCCTCGTGGCGATCTTCGACCTGACGGATGACCGCCCGCAGAACCTCGAGATCGTCCTCGCTCGCGTGGGGGAGCGCTGCCAGGGTTTCGTCGCCGTCGACATCGACATGGTGGATCCGCTCGTGAAATCCAAGTTCGGGCCGTACCTCGCCGTCATGCGGGTCGTGTTCCGACGCCTGCGCGCCGAGCACCTGCAATCGGTGCTGACAGTAAGATTCTCCTATGACCAGCGATAGCCAAGGGGGGTCGGACGTCGCGGGCGAGGTTGCCCCACGTCCGCAGGCAGACGGGCGACGCATCCGACTCGCGTTGCTCGACGACCATGAGGTGCTGCTCGACAGCCTGTCGAGCTGGATCAGCACGAACGCGACGGACTTCGAACTCGTCCTCAGCGCGCACACGTGGCTTGAGCTCGTGCACAGCGAGAACTTTCCCACCGACCTTGTCTTCCTCGACTTCCAGCTGAAGGAGTCGGTGTCGATCGAGGCCCGCGTGCGCACCTGCCGTGCGGCGGGCGCGAAGGTGATCGTGCTCACGAGCCTTGACACCCGTGATGCCCGCGATCGCGCCCTCAGCGCGGGAGCTGCGGCGTTCCTCTCGAAGTCACTGCCCATGAACGAGGTGATGGATGTCGCGCGCCGCGTCATGGGTCTCGACCGCGGTGTCGTGCAGCAGCAGAGTTGGCGACCGCTCCCGACGGGCGCGATCAACCAGGCACGGCCCAAGCTGAGCCAGGGCGAGATCGACGCACTCAAGCTCTATGTGACGGGCCACAGCACGACCGAGGTCGCCCGCCAGATGAACGTGCAGTACGAGACGGCTAAGACCTACCTGCGGCGCGTGCGTGAGAAGTACGCCAAGGTCAACCGGCCGGCGAGCAAGAAGGCGGAACTCATCCGCCGCGCAGCAGAGGACGGGTTCCTGCAGTAATGGCCAAGCTCTATTTCCGGTATGGCGCCATGAACAGTGGCAAGAGCACGGCCCTCCTCCAGGCCGCCTACAACTATGAGGAGCGCGGGCAGGAGGTGCTGCTCGCGAAGCCCCAGGTCGACACGAAGGGCGACGACCAGATCGTCTCGCGCCTCGGGGTAACGCGCACAGTCGACTTCGTCATCGAGCCTCGCGACGATGCCTACAGCGTCTTCGAGGAGGAGCGCGCGAAGGTACGCTCGCGCACTGGCGTCGACGTGAGCTGCCTGCTGGTCGACGAGGCCCAGTTCCTCACCGAGCGACAGGTCGACGACCTCCTGCGCATCGCGATCCTGGAGAACGTGCCTGTGCTGGCCTACGGCATCCGCACCGACTTCCAGACGGTTGCCTTCCCGGGCAGCCGTCGCCTGCTCGAGGTTGCGCATTCCCTGGAGGAACTCAAGACCATCTGCCGCTGCGGCCGCAAGGCGGTCTTCAACGCGCGCAAGGTCGGCGACACCTTCACCTTCGCCGGAGACCAGGTCGCGATCGATCAGTCGATGGATGCTGCGAGCCCAGGCGCTGGCAGCACGCTCGGTGCGACGGGGCGCTTCAACGTCAGCTACGAGTCCCTCTGCGGCGAGTGCTACCTGCAGGAGAGCGGCGGCACCCTCAGCAGCGGACGCGAACCCCTCGTGGACTTCGTCTACGACTCCGCGCCAGACCCGGACTTCACCTAGGCCACGGACGCAGAAACAGAAGACCCCCTCGCATGCGCGAGGGGGTCTTCTCTATGTCGGGGTAACAGGATTTGAACCTGCGACCTCTTCGTCCCGAACGAAGCGCGCTACCAAGCTGCGCCATACCCCGATCCGTCACCGCGAGCATCCGCTCACGGGCAACTCATCAAGAATAGCCGATATCTGAGCCGACGAGTGTCACGAGCACGGCCTCCGGTGGGCACGCGAAGCGCACGGGGGCGAAGATCGAGGTGCCGAGCCCGGCCGAGACCTCGAGGAAGGCCGTACCGAGGGCGTGGTGCCACAAGCTGACGCCGCTCGCCTTGTCGCGTGGCAGGTCGCAGTTGGTCACGAGGGCACCGACGCCCGGCACACAGACCTGGCCGCCGTGCGTGTGGCCCGCGAAGATGACCTCGGCCCCGTGGGTCACGAAGGAGTCGAGCACCCGCTGGTAGGGGGCGTGCGTGACGCCGATCATGACGGCCTGGCGGTCGGCGGGGCCGTCGTCGGGCTCCACCTGTTCGCGCAGTTCGTCGATCGCGCCGGGGAGCACGTCGAGCCGGTCCCAGTTGCGGTGCGCATCCGCCGTGCCGATGAGCTCGAGCGGCGAGGAGCGCACGGTCATCAAGTGGGCGGCGTTGTTGAGGTCGACCCAGCCGAGTGACGCGAAGAACTCCTCGAGGGCACCCGTGTCGAGCCGCTCCGCGGCGACCGACTTGCCCGAGGGGCCCGTGAGGTAGCTCAGCGGATTCTTGCCCGTCGGGCCGAAGTAGTCGTTGGAGCCGTGCACGAAAACGCCCGGGACATCCTTGAACGGAGCAAGGGCGTAGCGCACGCCCTCGATGCCGTCACGGTGTCCCAGGTTGTCACCCGTGTTGATCACGAGGTCGGGTGCGAGGTCCGCGAGGCTCCGCACCCATTCCTGCTTCTCGCGCTGCCAGGGCGCCATGTGCAGGTCGCTGATGTGCAGCACGCGGATCGGGTCGGCGCCCGCGTCGAGCACGGGCAGCGTCTCGCGGCGCACGCGATAGTTGCGGCGTTCGACGAGCGAGCCCCACGCGAGGGCGCCCGCCCCGAGAGCGGTCGCTGTCGCCAGTGCGGCACCGATCGCGCGCCCGGGGGAGCGGGACATCATCAGCACTTCAAGCGTGAGACGGACAGCGTGATGGTGGCCCCGGGGAAGATCTCCCCGCCGGCGGCAGGATCGGATGCCGTCACCTTGCCGATGGCATCGCTGTCAGGGTCCGCGTTCTCGGGGAGCACCTTGCAGTCCTCGACCAGAGTGTATCCGCGGCCGATCTCCGATTTGGCGTCGCCGAGTGACTTGCCGATCACGTTCGGCATCTCCGCGGCGTTGTCGAGGCTGCCGTAGACGGTCACGGTCGTACCTCGGGGCACGGTCGCGCCCGATGCCGGTTCGACGGATGCGATGCGTCCGGCCTCGACCGAGGAGCTCACCTCGCCGCCGTAGGCGTAGGTGAAGCCGAGGCTCTCGATGAGCGCCTTGGCCTGCTCCTGCGTCTGGCCGACCACGTTGGGCACGACGGCGCCACGGCCGTTGAGCAGCGTGGCGGGCGGATCCGCCAACGCTCCGCCCCCGAATTGGCCGTTGAGTGCTGCCATGACGGGGCGGAAGATGCGGTGTCGTGCCTGCGCGCCGTTGCCGCCGGGCAGGTAGATGCGGTTCATGTTGGTCGAGCCGTTGATGTTGCCCACCCACACCGCGAGCGCGTTGGTCGTGCTCGTGCCGATCATCCAGGTGTCTTCCGAGTTGTCGGTCGTTCCCGTCTTACCAGCGATCTCGATGCCGTCGCGGGTGTTCGAGGCGGTGCCGGTGCCGCTCGTGAGGACGCGCTTGAGGGCGTATGCCATGGCAGCCGAGACCTCGGGACTCACCGCCTGCGAACACTCGCGCGCCTGGCCACCGAGCTCGGTGCCGTCCGCTGCGACGATGTTGTCGATCGCGGTGGGCTTGCAGTACAGGCCGCCCGCGCCGACGGCAGCGATTGCCGCGGCCATCGTGAGCGGCGCCATCTCATTGGTGCCGAGTACCGTCGCGGGGTTGTACTGCAGGTCGGTGCCGTCGGCGCGGTGGGCGCCGAGCGCCGCCGCGGTGTCGCGGATGGAGCAGAGGTCGAGCTTCTGCGCCATCGTGACGTAGGAAATGTTGTAGGAGTTGATGGTCGACTGCAGCACCGTCGTGGACGAGGAGCCGCCCGCACCGCCGTAGTTCGGCGGGGTCCACGGGGGGCCGCCGAGACCGGCGTCGCCACAGGAGTCAGTGAACGAACCCATGGGGAACGGACGCTTCGCGCCGTTGACGACCTCGTTGAGGCCGTGGCCGGCGTTAAGCCAGGCTGCGAGCGTGAAGATCTTGTAGGTCGATCCGGTCTGGAAGCCGCTCGAGCCGCCGTAGGGGCGGTCGGTGCTGAAGTTCACGGCTGTGAAGGCGGGGCCTTGCCCCGCCTCAGTGTTGTCGAAGTACTTGTTCTGCACCATGACGCGGATGCGGCCGGTGCCCGGTTCGACCACATTGGCGACCGCGCCGAGCTCCATCCTGGCCTCCTCAGCGGGGGCCTCGGCCGCCACGACGGCCTGCGCGTGGTTCTGCTGGTTCAGCTGGAGTGAGGTGTAGACGGAGTAGCCGCCGCGGTCCCAGTTCGCTTGACGCTCCTCGGCGCTCGCGCCCAGCATCTCGAGCTCTGGCACGAGCTTGGTGATGTAGTCGCAGAAGTAGGGCGCGCTGGTCGCGTACATGCAGCCGTTCTGCGGCGCGCTGTAGGCAACCTCGACCGGTGTCGCGAGAGCCGCGTCGTGCTCTTCTTGCGTGATCGAGCCGAGTTCGAGCATGTTGCCGAGGATGAAGTCTCGACGCTGCTTGTTCGCCTCGAGGTTGTCCTCCCAAATGAGGCTGTGCGAAGCCGGAGTCTGCACGATCGCGATCAGGCTGGCCGCCTGCGCAAGCGTCACGTCCGAGGCCGGCACCGAGAAGAACTGCTTGGCTGCGGACTGCACACCGTAGGTGCTGCCACCGAAACCCGCGATGTTGAGGTAGGCGAGCATGATCTCGTCTTTGCTGTACTTCTTCTCGAGGCCGATCGCGAGCTTCGCCTCCTGCAGCTTGCGCTCGATCGTCTGCTCTTCTGCCTCGGCACGCTTCGCCTTCTGCAGGGCCTCCGAGGGCTCTTCGAGGGCGGCCTGGATGCGGATGTTCTTGACCAGCTGCATCGTCAGGGTCGAAGCGCCACTGCCGATCTCACCGCCTGCCACGTTCCCGACGGCCGCACGCACGACGGATGCCACGTCGACGCCACCGTGCTCATAGAAGCGGCGGTCCTCACCAGCGACCACCGCATCCTTCAGGTACTGCGAAACCTGGTCCCACTCGACCTCTTCGCGGTTCTGCTTGTAGATCTGCGCTACCGGCACGGGGGTGACCCCGTCGTCGCCAAGGCCATAGATGGTGTTCTTGGTCGCGAGCTGATTGATCTCGAGATATTCGGGAAGACTATTGAAGATGTCGATGGAGGCCTTCGCTGTCATACCGGTGACCGCGAGGGCCGGCGTGACGAGGGCCGTGACGAGCACTCCGGCAAGGGCACCGAGGCCGACGAGCCCGGCGAGGGCGCCGAGGACGCCGGTGGGCTTCGAATTTTGGGCAGACATACGCCCTAGAGTAAAGGATCGGAACACCGACGAAGCTGAATGGACGGCGACATGCAAACGTGGGAGTACATGACCACGCCCCTGATGATCCACACGACGGCCGCGATCCTCAATAACTGGGGCTCAGAGGGATGGGAACTCGTGCAGGTCGTCACGGGCCCCGAGGGCGGCCTCGTCGCCTACCTCAAGCGCCCCGTGGCGTCGGAGGCATGAGCATGAGCATCGAGAAGCGCATGGCTGAGCTCGGCCTCGAACTGCCCGCTGTCGCCAAGCCCGTCGCGGCCTACGTGCCCGCGGTCGTCACCGGCAACCACGTCTACACCTCCGGCCAGCTGCCCTTCGTCGACGGCGCACTCCCCGCGACCGGCAAGGTCGGAGACTCCGTGACCGCCGAGGAGGCCGCAGGGTATGCGCGGCAGTGCGCCCTCAATGCGCTCGCGGCCGCGGCATCCGTCATCGGCTCGCTCGACCGCGTCACGCGCGTCGTCAAGGTCGTCGGATTCGTCGCATCGGATGCCTCGTTCACGGGCCAGCCCGCGGTCATCAACGGCGCCAGCGAACTGCTCGGCGAGGTCTTCGGCGAGATCGGCCAGCACGCGCGCAGCGCGGTCGGCGTGGCGGTCCTGCCCCTCGACTCGCCCGTCGAGGTCGAGCTCGTCCTCGAGTTCGCCTAGGCCGCGAGGCACGAGGGCCCAGCCGGGTTGAGTAGCGCGGTTCGCGCAATCGCTGGCGCGATCGCCAACGAGCGAACCGCGCTACTCAACCCACGGCAGTACTACTTCTTCGTAGCGCCGCTCAGCCGGTCGCTGATCGCCTGCATGACGTGCGTGTCGGCGAGTGTTGTCGTGTCGCCCACCTGACGACCTTCGGCCACGTCGCGCAGCAGCCGCCGCATGATCTTGCCGGAGCGGGTCTTTGGCAGCTCTGTGACGACGAAGATCTCCCGAGGGCGGGCGATCGCCCCGATCTGCTCGGCGACGTGGGCTCGAAGGATCGCGCTCGCCTCATCGGCGGTCTGGGCATCCTCCTGGTCTGAGCGCAGGATCACGAACGCCACGATCGCCTGACCGGTCGTCTCGTCGGACGCGCCGACGACCGCGGACTCCGCGACGATCGGATGTGACACGAGGGCCGACTCAATCTCCGCCGTCGAGAGCCGGTGGCCCGAGACATTCATGACATCGTCGACGCGGCCGAGCAGCCAGATGTCGCCGTCCTCGTCGAGGCGGGCGCCGTCGCCGGCGAAGTACATGCGGCGGTTCTCGGCACCCGGCACGTCGAACTTCTCCCAGTAGGTCTCGATGAAGCGCTCGGGATCACCCCAGATGCCGCGGAGCATCGACGGCCACGGCTTGGTCACGACGAGGAGCCCGCCGTTGCCGTTGCCGACGTGCTTACCCGCGTCGTTGAGTACGTCGACGCTGATGCCGGGCATGGGCACCTGCGCCGAGCCGGGCTTGGCCTCCGTGATGCCGGGGAGGGCGGAGATCATGATCGCGCCCGTCTCGGTCTGCCACCACGTGTCGACGATGGGGGCGCTGCCGCCGCCGATGACGTCTCGATACCAGATCCAGGCCTCGGGGTTGATCGGTTCGCCGACGGAACCGAGCAGGCGGATGCTCGAGAGGTCGTGCTTGTCGGGCACGCGCCGCCCGATCTTCATGAAGGAGCGGATGGCCGTGGGTGCCGTGTAGAAGATGCTCACCTTGTACTTCTCGATGAGCTCCCACCAGCGGCCCGGGTGCGGGGTGTCAGGCGTGCCCTCGTAGAGCACCTGCGTGGCGCCGTTGGCGAGTGGCCCGTAGACGACGTAGCTGTGGCCCGTGACCCAGCCGATGTCTGCCGTGCACCAGTAGACATCCGTCTCGGGCTTGAAATCGAAGACGTACTTGTGGGTGAAAGCGGCCTGCGTCAGGTAGCCGCCGCTCGTGTGCAGGATGCCTTTGGGCTTCCCCGTCGTTCCTGAGGTGTAGAGGATGTAGAGCGGATGCTCGGCATCGAAGGCCTCTGGCGTGTGCTCCAGCGCGGCCTTCTCGATCTGTTCATGCCACCAGAGGTCGCGGCCGTCGTTCCATTCGATTTCGTTCTCGCCGCGGCGCACCACGAGCACGTGCTTGACCGAATGTGTGCCCTCCTTGGCGAGCGCCTCGTCGACGGTCGGCTTGAGGGGCGAGACGCGCCCCTTGCGCCAGCCGCCATCGGCCGTGATGACGAGCTTGGCGTCGGCGTCGTCGACGCGGGAACGGATGCTGTCAGCACTGAATCCGCCGAAGATGACGGAGTGCACGGCGCCGATCCGGGCGACCGCGAGCATCGAGACGACCGCCTCGGGGATCATCGGCATGTAGATCGCGACCCGGTCACCCGAGCGGATGCCCAGCTCGGTGAGCATGTTCGCCGCCTTCTTGACCTCCGCGGTCAGCTCCGCGTAGGTGATCGTGCGGCTGTCGCCCGGCTCGCCCTCCCAGTGGAACGCGACGCGCTCGCCGAGCCCCGCCTCGACGTGGCGGTCGAGGCAGTTGTAGGCGACGTTCAGGCGGCCATCGGCGAACCAGCGGGCGAAGGGCGCGTTGTCCCAGTCGAGCGTGCGCGTGAAGTCCTTCTCCCAGTGCAGCATGGTGCGTGCCTGCTCGGCCCAGAAGGCCTCGGGATCTTCCCGGCCGGCGTCGTAGAGCGAGGGGGAGGCGACGGATGCAGCGGCAAATTCCTCGCTCGGAGGGAAGCGCCTGGTCTCGTGCTGCAGGTTGTCGATGTAGTCGCTGATGGTCATTCTCGGCGCTCCTTTGCGTAAGACAGACAGGCAGTTAGCGGAGTGATTCTCGCATGCCGCTTTGAGACTAACCCGCAATGAAAGTTCCTGTTGTGTTCCCCTGGCTCTGGGGTACACTGGGAGCACCGGATGTGAATTCGGCTTGCGGCGCATTCTAGTGATTCCCCCCAATCACGCGTCGCTGTGGCGGCGCCAGTTCCCCCCAACAGGCGCCGCCCCTCTCTTTTTAACGCGGCAGTTCCCGTTGCTCGGGCATGGCGCCCGCGCCTGCCTGTTGTGGGTGCGGCGGCTGGGCCTGTCATTTGAGTCGATATCTCGCGTGTCGTGACGGACGCTCAGAATGGGGTACGGGCGTGCCCCCCATTCGCGGGACGAGTGCGAGCGGCATCCCCGCCGTTCTTGGGGACCCAGCGCGGCGCTGTACCCCGAGACGTTCGCCCCTCGAATGGGCCGTGCGCGGATCGGGGGACGACCACCTTTTTCGCGCCCACCGACGGGTCGCGAGTTCCCCTCACAGCTGCATCCGTTTCGAGGCTCCCACAGTCCACTGCGCCCGCCGGTTCTCTCATGCTCATCGCCCCTTAAGGTCTCGCCATGACGATGCCCAGCGCGCTTGCCACCGCCCGTTTCGTTCCCGTTCGGGAGGGGGAGGAGCCTCCCGAGGTGGCAGCACGGCGCACTACGCCGCGGCTCAGCCCCGCGCAGCTCGACTCCTTCGGACCCCTCGCTCGTTTCGTCACCGATGACGAGGTGACCGACGTCTTCGTCAACGGATACCGCGACGTTTGGATCGACCGGGGAGCGGGGGCGAGCCATGCCGGGCCGGTCGGCATGAGTGAGCCCGAGCTGCGTGCCCTCGCGGTGGCCCTCATCTCGCAGGGAGGCCGTCATATCGATGAAGCGAGTCCCTGCGTCGACGTGCGCCTCGGTGGTGGCATCCGGGTGCATGCCGTGCTGCCACCGATCTCGACGGGCGGCTGCCTGCTCTCGATCCGCATCCCGCGACGGGGCCATGTCAGCCTCGCGGGGCTCGAATCGAGAGGATTCTTCTCGGCCGTGCCGCTCGCCCGGGTGCGGGATCTCGTCACGGAGCGGGCCAACATCCTGCTGACGGGAGCGGGTGGGAGTGGCAAGACGACCCTCCTCGCGGCCCTCCTCGGGGCAGCGGATGCCGGCGACCGCATCATCGCGATCGAGGACGTTGCCGAGCTGCAGGTCGAGCATCCGCACTTCGTCTCGCTCGAGGCGCGGCAGGCGAACCTTGAGGGCGCAGGCGAGGTCGGCCTGACTCGCCTGCTGAGGGAAGCGCTCCGGATGCGCCCCGACAGGCTCGTGCTTGGAGAGTGCCGCGGTGCCGAGGTGCGCGAACTGCTCGCAGCCCTGAACACGGGGCATGACGGTGGGGCGGGCACACTCCACGCGAACTCGCTCTCGGATGTTCCCGCCCGCCTCGAGGCGCTCGGCGCGCTCGCCGGCATGGGGCCGGATGCGGTGGCGCGGCAGGCGGTGAGCGCCATCGGCAGCGTGCTCCACCTCGTGCGTGACGCCAAGGGACGCAGGCTCGAGAGCATCGGCAGGCTCGCGCTCGACGAGCGTGACCGTCTCGCGGTGGTCGAGGGATGAGCGTGGCGGAACGGGACACCGAAGATGTCGCGGCCCTCGCTCGACGCCTCGCCGTCCTGCTGGCGGCCGGCACGGCGCCCGCCTCGGCGTGGATCCACGTCGCCGCCACCGCCGGATCGCCCGCGCGGGTCCAGCGCGTGGCGGCATCCGTCGCCGAGGGCCTCACGGTTCCCGACGCGATCCTCGCGAGCGTGCGCGCCGTCGAGAGGGAGCCGCCGGCGCGGCAACGCGGAGCCTCTCGCCACACGGATGCCGCGTGGCTCGCGATCGCCGCAGCGTGGCAGGTCGCGTCCGACGCGGGTGCCCCGCTCGCCGGCACGCTCGAGTCAGTCGCGGATGCACTGCGCGACGTCGAGCAGACGGAGCGCGAGGTCGCTACCGCACTCGCGGGGCCCGCGTCGACCTCGAAGCTCGTCATGGTGCTCCCCGGCATCGGGCTGCTCTTCGGCGCTGCGCTGGGGTTCGATACGCTCACCGTGCTCGCGACGACCCCGGCCGGGTGGGCGTGCATCGTGCTCGGCTCCGCGCTCCTCCTGGCAGGTCGTGCCTGGACCCGTCGCCTGCTCGGGGCGGCAGGACGGCGCAGCACGACACCCGGTCTCGAGCTCGACCTGCTCGCGATCGCGGTCGGTGGCGGGGCATCCGTCGAGCGTGCCCGCGAGGCGGTCCGGGGCGCGCTCGAACGATGCCAACTGCCCGTGGGTGAGCTCGCGCTCGCTGAGGAGACGCTCGACCTCAGCCAGCGTGCCGGCGTGCCCGCAGCGGGCCTCCTCAGGGCCGAGGCGTCGCAGCAGCGATCCAGGGCGCGCGGGGATGGTGCGCGGGCGGCCGCGAAGCTTGGGGTCACGCTCATGCTCCCGCTCGGCGCCTGCATCCTCCCCGCCTTTGTCGCGGTGGGGGTCGTGCCGCTCATGATCGCGGTCATCTCGTCGAGCCTCGGCACGCTGCCGACGTGACCGTCACGCCCACTCACAGGGCTCGGCATCCGTGTTCTCCACCGTTCCCGTCGGGAGGGCAACGACGTCGCGGCAGACACCGAACTCTGGAATCCCATATAGAAAGGACACCCATGCACGACACGATCACTTCCTTCCGACCGGGCCCGCTGCGCCGGGCCCGTGTGCGGCTCGCCCGCATCGGCACCGCCCTTCGACGGGAGCGAGGTGCAGCGACGGCGGAGTACGCGATCGTCATCATGGCGGCCGTCGGTTTCGCGGGGCTGCTCGTCGTCATCATGCGCAGCGAAGCGGTGCGCACGATCCTGACGGACCTCGTGCAGAGCGCGCTCACGTCCGGCGGATGACACGTTCAGGCGAGAGGGGCAGCGTCACGGCGGAACTCGTCGTGGCGTTGCCCGCCGTCGCCCTCGTGCTGGCGCTCTGCCTGGCAGGAATGAACCTCGGCATGGCGGCGATGGCGGTGCAAGATGCCGCGGCCGCCGCGGCGCGGTCACTCGCGCGCGGCGAAGCCGAGCCCGCCGCCGCCGCACGGGTCGCCGCTGCGGCCCCCGGCTCCGCGATCACCAGCATCAGTCGCGGCGAGCTCGTGTGCGTCACGGTGACGCGACACGGATTCCCGGCGCTCCCGATGTCGGTCAGTGGCACCGCGTGCTCCCTGGCGGGTGGCGCGTGAGAGTCCTGGCTGCGGAGAACGGCGCCGGCTCCGTCCTGGTCGTCGCCCTCGTGGCCACGCTCATGGCGACCGCGCTCCTCGTCGCGCCCCTCATGGCCGCCCACATCGACAGCGCGAAGGCGGCGACTGCAGCGGATGCCGCGGCGCTCGCCGCCGCCGATACGGCCGTCGGCATCGTGCCAGGTGCCCCCTGCGCCAACGCTGCCCGCACGGCCGAGGCGAATGGCGCGAGCCTGACCGGATGCCGGGTGGATGGACTCGTCGTGACAGTTGCCGTGAGCCGAGCATCCGGACCGTTCGCGGCGACCGCCATGGCGACCGCCGGGCCTCCCGGAACGACCCCCTGACCGTGAGCACAGGGAATCTCTGTGTATGGTGTCGGTTGTCGGCCCACGAACGCGGCCGGGGACTGGTGCGCAGCGAGAGGCTGCCCGGTCAATGCGAAACCCCACAAGGAGTCCGGTGTCCGGAACCAAGAAGCTTGTCATCGTCGAGTCACCGGCGAAGGCGAAGACGATCGCCCAGTACCTCGGCGACGGTTATGAGGTGCAGGCCTCAGTCGGGCACATCCGTGACCTCATCGAGCCGCGCAACCTGCCGGCCGACAAGAAGAAGGGCTTCCTCGGCAAGTTTTCGATCGACGTCGAGAACGACTTCCTTCCCTACTACGTCGTCTCCGACCAGAAGAAGAAGACCGTCGCCGACCTCAAGCGCGCCCTCAAGGACGCCGACGAGCTCTACCTCGCCACTGATGAGGACCGCGAGGGAGAGGCCATCGCGTGGCACCTGCTCGAGGTGCTGAAGCCCAAGGTGCCCGTCAAGCGCATGGTGTTCCACGAGATCACGAAGGAGGCGATCCAGCGGGCGCAGGAGAACCCTCGCGACCTCGACACGGCCCTCGTCGACGCGCAGGAGACCCGTCGCATCCTCGACCGTCTCTACGGCTACGAGATCTCGCCCGTGCTGTGGCGCAAGGTCGGCCCCGGCCTCTCCGCCGGTCGCGTGCAGTCCGCCGCCACGCGCCTCGTGGTTGACCGCGAGCGCGAGCGCCTCGCGTTCGTCGCCGCCAGCTACTGGGATCTCACGGCGCTCCTCGCGCCGCAGGGTGATGGGCAGAACTTCGATTCGCGCCTCGTGCGCATCAATGGCGAACGCATCGCGACGGGACGCGACTTCGACGACAAGGGCAACCTGAAGTCGGGCGTGCGCACCCTCGACGAGGCGTCCGCCAAGACGCTCGCGGATGCGCTGCGGAGCTCCGAAGCATCCGTCGTGGTCAAGTCCGTCGAGTCGAAGCCCTACACGCGGCGGCCCGCCGCACCGTTCAGCACGTCGACGCTCCAACAGGAGGCGGCGCGCAAGCTGCGCTTCTCGGCCCGCCAGACCATGAGCGTGGCGCAGTCGCTCTATGAGAACGGCTACATCACCTACATGCGCACCGACTCGCTCAACCTGTCGCAGCAGGCGGTCGCGGCCGCCCGTGCGCAGGCGAAGGCGCTCTACGGTGCCGACACTGTGCCCGAGAAGCCGCGCGCCTATGCAAGCAAGAGCAAGAACGCGCAGGAGGCGCACGAGGCGATCCGTCCCTCTGGTGACACCTTCCGCACTCCCTCGGAGCTCGAGGGCACGCTGCGCGGGAACGAGTGGAAGCTCTACGACCTCATCTGGAAGCGCACGGTCGCTTCGCAGATGGCGGACGCGAAGGGTGTGACGGCATCCGTCGCCATCGCCGCGACCGTCGCGGACGGGACCGTCGCGGAGTTCAGCGCATCGGGTACGGTCATCACCTTCCGCGGCTTCCTGCAGGCCTATGAGGAGAGTCGCGACGAGGACCGCAACGACACGGCCGAGGCCAAGGAGGCGAAGCTCCCGCCGCTCGAGGAGGGGCAGGCACTGACGGTCGTCGAGACCGAGCCGAAGGGCCACGAGACGAGCCCGCCGCCGCGCTACACGGAGGCGAGCCTCGTCAAGACGCTCGAGGAACTCGGCATCGGGCGACCCTCGACCTACGCGGCCATCATCTCGACCATCGTCGACCGCGGGTATGTGACCCCGCGCGGCACGGCGCTCGTGCCGAGCTGGATCGCCTTCTCGGTCGTTCGCCTGCTGGAGCAGTACTTCGGCGACCTCGTCGAGTACGACTTCACGGCAGCGATGGAAAACGACCTCGACCGCATCGCCGGCGGCGACGAAGATCGCGTTGAGTGGCTCAAGGGCTTCTACTTCGGCAGCGAGGGCCACCGCGGCCTGCGCACCGTGATCGACAACCTGGGCGAGATTGACGCGCGGGAGATCAACTCGATCGAGATCGCCGACGGCATCACGCTGCGAATCGGCAAGTACGGCCCCTACCTCGAGGTTCCCGGCGACGACCCGGAGACCCCGCGGCGCGTCAATCTCCCGCAGGACCTCGCTCCCGACGAGCTGACGGCTGCGAAGGCGCAGGAACTCATCGACGCTCCTGTGGTTGGCGACCGCATCATCGGCGTCAACCCGGAGAACGGCAAGAACATCGTCGCGAAGGATGGCCGCTTCGGCCCCTACGTGACGGAACTCGACCCAGAGCCCGAGGAAGAGCTCGTCGTCGACTCCGCGACAGGCGAGGTGGCGGATGCCCCCGCCAAGAAGGCGCCCGCCAAGAAGAAGGCGGCGGCACCCAAGCCGCGCACGGCATCCCTCTTCAAGTCGATGGACCTCGCGACGATCGACCTCGACACGGCGCTTCGCCTGCTCGACCTGCCCCGCGTCGTGGGTGCCGACCCCGAGTCGGGCGAGGAGATCACGGCCCAGAACGGTCGCTACGGCCCCTACCTCAAGAAGGGCACCGACACCCGCACGCTGCCGAGCGAGGACCAGATCTTCGAGATCGACCTTGCCGGCGCGGTCGAGCTGTTTGCGCAGCCCAAGTACGGCGCGCGCAAGGCATCGAGCGCCCTCAAGGAGTTCGACGCAGACCCCGAGAGCGGCAAGCCGATCAAGGTCAAGGACGGCCGCTTCGGCCCCTACGTCACCGACGGCGTGACCAACGCCACCATCCCCCGGGGTGAGACGGTCGAGGAGATCGACTTCGAGCGCGCGGTGCAGCTGTTGGCCGACAAGCGGGCCAAGGGGCCGGCGAAGAAGCCCGCCAAGAAGGCGCCAGCGAAGAAGGCACCTGCAAAGAAAGCTACGACGGCGAAGAAGCCTGCGGCGAAGAAGCCTGCCCCCAAGAAGAAGGCAGAGTAGTGGCGTCCGGCCTCTTCATCACCTTCGAGGGCGGCGACGGTTCGGGCAAGACGACACAGTCGGAGCTGCTTGCCGCGTGGCTGGAGGAGCAGGGACGGGAGGTCGTGCGCAGCCGCGAGCCAGGAGGCACCGACCTCGGGCTCGAGTTGCGGGAGATCGTGCTGCACCGCCGCGGGCACATCGCCCCACGCGCGGAGGCGCTCATCTACGCGGCCGATCGGGCCCACAACATCGCGACCAAGGTGCGGCCGGCCGTCGAGTCCGGTGCGGTCGTGATCCAGGATCGCTACCTCGATAGCTCGGTTGCCTATCAGGGTGCCGGGCGCGTGCTCGACGGGGGAGAGGTGCGCGACGTGTCCCTCTGGGCCACGGAGGGCTTCCTGCCCCACCTGACAATCCTGCTCGACCTCGATGAGACGGTGGGACGTGAGCGACTGGATGTCTCGCGCACCCGCTTTGACCGGCTCGAGGCGGAGAAGGCCGACTTCCACGCCCGCGTGCGGGCAGGGTACCTCGCGCTCGCCGCGGCTGAGCCCGAGCGCTTCCTCGTGCTGGATGCGACGCGTCCCGTCGACGAGCTCGCGGCGGCCATTCGCGAGCGCCTCGGCACCCTCCTTTGACGGTGGGCGACCCTAGGCTTGAGCGCGTGAGCGTGTGGGACGAACTGACCGGGCAGTCGGAGGCCATCGAGGTCTTCCGGGCGGCCGCGGCATCCGCTGCCGACCGTGACGATACGGGCAACTCCATGACGCACTCGTGGCTCATCACGGGCCCTCCCGGCAGCGGCCGCTCGAACCTCGCCTTCGCCTTCGCCACGGCGCTGCTGAGCACCGATCCCGACGGTGACGAGGCGACGCAGCGGCAGGTCGAGGCGCGGTCACATCCCGACCTCGCGGTGCTCTCGACCGAGCGGGTCATCATCACGATCGACGAGGTGCGCACCCTCGTCGCGAGCTCGCAGTTCTCGCCCTCGGTGGCGCGCTACCGCGTCATGGTGATCGAGGATGCCGACCGCATGACGGAGCGCACCTCCAACCTGCTGCTGAAGGCCCTTGAGGAGCCGCCACCCCGCACCGTGTGGATACTCTGCGCTCCCAGCGAAGCCGACCTGATCCCAACGATCCGCTCGCGCGTGCGCTCGGTTCGGTTGCGGGTTCCCGCGGTTGCCGACGTGGCCCAGCTCATCGAGCGACGCGACGGCGTCAGCCCCGAGATCGCGCTGCGGGCGGCTCGCGAGGCGCAGAGCCACATCGGCATGGCGCACCGGCTCGCCACCAACGACGATGCGCGGCGCAGGCGGGAACAGACGCTGCGCACGGCCCTCGGCATCCGCTCGGTTTCGGATGCCGTCATGGCGGCCGCGACCATGCTCGAGTTGGCGGGTGACGACGCCAAGGCCATCACGCTCGAGCGGGACGCCCAGGAGCGCGAGAGTGCCCTGCGGTCGCTCGGGATCGAGCCGGGCGGCACGATCCCGCCCGCCCTTCGCTCGCAGCTGAAGAACCTCGAGGAAGACCAGAAGCGCCGGGCGACGCGCTCGCTTCGCGATGGGATCGACCGCGTCATGGTCGACCTGCAGTCCCTGTTCCGCGACGTGCTGCTCGTGCAGCTCGGTGCCTCGGTCGAGCTCGTCAACCTGAGCCTCGAGACCGAACTTCGGACCGCGGCGGAGGCAAGCCGGCCGCACCAGACCCTCGCGGTGCTCGACGCGATCGCAACCGCCCGCCGCCGCATCGAGGGCAACGTCGCGCCCGCGCTCGCCCTCGAGGCCATGCTGATTGCCGCCACCCGAAAGGACCATGCGTGAAGTGCATCCGCGTTGCCACCGTCGCCCTCCTCGCTGCGACGTCGCTGCTGTTGACGGCGTGCATGCCGGGTTTCTCGCGGCCAGCCCCCGACGCTTCTGAGCCGACGGGTGAGAGCGTCGCCGCCGAACTCGAGCAGTACTACCACCAGGTCATCGAGTGGGAGTGGTGCGACGGCGAGTTCCACTGCGCGACGGCCGAGGTTCCGCTCGACTGGAGCGAGCCGCAGGGAGCGTCGATCGAGATCGCGCTTATCCGTTCCCCCGCTGAGGGTGAGTCGATGGGCTCGCTGCTGGTGAATCCCGGGGGCCCGGGTGCCTCCGGGGTCGACCAGGTTCGCGATGGTGTCGACTACGCGGCATCCGAGAGGCTTCGTCGCCACTACGACATCGTGGGCTTCGATCCGCGGGGTGTGGGCGCGTCGGATGCCGTCAGTTGCTACGACGACCCGGACGTGCTTACGGAGTTCATCTACGAGATCGTCCCGTATGAGGCCGGCACGGTTGAGTGGCTCGACGCGGTCGAGGAGAGCAACGCGCGCTTTGGCGAGGAGTGCCTCGAGCACACGGGTGAGCTGCTCGGTCTTGTCGACACCGTGAGCGCGGCGCGCGACATGGACGTGCTGCGGGCGGCGCTCGGCGACGAACGCCTCAACTATCTCGGCTACTCCTACGGCACCTTGCTCGGCGCGACCTACGCCGAGCTGCACCCCGAGAAGACCGGCCGCCTGGTGCTCGACGGTGCCCTTGACCCCGCGACGAGTGACTTCGATGTCACGGCCGCACAGGCGCAGGGCTTCGAGAGCGCCATGCGCGCCTTCCTTGCCGATTGCCTCACGGGTGAGGAGTGTCCCTTCTCGGGCACTTCCGTCGACGAGGGCATGGCCGAACTGGCGGGCATCTTCGACCGCCTCGACGCGAGCCCTCTCCGGGCGGAGGATGGGCGGATGCTCGGCAGCAGCGCCATGTTCACCGCCGTCATCCTGCCGCTCTACAGCCAGGACACCTGGGGGTACCTCTCCCAGCTCATCGCCGACGTGAAGTCAGGCAGCGCCGAGCTGGCGTTCTCGCTCGCCGACGCCTACAACGGCCGCAATCCTGACGGCACCTACGCGGACAACTCGACCGAGGCGTTCATCGCGATCAACTGCCTCGACTACTCGTCGACCAGCACCCGCGAGACGCTGTCGGCGGAGGCGGCCGAGTTGGCCCGGATCGCCCCGGTCTTCGGCCCGCTCATGTCCTATGGCGGCACGTCGTGTGACGAGTGGCCCTTCCCGCCGACGCGCGACCGGCAGCCGATTGCGGCCGCGGGTTCGGCGCCGATCCTCGTGGTCGGAACCACGAATGACCCGGCGACGCCCTACAAGTGGTCGGTCGCGCTTGCCGAGCAGCTCGAGAACGGTCACCTCGTCACCTACGAGGGTGAGGGGCACACTGCCTACAACAAGTCCAACGCGTGCGTGAACGACGCGGTCGACGGCTTCTTTATCGAAGGGATCGTCCCAGAGACCGACCCGCTCTGCTGATCTCTCGTGCGCGGAGAGCGGGTTTGCTGCATTTTTGCATTGCTGCAAGAATGCGGACATGAGTGTTTTGCAGGCTGCGGTCGACGGCGAGCCGGGGCTCAGGGAGCGCAAGCGCCGGGCCACGGCATCGGCGATCCAGCGTGCCGCGATCGAGCTCGCACTCGAGTCGGGTCTGGGCGTCACGGTCGAGGAGATCAGCCGTCGCGCCGGGGTGTCGCCCCGCACCTTCTTCAATTATTTCCCGACGAAGGAAGACGCCTTCCTCGGCACGGTGCCGCCGCTGCCAGTAGGGATCGCGCGCGAGCGCTTCGTGACCGCAGGGCCCGGCTCCGACCTGATCAGCGACCTGACGCAGATGCTGGCCGACATGTCGGGCGACGAGTTGGTCGACAGTGAGGTCTTCCTGCTACGTCGGCGGCTTGTCGCGAGTCATCCGGAGCTCGCGGCCCGCAGGCTCCTCACGACCCGCACCCTCGAGAGCCAGCTCCTCGAGATCGTCGAGGAGCGGCTCCTGGCCGACGCTGCCGCGACCGGCGCGGTCACGGACGGGGTGCGCAATCAGGCGGCCGTCGTCACCTTCGCGGCCTTCGGTGTGCTCCGGAGCGCCTGGATGCGCTGGGTCGACCTCGACGGCGCGGAACCTATGGAGGAGTGCATCCGCTCGTCCTTCGCGACCGCGAGGGAACTTTTCGCACCACGCTGATGGCGCAAACGGTATGGAGCACCCCTCCGCATCGGGTAAGCTTTCTTGCTGTGCGCACGAGCTCGCTCGTCGCCCGCCGCCTTAGCTCAGTCGGTAGAGCATCTCACTCGTAATGAGAAGGTCGTCAGTTCGATTCTGACAGGCGGCTCAAGTAAACAAAGGGATCGGAGGCCATTGGCCCCGGTCCCTTTGTCGTTCATTGGGTGGGCGTAGGGAATGCTGAGCCAGCACTCCATCGCGGTCGGCCGCAATCGACGTCTCCTGCGGCCACTCGCCATAGCGACGCGGTCATAGAGGACCATAATCGTGGACGTACCCATATACTGGCTCCGTTCATCGCGCATTCCGCGCCTCGAAGAAGGAGCCGCTTCATGCTCGGAACCCGCAAGGCCACTGTGCTCCTGCTCTCGCTTACGTTGGCGCTCGGCCTGGGCAGTGGAGCGGCGGGTGCGGCGATCGTGACCGGCGCGACCAGCGCCCCCGGTGTCGCGGGGTCCCCGGGTGTGGCTGGTAGCCGGGGGGATACTGGCGAGCGGGGAGCGACCGGGGCCAGCGGGCAAGACGGTCGCGATGGCGTGGATGGCAGAGACGGCTCGACCGGTGCCAAGGGCGATGCTGGCGAGAAAGGCGCAGACGGAGCCGCGGGCCCCGTAGGTGAAGCGGGAGCCAAGGGCGCACCCGGTGCAGCGGGCCCCGTCGGTGCGCCCGGCGCACCCGGTGCAACGGGTCCCGTCGGTGCCACCGGCGCAACGGGCCTTACCGGCGCAACCGGCCCTGCTGGTCCCGCCGGCCCTGCGGGGTCCAGCGGTGTGAATTCAGTGCCATGGGCAGCTGGAGTCACGGGTGTCCAGAGCGTCGAGGGGGGTGGTGGTCCATTGACATTCCCTGGTTTCAGCTACAACGCCACGTACTTCATGTCCACTAGCGACGGAGTCATCGTCACGCAGACCGGCTACTACGAGATCAGCTATTCAGTGCGCCCGGTCTCGGGCCAGGTTTCGACAGCCTCCCTGGCCGCGAGCGACAATCGCTCCTTCGTCGTCCATATCGATTCGCAGCCGCTGGCCCAAAGCCGCGTGTATCTCCCCACGCTCAATGTGGATATGCCGTCCGGGCCCACCCTGAAGGTCTTCGTCGACGGTGGAACGGTCGAGTACTCCGGGGTGGTTCAGCTCTATGCCAACTCGCACATCGCGATCCAGCCGGAGGGCACCGCGCCAGCGACGGACATCACGGCGACACTTAGCCTCAAGCGCCTGTAGTGGCCCGCGTCTAGTCGATAAGGGAACTGCGAGGATGACCGTCGAGCGCTAGGGCGCTTCTGGAGCAGCCTCTATGCCGGCCACTTCTACACAACCAGTGCGAGCGAGCGTGATCGGGTGATCGCGACCTATCCCGAGAACGTGTGGAGTTCGTCACCGACGTCGGCGGCGACGCGGCGCTCGTTTCCGCGACCAGCCCGGACGGTCTGTCATCCTGGTCACGGTCGCGGACACCTGGCATCCGCCGATGCTGACCCTCTTCGTGCCCGACGCGCTTGCGCTCTCGGCGACGGCGACGAGCCGCAACGCCCTCACGTGGGGCGGTGCGGTGTGGCGCGGGCGTCGAGCCGGCGGACGGACTCCCGGATCGCGCCGTGCAGCATGATCTCGAGGGCGCCGACGACGCGGTAGGGGTGTTCGACCATCCCGTCCGCGACCCAGCGCAGCACTACGGCGAGCACCGCCGAGGTGTAGAAGTCGACGACCAGGATGCGATCCTGCGCCTGTACCGGCCCGCCGCCGTCCTGGTCCATGACGGACTCCGTGACCGGCCGCATCTGGCGGAACAGGAAGCGCTCGACCCCGGACTGTCCCAGCCCGTCGAACACCGCGAGCACCGCCGCGCGGTTCTTGCGCATATAGAGCATCAGGCGGACCAGGCCGTCCGCCCACCCCAGCTCGGAGGCGAACGCGCGGACCTGGCCGGCGATCTCGGTCTCGAACACCCACACCGCGAGGTGGCGGACGTCGGGGAAGTGGTAGTAGAAGGCCTGTCGGGTCAGCCCGCAGTCGCGCGTCAGCTCGGTGACGGTGACCTTGTCGAACGGCTCCGTCCGCAGCCGGACCTTGAGCGCGGCAGCCAGCGCGTCGCGCGCACCGGCGCGCCGCTGCGCGACGGACCTCTCATCGGCCATGCCTGACGGTACCGCCGGACGCTCCTGGACACCTAGGCCCAGATGTCTAATGACTGGCCAGACCGGATTTTCTACCGTAGATGCCAGGACGGCACGCGTCCGGCGGGCCGCTAGGAGGAGGTCCGAAAAACCATGTTCTTGTACGAATCAATTCCCTGGTACTCCTGGGCGATGTTCGGCATCGTCCTGGTTGGCCTCATCGCGCTCAACGAGGTGACGCGACGCTGGAAGTGGGCCGGCATCGCCTTCTTCGTGGCGCTGCCACTGCTGCTCACGATCTTCGTGTGGCCGATCACCGCCGGTGAAGGATCATCCACCGGCACGTGGTTCCACTGGGTGAAGGTCTACTCCGCTCTCGCAGGATGCTTGGGCTTCATGCTCATCCGCTACATCCCCCGGTTGGCGGCGAACAAGTGGGCACTCATGTTCCCAGCGCTCATCCTCGCGATCAACATCGGCGAGGCCGTCATCCGCGACTTCGAGGTCGCGAACCTGCAGGGCATGCACGACGGTGTCTTCATGGTCGGTGGACCGTGGAACTACATGAACGCCATCGCCGGCATCCTGAACCTTCTCACCATCTGCGGCTGGGCTGGCATCATCATCTCCCGCGACAAGACGAAGGACATGATTTGGCCCGACATGATGTGGTTCTGGATCATCGCGTACGACCTGTGGAACTTCGCCTACGTGTACAACTGCGTCGGTGACCACTCGTTCTACGCCGGTGCCGCGCTGCTCATCTCCTGCACCATCCCCGCCTTCTTCATCAAGAAGGGCGCGTGGCTGCAGCATCGTGCGCACACGCTGGCGCTCTGGATGATGTTCACGATGGCGGTTCCGACGTTCGTCTCGACGTCGCCGTTCGCCGTGGAGTCCTCGCACAACCCGACCGCCCTGTTCGTCGTGTCGGCCCTGTCGCTCGCGGCCAACATCGCCGTCGCGGCCTACCAGGCGTACACGATCGTCAAGCGGCGCCGGAACCCGCTCCGCGACGAGCTCTACACCGACCTGCCCCAGTACAAGGAGGTGCGCGACGCGAACCTCCCCGTCGAGTCCCCGGCCGCTCAGCCGGCTCCTCGGGGGCGACTGGTCACGGTCTGACCGTTGAGCCCGGATCTCCGGGCGAGCAGTGGACATCACGCGCCGTGGTCGAGCATGATGGCTCGGCCACGGCGCTTCGTCGTACTCGGGTGTGGACAGCTTCCTCGCCCCAGGTGGCTTTTGCGAGGATGCCCGCGTGAGCCTGCCGAGTTCGGCGGCTGACGACCGCACGCGGCCAGTTACCGGCGGCAGCGCCCTGGGGTATCGTCACGGGCATGGTGACCGCATCGACGCAGATCCGCAAACGTGAGGCGTTCGGCTCGCGTAACGTGTTCATCCTCTCGGCCATCGGCTCGGCCGTTGGGCTCGGCAACATTTGGCGCTTCCCCTATGTGGCGTATGAGGGCGGCGGCGGGGCCTTCCTCATCCCGTACCTGTGCGCACTGCTGACGGCCGGCATCCCGCTGCTATTCCTCGACTACTCGATCGGGCACCGCTTCCGCGGTTCCGCGCCGCTCGCCTTCCGGCGGATGCATCGTGCCGCCGAGCCACTCGGGTGGTGGCAGGTGCTCATCTGCGTCGTGATCGCCGTGTACTACGCCGTCATCGTCGCGTGGGCCGCGATGTATACGTGGTTCTCGGCGCGCCTCACATGGGGTGAGGGCAACGAGGAGGGCTTCTTCTTCACGGACTTCCTGCAGTCGGCGGATGTCGCAGAGGCGGGCGTCTCGACCGACTTCGTGCCTGGCGTCGGAGTGCCGCTCCTGGTCGTCTGGCTCGCCGTCATCGTCATCATGGCGCTCGGCGTCAAGCGCGGCATCGGCATGGCGAACCTCGTGCTCATGCCCCTGCTGACCCTCATGTTCGTCATCCTGGTCGTGCAGTCGCTCTTCTTGCCCGGCGCCCTCGAGGGGCTGAACGCCTTCTTCGCCCCCAACTGGGAGGCGCTCGCCGACCCGGCGGTGTGGGCATCCGCCTACGGGCACATCTTCTTCTCGCTGTCGGTCGCCTTCGGCATCATGGTGACCTACTCCTCGTACCTCAAGCGCAAGACCGACCTCACGGGTTCCGGGCTCGTGGTCGCCTTCGCGAACTCGGGCTTCGAGATCCTTGCGGGCATCGGTGTCTTCGCCGCCCTCGGCTTCATGGCGCAGGCGCAGGCGACGGATGTCGCTGGGGTCGCGACGTCTGGAATCGGCCTCGCCTTCGTGGCCTTCCCGACGATCGTGTCGCAGGCGGTCGGCGGCTCGATCATCGGCGTGCTGTTCTTCGGGGCGCTCGTCTTTGCGGGGGTGACCTCGATGATCTCGATCCTTGAGGTGATCGTCGCGGCGCTGCAGGACAAACTCGGCTGGGGCCGCGTGCGCACGACGCTCACGGTGTCGATCCCGCTGGCGGTCATCTCCATGGCGCTCTTCTCGACGACGACCGCCCTCACCGTGCTGGACACGGCGGATGCCTTCGTCAACTCCTTCGGCATCATGGCCGTCGCGCTCGTGGCCGTGATCGTCGTGGCCTGGATCCTGCACAAGCTGCCGACGCTGCAGGCCCACCTGAATGGACGGTCGAGCTTCCGGGTCGGCGTCGTGTGGAAGGTGCTCGTGGCCGGCCTCGTGCCGCTCGTGCTCGGCTACCTCCTCGTGACCGAACTCGTGGCCAAGGTCGCGGAGCCGTATGGCGGGTACCCGACGTGGTTCCTCGCGATCTTCGGCTGGGGCATGGTGATCGGGCTCGTCGTGTTGGCCCTCCTGCTGTCGCTCCTGCCATGGAGCGGCCGCTCGCGCGCCAAGGATGACCCCGAATACGACGACTTCCTCACCGACGAGCACTACGGCCCCGACTCCGAGACCGATACCGTGCGCGCGATCGCGCCGGAGAGAGGAGGCGTGTCATGACACCGAGCGCAATCGTCATGCTGGTCATCGCCATCGTGACGGTGTGGGGTGGCCTCGTGGCCGCCATCGTGAACCTGGCGCGGCATCCGGAGGTCGCTGACTCAGAGCCCATGCCACCCGTCGAGCTCTAGACCCCACCCGAATCGATACCGAGGGAGAACCACATGTCTGATACAAACGGCCGCATCACGAACGACGAAGAGGGCACGCCGAAGCCGAACGGTGAGGGCGAGGACAACACGATCCCGAACGATCCGGATGGCGTCGCCGCCGGCTACACGGGTGAGAAGTCGACCTTCGAACCCGAGGAGGACGAGCAGGCTGACTAGCGCTCAGCCGCGGGCCGCGCGCTGGGCGGCGAGGCGGATGGGAGCGTTCGCCCCGCCGTAGCCGTCGTAGCCGCCGCGACGCTCGACGATCTCGAGGAAGACCCCGCCCACGGTCGGCGTGTAGAAGTGGATGAACTCGCCCTGCGCATCCCGGTCGTAGAAGAGGTCGAGCTCCTGCAGCTCGGCGAGGAACTCGGGCGCGAGGTCGAAGCGCGCCGCGAGGTCGTCGTAGTAGTTGCGGGGGATGGGTAGGAAGTCGAGTCCGGCTGCCCGCGCGCGGCGCGCGACTGCGATGACGTCGTCGCAGCGTACGGCGATGTGGCGGCTCGGCAGGGGAGCGGTCGGCGGGGCGAGGTTCATGGGCACGCGAACGACCCCGTCGTCGGTGCGCATGACGAGGCTGCGGACGAGGCCGAAGGGTCCGGGCACCTCGGCGGATGACTCGGCGCTGAGCGAGAGAACGCTCGCGGTGAAGAGCACGGCCTCGTCGAACTCGTGCCAGCGGTAGGCGAGGTTGACGTGATCGATCGTTCCGCTTGTCGTGCCGACATCGGGGCTGCCGCCGTCGAACTCGCTCGCCCAGGAGCTGTCGGCGGGACGATCATGCCAGTAGACCTCGGTGCCATCTGGGGCCGCGACCGCGCGCAACTCCTCTTCGCCTGCATAGGTACGGCGGAAGACGCTCGGCGCGCCGAGGGCCAGCGCGCGCTCGACGGCCGCAGGGGCGTCGTCGACCACCAGCCCGAAGCCCGCGAGCTGCGGATGCTCGTGCCTCGCCTGCTCGTTGAGGATGATGCGGGCCTCTCCCGCGCTCCAGAGCCGCACGGGCTTGCTGCGGTGGCGACCACGGAAGGCGAAGCCGAGCTGGGAGAGCATCTGGTCGAGGTCGGCGAGGTCGGCGCCGGCGATCTCAACGAAGTCCACGCTCCTTGCGGCCTGGGCTGTGCCGAGGCGGCCATCGCTCCAGCCGTGCTCGGCGGCGGTGCGGTCGGCGAGCCACGTGAGGGAGCGGCGGGCGTGCGCGGCGGTGCGCGTGACATCCGTCTGGCGGAATGTGTCGTTGAACACCTCGAGTGAGAGCGGGCCCTTGTAACCGGCCCGGATGACGTGGCCGAGGAACGCGGTGAGGGCGAAGTCGCCCTCGCCGGGGAACAGGCGGTGGTGGCGGCTCCACGAGAGCACGTCCATCTCGAGGGCGGGGGCGTCGGCGAGCTGCAGGAAGAAGATCTTGTCGCCGTCGATCTGTTCGATCTCGGCTGGGTCGTGCCCGCGCGAGAGGATGTGGAAGCTGTCGAGGCAGGTGCCGAGATTGGGGCGGTCGGCCAGCTGCACGATGCGCCACGCACGGCGGTAGTCGTCGACGAAGCGGCCCCAGGCGAGGGCCTCGTAGGCGATTCGGATGCCCCGTGCCGCAGCGCGATCGGCCAGCTCGCCCAGCTGGCGTGCCGCGAGTTCGTCATCGTCGATCGTGGCGGTGCCCACGTTGCTGCAGAGCAGGATCGTGTCGGCGCCGATGCGCTCCATGACGTCGAACTTGGCCTCGGCGCGGCGCAGGTTGTCGGCGAAGGTCTCCTCGTCGACGCCCTCGAAGTCGCGGAAGGGCTGGAAGAGGTCGATCGTGAGCCCGAGCCGGTCGCAGAGTGCCTTGATCTCCTCTGGCGACTCGTAGGCGGTGATGAGGTCGGCGTCCATGATCTCGACGCCATCGAAGCCCGCCGCGGCGCAGGCGTGGAGCTTCTCGGTGAGGCTCCCGGACAGGCAGACGGTGGCGATTGAGGTGCGCATGCTGACAAATGTACCGACTTGTACATTATTTCGGCAGCGTGCTTGCCGAGCTAATGCACTAACCAGTACGTTAGTTGCCGCGCACCCCGCTGCGCCCCGCAATCCTGCGGTCCCTGAGATCAAGGAAGTCTCGTGAGCACCTCACAACCACGTCAACGGCGACAGGGCCCCCTCGGGCGCCTGGTTGCCGTCCTCACCGCGATAGAGATCGTGATCGGCTCGATCGCGATCCTCGCCATCCTTGTGCTCGTCTTCATGCAGGCGGCGCAGCGCTACACGCCCTTCGACGGCTTCGCCTGGACGGGGGAGCTCGCGAAGTTCAGCATGATCTGGCTGAGCTTCTCGGTCATCGGCGTGCTGATCACGACACGTGGCCACATCGCGCTCGAGATCGTCGACAGCGTCAAGAACCCCATGGTCGTGCGGGTGGTGCAGGCGCTCGCCCTCGTGATCGTCGCGATCGTCGGTCTCGGGCTCACGGTCGAGGCCTGGGGCCTCGTCAGCACGCAGGCCATCATCAAGTCGCCCGTTCTGCGACTGCCGATGTCGCTCGTCTACGTGCCCGTGCTCGTCGGCGTCATCAGCCTGACCATTCGTTCGACGATCGCCGCGCTCGACGTGGCGATCCATGGCCCCAAGCTCTCGGACTACGACGAGCTCGAAAGTGAGGTGGCCGCATGAGTCTCGCAATCCTCGGCATCCTGATCGCGGTGCTGCTCATCATCCGGGTGCCCGTCGCCTTCGCGTTCCTCGGGCCGTCGCTCCTCTACATGACGCTCGAGGGCCAGTCGGCAGGCATGGCCCTACGCACGGTCACCAACGCGATGGGCAGCTTCCCGCTCCTCGCCGTGCCCCTCTTCATCTTCCTGGGCTCGCTCGCCAATCACGCGGGCATCGCCGACCGGCTCTTCCGCTTCGCGCTCGCGGTGCTGGCGAAGGTGCGCGGAAACCTCGGCTACGTCGCGGTCGGCACGAGCGTCGGTTTCTCCTGGATGAGCGGTTCCGCCGTTGCGGATGCCGCGGCGCTCGGCAAGGTGCAGATCCCCGCGATGCTCCGGGCCGGCTACACCCGCCGCTTCGCCACCGGCGTGAACGCGGCGTCCTCGCTCATCGCCCCCGTCATGCCCCCCAGCATTCCCGCCGTCATCTTTGCGGGACTCGCGGCGATCTCGACGGGTGCGCTCTTCGCGGCATCCGTGATCCCGGCCCTCCTCATGGCGGTGGGGCTCTGCATCGTCGTCTTTCTCCTGGTGCGACGCAACCCGAACATCCAGAAGGGCGTGTGGAACAAGCAGGAGGTGCTCGACTCGACGAAGGGCGTCATCCTGCCGATGATCACGCCGTTCATCATCCTCGGTGGCATCCTGGGCGGCTTCTTCACCCCGACGGAGGCGGCGGCGGTCGGTGTCGTCTACATCCTGTTCGTCGGCATCGTGCAGCGCTCGCTGAGCCTCAAGGGCTTCATTGCCGCGGTCAAGGAGTCGGTGCTCACCACCGCCGCGATCATGGTCATCGTCGCCAGCGCGTCGCTGCTCGGCTACATCCTCGCCCGCGAGCGGCTGCCGCAGATGCTGACGGAGTTCTTCTTCTCGCTGACCGACAACCCCACGGTCTTCCTGGCGCTCGCCGCGCTCCTCGCGCTCATCCTCGGCACGGTCATCGACGCGACCGCGATCCTGGTGCTCGTCGTGCCGATCCTCATGCCGATCGCGTTGCAGTACGGCGTCGACCCGATCGTGCTGGGCGTCATGCTCATCATCTCCCTCATGATCGGCCTGCTGACCCCGCCGGTCGGCACCGTGCTGTTCGTGACCGCGGCGGTCTCGAAGACTCGGGTCGGAGAGGTGTTCAAGGGCTGCCTGCCCTTCATCATCCCGTCGTTCGTGATCGTCGTGCTCGTCATCCTGTTCCCGGATGCCGTCATGTGGCTGCCGAGGACGCTCGGACTATGACCATCGCGATCGATGCAGCCGGTGCGGTCGCTCGCCGCCGTGCCGTGCTGATCGGACTCATCGGCGAGGGCATCACCCAGTCGCTGACCCCGCCAATGCATGAGCTCGAGGGCGCCCGCCACGGCATGCACTACGTGTACCGAACGGTCGACCTTGCGCCCGAGGAGCGCAGCACCGAGCACGTCGCGCAACTGCTGTGGGCCGCGCGGCGCATGGGCTTCACGGGCCTCAACATCACCCACCCCATCAAGCAGGCCATCATCCAGCACCTGCATGAGCTGGCGCCAAGCGCGCAGCTCGTCGGCGCGGTCAACACGGTCGTCTTCGATGGCGAGCGGATGATCGGCCACAACACCGACGTGACCGGATTCGGTGCAGCCTTCGACGATGCCTTCGGGGTCGTGCAGCACGGCCGGGTCGTGCTGGTCGGTGCGGGCGGGGCTGGCGCTGCCGTGGCATCTGCCCTGGCTGCCCGCGAGGTGGCGGAGCTCGTCATCGTGGATGTCGACGTGCAGCGTGCCGAGTCGCTCGCCTCGAGCGTGTGTGCGACGGCCCGAGGCGAGGTGCGTTCGGCAGCGCTCGACGACCTTCCCTCCTGGTTGAGCGGCGCGGCAGGCGTCGCCAACGCGACCCCCTGGGGAATGGCCGCGCATCCTGGCACCGCTTTTGACACCTCGCTGCTGTCTGATGAAATGTTCGTTGCCGACATCGTTTACCGCCCTGTCGAGACGCAGCTCCTGCGCGAGGCGAAGCGCCGCGGATGCCGCACCATGCCCGGCCTCGGAATGGCCATGCACCAAGCGGCCGACGCCTTCGAGATCTTCACCGGAGTACCAGCAGATCGGGGGGCGATGCTCGCCGATCTCACGAATCTCGTCGCCGCTGAAGCGGCGGGAACCCCTGCCCCTGTGGCACACCAATGAGAGGAAGAAACTGATGATCGCACGTCGTTCACACCGAATGAAGTGGATCGCCCTGATGGCCGCCCCGGCAATGCTGCTGGTGGGCTGCGCGGGCGACTCGGGCGGAGAGGGTGGTGCCGAGGGAGGCACCATGGAGCTCACGCTTGCTCACAGCTACAACCCTGACCAGCCGCAGGACCGCTGTGGCGCGGCCGTCATCAAGGAGGAGGTCGAGAAGGCCGACGTTGGCCTCACGATAGAGCTCTACGGTTCGAGCCAGCTCGGCGGCGACGCTGACCGCATCGCCGCGGTGGCCTCGGGCGACCACGACATCGACATCCAGGGCGCCTCGGCGCTCGGCGCGGTGTACGAGCCCATCTCGGTGCTCGATGCGGCCTACGCGTTCGACGACGCGGCCCACCTCGCGGAGTTCATGGACAGCGACGCCTCCGACACGGTGATCCAGGGCTTCGCCGACACCGCTGGGGTGTACACCCTCGGTGCCTGGTCGGCCGGTGCGCGTCACTTCACGGCCAACTCGCCGATCCGCACGCCCGAGGACCTCGAGGGCATGCGCATCCGCTTCCCCGGTTCGCCGCAGTTCCTCATGAACGCGAAGGCGCTCGGCGCCACCGCGACCGAGGTGGCGTACGAGGAGCTCTACCTCGCCCTGCAGCAGGGCACGGTGGAGGGCCAGGAGAACCCCATCACCAACATCAAGTCGCAGAACCTCGCCGAGGTGCAGGACTACCTGAGCCTCAGCACCCACCAGCTCAACACGAACCTGGTCATCATGGGCCAGAAGTGGAACGAGCTGAGCGAGGAGCAGCAGGATGCCCTGACCGACGCGGTTGCGGTCGCGGTCGACGAGGTCACCGCCTGCGTCGCCGAGGACGAGGAAGCGACGATCGAGGAGTGGCGCACGGGCGGCGACTGGGAGGTCGTCGACGACGTTGACATCGACGCGTTCCAGGAGACGGCCGTCGCATACCTCGAGGAAAACCTCTCGGGTGAGTCGCTCGAGGTCTTCGAGGCGATCCGCTCCACTTCCTCCAAGTAACAGCAGCAGTGACGATGACGGTGCGCACGGTTCCGACGTTCACGGGTGAGGTGATGCCGGAGCAGCTCGGCATGACACTCATCCACGAGCACGTGTTCGTGATGCACCCCGAACTCGATATGAACCTGCCTCATCCCGAGTGGGATGAGGAGCGGGCCATCGAGCGGGCTGTCGCAGGGCTCGAGCGCCTCCACGCGCTCGGCGTGCGCACCGTCGTCGACCTCACCGTGCTCGGCCTCGGCCGAGACGTCGAGCGGGTGCGGCGGGTTGCCGAGCGTTCGCCCGTGCAACTCGTCGCCTCCACCGGCTACTACACGAGCGACGTGTTGCCGCACTTCTTCCGCACGCACGGCCCCGGCTCCCTCGTCGGCGGCCCGGACCCCCTCGTGGAGCTGTTCGTCGGCGACATCGAGCGCGGCATCGCGGGCACGGGCATCCGTGCCGGAATGCTCAAGGTGGCGTCGGATGCCGAGGGCATTACGCAGGACGTCGCGCGCGTCTTCCGCGCGGCGGCCATCGCACACGAGCACACCGGCGTGCCCATCACGACCCACTCGCACGCCCCGTCGAGGGGTGGGCTCGAGCAGCAGGACCTGCTCGAGCGGCTCGGTGTGTCACTCGACCGCGTCGTGATCGGCCACAGCGGCGATTCCGAGGACCTCGGCTACTTGCGCGAGCTGGCCGCGCGCGGCTCCTTCCTCGGCTTTGACCGTTTCGGCATGGAGCACATGGGGTCGGATGAGACGCGCATTCGTAATCTCTTCGCCCTCATCGAGGAGGGTTACGCGCGGCAACTCGTCGTGTCGCACGACGCCGCGTTCTTCAGCCGGGTGACCCCTCCCTCCTGGCGTGCCGCCACCACCCCCAACTGGCACATGGAGCACCTGTCTCGCACGGTCCTTCCCCGACTCCGGTCGGAGGGCATCGACGATGCGACGATCGTGCAGCTCATGACCCACAATCCGCGCCGCGTGCTCTGCGGCGACGACTAGACGCGACCCCCTGCCTGTCGGTCTGGGAAGTCCCTGAGAACTATGGTGAGAACGTGACCGAAGCTCCTGTGCGCCGCCGAGATCGAGAGCGCACGCGCTCCGAACTCCTGAGGGTCGCCACCGAGGCGTTCGCGCAGTCCGGCTACGACGGCACCCGGGTCGATGAGATCGCGGAGCGCACCCAGACGACCAAGCGGATGATCTACTACTACTTCGGCAGCAAGGAGAAGCTGTACCTCGCCGTGCTCGAGAACGCCTACCGCGGCATCCGCGAGGCAGAGCAGTCGCTCCAGGTCGGCGACCTCGAGCCGGTCGAGGCGGTGCGACGCCTCGCCGAACTCACCTACGACCACCATCGCAATCACACCGAGTTCATCCGCCTGGTGTCGATCGAAAACATCAATCACGGGCGCTTCATCCGCCACCTCGACTCGCTGCGCGACCTGAACCAGCCCGCGCTCGGCCTGCTCGAGGACGTGTTGGAGCGCGGACGGCATGACGGGAGCCTGCGCTCCGACGTCGACTCGATTGACGTGCACCTCATGATCAGCTCGTACTGCTTCTTCCAGGTCGCGAACCAGCACACCTTCGGCTACCTCTTCGAGCGCGACCTCATGGCGGAGGACCGCCGCGATCACTACCGTGACCTCATCGGGGATGTCGTCGTGGCTTGGCTCTCACGCCGCTAGACGCCGCCGTGTCCGCTGCGGACAGGTCTCGCGCCCGGTGGACGCGCCGGAAACCATCCCCATCCTCGATTCGGGGGACAAATCGGAGGCTCTTTCGCACGCGGCGACCGCTCCGTTAGCTCGCCTGTACCCCGTTCGCGCCCCAGTATGGGGCACATCCGGTATATCTGTACCCCGTTTTGCTTGAACGGCGTACCCCGATCGACCTAGAGTCGAGCCAAGGCCGCACGGGCTATCGGGGTACAACGAAGAAACAGGCGAGGGGAGCAGCGCATGAAACGTTCAGCGCTCCTTGTCGCCGCCTTCAGCGTCATCATGACGGTCGCCCTTCCCTTCGTCGGCGGTGGCGGTCCGTCCCTCTTCTCCGCGACGCGCGCGCAAGCCGACCAGGCGCACGTCCCCACCTTCGCCTCAGACCCCCTGATCGTCGCCGAGCCGCCGGAGACGGATGCCCGCACGGTCACCGCCGCGCGCCCCGCCGCAGAGCTCGCGAGCGACACGGAGCACCTCGCGCAGCGACCCATCCCCGCCGTCGCGGCCGTCGAGACGGCCGAACGCCGCACCGCGGTCGAGGCCGTCGGACTCGCCTGCCCGACGGCGGGCGGGGGCACTGCGGCGACGGCGCCCGCGCGCGTCGCCGGCGGCGGTGCCATCACGGGCACGACGGCAGCCGACCTCGCCGCCTTCGCCGCGCAGTACAACGCCATCCGTGTTGCCAACTGCCTACAGCCCGTGCCCTCCGAGAACTTCCGCTACGACTCCTGCATGGAGGACCGCCTCATCTGGATGGCCGAGGACCCGAGCGACGACCCGCTCAGCGCGTGGGGGCACATGGGGTCAGTGCGCAGCGACGGCGTGCCGAGCGTCGGCTGCGACGGCAACCTTGCCGGCGGCAGCGGCGACACCGGGGCATCCGTCGCCGACAAGTGGTGGAGCTCAGGCGCCCACCGCGCCTCGCTCTACAAGCCAGGCTATGAGGGGGCCATCGCAGGCGTGTGCGTCTACTTCGCGGCGACCCACGGCGGCGTCGGCACGACCTTCAATGAGGCGCCCAACTTCATGCGTGCCGCGGCCCGCTGGGGCGGATGCTGAGCCGGTAGCCTTGCGTCGAGCTCCATGGCGGAGCACGAGGGAGCGATCGGATGTCACTGCGCTGGGGAATCCTCGGACCGGGCGGAATTGCCCGCGCCCAGACCCGCGACCTGCTCGCCAATGGCTTCACGGTCACGGCCGTCGGCTCCAGGCGGCTCGATGCCGCTCAAACATTCGCTGACGAGTTCGGCATCCCCGCGGCGCACGGTTCCTACGCCGAGCTGGTCGCAGACCCCGAGGTCGACGTCGTCTACATTGCGACGCCGCACCCCTTCCACGTCTCGGCCGCGCTGCTGGCGCTCGAGGCGGGCAAGCACGTGCTCGTCGAGAAGCCCTTCACGGTGACGGCGGCGGATGCCCGTGCCGTCGTCGACCTCGCACGGGAGCGGGGTCTCGTCGTGCTCGAGGCCATGTGGACGCGCTTCCTGCCCCACATGGCGCGCATCCGCGAGAGCATCGCGGCCGGAGAGTTGGGGGAGGTCATGACCCTCATCGCCGACCACGACCAGCTGCTGCCCTCCGACCCGGCGCACCGGCTGCAGGACCCGGCCCTCGGCGGTGGGGCGCTCCTCGACCTCGGCATCTACCCCGTCTCGTTCGCGCACGACCTCTTCGGCACGCCGACGGCCGTGCACGCGAGCGCGACCTTCACGCCGACGGGCGTCGACCGCCAGACGGCCGTCGTGCTGGAGTTCGAGGGCGACCGGCGCGCGGTGCTCCACACGGCCCTCGACACCCTCGGCCCCAACAGAGCATCCGTGATCGGCGCGCTCGGGCGCATCGAGATCGACCCCGTCTGGTACACGCCAACGGGCTTCACTCGCTATGACAGCGCGGGTGCGGTGGTCGAGCGCCATGAGGCGGGCCAGGGGGACCACTCGGCTCCCGGCAGTCGCGGAATGCAGTGGCAGGCATGGGAGCTCGAACGGCTCGTGGCTGAGGGTCGCACGGAGTCCGAACTGCTCAGCCCGGACGAGTCCGTGCAGATCATGCAGACGCTCGACACCATCCGCGAGCGGATCGGCCTGCGCTATCCCATGGATATTGACGCATAGTCAGCATTCTCCCGAACAGGGGTCGCCCACTACTATGAGCGGGTGATCGAGCAGGAGACACCCCCGGGTCCCCGCCGCACGGCAACCCGAGGCCGCGCGCCCTCCCGGGCTCTGCTCGCGAGCGCCTCGTCATGGTTCGCGGCGCGGCCGCGCGCCGTGCTCGCGGTCGCCGCCGGCGTCATCGTCGCGGCCATGGGCACCGGAGCCGTCGCGGCAGGTGCCAGCGCGGCGCGCTCCACCGCCGCGTCGGTCGTCGTCCAGTCGGAGGCGCCAGGGGCCCGGGTCGTCCCTGAACTCACCGCCGCGCCCGTCAAGGCGCGCACCTGCGCCGTCGACACGAGCGATCCGGCGTTCGCAGCGCTTGCGGCATCGGTCATCAACGTCACGACGGGGGAGCAGCTCCTCAGCCGCGGCGGTGACGAGCCTGCGGCATCCGCCGCCCTCCACAAGCTGCACACGGCGGCCGTCGCGCTCAAGACCCTCGGCCCCGACACTCGACTCGTCACGCGCGTCTACGAGGGCAGCATCAAGGGCAGCATCGTGATCGTGGGCGGGGGAGACCCCACCCTCAGTGCGCTGCCCGAAGGCGCCGAGGGAGTGTACCCGGGTGCCCCTCGCATGAGCGAGCTGGCCAGCCAGACGCGGGCCTCCCTCGACCGGCTCTACCCGGGCGAACCACGGCGCGAGGGCTGGTTCGACCGCCGCGACGACGCGGAGGAGAGGGAGCCGGCAGCGGAGGGCGAGGAGGAACGGCGCACGCTCCGGGAACTGCTGGACCGCGACCCGAAACCGGACTGGGAGGTAACCCAGGTCGTCGTCGACGCGGGCCTGTGGGCGCACGGCGACAAATGGGATGCCACCTGGCCCGCCGCTGGGTCCGGCGAGCAGGCGAACATCCTGCCGCTGATGGTCGACGGCGATCGAACCGACCCGGCCGTCGTCGCGAGCCCGCGCACGGGCGACCCCGTCGGCACCGCGACCGCGGCCTTCATCGGCGCCCTCGGGCTGTCCGCGGCACCCGAGGTCATCCACGGTGGGGCCATCACCGATCGGCCGCTCCTCGCCGAGGTGTATTCGCAGCCTGTCTCGGTGCTCGTGCAGCACATGCTGCTGCTGAACGACAACACCCTCGCCGACATGCTCGCGCGGCTCTCCTCGAAGGCAATCGGCGGGGATGGCTCGGCCGCCTCGCTGCAGCAGCTCTACGAATCGGCGCTCCTCGACCACGAGATCGCGAGTGACGGCTTCGTCGCCAAGGACGGTTCCGGCCTCAGCGGCGAGAGCGCAGCGCACCCCGCGCAGACAGCGCGGCTCCTCGCCGTCATCGCCTCGGGCTACCCCGGCCTCGAACCCGTCCATGCGGCGCTCCCCGTCGCGGGCGTATCCGGCCCCATGGCGCACCGCTTCAGCGGCGAGCTCTCGGCGGTGCATTCCGCATTCGGCGGCGTCGGCAGCGCGGGCGACGCGGCGACCACGCTCGGGGGCATCCTGACGGCAGCCGATGGCACGGTGCTCGCGCTCGCGCTGCAGTCGACGGGCGAGGTCACGAGCGCCACAGGCCTCGCGCTCGAGAGCCTCGTCGCCGAGATCCACGCGTGCGGCGACAACCTCGCCAACGTGCACGCGCCCTAGGCCGACCCGGCGAACGCAATAGGATAGCGGTATGTCCCGCGCTCTGTTCATCATCGACGTGCAGAACGACTTCACTGAGGGCGGAGCCCTCGGCGTCGATGGGGGAACCGCCGTCGCGCAGGGCATCACCCGCTACCTCGCGGCGCACGGGGAGCACTATTCGGAGGTGTTCGCATCCCGCGACTGGCATGACGCGGAGGGCGACAACGGCGGTCACTTCGCGCTCGAGGCGGCACCCGACTTCGTCACGACCTGGCCCGTGCACTGCGTCGCCGACACCGCCGGAGCCGACTACCACCGCGAACTCGACACGAGCGCCGTGACGGTGCACGTGCGCAAGGGGCAGGGCGTGCCCGCCTACTCGATCTTCGAGGGAACGACGGATGCCGGTGAGACGGTTGCCGAGGCGCTCGCGGCCCGCGGCGTGACCGAGGTCGATGTCGTCGGCATCGCCACCGACCACTGCGTGCTCGCCTCGGCATCCGACGCGCTCAAGGCGGGGCTCAGCGTGACCGTCTTCACCGACCTCATTGCGGGCGTCGGGCGGGAGTCCAGCGAGGCAGCGCTCGCCGAGCTGGAACGCGCCGGGGCGATCATCCGCACGTCCTGAACACTCGCGAAGCACCACGGCTTCGCACGGAACCACCAGAAGGTTGACGCCGTCTCGGCGCCAGAAAGGACCACAACCGATGGACAAGACCTGCGCCTCCGCCGCGGAGGCCGTCTCCCGCATCACCGAGGGCTCGTCCCTCGCGGTGGGCGGGTTCGGCCTCGTCGGCGTTCCCATGGCCCTCATCACCGCCCTGCGCGACCAGGGCACGGGCGGCCTCGAGGTCGTCTCGAACAACTGTGGAGTCGACGGCTGGGGGCTCGGCGAGCTCCTGAGCAACAAGCGCATCCGCCGCGTCATCGCCTCCTACATCGGTGAGAACAAGGAATTCGGCCGCCAGTACCTGAGCGGCGAGATCGAGGTCGAGCTGACCCCGCAGGGCACGCTCGCCGAGCGGCTCCGCGCCGGTGGCGCGGGCATCCCCGCCTTCTTCACGGCGACGGGCGTCGGCACCATGGTGTCCGAGGGTGGCATGCCCTGGCGTTACGACGCAGAGGGCAACGTCATCACGGAGTCGCCCGCCAAGGAGGTGCGCACCTTCGACTCGCTCGGCACGGAGCGTGAGTACGTGCTCGAGAAGGGCATCCGCACCGACTTCGCGCTCGTGCGCGCCGCCAAGGGCGACCGTCACGGCAACCTCGTCTTCGAGAAGTCGACGCGCAACTTCAACCCGCTCGCCGCGATGGCGGGCCGCGTGACGATCGCAGAGGTAGACGAGCTGGTCGAGCCGGGCGAGATCGACCCCGACGAGGTGCACCTCTCTGGCATCTTCGTCGACCACATCGTGCAGCTCACGCCGGAACAGGCGAACGACCTGCCCATCGAGAAGGTCACCGTGCGCGACCGCCAGGAGGAGAACTGATCATGGCTTCCGAACTCAAGAAGCTGAGCCGCGACCAGATGGCGTTCCGCGCCTCGCTCGAGCTCGAGGACGGTATGTACGTCAACCTCGGCATCGGCATGCCGACGCTCATTCCCAATCACCTCCCGGCCGACAAGACGATCGTGCTGCACTCCGAGAACGGCATCCTCGGCACGGGCCCCTACCCGTGGCGCGGTGAAGAGGACCCCAAGCTCATCAACGCGGGCAAGGAGACGGTCACGACCCTCCCCGGTGCCTCCTTCTTCGACTCGGCGCAGAGCTTCGCGATGATCCGCGGTGGCCACATCAATGCGGCCGTGCTCGGCTCCATGCAGGTGGCGGAGAACGGCGACATCGCCAACTGGGCTGTACCGGGCAAGATGGTCAAGGGCATGGGCGGCGCGATGGACCTCGTCAACGGCGCCGACCGCGTGATCGTGCTCATGGAGCACGTCGCGAAGGACGGCAGCCCCAAGGTCGTCGAGCGCTGCTCCCTCCCGCTCACGGGCAAGGGCTGCGTCGAGCGCATCATCACCGACATGGCGGTCATCGACGTGACGCCCGAGGGTCTCGTGCTGCGCGAGGTCGCCCCCGGCATCACTGTCGATGAGGTCGTCGCGGCGACCGGCGCCAAGCTTGCCGTGCCCGAGACGCCCACCGAGATGCGCGTCGCCTAAGCGAACCCCCTGGTCGAATCGCCCGCCGGAACCCGTGGTTCCGGCGGGCGATCCTCGTTCGGCGTGAGGAGCGGCCACGCGCCAGAATGGAAGCCATGCCCGTCATCCCCGTCGAGTCGCTCGCAGACCCGCGCCTCGCCGACTTCGCGCACCGCACGGATGTCGCGCTCAAGAAGGCTGGACGCAACGGCGACCCGAGCGGCGAGCTGGGACTCTACATCGCCGAGTCGGCGATCGTGCTCGAGCGGGCGCTGCGTGCGGGCCATCGGCCGCGTGCCGTGCTCGCCCTCGGCGCATCCGTCGACGACGCTGTGGCACTGGTCGGACCCGAGGTTGACGTGTTTTCGGGACCCGACACGCTCCTCGCGGAGCTCACCGGGTACGCGCTGCACCGCGGCCTCATCGCGTCGATGGAGCGGCCCCGGCTGCCCTCCGTGTCGGAACTGCTGGCGGATGCCCGCCGCGTCGTCATCATCGAGAACGTCGTCGACCCCACCAACGTCGGCGCCATCTTCCGCTCGGTCGCCGGCATCGGCGCGGACGCCGTGCTCGTCACCGAGCGCTGCTCCGACCCCCTCTACCGCCGGGCCATCCGGGTCAGCATGGGCACCGTGCTGCAGGTGCCGTGGACGCGCCTCGGGCCCTGGGATTCCGCGCGGCGGGAGCTCATGGCATCCGGCTTCCACATCGCAGCGCTCGCGCTGACCGACGACGCCGTGGCGCTGCGCGACTTCGCGGCCGCGGCGCCCGAGCGCGTCGCCCTCGTCGTCGGCACGGAGGGGGAGGGGCTCACGCCCGAGGCGCTCGCCGCCGCCGACACCGTCGTGCAAATCCCCATGCGGCACGGCATCGACAGCCTCAACGTGGCGGCCGCCTCGGCCGTCGCGATGTATGCGCTCGCACTGTAGCGAGCCGGACGAAAGGAGACACATGAAGATCGAGGGAACCACCGCGGTTGTCACGGGCGCCGCATCGGGACTCGGCGCGGCCACGGCTGCGGCACTCGTCTCGGCCGGGGCGCACGTCATCGGCCTTGACCTGCTGTCGCAGGTCGAGAAGGCGCCGACGCACGAAGGAGTGCGGCTCGTCCCCGCCGACGTCACCTCGGAGGAGGATGTCTCGGCCGCGCTGTCGGCGCTCGATGCGGAGCGTCCCTTGCGCATCGTGATCAACTGCGCCGGCATCGCCCCCGCGCGGCGCACGCTGTCCTCGCGCGGACTGCACGAGCTGGAGCTCTTCCGGCGCGCGCTCGAGGTCAACACGCTCGGCACCTTCAATGTGCTTCGGCTCGCTGCCCAGGTCATGGCGGAGCAGTCCGCCGACGAGGACGGCCAGCGGGGAGTCATCATCAACACGGCCTCCGTCGCCGCCTACGAGGGACAGATCGGCCAGATCGCCTACGCTGCGTCGAAGGGTGCCGTCGTCGGCATGACCCTGCCTGCAGCGCGCGACCTCGCCCGCTACGGCATCCGGGTCAACACGATCGCGCCCGGCATTGTCGACACGCCCATGATGGCGTCGCTCGGGCCGGAGGTGAACGCGTCACTTGCCGCGGGCATCCCGTTCCCGCAGCGCCTCGCACGGCCCAGTGAATACGCACAGCTCGCGCTTATGCTCGTTGAACACGACTACCTCAACGGCGAAGTGGTGCGCATGGACGGCGCGCTGCGGATGCCACCCCAGTAGTCCGACATGACAGTGACGTCGACGAGGTTGTCGACAGCGAAGGCAGGTACACAGTGACAAGCGTGATCGTGGCAGGAGCGAGGACCCCGGTGGGCAAGCTCCTCGGATCGCTCTCTGGATTCTCCGGGGCGGAGCTGGGAGGCGTCGCCATCAGGGGTGCCCTCGAGCGTGCGGGCATTTCGGGAGACGACGTCGAGGCCGTCGTCATGGGCCAGGTGCTCACCGCTGGCGCGGGCCAGATGCCAGCCCGGCAGGCAGCGATCAAGGGTGGCATCCCCATGAGCGTGAATGCCCTCACCGTCAACAAGGTGTGCCTCTCGGGAATCCAGGCGATCATCGTGGCCGACCAGTACATCCGCACGGGACTGTATTCGACCGTCGTCGCGGGCGGGCAGGAGTCGATGAGCAACGCGCCCCACCTGCAGCATGCCCGTACAGGCCACAAGTATGGCGCCCTGACGATGGCCGACCACATGGAGATCGACGGCCTGTTCGATGCCTTCACGCAGCAGTCGATGGGCCTGCTCACGGAGCAGCGCAATGACGGCGACGGCCTCTCGCGCCAGGAGCAGGACGCCTTCGCCGCCCGCTCGCACCAGCGCGCCGCCGCGGCGCACGCCTCCGGTGGCTTCGCCGACGAGATCGTGCCAGTGGAGGTGCCCCAGCGCAAGGGAGACCCCGTCGTCGTGGATCGGGACGAGACCGTGCGGCCCGACACCTCGGTCGAGTCACTCGCGGGGCTTCGGCCAGCCTTCCGTCCCGACGGCACCGTCACGGCGGGCAACTCCTCACCCATCTCCGATGGGGCGTGTGCGCTCGTCATCATGAGCAAGGAGGAGGCCGAGAAGCGCGGCCTCGAGTGGATCGCCGAGATCGGCGCGCCCGGCATGGTGGCCGGGCCCGACTCGACCCTGCAGCACCAGCCAGCCGCCGCCATCCGTGACGCCTGCCGTCGCGAGGGCATCGACCCCTCCGAACTCGACCTGATCGAGATCAACGAGGCCTTCGCCGCCGTTGGCATCGCGTCGACGAACGAACTCGGGATCGACCCGGAGAAGGTCAACGTCAACGGTGGCGCGATTGCGCTCGGCCACCCCATCGGGATGTCGGGGGCGCGGATCGTGCTCCAACTGGCCCTCGAGCTCCGACGCCGTGGCGGCGGCATCGGGGCCGCTGCGCTCTGCGGTGGAGGCGGACAGGGCGACGCACTCATCATCCGGGTTCCTACGACAGGAGAGTGACATGTCAGACAGCAACGAGGTCGTTCTCGAGCAGCGCGGCCATGTGCTCATCATTCGCATCAACCGCCCGGAAGCGCGCAACTCCATCAACACGGCGACCGCGCGGGCGCTCGGAGCTGCCCTCGAGCAGCTCAACAGCGACGCCGACCTGCGGGTCGGTGTGCTGACCGGCACGGGCGTTGCCTTCTGCGCGGGCCAGGACCTGAAGGCGCTCGCGGCGGGCGAGGCAGTGCTCGAGAAGCCCGAGCGCGGTTTCGGCGAGTGGGTGCGGCACTACTGCTCCAAGCCGCTCATCGCCGCGGTCAACGGCTACGCATTCGGGGGAGGGCTCGAACTGGCGCTCGCATGCGACCTCATCGTCGCGGCCGAGGGTGTTGCGCTGGGGCTTCCCGAGGTCAAGCGCGGCCTCTTCGCGGCGGGCGGCGGAGTGCCCCGTCTCGTGCAGCAGATGCCCGAGAAGGTGGCCATGCGCATGGTGCTCACGGGTGAGCCGATCATGACCAACGACGCCCAGCACTGGGGCCTCGTCAATGAGGTCGTCGCCGCCGATGAGGTGCTCGACACCGCCCTGGAGCTCGCCGAGCACATCGCCCAGAATGCTCCCGTCGCGGTGCAGGCAAGCAAGCGCATCGTCGCCCTCACGGCCCACTCCGGCACGTGGGAGCCCGAGGCGTGGGAAGTCATCACGGAGGAGTTTGAGCGGGTGTTCGGCTCGGAGGATGCCGCAGAGGGCGCGCGGGCCTTCGCCGAGAAGCGCGAACCGATCTGGAAGGGCCGCTGACCGCGGAGGTAGGGAGGTCGTGATGGAGAGTGCCGTGATCGTCGATGCGGTGCGCACCGCCTCAGGCAGGGGAAAGATGGGTGGCGCACTCTCAGGCGTGCACCCCACCGACCTGCTCGCGACGGTGCTCGCATCGCTCCTGGAACGCAATGGTCTCGACTCCGCCCAGATCGACGACGTGCTCATCGGATGCGTCAGCCAGATCGGTGACCAGAGCAGCAACATCGCGCGCGGGGCAGTGCTCGCCGCTGGTTTCGACACCTCGGTGCCGGCTGCGACGATCGATCGCCAGTGCGGTTCCAGCCAGCAGGCGGCGGCCTTTGCGGCGCAGGGCGTCATGAGCGGTGCCTACGACATCGCGATCGCGGGCGGCGTCGAGTCGATGAGTCGTGTGCCGCTCGGCGCCGCCGCGGCCGGCGGCAGCCCCAATGGTGAGCGGATGCGCGCCCGCTACCCCGAGGGGCTCGTCAACCAGGGCGTCTCGGCTGAGCTGATCGCCTCGAAGTGGGGTTTCTCTCGGAAGACGCTTGACGAGTACGCGGCCGAATCGCATCGCCGCGCCGCCGAGGCGGCAGACAGCGGACACTTCCAGCGGGAGATCTTGCCCGTGACGATCCCCGCAGAGGATGGCACCACGGCCGTCTTCGATCGCGACGAGACGGTCCGAGCCGGCACCACCGTCGAGGCGCTCGCAGGGCTCCAGCCGGCCTTCCGCAACGACCACATGGTCGAGCGTTTTCCCGACCTGGAGTGGTCGATCACGCCGGGCAATTCGTCACCGCTGACCGACGGCGCTTCGGCCGTGCTCGTCATGAGCGAGACGGTGGCGAAGTCGCTCGGGCTGCGAGCGCGAGCCCGGTTCCACAGTTTCTCGGTGGTCGGGGATGACCCGCTCTACATGCTCACCGGGCCGATCCCGGCGACGCATCGCATCCTGAAGCGCTCGGGGCTCTCCTTCGATGACCTCGATGCCTACGAGGTCAATGAGGCCTTCGCCTCCGTGCCGCTCGCCTGGGCTGCCGAGTTCGGCGCCGACCCGGCCAAGCTCAATCCGCGCGGCGGGGCGATCGCACTCGGGCACGCGCTCGGGTCGTCGGGAACCCGGCTCCTCACGACGATGCTGCACCACCTCGAGGCGACGGGCGGGCGCTACGGACTCCAGACGATGTGCGAGGGTGGCGGGATGGCGAACGCCACGATCATCGAACGGCTCTGAGCTCCTCATCCGCTGGCCTCCGCAGCATGAGCGCTGAGCGGAACGCCCTGCATACGAGTTCGCCACGCTGATTGAAGCCGTCGTGGCGGAACTCGACGATGCCCGCATCCGGGCGCGACCTCGACTCGCGCGCCTTCGTGACCTCGGTGACCGCTCGGATCGTGTCTCCCGCGAAGACGGGGGCCGGAAACTCGATGCTGCCGAAGCCGAGGTTCGCCACCGTGGTGCCGAGCGTGAGCTCCGGCACGCTGAGGCCCACGACCGTGCTGAGGGTCAGGAGCGAGTTGACGAGGGGTCGACCGAACTCCGTCTTGGCGGCGAACTCGGCGTCGAGGTGCAGTGGCTGCGGGTTCATCGTCATCGTCGAGAACTGCACGTTGTCGGACTCGGTCAGTGTGCGCCTGATCGCATGATGGGTTACGGCCCCAACGGGGAGATCATCGAACCAGGAACCGAAGCGTCGTTGCGTCATGGGGTCAACGCTAGCCGTGCCCCGCGTCGCTGTCAGGCGGCAGCTTCGGCGTCTCGCTTGGCTACCGGAACCAGGCGCGCGACGATTGCAGCAACCACCGGCACCCCCACGGCCAGCACGCCGAGCTCGACCCACGGGATCCCGAGCAGCCCGCTCCCGAAGCTCACGACGGTGGCGCTCGCCCACAGCATGCCCGCGGCGGTGCCAAGCACGCTCGCCGTGCCGACGACCGTGAGCACGTACCACCCTGAGATGCGGCGACGGATGCCTGGCGAGGCCCCGAGGGTGGCGAGCGTGCGGTCGCTGTGGCGCCCTTCGTGCCGTGCAAGGCCTGATGCGATGAGGGCGACGGCGAGGGAGATTCCACCGCCGATGATGAGCGCGCCCTCCACCCAGCCGGGTTCGGTCTCGGACGGCCCGCTCTCGACGATGACGTCCGCCGTCGTGCCGGCGGCGGCGCCCAGCGCGGCATAGGTGTCGTAGTTGTTGTACTGCTCGGGCGGGGCGGTCAGGGTGCCGAGGATGCGGGAGGGCTGTGCCTCGAGGCCCAGTTCGGCGGCAGTCTCCTCGTGGAGGAAGACGCCGTAGTCGATGGGGTGCGTGAGCGGCACCAGGTGCCCGTCGAGGGTTACGGAGCGGAGCGGCTCGCCCCGCGGCAGGAACTCGCCCGGCTCGTTCTCGGGAACGAAGTCCTCGCCGTGCCAGTCGATCGACACCGTGCCATCGGCTGCCAGGTAGCGGGTGTCGAACACGAGGGCCTCACCCGAGGCCAGCGCATCGAGGGTCGCCGTGTCGACGGTTCCGCCGAGGATGTGGACCAGGTCCGCGGCATCCCCGACCCAGATGGTGGGCGTGCCCGGTCGGAGCGGAAAGGCGAGGGAGTCGTAGTGGTGGGCCGGTTCGCACCGCCACGCGTCGAGCTCCCGGGCGTCGCACACGTTCGGCTCGGCGAGGCGCGGGTGGGGGAGCCCGCCCTCGGGAAAGCGCATCGCCTGCCTCCCGCTGTACCCCTCGGAGTCCTCCACCGGCGCGCCGTAGTACGGCCCCTGCACCCCCTGGAGAATTCGCACATCGTCCGTGTCCACGGCATCCGTCACCGCCGCGACGATGTCGTCCGGGTTGCCGACCGGGCGCGGGTCGAACACGTCGTTCGCGTACTCGAGATCGATGAGCGAGACGGCGAACTGGCCTTCCTGCAGCTCCCAGCGGTGGCTTGCCTCCGCCTCGGCGCTGCTGAGCGAGACGAGTGAGATGTAGCTCGCGATGGCGAAGGTCGTGACGAGCACGGCTGCGCCCGCCGAGACCGATCGGCTCCAGCTCCGCTCGGCGTCCCGCGACGCGAGTCGCGCGGCGAGGCCGAAGCGCTGCGTTGCGGTGCCGACCATGCGGAACAGTCGCGGCATCATGAGGGCGAGCCCGATGATCAGCAGCATCGGCGCGAAACCGGCCAGCGCCGACCCGACGAAGCCGCCCACAAGGGCGGCCCAGAAGGAGGGCTGTGTGCCCCCGAGTGTCGACTCCCTGACGGCGAAGACCGCTGCGAAGCCCAGCGCGAGCGCCGCGATGCCGATGAGCACGATGACTGCGCCAATGCGGTCGGTGCGCCACTGGCCGCTCGTCTTGCGGGGGAGGCCCCGCAGCACGCGGTTGGCGTCGACTGCGCTGGCGACGACGCCGGCAGCAACGGATGTCGCCCAGCCCAGCACGAGGCAGAACACGGCGATTCCGGCGACGGGCCCCGGCGAGACGACGGTGACCTGGCCGAGCCACAACCAGGCGACGGGGATTCCGACAATCACGGAAACGACGGCCGCCGCCAGCCCGCTCAGCACGCCGCTGGCGGAGACGAAGCGGAAGAGGGAGCCGCGGGAGGCGCCCGCGCTCCTGAGGAGTGCGAGCATCCGTTCGTCGCGCCGCGTGGTGACCAGGGCGTTCGCGGCGATCATCACCACGATCGCGATGACGAGGGGCAGCAGTACGAGCCCGGTGCCCACCGTGAGGCCACTTGCCGGCCCGCTTCCTGACTCTGCAGCCGCGACGGTGTTCACGACGATGAGCGCCGTGAATGGCACGGCCAAGAACACGGCGGCGAGGATGGTGCCGCGCCACTCCCGCCGGGCCCGTCGCAGCGCCAAGCGCTCGGGCAGGGGCATCCGCATCATCGGGACACTCCGGATGCCTCGGGCTGCAGTCGCCCATCGCTCAGGGACAGCACCCGGTCTGCGAGGGCGGCGAGCCGCGCGTCGTGCGTGACGACGATCGCGGCGGCACCGGCGTCGACGCGCGATCGGATGAGTCGCATGATCGACTCGCCCGCGACGCTGTCGAGGGCGGCGGTGGGTTCATCGGCGAGGATCAGCCGCGGCTCGCCCGCGATGGCCCGGGCGATCGCAACCCGCTGTTGCTGGCCGCCGGAAAGGCGCTCGGGGTAGAGCTCGGCGGCATCCGCCATGCCGACCGCCGCGAGGGCGTCGCGGCCGGCCTCGGCGCAGCGCTCGGCTGACCAACCGTCGAGCTCGAGCGGCAGGGTGACGTTCTCGATCGCCGTGAGCAGCGGCACAAGGTTGTACTGCTGGAACACGAAGGCGACCTCGCGCCGACGCACTTCCGCCAGCTGCCCAGGATTGAGGTCGGCCAACGTGCGCCCGGAGAGTGACACGGTGCCTGCGGTCGGGTGTTCGAGGCCACCGGCGAGGGCGAGCAGCGTCGACTTGCCCGACCCCGAGGGCCCCATCACAGTGACGAGTTCGCCCGTGTGCACCGTGAGGTCGACGTCGGCCAGGGCCTGCACCTTCTCGGGACCGTCGTAGGTGCGGGCCACGGCGCTGAGGGTGAGCAACTCGGTCATGATGTCTCCTTGCTGGCCATGCGTGGCCGTCCGCGCTTCGGCGGTTCCGTGTCGAAGGGCACGTCGAGGGGAGTCCCCGCCGCTCGGGCGGCCCGGATGCGTTCCGCCACATGGTCGAGCCACCGCACCTCCGTCTCGGCCTCGAAGATGATGGCGTCGCCGGCGAGCTGGGGGCCCAGCCCGGCGCCGTCGGGGGCGGTGGCGCGGGTGAGCTGCTGCAGTCGCTCGATGGCGGCCTGGCGCTGGAGGGCGAGCATCCGTTCGATATCGACCCCGGGGAGTGTCGAGGCGATTGCAACCTTCACCGCGAGATCGCTGCGGGCCGGGGCATCCGCCTGCTCGGGGGTGCTGAGCCAGCGTTCCACCTCGACGCGGCCGGCGGCGGATGCCTCGTAGAAGACGTGCCCGTCGGCATCCGTCTGCTCGCTGCGCGTGACGAAACCGTCGCGTTCGAGCATCTCTAGCACCTTGTAGACCTGGCCGACGTTGAGGGGCTTGGGCGCGCCCGTGCGCCGGTCGAACTCGGCCCGCAACAGGTAGCCGTAGCTGGGCTGCTGGGCCAACATCGCGAGGACGCTCATCCGCACCGACATCGATTCCCCTTTGCATGCTCGGTATATGTATACATAACATACAGATTCGGGATGCTCGTGTCCATCCCATCCGAAGGAGGCGGTGGTAAACACAGGAACATGCCCGCCATCATCGCCCTTGAGACTCTCGTGCCCGACACAGTCCTCCACCAAGACACCGTGCGCGACGTCTTCGCCGCCCAACCCGGCCTGGGCAGACTCGCCCAGCGGCTCGTGCCGGCGACCTTCGACAACGCCGCGATCGAGACGCGACACAGCGCGATCGCCGAGATGTCATGGGAGAGCGAAAGTGAGGACCCGCTCTTCTTCGATTCGAAGTCGGGGCGGCTGCTCGTGCCCAGCACCAAGGCGCGCAACGACCTCTATGCCGAGGAGGCCGGTCGCCTCTACGTCGAGGTCGCACGCAAGGCGACCGAGGGCATCGACCGCGACCGCATCACCCACGTCATCACGGTCTCGTGCACGGGCTTCTTCGCCCCCGGCCCCGAGTACCTGATCGCCCGCGAGCTGAAGCTGCGTCCCGGCGTGCAGCGCTTCCACCTCGGGTTCATGGGCTGCTACGCCTCCATGCCGGCGTTGAAGCTCGCAAAGCAGCTCGTCGACGCCGACCCCGAGGCGGTCGTGCTGGTCGTGAGCGTCGAGCTCTGCACGCTGCACGTGCGCACCTCCGACGACCCCGACCAGATCGTCGCGGCATCCCTCTTCTCCGACGGCGCGGCCGCCGCGGTCGTCGCGGCGGAGACCGTGCCGGGCGGATGCTCGCTCGACGCCTTCGAGAGCGTCGTCACCCCGGTCGGCGAGGCCGACATGGCGTGGACGATCGGCGACGAGGGCTTCGAAATGGTGCTCTCGAGTTACGTGCCGAAGATCATCGGGGAGTACATCGAGGGGGCGCTGCAGCCACTCTTCGCCCGGGCATCCGTGTCGGAGATCGAGCACTGGGCCGTGCATCCGGGTGGCCGCAGCATCCTGGACCGCGTCGAGAGCACGCTCGGGCTGAGCGAGGCGCAGCTCGTGCCGTCGAGGGAGACCCTGCGTGACTACGGCAACATGAGCAGCGCGACCGTGCTCTTCGTGCTCAAGCACATCCTCGGCTCGGCGCAGCCCGGGGATCGGGTGTGTGCCATGGCGTTCGGGCCGGGCCTGACGGTCGAGTCCGGCCTCTTCACGGCGACGTGATCCCCGACCTGCGCCGGCGCGCGACCCATCTCGCCGAGTTCATGGACGACCCGGACTGCGATCGGCGGATGCTCGACCACACCTACCGTCGCTTCCCCTACGTCAACGCGGTCGTCTCGGGCTGGCGGGCGACCTATCGCGATGTCATCCGCCCCTTGCTGAGCTCCACCGAGCCCCGCACGCTCCTCGATGTCGGGTGCGGCGGCGGCGACCTCTCCCGCGCCCTCGCGCGCTGGGCGAGGCACGACGGGTTACGGCTCGAGGTGACGGGCGTGGATCCGGATGCCCGTGCTCACGACTACGCGACATCCGTGCCGTCCCACGGGGTGCGCTTCATTGCGGCCCGGGTCGAGCACCTCGAAGAACGCTATGACTTCGTGATCTCGAACCACGTGCTGCACCACCTCGACGACCTCGACGGGTTCCTGGAGACGACGCACGCTCGGGCGCGGGTCATGACGATCCACGCCGACATCGAGCGCAGTCGCGGCGGGTACCTCGCCTTCGCGGCCGGCACGGCACTCGCGTGGCCGGTGCTGCGCGGCTCCTTCATCCGGCCCGATGGGCTCACCTCGATCCGACGCTCCTACACCGCCCGCGAACTGCGCCGGGCGGTGGGCGCGGGGTGGCGGGTCATCCGCCGCTTTCCCTCGCGGTACCTGCTCCTGCGGGTCGTGCGCCCGGGGGCAAGCCGAGTTGCGACACCGCCCGCACGCCCGTGATGCACGACGTCGCGATCGTCGGCGGCGGCCCGGTCGGCATGCTGCTCGCCGTGCTACTGGCGCAGGCCGGGCGCGACGTGGCCGTCTTCGAGTCGAGGGACACGATCTCGCCGAGAGCGCGGGCGATCGGCATCCACCCGCCCTCCGTCGAGGCGCTCGCCGAGGCGGGCGTGCACGTTCCTGCACACGGCCGCCCCATCGCCCATGGGGCGGCTATGGCCGACGGCCGCGTGCTCGGCGGAATGTCCCTCGACGGCGTCTACGCCCTCGCCCAGCAGCACGTCGAACGGATGCTCCGCGCCCGCCTGGAAGCGCTGGCCCCCGGTCGCCTCGCGCTCGGGCGAAGGGTGCTGGGCCTGCACCCGGTGCCGGGCGGACACCGGCTCGACGTGGAAGGTGGGCCCGCGGCATCCGCTCGCCTCGTGGTGGCGGCCGACGGGTTGCGCAGCACCGTGCGCGAACTGCTCGGGATCCCCGTCGTGCGACGTCGCGGCACCGCGCACTACCTCATGGCAGATGTCGACGGGGATGCGCTCGGCGACCGGGCGCTGCTGGCGTTCGAGCGGGAGGGGGTCGTGGAGTCGTTCCCGCTGCCCGCCGGGCGCCGGCGCTGGGTGGCGCGGGTGCCGCAGCCCATGCCGGAGGCCGACTTCGCTGCGCTTGCGTCAGTCGTGCGGGCCCGCACCGGCCACGTGCTCGACTCGCCCGCCCCGGTAAGCGCCTTCACGGCCAAGCAGGCGCTGGCGACGCGAATGCTCGGGCATCCACCCGGCGGAACGCCAGACAGTGTCGTGCTGATCGGCGACGCGGCGCACGAGATCAGCCCCATCGGCGGGCAGGGGCTCAACCTGGGCTGGCTCGAGGCGCGGGCGCTCGCTCGGGTGCTGACGGGTGGCTCGTGCACACCCAACGCGCTCGCGGCATTCGAGACGCAGCGGATGCGGGCCACGCGCCGCGCGATCGCGCAGGCGGCGTTCAACACCGCGATGGGTCGCGCGCTGTCGCCGTCGGGGCATGCCGCTCGCTCGCTCGCGATTCGCTCGCTCGGCGCTCCGCCGATCTCGCGCCACCTCGCGAACGCCTTCACCATGCGCACACTCTGACATTCACAACTCAGGATTCGGGGGCGCGCCCGCGCCATCCGACTGCGGCGCTCACGTTTCGGCAGAACGCGCGTGCACTGCGGCGAGCATCCCGCCGAACAGCGAGCGCGGCGCCTGTGGTCTTGCACGGGATGCTGAGCCTCCTCCCGCAGTAGCGCCCGGGAGCGTGCCGCGCTCGTGAGTGGCCAGAGTTCCGGCATCCCGAGCTCGCTTGGCAGAAACTCTGGCCACTCACATGCACGCCCCGCGTGTGCGCGGGTTGAGTTGGCCGTCCACGGCCGTATCGAAACCCCTGTCGAGGCGCCGATACCGGCCGCACCTCCTACACGAGCAGCTGGTGCTTCGCGAGGTCGCGGTAGAGCGGCGTGCTCGCCACAAGCTCCGAGTGCGTGCCCTCGCCGACGACGCGGCCCTTCTCGAGCACGATGATGCGGTCGCTGTCGACGACAGTCGAAAGGCGGTGGGCGATCACGATGAGGGTGCGGTGCTCCGCGACGGCGTCGATGGCCTCGCGCAGGAGCTGCTCGTTGAGGCCGTCGAGCGAGGAGGTCGACTCGTCGAGCAGCAGGATGGGTGGTGCCGCGAGGAGTGCCCGTGCGATCGCGAGCCGCTGGCGCTCGCCGCCCGAGAGCATGACGCCGTCTTCGCCGACCTGCGCGTCGAGGCCGGCGGGATTGCGCTCGAGAACCCCCGTGAGGTTGACGGATCCGAGCACCTCGATGCATGCGGCATCCGTCGCGTCCGGGGCGCCGAGCGTGAGGTTGTCGCGGATGGTGCCGGCGAGCACGGGGGCGTCCTGCTCCACGTAGCCGATGCGGGCGCGGAGCTCGTCGCGGTTGAGCGAGCGGATGTCGCGGCCCTCCATGCGCACGGCGCCAGCGGTGGGGTCATAGAAGCGCTCGATGAGCGCGAGGATCGTGGACTTGCCCGCGCCCGACGGGCCGACGAGAGCGATGCGCTGCCCGCGGGGAACCGTGAACGACACGTCGTGCAGCACGGTGCGGTCGTGGTCGACGGCGTCTTCGCCGAGTTCGGCGACGAGGAGCTTCTCCGCTTCGGTCTTGTGGGCCGACTCGGGGTAGGAGAAGTGCACGCGGTCGAAGGTGATGGCGTCATCGGTGGCGACTGGCGGGAGCGGCGTGGCGGCAGCATCCTCGTCCCGTTCGCTCGGCAGGTCGATGATCTCCTGGATGCGGCCGAGGGCGCCGAGCGCCTGGCTGACGGACGTCACGGCACCGAAGGCGAGGCCGAGCGGGCTGATGAGCATGAAGAGGAAGAACACGAACATCACGAGCTCGGCGATGCTCGTCTCGCCAGCCGCGACGCGGAAGCCGCCAATGCCGAGCACCGTGATGAGTGACACCTGCAGGGCGATGCCGGCGACCGGCACGACGAAGGCCGAGACATTGGCGACCTTGATGCCCTTGCTCCAGGCGGCGCGGGCGTTGCCGTCGATGGTCTCGTTCTCGCGTTCGGTGGCACCCGCTGCGCGGATCGTGCGGATGGCGCTCAGGGCCCGCTCGACGGCCGCGGCGAGGTCGCCCACCTTCTCCTGCTGCTGCTGGCTGGCGCGACGGATGCGGCCCGAGAGGCTGCCGACGACGGCGATCGAGACACCGATCACAAGGACGGTGAGGCCCAGCAGCACGGGGTCGAGGATGAGCATCGCGATGAGGGCGCCGAGGAAGATGAGCACGCCGCCGATCGCGTCGACGAGTCCCTGCGTCATGACGGCGTAGAGGAGCGTGGTGTCTGAGCCAACTCGGGAGACGAGGTCACCCGTGCGGCGGGTGTCGTATTCGCGAATCGGCAGGCGCAGCATTCGCGAGATGAGGCGGCGGCGGGCCGACAGCACGATGCCGGTGCCGGTGCGCTGGAGCAGCCAGTGCTGCACGCCGCTGATGATCGCGGCGATGACGACGAGCGCGACGAGCACCCACACGAGCCCGCCGAGCGTCTCGCCGGACTGCACGGCGGTGATGACCTCCCCGATGAGGAGGGGCTGCACGAGCGAGGCGATGGCGCCCAGGATGCTCAGCACGACCACGACGGCCAGCACGGGCTTGTGCTCGGCGAGGTAGGGGAGCAGCTGGCTGAACTTCGCCCGGGGCCCTTCGGGAGTTCGCTTCTTGCCTCGTGCGGGCGCGCTCATGCTCATGCTGTTCAGCTCCGGGGATCGGTGGCGCGGTCGACTGCGGCGCCGCAACCAAGTCTACGAGCGCCTTGCCGTGAGACTGAGACAATTGGGGGGTGACCCATCCCTCCCACAAGGCCGAGACGCAGGGCCGCGGCATCATCGCCTCGGTGGTCGCGTCGGTGTTGTTCGGTGCCGTGTATTTCATTCCGGCGGCGCTCGAGGGAATGACGGATGCCGAGGTGGTGTCGTGGCGCATCGTAGTGACGGTCCCGTTCATGGCCGTGCTGTTGCTGGCGATCCGGTCGTGGGCATCGGTGACGGATGCGTGGGCTCGCCTCCGAGCGAAGCCCTGGCAGGTGCTCGTGCTGGTGTTGAACGCCGCCCTCCTCGGACTCCAGTTGTGGCTGTTCGCCTGGGCTCCCATGTCGGGGCACGGCCTGGACGTGGCGCTCGGGTACCTGCTGATGCCGCTGACGATGGTCATCGTGGGGGTGCTGCTGCACGGTGAGCGGCTGAGCGGGGTGCGCACGGCGGCCGTCATCGCCGCGGTCATCGGTGTGGGGGCGGCGTTCTTCACCTCCGGCGGCCTGTCGTGGGCGACCTTTGCTGTCGCACTGGGCTATCCGATCTATTTCACGATCCGTCGCGCCTTCGGGGTGGATACTCCCGGTGCCATGTGGATCGAGCTCGTGGTGCTGCTCATCCCGTGCCTGTGGTTCGCCGTGGGCCCCGGCGCCTCAGGCGGCGAGCGACCGTGGCTGATGCTCATCGCGTTCGGGGCGATCAGCGCCGTCGCGCTGACCCTCTACATCGTCGCGAGCCGGTTCCTGTCGTTCAGCCTTTTCGGGCTGCTCAGCTACGTGGAACCGATCGTGCTTGTGTTCGTCGCCCTGCTTCTGCTTGGTGAAGCGATCGAGCCGTCGGAGTACGTGACGTATGCGGGTATCGGGCTGGCCGTGCTGCTGCTCGTTGTTGAAGGCGTGCTCGTTGGTCGCCGCGAGCGCCGCCGCTTCGGGGATGCGCCACTGCCTCCTGCCTGACGCCCGAGTACAGTACCGAACCAAGAAGGGTGCCCCTGGTGCCGGCCCCACCGCGGACTCGGTAGGCTGTCGCGGATGCCATCTGCCGAGACTCCCGCGACGCCTCGGCGCACTCTGGCCGGCATTGCGTGCCTGGTCATTGCGACGCTCGCCTGGGCCGGCAACTTTCTGGTCGGTGGCTTCGCGAGCGCCGAGATGGGCGCCTTCGACCTTGTCTGGGCTCGTTGGGCGATCGCCCTCGTGCCGCTCGTGCTGGTGGCGCAGCTGTTCGAGCGCCCTCACTGGGGAGAGGTGCTCCGGCACTGGCCGCGGCATCTGGCGGTCGGCCTCATGGGGGTCGGCGCCTACAACCTGCTGCTGTACCTGTCGCTCGAGCACGGCTCGGCCCTGAACTCAGCCCTCATCAACGCCTTCAATCCGGCCCTGATCGCGGTCGCCGCGGTTGTCATCCTGGGCTCGCGGATGTCAGTGCGAGCGGTCGTCGGAATCGTGATCGCCTTCCTGGGTGTCGTGCTGGTGCTGAGCGGCGGCGATCCTCTCGCGATCCTGAGGGAACCGCTGCAGCTGGGCAGCGTGTTCATGCTCGGCGCGATCGTGGTGTGGACGGGATACACGATCGGGGGGCGCCTGGGTGCGCCGCTGCCGCCAATCGCTTCGGTCACGGTGCAAGCAGCGATCGCACTGATGGTGCTGGCGCCGTTCGCCTGGTGGGATGGACTCACGGTCCCCGCCCAGGGCGCCGGATGGGCAGCGCTCATCTACATCGGACTCGGCCCGTCGCTCATCGCCTACGTCTTCTGGAACCTCGCGCTTGAGCGCCTCCCCGCACAGCAAGCGGGAGCGTCGCTCAACCTCATCACGGTGTTCACGGTGGCCGGTTCGCTCCTGCTTGGAGCGAGCGCGAACGTGGCCGAGATCGTCGGCGGAGTGATGGTGCTCGCCGGGGTGCTGCTCACGGTCGAGTTCGCCAGGCCCGTGCGGGCCCCGCGCTAGGGTGGCACGCATGGACGACACGTCGTCGAGTATTGACCTCGAGATTGCGGCGCTCGGCGCGCTCCTCAAGACGGAACGCAAGCGGCAGGGCTTGAGCGTGCAGGCTCTGAGCTCACGTTCTGGGGTCAGCTTCGGGCTGATCAGCCAGCTGGAGCGCGGCCTCGGCAATCCGTCGTTTGCGTCGTTGCACCGGCTGTCGAGCGCCCTCGGTGTTCCCATGTCGAAGCTGCTGGCCGGGGATCCAAACGGAGATGGCGCGGTCGTGCGCCTGGGGGACCGTTTCATGCTGCCGACCGCAGACGGTCCCGAGAGTCAGCGTGTGGTGCGCGAGCTGGTGACACCGCGGCAGCACACGACCATGCAGCTCATCCGCAGCACCCTACCGCCGGGGTTCTCCAATGAGGGGCAGCCGTTCCGCCACCTGGGCACGGAATGCGTGCTGGTCGAGTCGGGTTCGTTGCGGGTCGTGCATGGTGAGCGTGAGGTCGTGCTCGAGGAGGGTGACGCCATGACCTACGGATGCTCGGTGCCCCACTGGTGGGCGAACGCCTCCGATGGCACGACGGTCGTGTTGGGGGCCGTGAGCCCCTTCGAAGCCTGACGGCCCGTTGTGGCCTGAGGGCGCCCTGAGGGGTCAGGCGCCGAACTTCAGGTCGAGCATCCGGTCGAGCTCGTCGAGCGGATGCCCGTGGTCGTCGACCCGCAGGTCGACCGTGAGGGCTGGCGGCCAGTCGCTGTCGCGCCCTCCCGCGGCGACCTGCAGTGCCGAGCTCTGCTGCCCGCGGCGGTCGCCCCCAGCGGCCAGGCCGGTGCGGAGTGCGCTGACGGCGCGCCGGGCGATGTCGTGAGCCGCAGCATCCGCCCCGCTGACCAGGGCCGAGGTGACGAGGGGTGAGGTGGTGAGGGAGGCGAGCATCCCGTCGACGACGTCGGGGCCGGTGAGGAGGTTGCCGATCACGAGGATCCCTGGTGCGGAGCGGTGGCCGGCCCAGTCGCTGCAGTCGGTGCCGGTGTGAGCGGCGTGGGACCCGTCGGCGGCCAGGAGGCCGACCTGGCGACGGGCAGGGTCCGTGTCGAGGATGGCGAGTTTGGCGAGGGCGGCTGCGGGGTGCTGCCCGGATTCGAGCATCCGCAGGAGTGGGCCGCGGAGGCGGGTGTTCGTGTAGGCCTGACTCACGACGGCACCGATGCCGGGGAGCACCGCGGGCACCGCCTTGCCGACGGCGAGGGAGAAGCTCGCGGTCGCGACGGCGAGCGTGCGGCTCGCGGGGTGGGCGAGGAGCAGGCTGTAGGTCATGGGTCCTTCCGCGGCGGGATGTTGCGATCGTGTTTCTTTGGCTCGCGGGCCTTGTCCGCCCGACCAAGCTACTCCATAATGATGCAAACATCAGTAGATTGATCGAAATGGCCGAACGGTCGCAGCTGACCGCTCACCCGAGAGCTCGGAGGACACCCCCATGAAGTCACGAATGCTGCTGGCGGGCATCGCCATGACGGGCGTCGCAGCCCTGGCCGCCTGCTCCACGGGGGAGGGGGTCGACCTCGACGGCGCAGATGGCCGCGTGCTCACCGCCGCGATCGCGGGCGAACCCGACCAGCTCGACCCGCACAAGACCACCTCATACTTCTCGTTCCAGGTGCTTGAGAACATCTACGACACCCTCGTCGAGCCCGACGAGAACCTCGAGATGCAGCCAGCGCTCGCCGAGGACTGGGAACTCAGCGACGACCAGCTCACCTGGACCTTCAGTCTCCGGGAGGGCGTGACCTTCCACGACGGCTCCGAATTCACCGCCGACGACGTGGTCTACTCCTACAACCGCATCATCGACGAGGAGCTCTCCAACGCGTGGCGGCTCTCGGCCATCACCGACATCACCGCGACGGATGACACGACCGTCGAGATCACGGTCGCCCAGCCGACCCCCAACCTGCTCTCGAGCCTCGGCGGATTCAAGGGCCTCGCGATCGTGAACGAGGACAACGCGGCGAGCGGCGACATCTCGACCGCCCCCGTCGGCACGGGCCCCTTCTCGCTCGAGAACTACACCTCGGGCGACAGCATCGAGCTCGTCGCCAACGAGGACTACTGGGGTGGCGCGCCCGAGATCGCGGGTGTGACCTTCCGCTTCATCTCGGAGGGGTCGACGGCACTCGCCGCCCTCAAGAGCGGTGACGTCGACTGGACCGACTCGATTCCCGCCCAGCAGGTCGCGGGCCTTGAGGGGGACGACACGATCGTGCTCGGCCAGAACCCCAGCAACGACTACTGGTACCTCGCCATGAACCAGGCCAAGGAGCCGTGGAATGACGTGCGCGTGCGCCAGGCCGTCGCCTACGCGATCGACCGCGACGCGATCGCGCAGGTCACGAGCTACGGCACGGCCGAGGTCAACCAGCTCGCGATCCCGAAGGCGAGCTCCTGGTACAGCGAGTACGACGCCTACAGCACCGACATCGACCAGGCGAAGAGCCTCATGGCCGACGCGGGCGTGCCCTCCGCCGAGATGGAGCTGCTCGTCTCCTCCGACTACCCGGAGTCGGTCGCGGCCGCCCAGGTCATCGCCGACAACCTCGCCGAGATCGGCATCACGGTGAACATCTCGAGCCCTGACTTCGCGAGCTGGCTCGATGCGCAGAACGCGGGACGCTTCGACATGCTCATGATGAGCTGGCTTGGCAACATCGACCCCGACGACTTCTACTACGCGCAGCACCACAGTGCGGGTGGCAGCAACGCGCAGCAGTACTCCAACCCCGAGGTCGACGCGCTCCTCGACGAGGCGCGCACCGAGACCGACACGGATGCTCGCAAGGCGCTCTACGACGAGGCCGCAGCGCTCATCGCCGACGACGCCAGCTACATCTACCTCTACAACCCCTCGGTGATCCAGGCGTGGACGCCGGAGCTTGAGGACTACGAGGCGCGCGGCGACCGGGCCATCCGCTTCAAGAACGTGTCGTTCAGCGACTGACGCTCGCACAGACATGAGGGCAGTGCTCGAGAACACCACGGTCAGGTTCCTGGCCCGGCGACTCGCCTACACGGCGGTCGTGCTGGTCGGGGTCATGGTCGTGGTGTTCTCGATCGTGCAACTGGTGCCGGGCGACCCCGTACGGATCGCCCTTGGCACGAGGTACACGGAGGCTTCCTATGAGGCCCTGCGCGCGGCATCCGGTCTCGACCGCCCACTGTGGGAGCAGTTCGTCGGATACCTCGGAGGGGCGGTCACGGGCGATCTGGGCGTGAGTTTTCGCAACGGCGAGCCGGTCACGGCGGTGCTGCTGGAGCGCCTGCCCGCCACGATCTCCCTCGCGCTCGCGGGCCTCGTGATCGGCCTTGCCGTCGCACTGCCAGCAGGCATCTACTCGGCCCTCCGGGAGGGCCGCATCAGTGACGGCATCGTGCGCATCGCAAGCCAGTTCGGCGTCTCGGTTCCCGACTTCTGGATGGGCATGCTGCTCATCACCCTCTTTTCTTCGGTGCTGGGCTGGTTGCCGTCCTCCGGCTATGTGGCCTTCACGGATGACCCGCTCGAGTGGTTGCGTCGGGTCACCCTGCCGGCGATCACGATGGGCATCGTGGCGGGCTCGATCATGACCAGGTACATCCGCGCGGCCGTGCTGGACGTCGCGAGCATGGGCTACATCCGCACCGCCCGCTCGAAGGGGCTCGCCCCCAAGGTCGTGACCTTCAGGCACATCGTGCGCAATGCGCTCGTGCCGGTGCTGACCATCACGGGCATCCAGATGGCCACCATGCTGGGCGGGGTGATCGTCGTCGAGGTGGTCTTCGCCTGGCCGGGACTCGGCAGGCTCGTCTTCGACGCGGTCGCGTCGCGTGACTACCCGATCATCCAGGGGGCGGTGCTGCTGATCGCGGTCATGTTCCTGCTCATCAACCTGCTGGTGGACGTGCTCTACGCCGTTGTCGACCCGAGGATCCGACTGTCATGACCATGTCAGAGAAGCAGGCGCCCGCCGCCGCGACGCCGCCCTCGCGGGGGAGTCTCGTCGGCCTGCTGCTGCAAAACAAGGTGACGCTCGCCGGATGCGTCGTGCTCCTGCTCGTCAGCGTGGTGGCCCTCATCGGCCCCCTCGTCGCGCCCTACGGGGTCAACGCCACCAACGTCGTGAACGCCCTCCAGCCGCCGAGCACCGAGCACTGGTTCGGCACGGATGACCTCGGCCGCGATGTCTTCTCGCGTGTGCTCGTCGCGACGAGGGTCTCGCTCCTCGTCGCGGTGGCGAGTGTCGCCTTCGCCCTCGTCATCGGTGTCGTCGTTGGAATCGTCTCGGGCTACACGCGCGGCTGGCTCGACACCGTGCTGATGCGCGGCGTCGATGTCATGTTCGCCTTCCCCGTGCTGCTGCTTGCGATGGCGATCGTCGCGATCCTCGGGCCGGGGCTGCTCACGACCATGCTCGCGATCGGCATCGTCTACACGCCGATCTTCGCCCGCGTGACGCGCGGCAGCACCCTGAGTGTCGCGGTCGAACCCTTCGTGCAGGCCTCCCGCACGATGGGCACGGGGTCATTCTTCATCCTGCGCCGCCACATCCTGCCCAACATCACCGGCCCGCTCATCGTGCAGACCTCACTCTCGCTTGCCTTCGCGATCCTCTCGGAGGCCGCCCTGTCGTTCCTCGGCCTCGGGGTGCAGCCGCCACAGCCATCCTGGGGCCGCATGCTCTTCGATGCGCAGGGCTTCCTCGGCATGGCGTGGTGGATGAGCATCTTCCCCGGCGCCGCGATCTTCATCACCGTGCTGGCGTTCAACCTGGTCGGCGACGGCCTTCGCGACGTGCTCGACCCGCGCCAGCGAACCATCCTCGAGGCAAGGAGGCGCCGATGACCGCGGTGCTCTCGGTGCGTGACCTGGGTGTCACGATCGGCCGTTCGACGATCGTCGACGGGGTCTCGTTCGATGTCGAACGCGGCCAGACGCTCGGCATCGTGGGGGAGTCGGGTTCCGGCAAGTCCATGACGGTGCTCGCCGCGACCGGGCTCATCGATGCGCCGGGAGCCCTCGTGACGGGCGCGAGCCGGCTGGGGTCGACGGATGCTGCGGGCCTCGACCTCGTCACCGCAACGCCGACGCAGCTCCGACGAGTCCACGGCGACCGCATCGGCTTCATCTTCCAGGACCCGAGCACGTCCCTCAATCCACTGCTCACGCTGGAACGCCAGCTCACGGAAGGCCCAGAAGTCCACCTCGGCCTCAGTCGTCGTCAGGCGAGGTCCCGTGCCCTGGAGCTCCTCGACTCCGTCGGCATCCCAAACCCCTCAGACCGGCTCGCCGCCTACCCCCACCAGCTCTCGGGTGGGCAGCGACAGCGGGTCATGATCGCGGTCGCCCTCGCCTGCGACCCCGATCTGCTCATCGCCGACGAGCCCACGACGGCGCTCGACGTCACGACGCAGGCGCAGATCATCGAACTCGTGCGTGGGCTGCAGGAGGAGCGAGGGATGGCGGTCGTGTGGATCAGCCATGACCTCGGCGTGATCGGCCAGGTCGCCGACGACGTCACGGTGCTCTACCGCGGGGAGGCGGTTGAGCAGCGGCCCATTGTCGAGGTCTTCAACGCGCCCCAGCACGACTACACGCGCACCCTCCTCGACGCTCGGCCGGTGCTGGGTCGAGCCACGCCTGCGCCCGCCGATCCGAACGCCGACGTGCTGCTGTCGATCCGCGACCTCGATGTCAGCTTCCCGATCACGACGGCGACGGGCAAGTCGACCGTGCACGCCGTGCGTGGCGCGAGCCTCGACATCCGTCGCGGACACACGCTGGGCCTCGTGGGGGAGTCGGGCTCCGGCAAGTCCACCGTTGCGGGCGTGCTGACGGGCCTCACGGAGCCGCTTGGCGGCACCGTCACACTGGAGGGACGCGATATCTTCGGGCGCCGCGGTGCCGAGCTCACGCAGCTTCGGCGCGAGATCAGCATGGTCTTCCAAGACCCTTTCTCGTCACTAAACCCACGGATGTCGGTGGCCGAAGCGATCGCGGAACCCCTCCGCGTGCACAAGCTCGCCGCGGGGGCGCAAGGCCGTCGTGGGCGGGTGGAGGAGCTGCTCGAACTCGTGCGGCTGCCGCGCGACTTCGCCGACCGGTTCCCGCACGAGCTCTCGGGCGGACAGCGCCAGCGGGTGAGCATCGCGCGGGCGCTCGCGGTCGAACCGAAGCTCATGATCCTCGACGAGTCGACGGCATCCCTCGACGTGTCGATCCAGTCGCAGGTGCTTGAGCTCCTCGCGACCCTACAACAGGATCTCGGGCTGACCTACCTCTTCATTGCCCACGACCTCGCGATCGTGCAGCAGATGTGCCACGGAATCGCGGTCATGCGCCAGGGCGAGATCGTCGAGCTGTCGAGCAACGAGCGGCTCTACGCCGACCCGCAGAACGACTACACGCGCACCCTGCTGGCGGCGATCCCGCCGGAGCGTCCGCGCGCAGCGGCCCAGGGAGTTACGGGTTGAGGAACGGGATGGGGCCGACGAAGACGGTGTAGGCCCACCCTGCGAAGAGCACCGCGGAGACGGTGACGAGGGCCCAGGACCAGAAGGTGACCGCGCCGCGCGCGCCGTTGCGTTTGCTCATGGCATCCATCCTACCCAGCGTCTCAGCGCTCGATGTCGACGTCCTTGGTCTCCTTGCCGATGATGAGCGACACGAGCGTGATGGCGGCCATGACAGCCAGGTAGACGCCCACAAGCACGGGGCTGCCGTCAGCCATGGCCCACAGCCACACGGCGATGAAGGGGGCGACGGCGGCGCCGAGGATCGAGCTCACGTTGTAGGAGATTCCGGAGCCGGTGTAGCGCACGTTGGTGGGGAACAACTCCGGCAGCAGCGCGCCCATGGGCCCGAAGGTGAAGCCCATGAGGGTGAAGCCGATGATGAGCCATGCCATGACGCCCGCGAAGCCCGCGCTGAGGAGCGGCACCCACAGGAGCCCGAAGGCGATGATGGCGAGCGTCACGACGATGAGCGTGCGGCGACGGCCGAAACGGTCGGCGAGGGGGCCGGAGACGAGCGTGAAGATGCCGAAGAAGACGACGCCGACAATCATCATGAGCACGAAGGTCGTGTAGTCGTAGCCGAGTCCCGGCTGCACGCCCGAGTCCTGCGGGTCGACCGGTGCGCGGCCGTAGCTGAGCGAGAACGTGGTCATGAGGTAGAAGAGCACGTAGGTCGCGAGCATGAAGAAGGTGCCGAGGATCAGCTCGCGCCAGTTGCGACGGACGACGAGGCCGAGCGGCAGCTTGACGACGCGTCCACCTGTGACGGTCTTGGAGAACGCCGTGCTCTCGACGAGCTTGAGTCGCACCCACAGGCCAACGATGACCATGACGGCCGAGAAGAGGAACGGGATGCGCCATCCCCAGTCGAGGAAGGCGTCGGAGGGGCGGCTGGGGTCGTCGGAGGGGAGGAGCGCCGCGATGATGAGGAAGAGGCCGTTGGCGATGATGAAGCCGATGGGTGCACCCAGTTGCGGGAAGGTGCCGTACCAGGCGCGCTTGCCCTTCGGGGCGTTCTCGGTCGCGACGAGCGCAGCACCGCTCCATTCGCCGCCGAGCGCGAAGCCCTGGGCGAGACGGAGGATCACGAGCAGGAGGGGCGCAAACCATCCGATGACGAGGTAGGTCGGCAGTACGCCGATGAGGAAGGTCGCGATGCCCATCGTGAGGAGGGCGGCGACGAGCGTGGTCTTGCGCCCCACCTTGTCGCCGAGGTGGCCGAAGAAGACCGCGCCGAGCGGCCTCGCGACCATGGCGGCGCCGAAGACGGCGAAGGAGGAGAGCAGCGCGGTCGTCTCGTCCCCGGCGGGGAAGAAGAGATGCGGGAACACGAGTACCGCAGCGGTGGCGTAGACGTAGAAGTCGTAGAACTCGATCGTCGTGCCGACGAGGCTCGCGAGCACGACGCGAGAGCGCGGGTTCGCCGGGGTGGGCACTTCAGCGGTGGCGTTGACAGACATGGGCAACTTCCTACGTGTGCGGACGATTTATCCTATGCCCGCGAGGCGCGCTGGCCCCTCGCACGCTACGCCCGGATGTCCCGCAGCACCACTGCCGTCGCAAGCGCCGCGGATGCCGCCTCCGCGCCCTTGTCCTCCTTCGACCCGGGCAGCCCGGCCCGGTCGAGGCCCTGCTGCTCGTCGTCGAGGGTGAGCAACCCGAATCCCACCGGCTTGCCCGTGTCGAGGGCCACGCGGGTCAGGCCGTCGCTTGCCGCGGCGGAGACGTACTCGAAGTGGGGCGTGCCACCGCGGATGATGACGCCGAGGGCGACCACCGCATCCGCACCGTTCTCGAGCGCCGCCTTCGCGACGACCGGCAACTCGAAACTGCCCGGCACCCGCACCTCCGTGATGGAGGCACCGGATGCCTCAAGCACCCGCCGCGCGCCGGCGAGGAGCCCATCGGTGATGACCTCGTGCCACTGGCCGGCGACGATCGTGACCGCAAGGCCCCGTCCGTCGACCTCGACCTCGGGGGAACCCTCTCCACTCACAGTGCCTGCTCCTTCTGGCTCTGGCGAGCCATCTCGACGGGGTCGGCCCCGTTCACATCGATGTGTTCGGGCAGGAGGTGCCCCATGCGGTCGCGCTTCGTCTGGAGGTAGCCCTCGTTGAGTGGGTCGAGGCCGACGACGATGGGCACCTGCTCCGTCACGACGATGCCGCGGTCGGTCAGCTGCTTGACCTTGTCGGGGTTGTTCGTGATGACGCGCACCGAGCCGAGGCCCAGGTCCTCGAGGATCGCGACCGCGGCGCCGTAGTCGCGTCCGTCAGCAGGCAGGCCGAGGGCAAGGTTGGCGTCAAGCGTGTCGAGGCCCGCATCCTGCAGCTGGTAGGCCTTCAGCTTGTTGATGAGCCCGATGCCGCGGCCCTCGTGGCCGCGCATGTAGATGACGACCCCGCCGTCCTCACGGATCTGGGCGAGCGCCGATTCCAGCTGCGGGCCGCACTCGCACTTCAGCGAGCCGAAGACCTCACCGGTCAGGCACTCCGAGTGCACACGGATGAGGCATCCGTCCTTCGGCTCGCCGGAGATGATCGCGACGTGATCGGCACCGCTCATGCGGTCGCGGTAGGCACGCACCGTGAACTCCCCGAGCACGGTCGGCAGTCGCGTCTCGACCGCGAACACGACCCGCGAGGTCTGCGGGATCGCCGCGCCGAGCGGTGCCGCCGTGTTGTCATCGAGGGCATCCAGGTAGTTGCTGAGCTCCTCGATCGTGATGACGACGAGGCCGTGTTCCTGACCCAGCGCGATGAGGCCGGGCAGGCGCATCATCTCGCCCGAGTCCTCGACGATCTCGGCGATCGCGCCGACCGGCTCGAGGCCCGCGAGGCGCATCAGGTCGACCGTCGCCTCGGTGTGGCCCGCGCGCTCGCGCACGCCACCATCCACGGCGCGCAGCGGCAGGATGTGCCCCGGCCGGATGACGCTCGCGGGCGTCGAGGCAGGGTCAGCAAGCGCCCGCAACGTCGTCGTGCGATCGGAGGCGCTGATGCCGGTCGTGATCCCCTCGGCCGCATCGACCGAGATCGTGTAGGCGGTGCCGCGCGGGTCCTCGTTGTCCACAACCATGGCGGGAAGGTCGAGCCGGTCGGCGATCTGACGCGTCATGGGGGCGCAGATGTAGCCGGAGGTGTGGCGCACCATCCACCCGATCCACTCGCGGCTCGCGAGCTGGGCCGAGATAATGACGTCGCCCTCATTCTCGCGGCCCTCGTCGTCGACGACGATGATGGGCTTGCCAGCGCGGAGCTCCGCGATCGCGGCGGGGATTTCGGCGAGGCTCATGGCTCGCTCCTCTCGGTGGTGCCCGCACTCGCGGGGGACTGCAGTCGCAGCATCCGCTGCACATGACGGGCGAGGATGTCGGTCTCGATGTTCACGCGGTCGCCCACCGCGCGCATCCCGAGCGTCGTGGCGCTCAGCGTCTCGGGAATCAGGGACACCTCGAACCAGTCGTCGCCCACCGCGGAGACCGTCAGCGAGACACCGTCGACCGCGATCGAGCCCTTGTCGACCACGAGGGGCGCGAGTTCGGGGGAGAGGGAGAAGCGCAGTACTCGCCAGGCGTCGCCGGGGGTCACGTCGAGCAACTCGCTCGTGCCATCGATGTGGCCCTGCACGATGTGGCCACCGAGGCGTCCGTGCACCGGTGCCGCCCGCTCGAGGTTGACGCGTTCGCCGGGGCGCGGGTTCGTGAGGGTGCTCATGGCGATCGTCTGGGCCATGACGTCGGCGGTGAACCAGTCCTCGCCCTGGTCGACGACCGTGAGGCACACGCCGCTGACCGCGATCGAGTCACCGTGGCCGGCATCCGAGACGCACTTCGGTGCGCGCACCGTGATGCGCGCAGCATCCGTTGATGGCTCCCAGGCCATGACCTCGCCCTGTTCCTCGATGATTCCCGTGAACATCAGTCATCTCCTCGTTCGTATTGCTCGTCGAGCTCGCCGCCGACGCTCGCCTCGTGGCGTGAGCGGACTGCGCCGCCCGCCGGCCGAGCCGTCAGCAGCACGTCCCCGCCAAGCACCTCAACCCCACGGATCTCGAGCCGCCGCGCCTCGCCGATCGTGCTGACGCCGATGTCACCCACGGCGGTTCGGCCGGCGCCCAGCAGCTGCGCGCCGAGGTAGATCGAATACTCGTCGACGAGCCCTTGCGCGATGAATGCGCTCGCGAGCGTCGGACCGCCCTCGACATAGAGGCGACGGATGCCGCGGCCATAGAGATCGGCCAGCACCGCATCGAGGTCGCGGCTCGCCGTGACGATCGCAGCCTGCGGGTGGTGGAGCACGCGCGAGGAGCGCGGCACGAGGGTTTCACCGATCACGACGGGGATCGGCTGGTGCTCCATGAACTCGCCCGCTTCGCCGCGGGCGGTGAGGGAGGGGTCATCGGCGAGCACGGTGCCGGTGCCGACGGCGATGGCGTCGCTTGCGGCCCGCTGCTCGTGCACCCGCTGTCGGGCGGCGGCGCCCGTGATCCACTGGCTCGTTCCGTCGGAGGCCGCCACGCGCCCATCGAGGGTTGAGGCCCACTTGAGCGTGACCCAGGGGCGCTGTCGGCGCACCGCCGTGAGCCACGGATGCATCAGCTCCTGCACCTCGTCGGCAAGCACGCCCCCCACCACCTCGACGCCCGCGTCGCGCAGCGTCGTCGCACCGCCGCCGGACTCGGCGCCGGGGTCCGCGACCGCGTAGACGACGCGCGACACGCCGGCGGAGATGAGGGCCGCGACGCAGGGTCCGGTCATGCCCGTGTGGTTGCAGGGCTCAAGGGTGACGACGGCGGTGAGGCCGGACGGGACATCGGCGCCCAGCCTGGAGAGGGCATCGACCTCCGCGTGCGGAGTACCCGCGCCCCGGTGCCATCCTTCCGACACCCGGTTGCCTGCTGCATCGAGCAACACGCATCCGACCTGCGGATTGATGCCCCACCCCGGGCCGCGCTCGGCCAGCGAGATCGCGTGTCGCATGGCCTGCTCAAGCGCGTGCGCATCCCGCGCTTCGGTCTCGTGCCCTGTTTCGCTCATCCCGGTCCTCGTGTCGTCACACGTCTCCGGGGTGCCCGCGTACGAGCCATGGTGTCGCGGTAGCGCGAACCACGTGTGCTTCCTCTCATCCGGACTGAGGGAGCGCAGCTTGCTGCCATCCCATTACCGTCGGTGCCGGAATTTCACCGGCTCAACCGCCTTGCTGCTTTCGCAACGCCGCGGGTCGCGGACTATCACCGCCGGTTCGGATTCTCACCGACCCCGGAGCACGTACTTCTCTGGAGTCTACAACGCGCGCATCTGCGGACTATTCCGGATGCCGTCACACGGAACGCTGACCCGCAGCTCACTCCTCGTAGCGCTCTGCGAGTGACTTCGGGCCGAACGTCACAACGCCCTCACTCTTGATGCTCAGTTCTGGCAGCCCGAGCTCCTCTGCCGCGTCCGTCAATGGGATCGCATCGCCCTGGGCATTGTCGGCAGAGAACCTGACCACTCCGATGGCTTCGGGGACCCGAGGTGCCACGACCCGCAGTACCGCCTCGAGTTCGGCAGCGGTCACAGCGTCCGTGGCCATGTCGAAGTTCACGTAGAGGTTGACTCCCAGTCCTGAGCGGACGTGGCTGGCCCGCGCCGAGACGATGTTCTCGCTGCTCTCCTCGATCAGCGCCGCGATCTCGACTTCCCGCTTCTCCTGCGTTGCGGCTGATCCGCCCGGGGAGAGCGTTGCGCAACCGGCCAAGCCAAGCGCGCCAAGGAGGGCCACGACGAAGAGGGCACAGCGCTGGAAGATTCCGGCTGATGCGATCGTGTCTGTGAACGCGGTCATCGCGGGTGCAACTCCTTTAGATCGGCGACGGCGACGTTCCCGTCACCCGCCGGACATCCCTCGTCGAGCACTTCAGACGTCTCTGGCGCCGCTGGCTCTTCGCCAGGGACCGCGCATCCGGGCAACCACACCCCGGTCGCGAAATTCCCTCAACAATGCCACCCTACAGTGAGACATGGCCGTGAGTCACGAGGAAGAGGGCCAGCCCGCCTTGACGCTGCGCGAGTCGCCAGCGTCGATGCGTCCCCGCCAGGAGAGCGGATGCTCGCCGCTCGCGTCCGGCCGCCGACCCGCGCCCTCGCCCTCAAACCTGAAGCCGCACTTGCGCGCGACGCTCGCCGAAGCCAGGTTTCCGGTCAGGCACTCCCAGCCCACAGACTCCACCCGCAGCGGGTTCGCGGCGTCGAACGCCCAATCGAGCACCGCGTGCACGGCCTCCGGCATGTAGCCGTGGCCGCGGTGCTTGGCGCCCAGCCAGAAGCCGATGTCGTCCGCGGTCACGCGTCGCAGCGAGATCACTCCCACGAATTGCCCATCGGCGCGAATGCCCCAGGTGAGCTCTTCGCCCGAAGCCCAGCCCTGCTGCGTGAAGGCGATGAACTCCTCCGCTTTCTCGAGCGTGTACGGCTGCGTGATCGCAGGGATGTACTTCGACAACACGGGGTCCTGGCAGTGCTCGCGGATCGCCTCGGCATCGTCGGGTGTGGGGGCCGAGAGCACGAGCCGCTCGGTGCGAAGTTCAAAGGGTTGCATGAGGAGCTCGTCAGCGGCGGGGGAGGAGGCCCATGCGGTCGTAGACGCGCGCGAGTGTGGCATCCGCGATCGCTGCCGCCCTGTCGGCGTTGCCTGCGAGGATGCGGTCAAGTTCGGCGGGGTCGTCGAGGAGCTCGAGCACCCGTGCGCGGATGGGGGCGAAGGTCTCGGTGACGACCTCGGCGAGATCTTTCTTGAAGTCGCCGTAGCCGCGGCCGGCGTACTGGTCCTCGAGTGCCGGAATCGCGGTGCCAGAGAGCGCCGAGTAGATCGTGAGCAGGTTCGAGATGCCCGGCTTCTCGGCCACGTCGTAGCGCACCGAGCCCTCGCTGTCGGTCGTCGCCGACTTGATCTTCTTGGCCGTCGCGTTCGGCTCGTCGAGCAGCCAGACGACGCCCTTCTCGGTCGAGGCCGACTTGCTCATCTTGGAGCTGGGGTCCTGCAGGTCGTAGATCTTGGCCGACGCCTTCTGGATCTGTGCCTCCGGCACCACGAAGGTCTCGCCAAAGCGCGAGTTGAAACGCTCAGCAAGGTTGCGGGTCAGCTCGATGTGCTGGCGCTGGTCCTCGCCGACGGGCACGACCTCGGCGTCGTAGAGCAGGATGTCTGCCGCCATGAGCACGGGGTAGGCGAAGAGGCCGACGGTGGTGGCATCCGCGCCGTGCCGGGCGGACTTGTCCTTGAACTGGGTCATGCGGCTGGCCTCGCCGTAGCCGGTGATCGTGTTGAGTGCCCACGCGAGTTCCGGATGCGCCGACACGTGTGACTGCACGAACAGCGTCGACTTGGCGGGGTCGATGCCGGCCGCGATGTACTGGGCAGCCGTGCGGCGCGTCGCCTCGCGGAGTTGCTTCGGCTCCTGGGGGACCGTGATCGCGTGCAGATCGACGACGCAGAAGATCGCGTCGTGGGTCTCCTGCATCTCCCGCCACTGCAGCAGCGCCCCGATGTAGTTGCCGATCTGGAGCGAGTCGGCGGATGGCTGCATACCGGAGAACAGGCGGGGCTTAGCGGTCATCCCACCATTCTCCCGCATCGCGGCCCCGCACCCTCCCACGCCCCTCACCCACTCACGCCCCTCTCCCTCCCACGCCCCCTCGCGCCCGCCCCGCCGCTGAGATCCGAGTAGTGCATCTTCCCGCTGCCTGCGAAGGTGCACTACTCGGATCTCTCCCCCGCCACCCGCCATGGACGAGTCGGCGGCGCAGGTCTGACAACAGGGTCGAGCTGTTGCGCAGGTGCGAGCGGCTGGCTCGCAGGTGTGCCCAACCGTGGTTCTCGAGTCGCGGAACGCGGGCGACATCCTTCTCCCACTGGGCCTCATCCGTGTAGTGGTGGCGCCCCTCATAGTCGAGGGTCACACGAAACTGCGGCCATGAGAGGTCAGGCTGGGCGAGAAAGCGGCCAGTCGCCGTGTAGAGCGGCAGGTTCACCGCTGGCTGGGGCAGTCCCGCTGCCAGCACCCGCATGCGCATGATCGACTCCGGTCGTGAATCTGCACGGTCGCTGACGAGAGGCAGGCATCGGGAGATCGCAGGCCTCCCGCGGCGCCCATGCCACCGGTCGAATGCACGCTCCAGGGTCGAGCGCGCCATCCGATTCGCGCCGCGATGTTTGTGCCAGATGAGGTAGTCGCCAACGGCGACCAGATCCTCATCGTTCAGCAGGGACGCCAGGTCGCACCATGTTCGCGCGCGCGACGTGACCCGTAGTCCTTCGAGCTCAACGATGTCGGTCGGGTCAATTGTGATGCGATGCGAGTGGATGCCCCGGCCTGCGGGCACGGCGATTCCGCTCGGCACACCCACATCGAGGGGGCGCGAATCGGTCTCGAGGAACGAAGGAAGCGGCATCCCCCAGAGGGCCGCTGCGGTGCCGTGAGAGAAGAACGCGCGGGGAGACATGACGGCCCCGTAGGTGGCCGCCCTTCCGAGAATCGTGGTGCCTGTTCCTCGGACCGCTCGGGCGCCCCGGTGTGGTGACTCCAGGTCGGCGCCGAGCATGCGACCGCGTCCGAGTCCCGCGGCTGCGCCCGAGCGCGTGTGAAACGGAGCGGCCACAAGGTCTTCGGGGAGAGGAATTCGAGGCTGCACAGCGGCATCCTCACGCAGTCAGCAGCTTCTCTCCCAGCTCCTCGCGGCCGCCGTGCACAACTCCTCGCAGCACCCGCGTGTGGACAAGTTGAGATCCGACTAGTGAAGCTTCGAGACCTCTAGGAAGGTGCACAACTCGGATTTCGCCGGAATGCGAGTGAGCGAGCCCGCTACAGCTTGTAGTCGACCACGACCGGGGCGTGGTCTGACCAGCGCTCCTCGTAGGAGGGGTAGCGGTCGACCTTGTAGTCGGCAACCGTCTCGGCAAGGGCGGGCGTCACGAGGTGGTAGTCGATGCGCCAGCCCACATCGTTCGGGAAGGCCTGTCCGCGGTTCGACCACCATGTGTAGGGGCCGTCGACCTCGCCTGCGTGTCGCCGGCCCACATCGACCCAGCCGAGGCCGGTACCGGTCGTGCCGTCCTGGCATTCGACCTCTTCGCCGCGAGGGCCGAGGAAGCGGTCGAAGTAGGCGCGCTCCTTGGGGAGGAACCCGGCCTTCTTGACGTTGCCCTTCCAGTTCTTGATGTCGAGCTTCGTGTGGCCGACGTTGAGGTCGCCGAGCACGACCGCGTACTTGGAGTGCGCCTCGAGCTGGGGCAGGCGCTCGGTCATCGCGTCGAGGAACTTGTACTTCTCGACCTGCTTGGGCGTGCCGTCTTCACCCGAGTGCACGTAGGTGCTCACGACCGTGATGATCTCGTCGCCGACCTCGTAGTCGGCCTCGAGCCAGCGCCCCGCCGAGTCGAAGTCGGCGGCGCCCAGCTCCACGCGGTGGATCTTGGCCCCGCGCCGGCCGTCAGCACGCGTGCGGCTCGCGAGCGCGACGCCCGCGCGGCCCTTCGCGGTCGCCGGGTCGTGCAGCACATCCCACTCGTCGCCGAGCAACTCGGTGATGTGCTCCGTGTCGGCGCGCACCTCCTGCAGTGCGAGGATGTCGATCTCGCGGGTGGCGAGCCAGTCACCCATGCCCTTGCGGTAGGCGGCACGGATGCCGTTGACGTTGACGGAGGCAATGCGGAGCGGCTTCGACATGCTTCGACCCTAGCGGCGGCATCCGACAGGGACGTCGTCCGCGGTGGTTCATCGCCTGAAGAGCCAGCCCCACCGTCGCGTGCGACGGATGCGCGCGAGTCGTCGGCGCGCTTCCTCACGCACGGCGGCCTCATGGGCCGCCGCACGCTCCCGCTCCTGGCGGCGCTCCTCCTCGATGCGTTCGTCGGCGACGAGGCCGCGGTCGCGCATGCCGACGGCGATCCACGTGCCCGCCATGAGGATCACCTGGCAAAGGAAGTTGAACCAGATCAGCAGACCGATGATGACGGCGAAGGATGCGAGCAGCGGGTTTCGCGTCGCCCCGCCGAGCAGCGCCGAACCGAGCACCTTGAGCACGCCGATCCCGGCCGCGCCGAGGAGGGCCCCCGGCGCGAGTTGGCGCACGGGGATGCGCAGCCCCGCCAGGAAGCGATACAGGGCAGCGAGCGTCACGGTGTCGACCACGAACATCAGCAGGAGACCCACGCCCGAGGCGATTGCCGACGCGAGCCACGAGTCGGGGTCGATTCCGACGAGTTCGAAGGTCCACTCGACCGCATGCGTGCTGAAGACGAGAAGGCCCGCGGAGACGATGACGGCGACCGCGAAAAGGAGGCCGAGCCCCGCATCCTTGAGTCTCAGCAGCACGATGTTGAGGTGCTCAGGGGGCAGCTCGAACATGACCCGAACGGCGTCGCGAGCGGATGCGAGCCATCCGAGCGTCGTGAAGAGCAGACCGCCCGCGGCGACGACTCCCGTCCACCCGAAGATGCCCGCTTCCGTGAGGTCATCTGGGTCGATTGCACCTTCGCCGTCGCCCGAGTCGATGAGTCCGGGCGCGTAGGAGTCGATCAGCGCGAAGATCGCCTGCGTGAGCTCCTCGTTGCCCGTGATGACGAGGCCCGCGACCGAGAACGCGACCCAGATTGCGGCGAACACCGCGAAGAGGGCCTGGTAGGAGAGGCCGGACGCGAGGATCGGCCCGCGGTTGAGTAGGTAGTGCTGAAACACGCGCACTGGTCGAGACGCCGTCACCCAGGCGATGAGTTGCTTGATCCGCTCCATCGCTCTCAGGCTAGGCCGGGACGCCCCTCCGCGGGAGGGGCGCGCCAGCGCGGTGTTCGGATGCTACTGCGGGTCGAGCTCGGAGCCGATGAGTTCCGCGAACCGGTCGGCCGTGGCATCCGCGTCGTCCCCACTCACCGTCAGGGTCAGCTCATCGCCCTTCGAGACCCCCATCGCGAGCAGGAGCAGCACGCTGGCCGCGTTGGCCTTCTTGCCGTTCGGTGCCTCGATCGTGACGCTGTGCCCGCTCTCGCCGGCCGCCTTTGCGATTGTCGCGGCGGGGCGTGCGTGCAGGCCGACTGCTGACCCGAATGCGACCGTGCGCTGTGCTTCTGCCATGGCGTTGTCCTCCCGTGTTGGTGTCGTCATGCTACTGCCGGTGTCGCTGAGGGGCCCGCGAGGATCACGTCAGGGCCGGAGGCCTCTACCTCGTGTACGAGCTCCTCGTTGACGCCCGCGTCGGTGATGATCGTGTCGATGGCGGCGAGCGGGGCGACCCTGCTGAACTCCTCGCGGCCGAACTTGCTGTGATCCGCGAGCACGATACTGCGGCGGCTGGCCTTGATGATGGCCGACTTCACGGCGGCCTCGGCGATGTTGTGGGTCGTGAGGCCGCGCTCGGGTGTGATGCCGTTGATGCTGATGAACGCGACGTCGACGCTCACCATGCTCACCATCTGGTGTGTCCAGGTGCCGACGGTGGCGCGGGAGGTGGGCCGCACGAGGCCCCCGAGCACGTGGAGTTCGATGTTGTCGCGGTCGGCAAGGGCGATCGCGACGGGGAGCGAGTGGGTCACGACGGTCAGTCGGCGGTCGGTGGGGATGAGTTCGGCGAGCTTGATCGTCGTCGTGCCCGCGTCGATCAGGATCGACCCGCCATCCGGCAGTTCGTCTATCGCGGCCGTTGCGATCGCAAGCTTTTCGGCTACCCGGATCTCGTTGCGTTCCGAGACGGCGGGGCCGACGAGGCTGCGCTCGACGGGGATCGCGCCGCCGTGGGCGCGGCGCACGAGTCCGCGCCGCTCGAGGCTTGTCAGGTCGCGCCGGATCGTCTCGGGGGTGACGCGCAGCAGCTCCGCGAGTTCCCGCACCTCGACGCGGCCGTTTGCGCGCGCCTGCTCGAGAATTGCCTGGTGCCGTTCGGGTGCGTACATCGTGACCTCGTCGTTCACAGGTGCGGCTCGGCGCGGAGGCGCACGAGAGAAACATCACAAACAAAAGTCTGCTTGCGTATTTTTATCTCCGAATTTGTTTGTTTGTCAATCGAGTTGGGGGTACTCTCGGTTCACATCGCCGCTGCATGCCGTCGGCGAGACCCAAAGACGAGGGAGTGCGGGATGCGAGAGCTTCGAGGAGTCGGCGTCGGGCGCGGCATAGCTGCCGGCCCGGTACTGCGGATGCCTGACCCCCTGCCCGAACCCGACGCGACCCCCCGCACCGGCGACGCCGACACCGAGAAAGCCACCGTGAGCGAGGCGCTCGCGGCCGTGGCATCCGAATTGGCCGAACGCGGCCAGCGCGCGGGTGGAGATGCACAGGCGGTGCTCGACGCGCAGGCGATGATGGCGCAGGACCCCGGGCTCGTCGACGACGTGAACGCGCGCATCGACGGCGGCAGCACCGGCGAGCGTGCCGTCTTCGAGGCATTCGCTGCCTTCCAGGAGCTCCTGACCGGCATGGGCGGCTACATGGGGGAGCGCGCCGCCGACCTCGCGGATGTCGCCCAGCGCATCATCGCCCGCCTCCGCGGTGTGCCCGCCCCCGGCGTGCCGACCTCCGACAGCCCCTTCGTGCTCGTCGCCCGCGACCTGGCACCGGCCGACACTGCGCTGCTCGACCTCGAGAAGGTGCTCGCCCTCGTGACCCGTGACGGCGGCCCGACCTCCCACACGGCGATCCTCGCGCGCTCGAAGTCGATCACCGCGATCGTCGGCGTTGAGGGCGCGGATTCCCTCACGGACGGCACGATGGTGCTCGTCGATTCCGGCGCGGGCACCGTGACGGTCGAGCCCTCGCCCGAGCAACTCGCCGACGCCGAGACGCGCACGGCCGAGATCCGTGCGATCGTGAGCGCGCCCATCACTGATGGTGCGCTCGCCGACGGCACCCGTGTGCCCCTCCTCGCAAACCTCGGCAGCCCGCAGGATGCCGCGGCCGCCGTCGAGCTCGGGGCCGAGGGTGTCGGCCTCTTCCGCACGGAGTTCCTCTTCCTCGACGCAACCGAGGCGCCGAGCGTCGAGCAGCAGGAGGCCGACTACACGGCCGTGCTCGCGGCCTTCCCCGGTAAGAAGGTGGTCGTGCGCTGCCTCGACGCCGGCGCCGACAAGCCGCTGAGCTTCCTCAACGACGCCGAGGAGGAGAACCCGGCGCTCGGCCTGCGCGGGCTGCGCTCCCTGCGGGCGAACGAGCAGATCCTGCGCGACCAGCTCACGGCCCTCGCCCGCGCCCAGGAGGCGACCGAGGCCGACCTCTGGGTGATGGCGCCGATGGTCGCCGACGTGGCCGAGACTGAATACTTCGTCGCCCTCGCCCGCGAGCTCGGCATCCGCGTCGCGGGGGTCATGGCCGAGATCCCCTCGCTCGCGCTCATGGCTGAGCAGGTCGCCGCCGCGAGCGACTTCGTCAGCATCGGCACCAACGACCTCACCCAGTACACGCTGGCGGCTGACCGGATGCTCGGTTCCGTCGCCGCCTACCAGGACCCGTGGCATCCGGCCGTCCTGCGCCTCGTGCGGATGCTCGGCGACGCCGGTCGCACCCACGGCAAGCCCGTCGGCGTGTGCGGTGAGGCGGCCGCCGACCCACTCCTCGCCGTCGTGCTCGTGGGGCTCGGGGTCAACTCCCTGTCGATGACGCCCGCCGCGTTCGCCGACGTGCGGGCCGAACTCCTGCAGCACACGGCGACGGATGCCACGGCGCTCGCCGAGGCCGCACTCGCCGCCCCCACGGCGTCCGCTGCTCGCGACGCCGTCCGCGCGGCCATCGCCGAGCGCTGAACGACCACACCCGATACGAACTGCACCACTTGAGAGAAAAGGACACAAAATGACAACGGAGTCTGCAACGGCACCCGCCGCTGCCAAGCGAGGGGGTGCACGCGTCGGAGTGCAGCGCTTCGGCACCTTCCTCAGCGGCATGATCATGCCCAACATCGGCGCGTTCATCGCGTGGGGTCTCATCACCGCCATGTTCATTCCGGACGGCTGGTTCGGTGAGAACAGCCCGGTCGCCGCTTGGCGATGGGACTACGCCCCGATGTTCGGTGGCGGCGAGACCCCAGACGGTTCTGTCTGGACCGGCCTCGTGAGCCCCATGATCACCTACCTGCTGCCGATCCTCATCGGCTACACGGGTGGTCGTCTCGTCTACGACACCCGCGGTGGTGTCGTGGGTGCGATCGCCACGGTCGGTGTGATCGCTGGCACGGACATTCCAATGTTCCTCGGCGCCATGATCATGGGCCCGCTGACCGCGTGGCTCATGAAGCAGGTCGACAAGCTGTGGGCGGGCAAGATCAAGCCCGGCTTCGAGATGTTGGTCGACAACTTCTCCGCGGGCATCCTTGCGGCGATCCTCGCGGTCGCGGGCCTCGTCGGCTTCGCCCCCGTGGTCACCGCGCTCAGCAACGCGCTGGAGGCTGCGGTCGACTGGCTCGTCAACCTCGGACTGCTTCCCCTGCTGAGCATCTTCGTTGAGCCCGGCAAGATCCTCTTCCTCAACAACGCCATCAACCACGGTGTGTTCACGCCGATTGGTACCCAGCAGGCGATCGACACCGGCAAGTCGGTGCTGTTCCTCGTCGAGGCCAACCCTGGCCCCGGCCTCGGCCTGCTGCTCGCCTTCGCTTTCTTCGGCGTCGGCGTCGCCAAGGCGAGTGCCCCCGGTGCCATCATCATCCAGTTCTTCGGTGGCATCCACGAGATCTACTTCCCCTACGTGCTCATGAAGCCGATCCTCGTGCTTGCCGTCATCGCGGGTGGCATGACCGGTGTCGCTACCAACGTGCTGTTCAACAGCGGCTTGCGGGCCCCAGCATCGCCCGGCAGCATCTTCGCGGTGTTGTTGCAGACGGCCAATGACAGCTTCCTCGGCGTCATCCTGTCCGTCGTGTTCTCGGCAGCCGTCTCGTTCCTGGTAGCCGCCCTCATCCTGCGGGCGAGCCGCAAGAAGGACCTCGAGGCTGGCGGCGGTGACCTGGGCGCGGCGGTCGCGCAGACCGAGGCGAACAAGGGCAAGTCGTCGAGCGTGCTTGGCGGACTCTCGGGTGCCGAGACTGCTGAGGCACGCACGGAGGCGGCCGGGGCCGCGGCCGCGGGCGGTGCCACGACCACCACCGCGACCCGTCCCATCCAGAACGTCGTCTTCGCCTGCGATGCCGGCATGGGGTCGAGCGCGATGGGTGCCAGCGTCTTGCGGAACAAGGTCAAGAAGGCTGGAATTGAGGGCGTGACGGTCGTCAACAAGTCGATCGCCAACCTGGATGGCACGGAAGACCTGGTCATCACGCACCAGGACCTCACCGACCGAGCGTCGCAGAAGACACCGAACGCCCAGCATGTGTCGGTAGACAACTTCATGAACAGCCCGAAGTACGACGAGGTCGTCGACCTGCTCAAGCGGCAGTCCGGCAGCTGACAACAACTGGAAGAGGGAGTTCCCCATGGCGTCACAGGTACTGCAGCTCGCACAGATCCGCACCGAGGGTGAGGCAACGACCAAGCTCGAGGCGATGCGGGAGGCCCACAGCATTCTCATGGATGCCGGAGCGGTGACGGCGGCGTACTTGCCGGCGATGCTCGAGCGCGAGGAGTCGGTCTCGACGTACATGGGGAACTTCCTTGCCATCCCTCACGGCACGAACGAGAGCAAGGAGGCGATCCTCTCCTCGGCGCTCTCGTTCGTGCGCTACTCGCAGCCAATCGACTGGGACGGCAACCCCGTGCACTTCGTTGTCGGCATCGCCGGCGTCGAGAACGAGCACCTCGAGATCCTCTCCAAAATCGCGATCGTGTTCTCTGACGAGGATGAGGTGGATGCGCTGCTCAAGGCGGGCAGCGCCGAGGAGATCCTCGACATCCTCTCGGAGGTCAACAACTGATGAAGGCTGTCCACTTCGGAGCCGGCAACATCGGCAGGGGCTTCGTGGGCCTCCTGCTCCACGAGGCCGGCTACGAGGTGGTCTTCGTCGACGTGGCCGCGGAACTGATCGATTCCCTCGCGGCCGCGGAGAGTTACACCGTGCACGAGGTGGGGGAGGGTGCCCGCGATCATCGTGTCGAGTTCTTCCGCGCCCTCAACAGCGCGGTGGATCCGGATGCGGTGGTCGCCGAGATCGCGACCGCCGAGGTGGTGACGACCGCCGTTGGGCCGAATGTGCTCAAGTTCGTGGCCCCGCTCATCGCCGAGGCGCTCCTCCAGCGTTCCCTCGAGGTGCCGCTCGCCGTGATGGCATGCGAGAACGCCATCAACGCGACCGACACCCTGCGGGAGCACGTGGCGCAGGCACTCGCCGAGAAGGGGCGCGAAGCGGATGCCGCGACCGCCCTCTCACGTGCGGTCTTCGCCAACACGGCCGTCGACCGCATCGTGCCGGGCCAGCCTGGTGAAGGCGGGCTCGACGTGACCGTCGAGGCGTACTTCGAATGGGCGATCGACCGCTCGCCCTTTGGAGGCGAGGAGCCCAGCATCCCTGGCGCGACCTGGGTCGACGACCTCGCTCCCTATATCGAGCGCAAACTCTTCACGGTGAACACGGGACACGCGACGATCGCCTACTACGGCTTCGCGGCGGGGGCGAGGGCGATCTCGGATGCCCTTGGTCACCCCGAGGTCGAATCCGCCGTGCGCGCCGTGCTCGCTGAGACGAAGCAGTTGCTCGTCGCCAAGCATGGCCTCGACGAGTCGGCCCAGCAGGCCTACATCGACAAGATCCTCACCCGCTTCGCGAACCCGCACCTGCCCGACACCGTCGACAGGGTCGGCCGCCAGCCGCTGCGCAAGCTGAGTCGCAACGAGCGCTTCATCGGCCCCGCCGCCGAGCTCGCAGAGCGCGGCACCGTGCCCGAGGCACTCATCGACGCCGTCGGCACAGCCCTTGGCTTCGACGTTCCCGACGACGAGCAATCGGTGCAGATGCGCGAAAAACTGCAGGCCCTCACGCCGGAGGAATTCGTGCAGGAGGTGTGCGGCATTGGGCCGTCGCATCCGCTCTTCGAACCGCTCGTCGCGGTCGTGCCGACGCCCTCGGGCTGATCGCCGTTACTCGGCCTCGGTAGCGCCTCTCGGTTCGGCCGGGAGTTCGTCGGCGGCGCCGTTGTCGATCTCGACGCGGCGCAAGCTCACGAGTGCCACCACGACTGCGGCGACGACGAGCGCTGCGCCGATCGCGGAGGTGAGCGCGACACCGCTGTCGAAGGCACTCCGTGCCGACTCCAGCAGTTCGGCCGCAAGCCCGGGGCTCAGGTCGCGTGCGACGGCCACCGCCCCGCCCAGCGTCTCGCCGGCTGCGGACGCGGCCTCGGCACCCACGGCCTCGGGGACGACAACATTGTTTCGGTACGACACCGTCAGGATGGTGCCGAGCATCGCGGTGCCAAGCACGGCACCCAACTCGTAGGCCGTCTCCGAGATGGCGGCGGCAGCGCCCGCCTTCTCGGGTGGGGCCGTGGCAATGATGAGGTCGTTGGACACCGTCTCGGCCGCGCCAGCGCCGAGCCCCAAGAGGGAGAAGGCAAGCACCAGCACAAGGGTCGACGCATCGCCTCCCGTCACGGCCACCAGCACGAAGCTGCTCGCGGCGACCACGAGGGAGACGGCGACGATGCCCCGTGGTCTCAGCTTGCGCGAGAGGGGGACGACGGCGAGGCCGGCCACGACCATGGCGATCAGGCCCGGCAGCAACGCCATGCCTGCGACCATGGGGCTGAGCCCCAACACCAGCTGGAGGTGCTGCGAGCCGAAGAATATGAAGCCGATATAGGCGACGATCACGAGCAGGTTGATGAGCACAGCGCCGCTGAAGGCGGGCCGGGAGAACAGGGTCAGGTCGATCATCGGCTCGGGTTCGCGGCGTTGGCGGCGCACGAACAGCACGCCTGCCCCAAGGCCCGTCACGAGGGCCACGACGCCGCCGGGCGACAGCCCATCGGTGGAGAGTGACTTCACGGCATAGACCACGGGGGCCATCGTGAGCATGGCGAGCAGGATGCTGAGCACGTCGACCCTGCCCGGATTCGGGTCCCGCGATTCGGGGATGAGCAGCGGGGCGAAGACGAGCAGTGGCACGAGCACCGGAACCGCGAGGAGAAAGATCGACCCCCACCAGAAGTGCTCGAGCAGCGCCCCGCCCACGATGGGGCCGAGCGCACCGCCCGCGGCGAAGCCGGCCGCCCAGATCGCGATTGCGAGTCGCCGCTCGTTCCGGTCGAGGAAGATGTTGCGCAGGAGCGACAACGTGGACGGCATCAGCATGGCGCCGAAGAAGCCGAGCGCCGCCCGCGAGACGATGAGTGCCTCGGCGGTGGGGGCGAAGGCCGCAACGACCGAGAGTGTTGCGAAGCCCGTCGCCCCGGTCAGGAGCATCCGTCGTCGGCCCAGCCGGTCCCCAAGGCTTCCCATGGGAACCAGGAGACCCGCCAAGACGAGCGGATACGCGTCGATTATCCAGAGCAGGCCGGTGCCGCTGGGTCGCAGGGCCTCAGAGATCGCAGGGAGCGCGAAACTCAGCACGGTGTTGTCGATCGACACGAGAAGCACCGGCAGCATGAGCACTACAAGGGCCAACCAGCGGCGCCTGGTCGCCTGCTGTGCTTCCGGTGTTGGTGTGGGCATCCGCTGCTCTCGTCTGTGTTGTGCAGTAGAAGGCGAAAGCGCCGGCCCCCAGGGGGAACCGGCGCCGTCGCTTGCGAGCTGCCTTAGGGCTTGCCTCGCATGATGGCCTGCTTGACCTCGGCGATCGCCTTGGTGACCTGGATGCCACGGGGGCATGCCTCGGAGCAGTTGAAGGTCGTGCGGCAGCGCCACACGCCCTCCTTGTCGTTGAGGATGTCGAGACGCGTCTCAGAGGCCTCGTCGCGCGAGTCGAAGATGAAGCGGTGCGCGTTGACGATCGCCGCGGGGCCGAAGTACTGTCCGTCGGTCCAGAACACGGGGCACGACGAGGTGCAGGCGGCGCAGAGGATGCACTTGGTCGTGTCGTCGAAGCGCTCGCGCTCGGCGACGGACTGGTGACGCTCCTTGCCCTCCTTGGGCGCGGTGCTCGACACGAGGAAGGGCTGGATGTCCTTGTAGGAGTCGAAGAACGGCTCCATGTCGACAATCAGGTCCTTCTCGAGGGGGAGACCCTTGATCGCCTCGACGTAGATCGGCTTCGAGATGTCGAGGTCCTTGATCAGCGTCTTGCAGGCGAGGCGGTTGCGGCCGTTGATGCGCATGGCGTCGGAGCCGCAGATGCCGTGGGCGCAGGAGCGACGGAACGTGAGCGAGCCATCCTGCTCCCACTTGATCTTGTGGAGCGCGTCGAGCACGCGGTCGGTCGCGAAGAGCTCGACGTCGAAGTCCTGCCAGCGCGGCTCCGAGTCGACCTCGGGGTCGAAGCGGCGGATGATGACCGTGACCGTGAAGGACTGCACCGCCTCAGCTGCTGCGGTTGAGCCCTCGAGTGTTGCCGTGGACATCAGTACTTCCTCTCCATGGGCTGGTAGTTCGTGATGACGACCGGCTTCCAGTCAAGCCGGATGTGGTCTGCCGCGTCGGCCGACAGTGGGTCGCCCGAGAGGTAGGCCATCGTGTGCTTCATGTAGTTCTCGTCGTCGCGGTCGGGGTAGTCGTCGCGCATGTGGCCGCCACGGCTCTCCTTGCGGTTGCGGGCCGAGAAGACGACGACCTCGGCAAGGTCGAGCAGGAAGCCGAGCTCGATCGCCTCGAGCAGGTCGGTGTTGAAGCGCTTGCCTTTGTCCTGCACCGCGATGTTGCGGTAGCGCAGGCGCAGGCCGTGGATGGTCTCGGTGACCTTCGCGAGCGACTCGTCGGTGCGGAAGACCTGGGCGTTGCGGTCCATCTCCTCCTGGAGCTCCCGGCGGATTGCCGCGATGTTCTCCGTACCGGTCGAGGACTGCAGCATCTCGATGAGGCCACGGATCTCGGCGGTGGGGTCCTCCGGCAGCGGCGGGAACTCGGCCGTCTTGGCGTACTCGGCGGCGTTGACGCCGGCGCGCTTGCCGAAGACGTTGATGTCGAGGAGCGAGTTGGTGCCGAGGCGGTTGGAGCCGTGCACCGAGACGCAGGCGCACTCGCCGGCGGCGTAGAGCCCGGGCACGACGGTTGTGTTGTCGGCGAGCACCTCAGCGTTGTTGTTGGTGGGGATGCCACCCATCGCGTAGTGCGCGGTCGGCATGACGGGCACGGGCTCGTAGACGGGGTCGACGCCCAGGTAGGTGCGCGCGAACTCGGTGATGTCGGGGAGCTTCGTCTCGAGCACCTCGGCACCGAGGTGGGTGCAGTCGAGGTAGACGTAGTCCTTGTTGGGGCCGGCGCCGCGGCCCTCCGCGACCTCCTGCACCATGCAGCGGGCGACGATGTCGCGCGGCGCGAGGTCCTTGATGGTTGGCGCGTAGCGCTCCATGAAGCGCTCACCCGAGGCGTTGCGCAGGATGGCGCCCTCACCGCGGGCACCCTCCGTGAGCAGGATGCCGAGACCGGCGAGGCCGGTCGGGTGGAACTGGAAGAACTCCATGTCCTCGAGGGGGAGGCCCTTGCGCCAGATGATGCCGACGCCGTCACCCGTGAGGGTGTGGGCGTTGGACGTGGTCTTGTAGACCTTGCCGAAGCCGCCCGTCGCGAAGACGACTGCCTTGCCGTGGAAGACGTGCAATTCACCCGTCGCGAGATCGTAGGCCACGACACCGGCCGGCTTGCGATCAGCGCCCTCGCCGCTCATGACGAGGTCGAGCACGTAGTACTCGTTGAAGAAGTTGATGCCGTGCTTGACGCAGTTCTGGTAGAGCGTCTGCAGGATCATGTGGCCGGTGCGGTCGGCCGCGTAGCAGGCACGGCGCACGGGCGCCTTGCCGTGGTCACGCGTGTGGCCACCGAAGCGGCGCTGGTCGATCTTGCCCTCTGGGGTGCGGTTGAAGGGAAGGCCCATGTTCTCGAGGTCGATGACCGCGTCGATGGCTTCCTTCGCGAGGATCTCCGCCGCATCCTGGTCGACCAGGTAGTCGCCACCCTTGACGGTGTCGAAGGTGTGCCACTCCCAGTTGTCCTCCTCGACGTTCGCGAGCGCAGCGGCCATGCCGCCCTGCGCCGCGCCCGTGTGGGATCGCGTCGGGTAGAGCTTGGAGATCACCGCGGTGCTCACATTGGGGCCAGCCTCGATGGCGGCGCGCATGCCGGCACCACCCGCGCCGACGATGATCACGTCGTACTGGTGGTAGTGCACGCCGTCAACGACGCGCGTCTCTCCTACGGCCGGCTTGGCGTCGGCCCAGAGCGAGCCTCCGATGTTGCGTTCACTCAATTGATGTCTCCACAGAACTTGGGCAGAAGGTCGGCAGGGGAGCCGGCGGGGCAGGGGTCGAAGGTGAAGATGACGAGCGCCCCGAGGATGAGCAGGATGAGGGTCGCGCCGGCGAGGGCCCAGCTGAGCACGCGACGCGTGCTGGGCTTCTGCGCGTAGTCGTTGATGATCGTGCGCATGCCGTTGGCGCCGTGGATGAGCGCGAGGAACAGCAGCAGGGTGTCCCACACGATCCAGAACGGGTCAGCCCACTTGCCTGCGACGAAGGCGAAGTCGATTGCGTGTACGCCGTCACCGACCATGAGGTTGACGAAGAGGTGGCCGAAGATCAGCACGACGAGGATCACGCCGCTGGCGCGCATGTAGATCCAGCCCCACTTCTCCCAGTTGACGCCGCGGCGCTGGGGCAGGGTGCGAGGAGATTCGATCGAGACAGTCATCATCACGCTCCGAAGACGTTCATGAGGTGGCGCGGCACGAAGCCGAGCATGAGCACGACCCAGAGCCCCAGCACGAGCCAGAAGAGGAGGCGCTGGTGGCGGGTCCCCACCGACCAGAAGTCGACGAGGATGATGCGCAGGCCGTTGAGCGCGTGGAAGCCGATGGCACCGACGAGGCCGACCTCGCCAAGTCCCATGATGGGCGTCTTGTAGGCACTCATGACCGCGTTGTAGGCCTCGGGGCTGAGCCGCACGAGGGCCGTGTCGAGGATGTGCACCAGGAGGAAGAAGAAGATGCCGACGCCGGTGATCCGGTGCAGCACCCACGACCACATTCCCTCACGACCGCGGTACAGGGTGCCGCCGGGTCGTGGATTGTGCTTGATCTGATCCAATGGCTGGGCTTCGGCCAGGCCTCCCGCCGACTTCTCTGGCACGAGCAACCCTCCTCGAGATAGGTGCAACTTTGTCTGTGCCCGCCCGTCTCGCCGGGAGCGCGTGCGTTCCGTGGGGGATGGGCGGCATGCGAGCGCGATGCATCGCAACGGCCTCCAGTCTATTCCCTGTCGGAGAGTGCTAATTGCTTAGGCATACCTAACCGTCTCGATGTCGAGATACCGTCACGATCGGCCCCACTCGGCGGCCAAGACGGATGCCACGGCTATGGTGGTGCGCATGACCGACTCTCCCGCGCTCGAGCGCTTCTACAGCGTGATTCCGGCCGGCGGCATCGGCTCGCGGCTGTGGCCGCTCTCCCGCGCCGACGCCCCCAAGTTCCTCCATGACCTGACCGGAACGGGCAAGACGCTCCTTCGCGGCACCTGGGATCGCCTCGTTCCTGTCTCGGGCGAGCAGCGCATCATGGTCGTGACGGGGCGCGCGCACCGTGCGGCGGTCGAGGCGCAGCTGCCGACCCTCGCCGACCACAACGTCGTGCTCGAGAGTGAGCCGAAGGACTCGACGGCCGCAATCGGACTCGCCGCCGCGATCCTCGAGCATCGCGAGCCCGGCGTGATCATCGGTTCCTTCGCGGCCGACCACGTCATCTCCGACACCCGCAGTTTCAAGCGCAGTGTCGTGGAGGCGGTCGCGGCGGCCGACGCCGGCTATATCGCCACGATCGGGATCACGCCCACCGAGCCGGCGATCGGCTTCGGTTACATCCTCTGCGGCACCAAGCTTGACATCCAGGGCGCTCCCAACGCCTACGCGGTCAACAGTTTCGTCGAGAAGCCGAACCTCGACGTCGCGAGGGGCTACCTGCAGCACGGCGGCTACCTCTGGAACGGCGGCATGTTCATCTCCCGCGCCGACGTGCTCCTCGAGCAGCTGGGGGAGGCCGAGCCCGAACTCCTCGCGGGGCTGCAGGAGCTCGCGGAGGCCTGGGATACCCCTCGCCGCGGCGCGACCGTCGACACGGTGTGGCCGAGACTGCGCAAGATCGCGATCGACTACACGGTCGCCGAGCCTGCGGCCAAGGCGGGGCGCCTCGCGGTCGTGCCTGGCGACTTCGACTGGGATGACGTCGGTGACTTCGCGGCCATCGGCAAGCTCCACTCTGGTGGTCGCTCCAACAACCTCGCGATCCTCGGTGAAGACCCGCGCGTGCTTTCGGACGCTTCGACGGGCGTCGTCGTCAGCCACTCGAAGCGGCTCATCTCCCTCATCGGGGTGCAGGACATCGTTGTGGTCGACACTCCCGATGCGCTCCTCGTCACCACGACACAGAATGCGCAGCGCGTGAAGTCGGTCGTCGACGCGCTCAAGCTCTCGGGGCGCGGCGACGTCCTCTAGATTCGAGCGTATGACCTCGTCAACTTCGTTCCTTCGTATCCCGGCCGCCAGCGCCGTCGTCCTCCTCGCGCTGGCCGGGTGTGCCGCAGCTCCCGATGAGTCGACGGATGCCGCGGCATCCGACTACACCGCCTGCATGGTGGCCAACAGCGGCAACCTGGAGGACCGCTCCTTCAACCAGGCAAGCTACGAGGCGCTGCAGCGCGCCGAGTCGGAACTCGGCATCGAACTGCGCACTGCAGTCTCGCAGTCGGAGGGTGACTACGAGACCAACATCAACGCGATGGCGGATGCGGGATGCGACTACATCCTCACGGTCGGCTGGGAGCTGGGCGAGGCGACCTCGGTGGGGGCCGAGACCTACCCCGACATCAACTTCTCGATCGTCGACGAGACCGTCGAGGGCGACAACATCCGCTCGATCGTGTACGACACCGCGCAGGCGGCGTTCCTCGCAGGCTACCTCGCTGCTGGGCTCAGCCAGACCGGCGTCGTCGGCACCTTTGGTGGCGGTAACCAGCCGCCCGTGACGGTATTCATGGACGGCTACTGGGATGGGGTGCAGCACTACAACGCCGAGAAGGGTACCAACGTGCGGGTCGTCGGCTGGGACAAGCCCTCGCAAACCGGCTCCTTTACGGATGACTTCGTCAACGCCGTGCTGGCACGCACCCTCGCCGACGGCCTGATCGAGCAGGGCGCCGACATCGTCATGCCGGTCGCGGCGCAGGCGGGTGAGGGCGCTGCGACGGCCGCCCTCGAGGCGGGCGGAGTCGGCATCATCTGGGTCGACGCCGACGGCTACGAGACGCTTGCGGAGCAGTTCCGCCCGCTCATCGTCACGACCGTGCTCAAGCAGATGAGCGACGCCGTCTACGAGATCGTCTCGCAGGACCTCGAGGGAGAGTTCGAGGGCGGCAGCTACATCGGCACGCTTGAGAACAACGGGGTGGCCCTCGCGCCGTTCCACGACTGGGAGTCGAAGGTGCCGGCAGAGCTCGCTGACGAGGTCGAGGCCCTCCGCGACGCGATCATCGCGGGCGACATCGTGGTCGAGAGTGGGTCGTCGCCCCGCTGAATTGAGCGTCACCCGTGCTCGCCACTGCGCGAGGGGAGCAGTGGAGTGCTCGTATGAGCGCTTCACTGTCGCGCGCGGATGCGAGAATATCGGTCTGATACCAACCGGCGTCCCGTGGTCGGGCGACGGCTGTCAGGCACCTACGATCGATTCATCTGCATCGCAGAGCGTTCAAGCAATCACTGCATACATGTCTTTGGAGGACACGTGAACACAATCTCCCGCAAGCGGGTGCTGGGTACCCTCGGCATCCTCGGCGCTGCCGCGCTCACCCTGAGCGCCTGCGCCACTGCACCCGAGGGCGACGACAACGCCAACGGTGACGCCGGCAGCGACTTCCTCGCCTGCATGGTCTCCGACGAGGGCGGCTTCGACGACAAGTCGTTCAACGAGCTCTCCTACAACGGCCTCCTCCAGGCGGAGGACGAGCTGGGCATCGAGATCCGCGAGTCGGAGTCGAGCAGCGAGGCGGACTACGAGCCAAACCTCGAGGGCATGGTTGACGCGGGCTGCAGCATCATCGTTCCGGTCGGCTTCAAGCTCGCCGACGCGACCCAGGCGGTTGCCGATGCGAACCCCGAGGTGAACTTCGCGATCGTTGACGTCGACTACCTGTCAGGCGACAACATCAAGCAGCTCAACTACGACACGGCCCAGGCCGCGTTCCTCGCGGGCTACGCCGCGGCCGGCTACAGCACCTCGAAGGTCGTCGCGACCTACGGCGGCGCCGAGATCCCCTCCGTCACGATCTTCATGGACGGCTTCAAGGCGGGCGTCGAGCAGTGGAACGAGGCAAAGGGTGACTCCGTCACCGTCCTGCCGTTCGACTACGTCGGCGACTTCACCGACCAGGTGCGCGCACAGCAGATCACCGAGGGCTTCCTCAGCCAGAACGCCGACGTGATCCTTCCCGTCGGTGGCCCCCTTTACCAGGGTGGCGCTGAGGCGATCCTCGACGCGGGTGCTGACGCCGTCATCCTCGGTGTCGACTCCGACCTCGCGGTCGCTGACGAGAAGTACAAGGACCTCATCTTGGTCTCGATCATGAAGGGGCTTGACGTCACGGTCTTCGACTCGATCCAGCAGGCCTTCGATGGCGAGTTTGAGGCTGACATTTACACCGGCACGCTCGAGAACGACGGCGTTGGCCTCTCGTCCTTCTACGACTTCGAGGGCGAACTGCCCGAGGGCATGATGGACGAGCTTGACGCGCTCAAGCAGCAGATCATCGACGGGGAGCTCTCGGGCTTCTCGGAGTTCTCGCCCAAGTAGCGAGACACCCGAGCGTCGCACCACATCGCCGAGGAGGCCGCCCTGCGGCCTCCTCGGCCCATGACCGGGAGAACACATGAAGCTTGAGCTGCGAGGGGTCACCAAGCGCTTCGGCGCACTCGTCGCCAACGATCACATCGATCTCGTCGTCGAGGCGGGGGAGATCCACTGCCTCCTCGGAGAGAACGGGGCGGGCAAGTCCACGCTCATGAATGTTCTCTACGGTCTCTACCAAGCCGATGAGGGCGAGATCCTCCTCGACGGTGCCGTGCAGAACTTCTCGGGACCCGGTGACGCCATGGCGGCGGGCATCGGAATGGTGCACCAGCACTTCATGCTCATCCCCGTCTTCACGGTTGCCGAGAACGTCATGCTCGGTCACGAGCAGACGAAGGGCGGGGTCTTCCTCGACCTCGACGGCGCTCGCGCCAAGGTGCGCGAGATCTCAGAGCGCTTCGGATTCAACATCGACCCTGACGCTGTCGTTGGCGACCTTCCCGTCGGTTCGCAGCAGCGCGTCGAGATCATCAAGGCGCTCTCCCGCGAGGCCAAGGTGCTCGTGCTCGACGAGCCGACCGCCGTGCTCACGCCGCAGGAGACCGACGAGCTCATGGAGATCATGCGCCAGCTCAAGGAGAGCGGCACCTCCATCGTCTTCATCACCCACAAACTCCGCGAGGTGCGGGCCGTTGCCGACCGCATCACCGTCATCCGCCTCGGCAAGGTCGTTGGCACCGCGCTCCCGAGCGAGAGCACGACGGAACTCGCCTCCAAGATGGTCGGCCGCTCCGTCGACCTCAGCGTCGACAAGGCGCCGCCGACACTCGGCGACTCCACGTTTGAAGTGACGAACCTCACGGTCTTCGACCCGAACGGCAACCGCGTGGTCGATGATCTGAGCTTCGATATACGACAGGGCGAGATCGTCGTCATCGCGGGCGTGCAGGGCAATGGCCAGACTGAATTGACGGAAGCCATCCTCGGCCTGCAGAAGAAGACGGCAGGCAGCATCCGCCTCGACGGCAAGGAACTGCTCGGCCGCAATGTCAAGCAGGTGCTCGACGCGGGGGTGGGCTTCGTGCCGGAGGACCGCACGGAAGACGGTCTCGTGGCCGAGTTCACCATCGCCGAGAACGCCGTGCTCGATCGCTTTGATCGCCCACCCTTCGCCCGTGGCCTCTCGCTCGCGCTCGGGGAGATCCGCGCCTTCGCGGAGCGGGTCGTCCGCGAATACGATGTGCGCACCCCAACGATTGACACCTACGCAGGCCGGCTCTCCGGCGGCAATCAGCAGAAGGTCGTGCTCGCGCGTGAGCTGGAGCGCGACCTTCGAATCTTCATCGCCTCGCAGCCGACGCGGGGACTCGACGTCGGCTCCATCGAGTTCGTGCACGAACAGATCGTGCGGGCCAGGGACTCGGGCATCCCCGTGCTCATCGTGTCCACCGAGCTCGATGAGGTCGTGGAACTCGCCGACCGCATCATGGTCATGTACCGCGGCAGGAGCGTCGGCATCGTCGAGCCCACCACACCGAGAGAGGTCATCGGCCAGATGATGGCGGGAATTCCAGCATGAGCATCCTGACACCCAACATCGAACCTCCCGTCACCCCAGAGGAGAAGGCGCCGAGCGCCGACAACCGCTGGGAGGGCGCGTGGCGCGACATCCTCGGCGGCGGCCTCGTCCGCTCCGTGCTCGCGGTCGTGCTGGCGCTCTTCATCGGCAGCCTCCTCGTCGTCATCGTGAACGAAGACGTGCAGGCGGCCGCCGGCTACTTCTTCTCTCGCCCGAGTGACCTGCTGTCGGCGGCGTGGGACACGATCGCCGGCGCCTTCCGCGCCATGTGGGAGGGCGCGGTCTTCAGCCCGCGCGGCGGCTTCAAGCCGCTCCTGTCCACCCTGTCGTGGGCGAGCCCCCTCATCGCGGCGGGCCTCGGCCTCGCGGTCGGCTTCAAGGCGGGACTCTTCAACATCGGTGGCCGCGGGCAGATGCTCATCGCCGCGCTCTTCGTCGGTTTCGTGGGCTCCAACCTCGACATGCCCGTCGGCCTGCACCTCGCGGTCGCCGTGCTCGGCGGCATCGTCGGTGGCGCACTGTGGGCATCCGTCGTCGGAGTGCTGAAGGCTCGCACGGGCGCGCACGAGGTCATCGTCACGATCATGCTCAACTTCGTGGCGCTCTACCTCGTCACCTGGCTCCTGAAGACGCCGGTCTTCCAGGCGGAGAACGCGGGCGGCAACGCGAAGGCGAAGGCCATCGACAGCACGGCGGTCTTCCCGACACTCATCCCCGGCACCGACCTTGACATCGGCTTCGTGCTCGCCCTCATCGCGGCGCTCGTCTACTGGTGGCTCATGGAGCGCTCGACGACGGGTTTCCGCATCCGCGCCGTGGGTCTCAATGCGCACGCGGCCCGCACCGCCGGCATCAACATCGGGCGCACCTACGTCGTGACCCTCGCGGCATCCGGTGCCTTCATCGGCCTCGCGGGCGCCATGCAGGTGCTCGGCAAGGTGCCGGCCGGGTGGACGCCGACGGTTGACGCCGGCATCGGCTTCGACGCCATCACGGTCGCGCTCCTCGGCGCCAACAGCGCCGTCGGTATCATCTTCGCGGGCCTGCTCTTCGGTGCCTTGAAGGCCGGGAGCTTCCCCATGCAGATCGCGGAGGGCATCCCGATCGACATCGTGGCGGTAATCCAAGGCCTCATCGTGCTCTTCATCGCCGCCCCGCCGCTCGTCCGAGCCATCTTCCGGCTGCCGCAGCCGACCCGGCGCGGCCTGCGCGACCGCCTGAGGCGGCCAGTGCCGCAGGTGCCCGCCGCCCACACCCAGAGCGCAAGCACGGAGGAGGAGTGATGAGCACCGCGACCATCACAGAGACGGATGCCCGCGCATCCGTCATCGAGACACCGCGCAACTGGAAGGCGCCCATCGCCTTCGGCGTATTTGCCGTCCTCTCCTTCGTGGTCTTCGGCCTGCTGGGCCGTGAGGGCACTAGCCGGCTGACCTTCGCGAGCAGCACCGACTTCTTCACGATCACGCCCATCGAGGTGCCGAGCCAGGGTGCCGGGATCGTCGTCGGCGTCGTGCTGATCGCCCTCGCCGCGGTGTCCGCCTGGTTCACGTGGCAGCGGCGTCCAGCAGCACCCATGTGGATGCTGCTGGTCTTTGGTGTCTTTTTCGTCTTCGGCCTGCTGGTGTGGATCGGCACGGGGGCGACCGTGCCCGTCGTGTGGCTCCTCACGGGGACTCTTGCGCTCGCGACCCCGCTCGTCTTCGGCGCCATGGCCGGTGTCATTAGCGAACGCGTTGGAGTGGTCAACATCGCGATCGAGGGCCAGCTCCTCGCGGGCGCGTTCACCTCGGCGCTCGTCGCGTCGCTGACGCAGAACCCCTTCATGGGCTTGCTGGCCGCGCTCGTCGCGGGAGCGCTCGTCTCGATCATCCTTGCGGTGTTCTCGATCAAGTACCTCGTGGAGCAGGTCGTCGTCGGTGTCGTGCTCAACATGCTCGTCATCGGCCTCACGAGCTTCCTGTACTCCTCGGTGCTCAACAAGAACCCGAGCGTGCTGAACTCGCCGGTCAAGTTCACGCGCGAGCCGATCCCCTTCCTCTCCGAGATTCCGGTGATCGGGCCGCTGCTGTTCAACAACACGGCGATCACCTACCTGATGTTCATCACGGTCGCGGTCGTCTACATCGGCCTCTTCCACACCCGGTGGGGCCTACGCGTGCGCGCCGTCGGCGAGCACCCGAAGGCGGCCGACACGGTCGGCATCAAGGTCAACGCGACGCGCTTCTGGAACGTGCTCCTCGGTGGCGCTGTGGCCGGAATGGGCGGCGCCTTCTTCACTCTCGGTGCCGTCGGCGCCTTCGGCAAGGAGATGACGAGTGGCCAGGGCTACATCGCCCTCGCGGCGCTCATCTTCGGGCGATGGAACCCGCTGTGGGCTGCCCTCGCGGCACTCCTCTTCGGCTTCGCGATCAACATCAAGACGCTCGTCACGCAGGTGGGCGCCGACATCCCGACCGAGTTCCTGTCGATGATCCCGTACCTCGTCACGATTCTTGCGGTCGCCGGCTTCGTCGGACAGTCGAAGGCACCCGCAGCATCCGGAAAGCCGTACCTGAAATGACAATCGACTGGAGCGGGCTCCGCACGGTCGCCCTTGCGGCCATGGAAAAGGCATACGTGCCCTATTCGAAGTTCCCGGTGGGGGTCGCAGCCCTCGTCGACGACGGTCGCGTCGTGAGCGGATGCAACATCGAGAACGCCTCCTACGGCGTCACCCTCTGTGCTGAGTGCTCGCTCGTGAGCGACCTCATCATGGGCGGAGGAGGGCGCCTCACGGCATTCGTCTGCGTCGACGGCAACGGCGAGACGCTCATGCCGTGTGGACGCTGCCGCCAGCTGCTCTTCGAACACTCCGCCGAGGGAATGCTGCTCGAGACGGTCTCGGGCATCCGCACCATCGACGAGGTGCTGCCCGACGCCTTCGGCCCCCGCCAACTCGACGACTACAGCGAATCGCGCGGCGAGTAACCCGCGCGGTTGAGTAGGACCGCTAGGGCCGTATCGAAACCCAAGGACGTCCAGCCGGTTTCGATACGCTCCTTCGTCGCTACTCAACCCGCGGTCTGAACAGAAGGAGCACCACCATGGCCATCGAGAAATTCGACGCGGTCGACCTCATCCATACCAAGCGCGACAAGGGTGCACTGAGCACCGAGCAGATCAACTGGCTCGTGGACGCCTACACGCGCGGCTACGTGGGCGACGAGCAAATGGCCGCCATGACCATGGCGATCTTCCTCAACGGCATGGAGCGCGAGGAGATCCGCGACCTGACCCTCGCGATGATCGCGAGCGGCGAGCGGATGAACTTCGACTCGCTCTCGAAGCCCACGACCGACAAGCACTCCACGGGTGGGGTCGGCGACAAGATCACGCTGCCGCTCGCGCCGCTCGTGGCATCCTTCGGCGTTGCGGTTCCGCAACTCTCGGGCCGCGGCCTCGGCCACACGGGCGGCACGCTCGACAAGCTCGAGTCGATCCCGGGGTGGCGGGCCGATCTCAGCAACGAGGAGTTCTTCGCCCAGCTCGAAGGCGTCGGCTCTGTCATCTGCGCCGCCGGTGCCGGCCTCGCCCCCGCCGACAAGAAGCTCTATGCGCTCCGCGACATCACGGGGACGGTCGAGGCGATCCCGCTCATCGCCTCGTCGATCATGTCGAAAAAGATCGCGGAGGGCACGGCGGCCCTCGTGCTCGACGTGAAGTTCGGTTCGGGCGCCTTCCTCAAGGACCCGGCCCGCAGCCGCGAGCTCGCCGAGACGATGGTCGCCCTGGGCAAGGACGCGGGCGTCGCGACGGTCGCACTCCTCACGAACATGAATGTGCCCCTTGGGCTCACGATCGGCAACGCGAACGAGGTGCGCGAGTCGGTCGAGGTGCTCGCGGGTGGCGGCCCGGCGGATGTCGTCGAGCTCACGGTCGCGCTCGCCCGCGAGATGCTCGCGCTGGCGGGCCAGCCCGACGCGGATGTCGAGGCGGCTCTCAAGGACGGCCGCGCGATGGACACCTGGCGCGCCATGATCCGTGCCCAGGGCGGAGACCCGGATGCCGCGCTACCGATTGCGCGCGAGCAGCACGTCGTCACGGCCGAGCGTGACGGCATCCTCGTGAAGCAGGAGGCGCTGCCGTTCGGGGTCGCCGCATGGCGTCTCGGAGCCGGTCGCGCCCGCAAGCAGGACCCCGTGCAACACGCGGCGGGAATCGACCTGCACGCGAAGCCGGGCGACACGGTCACGAAGGGGCAGCCCCTCTTCACGCTGAGTGCGGACGAGCCCGAGCGCTTCGAGCGGGCTCTCGAGTCGCTGGAGGGCGCCTACGAGGTCGCGGTGCCGGGCACGCCCTTCGAGGTGCAGCCGCTCATCGCCGACCGCATTTCATAGTTCGAGAAGGCAGACGGACGATTCCTGCCTCGCTGCAGCGAACATCCGTCGGCCCTCTCGATCAGGGGCGGTAGATTTGAGGGATGACAACGTCGCCTGATGCCCCGCTGCTGCCCGGAGGGGTCGCCGAGATCGCCGCTCTGCCCAAGGTCTCGCTGCACGACCACCTCGATGGGGGCCTGCGTCCGCAGACGATCATCGAACTGGCCGACGAGATCTCGCTCGACCTGCCTGCGAGGGATGCCACGGCGCTCGCCGATTGGTTCGCCGAGAGCGCCGACTCCGGGTCGCTCGTCGACTACCTCAAGACCTTCGACGTGACGACGGCCGTCATGCAGACGCGGCAAGGGCTCGAGCGGGTCGCCCGCGAGTTCGTGCACGACCTCGTCGCCGACGGGGTCATCTACGGCGAGATCCGTTGGGCGCCGGAGCAGCACCTGACCCGCGGCCTCGGCCTCGATGAGGTCGTCGAGGCCGTGCAGGAGGGCCTCGATGCAGGGGTGACGGATGCCGCGCGCGCGGGTCACTCGATCCGGGTGGGGCAGCTCGTGACCGCGATGCGCCACGCTGAGCGCGGCCTCGAGATCGCGGAGCTCGCCGTGCGGCACCGGGACAACGGCGTCGTGGGCTTCGACTTCGCGGGCGCCGAGGCGGGATTCCCGCCGAGCCGGGCGCGGGCGGCCTTCGACTATCTCGCGGAGCAGAACTTCCCCACGACCATCCACGCGGGCGAGGCGGACGGGCTCGACAGCATCCGCAGCGCCCTCGTCGACGGGCGCGCGCTGCGGCTCGGCCACGGCGTGCGCATCGCGGAAGACATCACGATCGACAGCAGCGATGATGAGGCCACCTACGTGACCCTTGGCCGCCTGTCGCAGTGGGTCAAGGACCGTGAGATCGCGCTCGAGCTCAGCCCATCGAGCAACCTGCAGACGGGTGCGATCGCGGCGTGGGGCGATGAGATCGTCGACCACCCCTTCGACCTGCTCTACCAGCTGGGCTTCCGGGTCACGGTCAACACCGACAACCGGCTCATGAGTCGCACCTCGCTCACGGCCGAGCTCTCGCTCCTCTCCGACGCATTCGGCTATGACCGCGCCGACTTCGAGGTCTTCCAGCGCAATGCCGCCGCCGCCGCCTTCCTGCCGTTCGAGGAGAGACTCGACCTGTTGGATTCCATCAGCGCCGGCTTCGAGGAGGCTTGATGCCGCTCCCCGCGATCGATCCGTCGGGGGTTGTCATCCGCGCCGACGCGAAGGACTGGCGTGACGCAGTGCGCCTCGCGGGCGACGCGCTCGCGACGGCGGGATTCGCGACTCCCCACTACTCCGACGAGATGGTGCGGATGATCGAGGAACACGGCCCCTACGTCGTCATCGCTCCCGGGCTCGCGCTCGCGCATGCCCGCCCAGGGCCCGAGGTGCTCGCGGACGGGCTTTCGGTCGTGACGCTGACCGAGCCGGTCGCGTTCGGGCATCCACACAACGACCCCGTCTCGGTCGTGCTGGGGCTCGCGGCGCTGCGCCCAGACACGCACCTACCGTCGATCGCCGCGATCGCAAACATCTTCAACGACCCGGGCGCCATCGCAGCCCTCCGCAGCGCACGCACGGCCGAGCAGGTGCTCGACATCATGGGCGGCTGAGACGCCAGCCCTAGGCGGGGGGGAGCCCTAGGCGATGAGCTCGCGCACGGCCTGCTCGAGCTCCTTCACGACCGCTTCGGCAGCCTCGCGACGCCCTTCGAGGTCACCATCGAGCACGGCCGCATCGATGTAGGCCTTGAGCTTGGGCTCGGTGCCGCTCGGTCGCACGATCACGCGTGAGCCCCCCGCGAGGTTGATGCGCAGGATGTCGCTCGGCGGGAACGCGCCGATGCCCTCTGCGTAGTCATCGATCGAGTCGACGGCGTGCGTGCCGAGCTCCCGCGGCGGTTCATTGCGAAGTCGCGCCATGATGCCTGCAATGACGCTGGTGTCGGTGACGCGGAGCGACACCTGCGAGGAGGCGAAGGTGCCGAACTCGCGGTCGAGCGCCGCCTGGTGCTCCTCGATGCTGGTGCCCGCATCGACGAGGTCCGACACGAGGCCGAGAAAGTCGAGGGCGGCTGAGATGCCGTCCTTGTCGCGTACCTTGCCTGGGTCGACAAGGTAGCCGAGGGCCTCCTCATAGCCGTAGGCGAGGCCGTCGACGCGCGAGACCCACTTGAAGCCCGTCAGGGTGTCGGCGTAGTCGAGCCCATAGTGCTGCGCGATGTGGCGCAGGGCCGGGCTGCTGACGATGGATGCCGCGAGCGCACCCTTCTCGCCCGCTGCCGCGAGCCGTTCCGCCGCTCGCCAGCCGAGCAGCGCGCCCACCTCGTTGCCGCTGAGCCTGCGCCATCCGTCACCCGCGGGAACCGCGACGGCAAGTCGGTCGGCGTCGGGGTCGTTCGCGATGATGAGGTCGGCGCCGACCTCGCTCGCCTTCGCGTAGGCGAGGTCCATCGCGCCGGGTTCCTCGGGGTTGGGGAATGCGACCGTGGGGAAGTTGCCGTCGGGCTGCGCCTGCTCCTCGACGAGCACTGGCTCGGGGAAGCCCGCGGAAAGGAAGACGCGGCGGGCGACCTCGAGGCCGACGCCGTGCATCGCCGTGTACACGTAGCGGAGGGGCGCTGCCTTCCGGGGGGCGAGTTCGACCGTGCGACGCACATACTCGTCGACGACCTCGTCGTCCGCCATGATGTAGGCGGTCGAGCGCGGCAGGCTGTCGATCGTGCGTTCGCTCGCGATGCGGCTGATGTGGGCCTCGATCTGGGCGTCGGCAGGCGAGACGATCTGCGAGCCCTGCGACTCGCCGCCCAGGTAGACCTTGTAGCCGTTGTCGCGCGGCGGGTTGTGCGATGCGGTGACCATGACACCCGCACTCGCGTCGAAATGCCGCACGGCGAATGCCAGGACGGGGGTCGGCAGCATCCGGGGTAGCAGGATGGCCCGCACGCCCGCACCTGTCATGATCTCGGCCGTGTCGCGTGCGAAGACGTCGGAGTTTTTGCGACCGTCGTAGCCGATCACGACCGAGGGCTCGTCGTTGTGGCCGAGCAAATAGGCGGCGAGGCCTGCGGCCGCCTGCGAGACGAGCACGCGGTTCATGCGGTTCGGTCCCGCGGCGAGCTCCCCGCGGAGGCCGGCGGTGCCGAACACGAGCCGGGCGTCGAAGCGGTCGTGCAGGCCCGCGATCGCCCCGGCGTCGCCGGCACGAGCAGCCTTGATGAGCCCGTCGAGCTCGGCCCGCGTCTCGTCATCCGGGTCCTGGTTGCGCCACGCGGATGCCGCAGCGATGACATCCTTCTCCGGACGCGGTTCCTCCCCGGCCTCGTCGAAGGTACCGGGCACCTCGTCGTGCTGGGCACTCACAGCGCGCTCACGATCTGCGCGAGGAGCCGGCTGATGACGGGCTCGGCGTCACGGCCGGCCTCGATGACCTCCTCATGGCTGAGGGGGGTCGTCTGGATGCCCGCCGCGAGGTTCGTGATGAGCGACATGCCGAGCACCTCCATCCCTGCCTGGCGGGCGGCGATCGCCTCGAGGGCGGTCGACATGCCGACGATGTGGCCGCCGATCACCTTCGCCATCTGCACCTCGGCGGGGGTCTCGTAGTGGGGGCCGCGGAACTGGCAGTAGACGCCCTCGTCGAGGCTCGCGTCGATGCCCTTCGCGACTTCCCGCAGGCGTGCCGAGTAGAGATCGGTCAGGTCGATGAAGGTCGCGCCCTCGAGCGGCGAGTCCGCCGTGAGGTTGATGTGGTCGCTGATGAGCACCGGCGTGCCGGGGGCCCAATGCTCCTTGATGCCGCCCGCGCCATTCGTGAGGATCATGGTCGTCGCGCCCGTCGCCGCGGCAGTCCGCACGCTGTGTACGACGCGGCGCACCCCGTGGCCCTCGTAGTAGTGCGTGCGGGCGCCGATCACGAGGGCGCGCTTGCCGCTCGGCAGGAGCACGGAGCGCAGCGACCCCACGTGGCCCTCGAGCGCCGGGCGGCTGAAGCCCGTGACATCCGTCGCCGGAATCGTTGCGGTCGTCTCGCCGATGAGGTCGGCGGCCTTCGCCCAGCCGCTGCCGAGCGTGAGGGCGATGTCGTGGCGTTCGATGCCCGTCAGCCGCGCGATGTCTGCTGCTGCGGCGGCGGCAACCTCGAAGGGGTCCGCTGCCGGATCGTCGAGGGGGTGGCTCTGAGTGATCGGCTCACGTGTCATCAGACCACTCTATTGCGGCGCAGGGCGCCCGGGTGGACGCGCGCTCCCGAGTTCCTGTCGCTTTCACATGGAATGTTCGGAAGGTGCGAGAGAATGTTTGTCATGGCCGACAAATTCGAGCGCAAGCACAGGATCGCGATCATTGGGGGAGGCCCGGGGGGCTTCGAGGCGGCGCTCGCGGGAGCCCAGCTCGGCGCGGAGGTCACGCTCGTCGAACGGGTTGGTGTCGGCGGTAGCGCCGTGCTGACGGATGTCGTGCCCAGCAAGACCCTCATCGCGACGGCCGAGGCGGCCAACGCCATCGGCGAGGCGAGCGACCTCGGCGTGCAGTTCTTCGTGCGCGGCGAATCGGGGCGCCCGGTGCGTCCCGAGATCGCGGTCAATCTTCGCGCCGTCAACCAGCGGCTCCTGCGCCTCGCCCGCCAGCAGTCCGAGGACATGCGTTCGCAGCTCACGCGCGCCGGCGTCACGATCGTGCAGGGCGATGGGCGACTGGACGGGCCGAGCCGGGTCGTCGTCTCGGCCGGGTCGGGCAAGTCGCGCAAGGACTTCGACGAAATCGAAGCCGACACGATCGTCGTCTCGACCGGCTCGCACCCGCGCGTGCTCGACAGCGCCAAGCCAGACGGGGAACGCATCCTCACCTGGACGCAGCTGTACTCGATCGACGCCATCCCCGAGCACCTCATCGTCGTCGGCTCTGGCGTCACGGGTGCCGAGTTCGCCTCCGCCTACCGTGCCCTCGGTGCCGAGGTCACCCTCATCTCCAGCCGCGACATGGTGCTCCCGGGGGAGGATGCGGATGCCGCGCGCGTCATCGAAGACGTCTTCACCCGCAACGGCATGAACGTCATGAACAAGAGCCGCGCCGAGAGCGTCGTGCGCAAGGGCGACACCGTGATCGCGACCTTGACGGACGGCCGCACCGTCGAGGGCAGCCACTGCCTCATGGCCGTCGGATCGATCCCCAACACGGCGGGCATCGGCCTCGAGGATGCCGGCGTGCAGCTGAGCGACTCAGGCCACATCCGGGTCAACCGCGTCGCCCGCACCTCCGTGCCGAACATCTACGCGGCTGGTGACTGCAGCGGGTTCCTGCCCCTCGCATCCGTCGCCTCCATGCAGGGTCGCACCGCCGTCTATCACGCGATGGGTGACGCCGTGAACCCGACCGAGCTGCGCAACGTGACCTCCAACGTCTTCACGCAGCCCGAGATCGCGACCGTGGGCTACACGCAGAGTGACATTGAGAGTGGGCTCGTGAAGGCGAGCGTGCACAAGCTCCCACTCGCGCAGAACCCGCGCGCCAAGATGATGGGCATCAAGCACGGCTTCGTGAAGCTCTTCGCCCGCACCAGCACCGGCACGATCGTCGGCGGCGTCGTGGTCGCGCCCCGGGCATCCGAGTTGATCCTGCCGGTGTCGATCGCGATCGAGCAGCGCCTCACGGTCGACGAGGTCGCGCAGGCCTTCGCCGTGTACCCCTCCCTCTCGGGCAGCATCACCGACGCGGCGCGAGCCCTCCACATCGTCAACTAGCCTCCGCGTTCCCAACTCAGGAGTTCCCTTTCCCAACTCAGGAGTTGTCTTTCCCAACTCAGGAGTTCCCTTTCCCAACTCAGGAGTTGTCCCTTCCCAACTCAGGAGTTCGGCCAGTTCGCCGAGAGGAGCGGCCCCCTCACAACCCCAGCGGAGACGCAGCTCTCCTCAGTCTTACGACGCGGGCCGCCGCGCTGGTCCGATCACGCGCAGCATGGCGCCATGTTCGATCCGGTGGTCATCGTCAACAAGTTCGGCGGCGTCGCGACGCGCGAGCAGATCCTGGCAGGCGGATGCTCGGGCACGGACATCACGCGCGCTGTGCGGTTAGGGCAACTCCGTCGCATCCGCAGGGCGAGGTATGCCAGCGCTGAGGCAACGCTCGACGCGATCGTTGCGGCACGGATCGGCGGGATGCTTGCTGGACCATCTGCGGCTCGGTCATACGGTCTCTGGGGCGGTCTCGACACGCGGCTTCATGTGAGTGTCGCACACAACGCTTCGCGGCTGCGGACGGCCGTACCGCCGAGCGCCGTCGGACGCGGCGAGCCGCTCACGGGTGACCTCATCCGCCGCACTGTTCGGCTGCATTGGTTGCAGGGCGGCGGAGTGCGTGAGGCCGATGTCGAGTGCTGGAGAGTCACCCTTGCAACGAGCCTCAAGCAAATGGTCGCGTGGTGTGATCCCGAGACGGCGCTGGCCTGTCTCGACACGGCGATCGAAGTCGGCGGGCTCACACCTTCGCAGCTCGCCGTGATGTTTTCGGATGCCTCGCCTGTCTCCCAGGCCTTGGTCGCGAGGGCGCGTGTGGGGTCGCAGTCTGGTACCGAATCGCTAGCGCGGCAGAGACTCGAGCTGCTCGGGGTCGAGGTCGAGCAGCAGTTCGAGGTGGCCGGCGTTGGCCATGTCGATCTCCGGATCGTGGGCTCGAAGGTCGTGATTGAGATCGATAGCAGCTTCCATGACGCCCCGGAAGCGAGGGTGGAGGACGCTCGCCGCAACAGGGAGCTGGTCGCGCGGGGCTATGTCGTCGTGCGTCTGCGCTATGAAGCGGTCGTCGGGGACTGGGACGGCTGCGTGAGCACCATTTTCTCTGCGTTGACGCTGGGTGAGGCATCCGTCGTTCAGTACCACCCTGCTGTCTGATCAGCGCGAGCTGCCATCAGCGCTTGGCGCACCCTACTCAGAGGTCAAGTCCTGAATTGGGCGGCCCGACTCCTGAGTTGTGAAAGCCGACTCCTGAGTTGCGAGGGCTAGACGATGTTGAGGAGGAGATGGCCCGACGAGACCGTCGTGCCGACCTTCGCGTTGATGCCCTTGACGACGCCGTCCTTGTGCGCCGTGAGGGGCTGCTCCATCTTCATGGCCTCAAGCACGAGCACGAGGTCGCCCTTGACGACGGCATCGCCCTCGTTGACCGCGAACTTCACGACGGTCGCCTGCATGGGCGCCTTGACGGAGTCGCCTGTCGCGGTGGCGACGGAACCGCCGACGCTGCGACGACGCGGGGCGGGCGGCAGCACGGGCGCACCAGCCGTGGGGATGACGCGTCCGGGCAGACTGACCTCGACGCGCTTGCCGTCGACCTCGACCGTGACGGCACGGCGTTCGGGGCTGGGGCCGGCGGTCTCGAGTTCACCGCTCCACGGTTCGAGGGTGTTGTCGAACTCGGTTTCGATCCAGCGCGTGTAGACGCTGAACGGGGATGATGTGAACGCCGGGTCGCCCACGATGGCCCGGTGGAAGGGCAGCACGGTCGGCAGGCCGGCGATCTCGAACTCGTCGAGGGCGCGGCGGGCGCGTTCGATGGCGTCTTGCCGGGTTGCTCCCGTGACGATGAGCTTGGCGATCATCGAGTCGAAGGCGCCGCTGATGACGTCGCCCGTCGTGACGCCGCTGTCGACGCGCACACCAGGCCCGCCGGGAACTCGGAAGACGTGGATGGGCCCGGGGGCGGGCATGAAGCCGCGTCCGGGGTCTTCGCCGTTGATGCGGAACTCGATCGAGTGTCCGTGCGGCACAGGGTCGCCGTAGTCGAGCACGCCGCCCTCCGCGATGCGGAACTGCTCGCGCACGAGGTCGATGCCGGTGACCTCTTCAGACACCGGATGCTCGACCTGCAGGCGCGTGTTGACCTCGAGGAACGAGATGGTGCCGTCCTGCCCGATGAGGAACTCGCACGTGCCGGCGCCGACGTAGGCGACCTCGCGAAGGATGGCCTTGGATGCGTCGTAGAGCAGGCGGTTCTGTTCCTCGCTGAGGAACGGCGCTGGCGCTTCCTCGACGAGCTTCTGGTGGCGACGCTGGAGGGAGCAGTCGCGCGTGCTGATGACGACGACGTTGCCGTGGGCATCCGCAAGGCACTGGGTCTCGACGTGGCGAGGCTTGTCGAGGTACTTCTCGACGAAGCACTCGCCGCGACCGAAGGCGGCGATGGCCTCGCGCGTGGCGGAGTCGAAGAGTTCCGGTACCTCTTCGCGCGTGCGGGCGACCTTGAGCCCGCGACCGCCGCCACCGAAGGCTGCCTTGATCGCGACGGGGAGGCCGTGCTGGTCGACGAAGTCGAGCACCTCGTCGCCGCCCGAGACGGGGTTGAGGGTTCCCGGGGCGAGGGGGGCGCCGACCTTCTCGGCGATGTGCCGCGCGGAGACCTTGTCGCCGAGCTTCTCGATGGCCTCGGGGGAGGGGCCGATCCAGGTGAGGCCGGCGTCGATCACGGCGCGGGCGAAGTCGGCGTTCTCGGCGAGGAAGCCGTAGCCGGGGTGCACTGCGTCGGCCCCGGAGCGGCGTGCGACCGACAGGATCTTGGCGATGACGAGGTAGGTCTCGGCGCTCGTGCTGCCGTCGAGGGAGTAGGCCTCGTCGGCGAGGCGCACGTGGCGGGCGTCGCGATCCTGATCGGCGTAGACGGCGACGGAGGCCAGCCCCGCGTCTTTCGCTGCCCTGATGATGCGTACGGCGATCTCGCCTCGATTGGCGATGAGGACCTTCGAAATGCGGGGCATAGTTGCTTAGCCTATTCGCCCTCCGGGCCTCATTTTTAGATACACACGACAAAAATCACGGATGCTTTCGCAACCATGTGCACAAGTGGTGCGGTCAGCGGTTCCAGAGTCGGTGCCACTCGACGCCGAAGCCTTCGCGCAGGAGGCTTCGGAGTGCGGGCACGGAGAGGCCGATGACGGTGCTCGGATGCCCGTCGATCGTGCGGATGTAGGCCTGGCCGCGACTGTCGATCGTGAATGCGCCCGCAACCGAGAGCGGCTCGCGTGTCGCGATGTAGGCGTCGATCTCGGCGTCGCTCACGTCGTCGGCGAACTCGACGACGGCATCCTCGACCCGGCCGACGCCGAGCGCCGGCACGCCGCCGCGGTGATCGATGAGCCAGTGGCCGGAGTGCAGCACGCCGCTGCGGCCGCGCATGGCCTTCCATCGCTCGCGTGCGACCTCGTCCCGGTGCGGCTTGCCGTGCACGACGTCGTCGATCTCGAAGGCGCTGTCTCCGCCCAGGATGAAGCCGTCGATCGGCTCGCCTTCGACGAGGCGTCCGACGACGGCCTCTGCCTTGGCGCGCGCGAGTTCTGCGACCATCTCGGCCGCGCTCAATGGTCCTCGCGACGACGTCAGGGACTCGACGAGCGCGTCCTCGTCGACGCCGGGGCTGATGAGTCCCGCGGGCTCCACGCCGGCCGCCCGGAGCGTCGCGAGGCGCGCGGGCGAGGTCGAGGCGAGGTAGAGCCGCACCGGGGGGTCGTCTGCTCGGCGCTCTGGCATCTGGGGGCTCCTATGCTCGAGGGATGGCTGAATCGCATGGCACCGCGTCCCGAGGTACCGAGGTCGAACTCGACGTTACCAACATCGCCCACGGGGGCGTCTCCGTCGCCCGCATGGAGGGGCGGGTCGTCTTCGTCGCAGACGCGATTCCCGGCGAGCGGGTCGTGGCGCGGATAACGGATGACTCGAAGGCAAAGTTCTGGCGCGCCGAGACTGTCGGCGTGCTCGAGCCCTCAGAGCATCGCCGCGAGCACGTCTGGGCCGAGGCATCCGTTGGCCGTGCCCCCGAGGTGCGCGCCGGTGGTGCGGAGTTCGGTCACATCGACCTCGAGCACCAGCGCGAATTGAAGCGTCAGGTGCTCGTCGACTCCTTGCAGCGCATGGGCGGCATCGAGACGGATGTTGCGGTCGAGGCGATCCCGGGCGAGGCCGATGGCACGGGCTGGCGCACGCGACTCCGCCTGCACGTTGCCCCCGACGGCACGCTGGGCCCCTATGCGGCGCGTTCGCACGATGTCGTGCCCGTGTCATCCGTGCCCCTCGCGACGCCAGAGGTGGCCCGCATCACGCCGCTCGACGAGCGCTTCGCGGGCTCCACCCACGTCGACATTGTGGCGCCGTCGGCCGGCAACGCCTTCGTTCTCGCGGGCGATTCGACGTCGAAGGCACGCCCCAAGCCCCAGCGCATCACTGAGGTCGTGGGGGAGCGGGAGTTCCGTGTCGATGTTCGCGGGTTCTGGCAGGTGCACCGTTCCGCCGCCGAGACGCTGACCCGGGCGGTGCAGGATGCGATCGACGCGGAACTCTTCGACCCGCGCGCCGCGAATCAAGACCTGTATGGGGGCGTCGGCCTGCTCGCGGCCGCCGTCGCGGACCGCTTCGGCCCGACGACTCGCATTACGACCGTCGAGGGCGACTCACTCGCGACTGACCACGCGGCCGAGAACCTCGTCGAGTGGGTCGGTGCGCGCGCCGTGACGAATCGGGTCGACCGGTACCTTCGCGACCTCACGTCGTCGAGGCAGCGCCTGGATGGCGCGACGGTCGTGCTCGACCCGCCTCGGGCGGGAGCCGGCCGACAGGTCATCGACTCGCTTGTCGAGCTCGGGCCGGCACAGCTCGTCTACGTTGCGTGTGATCCCGTGGCACTCGCGCGCGACGCCGGGTTCCTTCGCGAGCGTGGGTACCGGCTCTCACGCCTTCGTGCCTTTGACCTCTTCCCGCACACGCACCATGTCGAGGCGGTCGCACACTTCATTCGTGAGTGACATACCGAAGGAATGTCGCTTATTCTCCGTCCTCCGCGGTGCTCCGCGGTCTAGGCTTGGAGAGGGCGACGTTTGCCGCCCGAAGGTTCAGACGCAAGCGAAAGATCCAGCCCGATGAATGCAACCCCAGCGTCGCCCGTACGGGTGTCGGTCGTGGACGACCACGAGTCGGTGAGGCTCGGCCTGCGCTCCGCGTGCATCGAGGCCGGCTACGAGTTCCTTGTCGCCGCGGCATCCGTCTCGGAGTTCGAGCGGGAGCTCGCTGGCCGCGAAAACGATGTGGTCGTGCTCGACCTGTCGCTCGGCGATGGCTCGACCGTCACAGAGAACGTCAAGCGCGTGCAGGCCACCGGCTCCGCCGTGCTCGTGCACAGCATTGCCGACCGCGTCGCGCTCGTGCGTGAGGCGCTCGCTGCAGGGGCGGCCGGCGTCATCCCCAAGTCCTCCGCTACCCAGATCGTCATGACGGCCGTCGAGACCGTTGCGAGGGGCGAGGTGCTCAACAACCTCGAGTGGGCGACCGCGATCGACGCGGACAGTGACTTCGCCAAGGCCCAGCTCGGGCGCCGCGAGCGCGAGATCCTGCACCTTTACGCCTCGGGCCTGCCGCTCAAGCTTGCGGCCGAGAAGCTTGGCATCGGCTACTCGACCGCGCGCGAGTACCTCGATCGCATCCGCATGAAGTACGTCGAGGTAGGGCGTCCCGCCCCCACCAAGGTGGACCTGCTGCGTCGGGCTGTCGAAGACGGCATCCTGCCCAGCATGGATGTCGACACGCTCAATGGCGCCTGAGCGCCAGGTCGCGCTCCCACCCCAACCGGGGCAGAAGCATCCGAGACGCCCCATCAGCGTGGCGAGCCTCGAGGTCGTCATCGCGCGCGCCGTCGCCCTCTTCGGGATCCTGTTCGGCGCCCAGACACTGCTGGCGGCACTCGGCCAGCGCCCACTGATTGACCCCGTCTGGTGGACCGTTATGGTCGTGGCGTTCTACGGCGCGCTCCTCGCGAGCGGTGTCGCGTCGGTCCTGCGCAGGGGCACGCGGCTCGCCAACGCGGCGATCGCGGTCGTGTTCCTGCTCTCGCTCGTCTTCTGGATCCCCGGCGTGGCGGAGGGTGGCTGGAGCGCCGTCGAGCGGCCCTGGGTCTGGTTCATGGTCACGGTCGCCACGGCCGCCGCGGCGGTCGCGTTCACGGTGTGGGCTGCCGCCATCTACCTGCTCGTCACGCCGGTGCTCTACGGCATCCTGCGGCTCTCGGTCTTCGGCGGCAGCGCCGACCCCACCATCACGGCGCTCGACGTGATCTATTCGGTGCTGCTGGGCGGCGCCGTGCTGGCGATCATCACGATGCTGCGCTCGGCGGCCGCCTCGGTCGACGCTGCCCAGTCGACCGCGCTCTCGAGCTACCTGGATGCCGTGGGCGAACACGCGCGGGAGGTCGAGCGCGTGCAGGTGGATGCGATCGTGCACGACACCGTCCTGAGCGCGTTCCTCTCGGCCGGCAGGGCCGAGACCGACGAACATCGGCAGCAGGCGACGAGCCTCGCGAAGACCGCGATCGTGCATCTCAAGGCGGCCGAGCTGGCGGCACCCGAGGAGCGGGGTGGCGTCTACGCACAGGTCGTGGCCCGGCGCATCACCGAGACCCAGGCGCGGATGGGGCAGCCGTTCCGTATCGAGATCGATGACCTCGGCGACACCGTGCTGCCCGTGCTCGCCGCCGAGTCCCTGTATTCGGCCACGAGGCAGGCGATGGTCAACAGCATCCAGCACGCAGGCGCTGAGGGCGTCTCGCGGTGGGTGACGATGCGACGTCATGGCCCCGCGGGTGTGCGTATCGAGGTGGGCGATACGGGCGTCGGGTTCGTCGTCGACGAGATCCCGTCCGAGCGACTGGGCGTGCGCGTCTCGATTATCGACCGGATGCACGGGGCCGGCGGTGAGGCCCGCATCGAGTCCGCCCCCGGCGAGGGCACGCTCGTGTTCATCGATTGGCCCGCTGATCCGGGGGAGGGGCTGAGCGCATGAACATTGCGGTGCCCAAGTTCGCGATCATCGCCCTGGGGGCGGTCTTCTCGGCATACCAGCTCGTGCTCGCGGCATCCTCGCTCCCGGTCGGCAACCGCCCGGGCCAGGTCGTGCTCGCGATGGTGCTCTATGCGATCGCCACAATCGTGAGCCTCGCGGTGGTCGACCGCCGCTTCACACCATGGGTCGGGTCGGCGAACGTGCTCGTAGCCATCCTGCTGCCCGTGCTCGTGGCGACCCAGCTCCCGGAGGATCACGAGATCGGCTCCGACTACTCCACGTGGCATGTGGCGGCGGTCGGCGTGCTGATGGTCATCACCTCGGCCCGCGGTTTCCAGCTGCTCGCCTGGATCGGCGTTGGCACCCTGGTCGTGCAGTCGGTGCTGTGGGACGGCGTCGGCTCGCTCGGGTCCCTCGGCGTGATCGGCAGCGTGCTCTGGGTCGGGGTCTCACACATGCTGCAGCGTTCGCTCGCCAAGGCGGAGCGGGATGCGAAGGCGTACTCGGTCGCGGAGCGCGAGGCGGCCGAATGGCGCACCGCCCAGGAGGCGCACCTCTCGGAGCGACGCACGCGCCTGGGGCAGACCGCGCGGATGGCGCTCCCCATGCTTCGCCACATCGTTGCGACGGGGGCCGCCCTCACCTCCGGGCAGCAGCGCGAGTGCATCTACCTCGAGGCGGCGATCCGCGACGAGATCAGGGGCCGCACCCTGCTTGACGATGCCGTTCGCGAGCAGGTCATGGCCGCCAGGCGGCGCGGCGCAACGGTCACGCTGCTCGACGAGGGCGGCCTCGATGACCTGCCGCCGGAGGAGAGCGAACGGATCCATCGTGAGATCGCCGCGGCCTTGCGCTCCTCTTCGGCCGACACCATCATCGTCCGCACCGTGGCGGATGACTCGGACGTCGCCGTGACCGTCGTGGGGCTTACGGCGAGCGGGGTGAACCTGCTCGGCCACGCCGATGCGGACGCCGACGATTCCGAGGTGGCACTGTGGCTCGAGATTCCCCGCAGCGGTGCCGAAGCCGCCGCGCACGTCGGTTAACGGGCGAAGGGCCGGAACCTCAGTTCCGGCCCTTCAAGACCCCGGGTCAGGGCGATAACCCGAATATCGCCCTGACCCGCCCCCAATTCGTTAGCCCGCTTACCCTAGTCGGCTATCGAATCGTGGTGTGACTCTTGGAGTGACACCTAGCACTGTCTATGTTGCTTGCTCGAAACCATACAGCAAAGTCGTCATTTCGGGGGACGATCGGGGGACAATCTCGCCGGAATGCCCCGAAATACCGCCATGCTGTCGGGGTCGCGGCCCCTTTTCGGGGTACGTGCCGGGGGACAAACAGCATGTGAGCGCTCCCACGCTCGGGCCTCGGGACGATGGCCCGCCGGCTGGTTCCTCACCCCGTGAAGGAACGCCAGCTGCCCGGCGCGAAGGGCTTCCGCAGGCCGCGGGCGCTTCGAGCCCAGGCATCCTGTCGAGGCGCGGGCAGCACCTGGCCCTGCTCGCGAAGTTCATCGATCGCCGACGTCACGACGGCGACGACCGCAGCGGCCTCAGAGGGGCTGGGACTGCCCGCAAGCACCGAGATTTCGGCAGCCGGGGTCGACTCCTCGAGGGAGGATTCCGAGTTGGCCGAGCGATCGGTCACAGCGGAATGTTCCCGTGCTTCTTGGGCGGCATGCTCGCACGCTTGGTCGCGAGGGTGCGGAGCGCCTTCGTCACGATGACGCGGGTTGCCGCGGGTTCGATGACCCCGTCGAGCTCGCCGCGCTCAGCAGCAAGGAAGGGGCTTGCGACGTTGTAGGTGTACTCGTTGGCGAGGCGGGTGCGCACGGCCGCGACATCCTCGCCGTTGGCCTCCGCCTCCTTGAGCTCGCTGCGGTAAAGGATGTTGACCGCGCCCTGCCCGCCCATGACGGCAATCTCGGCGGTCGGCCATGCGTAGTTGAGGTCCGCGCCGAGCTGCTTCGAGCCCATCACGATGTAGGCACCGCCGTAGGCCTTGCGCGTGATGACCGTCACGAGCGGCACGGTCGCTTCTGCGTAGGCGTAGAGGAGCTTGGCTCCGCGGCGGATGACGCCCGTCCACTCCTGGTCGGTGCCGGGCAGGTAGCCGGGCACGTCGACGAGCGTGAGGATCGGGACGTTGAAGGCGTCGCAGAAGCGCACGAAGCGTGCAGCTTTCTCTCCCGCCTCAATGTTGAGAGTGCCCGCCATTGCGTTGGGCTGGTTGGCGATGATGCCCACCGAGCGACCCTCGACGCGACCGAAACCGACGACGATGTTGGGCGCGAAGAGCGGCTGCACCTCGAGGAAGTCGCCGCCATCGACGATGTGCTCGATGATCGTGCCGACGTCGTAGGGCTGGTTGGGGCTGTCGGGGATGACGGCGTTGAGCTTGCGGTCGTCGTCGGTGATCTCGAGCTCGACCTCGCTCGCGTAGAGCGGCAGTTCGGCGAGGTTGTTGTCGGGGAGGAAGGAGAGGAGGGCGCGCGCGTAGTCGAGCGCGTCGTCCTCATCGCTCGCGAGGTAGTGCGAAACGCCGGAGACCGTGTTGTGGGTCAGCGCGCCGCCGAGCTCTTCCATGCCGACGTCTTCGCCCGTGACGGTCTTGATGACGTCGGGGCCCGTGACGAACATCTGGCTCGTCTTGTCGACCATGATGACGAAGTCGGTGAGGGCGGGGGAGTAGACCGCGCCGCCGGCGGCGGGGCCCATGACGATCGAGATCTGCGGGATGACGCCGGAGGCCATCGTGTTGCGACGGAAGATCTCGCCGTACTTGCCGAGGGCGACGACACCCTCCTGGATGCGCGCGCCACCCGAGTCGAGCATCCCGATGATGGGAATGCCGAGGCGGAGGGCGAGGTCCATGACCTTGATGATCTTCTCGCCCGCGACCTCGCCGAGCGAGCCACCGAAGATCGTGAAGTCCTGCGCATACACGGCGACGTGGCGACCATGGATCGTGCCGGTGCCGGTCACGACGGCGTCACCGTAGGGGCGTGACTTGTCCATGCCGAAGGCGTGCGTGCGGTGGCGCACGAACTCGTCCAGCTCGACGAAGGAGCCCGGGTCGAGCAGCTGCTCGATACGCTCACGGGCGGTCTTCTTGCCCTTCGCGTGCTGCTTCTTGATCGCCGCCTCGCCGCTCGCGGTCACGGCCTCGTGGTAGCGAACCTTGAGGTCGGCGAGCTTTTCGGCCGTCGTCATGGGCGTCACGCTCGACTGCTCGGCTGCGGCGGGAACAGGAGTGGGGGCGTCGTTGTCGGCAGTCACCCGCATCACTTTACCGGCCACCCCTCCCCGGGCTTGGGAGGTTTGCGACAAAAGCCTTGGAGGTTCACTGCCCCGATACGCTAAACGGATGCTGCTGCCACTGAGTCGCGCCGAGGCCGACGCTCTCGAGTTCCTGCCCGAGTGCGGGTCGACCAACACTGAACTGGTGGCACGGGCATCCGCTGGCGCCGAGCATTTCACGGTCGTCGCGACGGACTCGCAGACCGCCGGTCGCGGCCGCCTCGGACGCACCTGGGTTGCCCCGCCGGGACAGACGCTCGCGGTCTCGGTGCTGCTGCGCCCGAGCTTCGGCACGGATGCCTGGGGCTGGCTTCCCCTCGTCGCGGGACTCGCGATGGCGCGCGCGGTGCGGTCGGTGCTGCCCACCGACGATGACCGGTCAGTCGCCGTGAAGTGGCCCAACGACGTGCTCGTGCGCGGGCGGAAGGTCTCGGGACTCCTCGCGGAGGTCGCGCCGAGCCATGACGGACCGGCCGTCGTGCTGGGGGCGGGACTAAACCTGACGATGCCAGAAGACACCCTGCCGACCGAGATGGCAACCTCCCTCACGCTCGAGGGTGCCGAGGCCGACGATCTCCTCGACCGTGCGTTCTCCGTGTACCTGCGTGAGTTGCGCGAGCTGTACTCCGTGCTGCAGGAGCATGGCGGGGATGCGGAGCGCAGTGGCATCCGCTCGCTCGTGTCCAAGGAGTGCGCGACCCTCGGCCGCCGAGTGCGGGTGACCCTGCCGGGAGATGAGACGGTCATGGCACTCGCGTTAGAGATCGACGAGGCAGGGCGGCTCGTGATCGAGCGCGACGATCAACCCGGAACGCGGCAGATCGTCGCCGCCGGTGACGTGACCCACGTGAGGTATGAATAAGGGATGTCCACCGAGTTCGCGGATCCGGCGCCCGCAAGCGAGCGAGTGCTCGCGCGCCTGCGGCCACACGCCCGCGTACTCTTCTGGCCGAGCCTCATCCTCATCGCAGGAGCCGGGGCGCTCGCCTACTTCGCCGAGGTGTTCCCCGAACCGTGGCAGAACGCGCTCCTCGTCGGGCTCGGCAGCCTCGCCCTCGCGCTGATCTGGCTCATTCCCCTCCTGCGCTGGCTTGCGAGCCGCACCGTCATCACGACACGGCGCATCGTCATCCGTCGCGGGCTCTCGACGCGCACGCGGCAGGAGCTCCTGCACAGCAGGGGCTATGACATCACAGTGCGGCAGAGGGCACTGCAGTCGATGTTCGGCAGCGGCGACGTGCTCATCAACTCGGGACTCGAGCATCCCGTCGTGCTGCGTGATGTGCCGGGCGCGCAGCTCGTGCAGGGCGCGCTGCACGACCTCATGGAGAAGAACATGAACCCCATCGCGGCACGCCGACAGCAGGAGGCGTCGCACGCGAATGATGAGACGACGGCCTGGAACTGACCGCCGCCGGTAACCCGGGTGAGGTAGGTTGCCCTCATTCGGATGCAGTGACGCGCCGGGGTGCGACACCGCCGCCCCCGGCGCTCGGCCTGGAAAGGGAGACGGCGTGAAGATCTCGGTCATCGGTTGTGGGTACCTGGGAGCCGTCCACGCGGCCTGCATGGCGGAGATCGGCCATGAGGTCGTCGGCATCGACGTCGACGAGCACAAGATCGAGCTACTCGCGGAGGGTCGGCCGCCCTTCTATGAGCCCGGGCTGCCAGAGCTCCTGACTACCGCGAGCGCGTCGGGGCGCTTGTCCTTCAGCACGGATGTCTCCGCCGTCGCATCCGCGCGCGTGCACTTCATCGCGGTTGGCACGCCCCAGCTCGAGGGCAGCAACGCCGCCGACCTCACCTACGTGCACGCCGCCGTCGAGTCGCTCCTGCCCCACCTGAAGCCCGGCGACCTCGTCGTCGGCAAGTCCACGGTTCCCGTCGGCACGGCTGCCGGGCTGTATGAGCGCATCCGCGAGGCCGCACCCGGCGCCTCCCTCGCCTGGAATCCGGAGTTCTTGCGCGAGGGATTCGCCGTGAAAGACACGATCGCGCCCGACCGTCTCGTCTATGGGCTCGCCCCCGGCGACGACACGGCCGAGGGCCTGCTCGACGAGGTCTACGGGGCCGCCCTCGCGAATGGCTCGCCCAAGGTCGTCACCGACTTCGCGACCGCTGAGCTGGTAAAGGTCTCAGCCAACGCCTTCCTCGCGACCAAGATCTCCTTCATCAACGCCATGGCCGAGGTCGCTGAGGCCACGGGGGCGGATGTCACGGCGCTCGCCGACGCGATCGGCCACGATGCCCGCATCGGCCGCCGCTTTCTCAACGCTGGGCTCGGCTTCGGCGGTGGCTGCCTCCCCAAAGACATCCGTGCGTTCATGGCGCGCGCTGAGGAGCTTGGTGTCGACCAGGCGCTCTCCTTCCTGCAGGAGGTCGACGCCATCAACCTGCGCCGCCGCGAGCGGATGGTCGACCTCGCGAAAGAGGTCGTTGGCGGCGACGTGCGGGGCAAGCGCATCGCCGTGCTGGGGCTCGCGTTCAAGCCCGACTCGGATGATGTGCGCGACTCGCCAGCTCTCGATGTCGCGCTGCGCCTGACCGAACTCGGTGCCGACGTCGTCGCGACCGATCCCCAGGCCCTCACTACTGCGCTGCGCCGCAAGCCCGACCTCGCGGTCGCGCTGACCGCCTCACAGGCCGCCGAGGGAGCGGATGCCGTGCTCCTCCTCACCGAGTGGCGCGAGTACCGGGAGCTCGACCCCGCAGCGCTCGCGTCAGTCGTTCGCGTGCCAGCGATCGTCGACGGGCGCAACTGCCTGGACCCGGTGCAGTGGCGCGAGGCCGGATGGCACTACCGGGCGCTCGGCCGCCCCTGAGGCGGCCGGCTCGGCGAAGACCCATGTGCGGTAGAGCCAGAATCGGAACACCATGCCGAGCGCGAGCCCGACGACGTTGGTCGACACGTTGTCGGCCAGGAGGCTCGTGAAGCCGAGCACGTAGTGTGAGACCCAGAGGCAGGTGAGCGGGATGCCCATGGCCAATATGCTGACGGCGGCGAAGCGCAGGCCCTCACCGACGGGGTGGGCGCGCTGCTCGCGGTGGAAGGTCCAGTAGCGGTTGCCGAGCCAGTTCGCGAAGATCGCGACGGAGGTGGAGACGACCTTCGCCGCGACGGGCCCCTCGTGCAGCGCCTCGGGTGAGAGCACCGTGAGGCGCAGCACGTTGAAGAGCGTCACGTCGATCACGAGGCCCACCGTGCCGACCACGCCGAAGCGGGCGAGTTGCGCGAAGAGGCGGCTCCGCAGCCTTCGGCCGAGCCGTGCCGTGGTGCTCGGTGCGCTGCGCAAAGTGGGGACCCCGTGGATAGGCGAAGATGGTGTGTGGCGGTTCGCAGTCTAACCGCCGACATCCGCCCGTCCACTGTGTAGGAGCGGGCTGTGCGAACGCTGCTCGTCGACCCCAGGAGATCCCATGACCTTGACCGTCGGTGTAATCGGGGGCGGGCAGCTTGCCCGCATGATGATCCCCGCAGCGACCCACCTGGGCATCGAGCTGCGGGTCTTCGCTGAGGCGGAGGGCAGCCCCGCCGGGATCGCCGCGACCGCCGTAGGCGACTACCGCGACGCCGATCAGGTGCTGCGCTGGTCGGAGGGGCTCGACGCCGTCACCTTCGACCACGAGCACGTTCCCCAGACGGTGCTGGGGCGGCTCGTCGAGTCGGGCGTGCCTGTGCGGCCCGGCCCACACGCGCTGCTGTATGCGCAGGACAAGCTCCTCATGCGCGAGCGGCTCGGCCAGCTCGGCCTGCCCATGCCCGATTGGGCCGCGGTCTCCACTGCGGCCCAGCTCGACGAGTTCATCGATGCCCACGGGGGAGCGGCCGTTGTCAAGACGCCGCGCGGTGGCTACGACGGCAAGGGGGTCAAGGTCGTGCGCCGCGGACACGAGGCCATCCCCTGGTTCGAGGACGCCGCGGTCGGCGCCCTGCTCGTGGAAGAACTCGTCGAGTTCCGTCGCGAGCTCGCACAGTCGGTGGCCCGTCGTCCCTCCGGCGGCATCACGGCGTGGCCCGTCGTCGAGAGCGTGCAGCAGAACGGCGTGTGCGCCGAGGTCATCGCTCCGGCACCCCACTCGGCCGGCAAGCTTTCGGATGTCGCGGAACAGATTGCCGTCACGGTGGCAGAGGGACTCGACGTCACCGGCGTGCTCGCCGTCGAGCTCTTCGAGACGACCGACGAGCGCCTCCTCATTAACGAGCTCGCGATGCGTCCCCACAACAGCGGCCACTGGAGCATCGAGGGCTCGACGACGAGCCAGTTCGAACAACACCTCCGGGCCGTGCTCGACCTCCCGCTCGGCGGCACCGGATGTCGCGACCCCTGGTCGGTCATGGTGAATGTGCTCGGCGGGCCCATCGGGGAGTCCCTCGACTCGCGCTACCCGCGGGCGATGGCGGAGCATCCGCTCGTCAAGTTCCACTCCTACGGCAAGGAGTCGCGCCCCGGCCGCAAGGTCGGCCACGTCTCGATGGGTGGCGACGACCTCGATGACGTCGTCTACCAGGCGCGCGCGGCTGCCGAAATGCTGAGCTTCTAGCCGCTACTATCGTGCCCATGCCTTCACCGCTCGTGTCGATCATCATGGGCTCCGACTCCGACTGGCCCGTCATGGGCGACGCGGCGGCGGTGCTCAACGAGTTCGGCGTGCCCCATGAGGTCGAGGTCGTCTCGGCGCACCGCACGCCCGACAAGATGATCGCCTTCGGCCGTGAGGCGGCCGGCCGAGGCATCCGTGCGATCATCGCCGGCGCCGGCGGGGCGGCACACCTGCCCGGCATGGTCGCCTCCGTCACGACGCTGCCGGTCATCGGCGTGCCCGTGCCCCTCGCGCGACTCGACGGCATGGACTCCCTGCTCTCGATCGTGCAGATGCCCGCCGGCATCCCCGTCGCGACCGTCTCCATCGGCGGAGCGAAGAACGCGGGCCTGCTCGCACTGCGCATCCTGGGATCGACGGATGCCACGATCGCCGGGCAGCTCGCGCAGTATTCCCGTGACCTCGAGCACATGGTCGAGGAGAAGAACACCGCACTGAAGGCACGCCTCTAGCCCGTGGCATCCGCAGCACAGAGCATGCACTCGGCCAGGCCGACCGTGCGCAACCCCGACACCAGCTCGCGCGAGGTGATGACCGCGAGGGCGTGGTGGCTCGTCGCGCTCAACGTGCTTATTCCCGGCTCAGCCCAGATGCTGGCAGGCAACCGCCGCCTGGGCCGCTTCGGCGTCTCGGCGACCTTCGTGCTGTGGGCGGTCGCGCTCCTCGTGCTGGTCGTGTACCTCATCGACAGCACGGTGCTGCTGACCCTTGCAACGAACCCGATCGCGCTCACGGTGGGGCAGGTGCTGCTCGGCGCGTACGCCGTGCTGTGGGTGGTCCTGACGCTCGACGCCCTGCGGCTGGTCAGGCTCGTGAAGGCGTCCCCGGGGGCGCGGCCGTTCCTGGCCGGTGTCGCGGTCGTCGCCCTCGTCCTGACGGCGGGTGGGGCCGCATACGGCGCACACCTCGCGGGTGTGGCGCGCGACGCGATCGTGTCGGTGTTCCAAAGCGGTGAGTACGCCGAGCCGGTCGATGGCCGCTACAACATCCTCCTCCTGGGCGGAGACGCAGGAGCCGACAGGGAGGGCCTGCGACCCGACAGCATCTCCGTCGTCAGCGTCGACGCCGAGACGGGCGCGACCACGATCATCGGCGTGCCGCGCAACTTCGAGCGCGCCACCTTTTCCGAGGGCTCACCCATGTTCGAGGCCTACCCGAACGGCTACGACTGCGGCGACGAATGCCTCATCAGCTACCTCTACACGGTGGGTGAAGAGAACTCGGAGCTGTATCCGGACGCCGAGTCGAAGGGCAGCAGCGCCGGCCTTGAGGCGATGCGCGACGCCGTCGAGGGCGTGACCGGTCTGCACCTGCACTACTACGTGCTGATTGACATGCACGGCTTCCAGCATCTCATCGACGCGCTCGGCGGTGTCGAGATCGAGGTGCCAGAGCGCCTCGCATACGGGCCGGTCACGAGCCCCACCCCCTTCGGCTACTTCGAGGCAGGGCCGCAACGCATGAACGGCGAGCAGGCGCTCTGGTACGCGCGCTCCCGCTTCGACGGGAATGACCTCGAGCGCATGGAACGCCAGCGCCAGGTGCAGCAGGCCATCATCACGCAGATGGAGCCGACGAACGTCGTCAGCAAGTTCCAGGCGGTCGCTGACGCCGGCACCCAAGTCGTGAAGACAGACATCCCTGATGTCATGATCGGTGTCTTCGTCGACCTGGCGGGCAAGTCGCGCGAGCACGCGATCGCTACGCTCGAACTCGTTCCCGACTCGGGCGTCGACACGGTCTACCCCGACTACGCGTCGATCCACGCGATCGTGCAGGACTCGCTGGTGCAGCCCGCGGAGTAGGCTGCCGCTTCAGAGCTCGGCGTGTAGGTTCCACACTTCGCGCGCCGCGGAATCCCACGCGTAGGCGCGTGAGCGGTCCTGCCCGAGCAACGCCAGTTGCGATGCTCGTTTCTCGTCGCTCACGACCTCGTTGATCGCGCGGGCGAGCCGTGCCGGGTACTCGGTGTCGTTGGATGCCTCGACCGCGACACCGGCGTCGGCCGCGACTTCGACGACCGAGGGATCGTCGGAGTGCACGACGGGCACCCCGAAGCTGAACGCCTCGATGACGGGGAGCGGGAAGCCTCCGGAGACGCTCGGGTGCACGAAGGCGCTGGCACGTGCGATGACGACCGCGAGGTCGGCGTCGGGCAGAAAGCCAAGCGTGCGCACGCGGTCGGGCGCGAGACCGTGGTCGGCGGCGACTGCCGCCACGTCGACACCGCCCCAGCCTTCCGGCCCCGCAATGAGGAGGGGGAGATCGACGGAGTCCCGGTGCGCGAGCGATGCGATGAGCGCACCGAGGCGCTTGCGAGGCTCGAGGGTCCCTGCGGTGAGGATGTAGCGCTCCGGCAGGTCGAGGGCCTCGGCACGGGCATCCGCATCGACCGGTGTCGTGAGCTTGCTGCTTACGGCACCCCCGATGACGCGGATGCGATCGCCGAAATTGTGGATCTCGTTGAGCTGCGCCGCCACCGTGTGGGTCGGCGTGATGACGGCGTCGGCGTAGCGGTGAGCCCGCTTGACCATGGCCCGAAGCAACGCGGCCCTGCCCTTGGGGAGGGCGTCCGGGTGTGTCCACGCAGTGACGTCGTGCACCGTTACGACCGTCTGGTTGCCGGGCTCGTTGATGCGGTCATGCCTCCCGAGCGGAGCGACCGCATTCGCGCTGTGGAGCATGCCCTTGGCGCTCCGGATCTCACCGTCCCCCGTGCGGCCGGGAAGCGCGGTCACGCCTGCCCGCCACGCGAGGTGGAGTTCGCGCCGAGGGAGGGGTAGCTCGATCAGCTCCTCCAGGCCGGGGAGCAGGGTCGTGAGCCGTTCCCGTTCCTCGACCGGCGACCGGGGGATGACGCCCGCGACGGCACAGCCCTCCGGCGCGACCGCGATCAGTGCGCGGGCCAGTTCCTCCGTATAGCGACCGATACCACCCGGCACGGGCGCCGTGACGGGGTCAAGGAGCACGCGCAGGGTTGTCGTCATGGGGTGCTCGCAACTCCGGTGGCAAGAGCTTCGGCGAGGGCTTCTTCCCACCGGCGCATGGGGGAGAGGCCGGCGTCGGCCCAGCGCCCGTGGCCAAGCACCGAGTACGCGGGCCGCGCAGCAGGGCGCACGAATGAGGCGCTGTCGGTGGGCTGCACGCGCTCGGGGTCGAGGCCGCTGAGGCGGAAGATCTCGCGGGTGAAGCCGAACCAGCTCGTCTGCCCGCCGTTGGTGCCGTGGTAGGCGCCAGCGGGCGCATCCGAGTCGATCAGGGCAGCGATCTGGCGCGCGAGGTCGAGTGTCCACGTGGGTTGCCCGACCTGGTCGTCGACCACGCTCAACGTGTCGCGGTCTGCGGCGAGGCGCAGCATCGTCTTGACGAAGTTCGGCCCGTGCTCGCCATAGAGCCACGCGGTGCGCACGATGTAGGTGCCGTCGGGGTGCGCCGCCAGTGCGAGTCGCTCGCCCTCGGCCTTCGTGCGCCCGTAGGCGTTCTTGGGGTCGATCGGAGCGTCCTCGGGGTAGGGCTGGGTCGCGTCTCCGGCGAAGACGTAGTCCGTCGAGACCGTCACGAAGCGCACGCCGTGCCGTGCCGCCGCCGTCGCGAGGTTGCCCGTGCCCGTTGCGTTGACCGCATAGGCGTCATCCTCGTGCGTCTCCGCGTCGTCCACCTTCGTGTAGGCAGAGGCGTTGATGATGACGTCGTGGCCCTCGGATGCCGCGAGCACGGCGTCGAGGTCGGTCACGTCGAGCTCAGCGCGGCCCAGGGCCGTGACATCCGTGCCGGCCAGCACCGTCTGCAGGTCGCGGCCGAGCATCCCGTTCGCGCCGGCGATGAGTGTCTTCATTTGCTTCCTAGACTTTGATGACGGCAGGGCCGCCGTGTTCGTGAATGATGTCGAAGTCGTCATCCTGGGTGATGACTGGCAGACCGTTGGCCACGGCGATTGCGGCGATCCACAGGTCGTTCACGTTCACACGCCGTTTTGCTGCGGCGAGCGCATACCGAAGGCGACCCCATTCAGTGGCTTCGTCGCGGCCGATGGCGAGGAGACTCAGTCCGGCGATGGACTCCAGCGTTGCGAGGCGCGCTGCTCGCACTTCCGGCGTCTGCGAGGCATGCACTCCGGCGTAGAGTTCGCCGCGCGAGATCACGGAGACATGCTGTTGAAGTGGCAACCGCGCGTGATCAAGCGACCGATGCTGTTCGACCGCAATGAGCACGCTGGTGTCGAGGAGCCCCGCCCGCTCGGTCATTCGATCGGGCCAAGCTCGTCGGTCGTATCGTCCCATACATCGTGAGGATGCGGTTCGTTGATGGGACGCTTCGGCCGCATTGCCATCAGATCTTCCACCGTCAGGTACTGCTTGAGCGGCGGTGTGACGGCAATCAGCTTGGCGGCCGGAACGCCGTTCACGGTGATCGTGACTTCTTCACCTCTGCGGGCGCGTTCGATGACATCGGCGGTGTGGTTCCGCAGTTCGCGCACGGGCACTTCGGTCATGCGGCAAGTGTAGCCGCGCGTAGCACGTCCCCCAAATTGGGGGCGACATCACTGCCCCTGCGCTTTGTACCGGGCCTCTGTGGCGTCTTTCTGGGGCGCCCACCAGTTCTCGTTGTCGCGGTACCACTCGATCGTGGCGGCGAGGCCGGCCTCGAAGTCGTCGTAGCGGGGCGTCCAGCCGAGTTCGGTGCGCAGGCGCGTCGAGTCGATCGCGTAGCGCAGGTCGTGGCCGGGGCGGTCATTCACGTGGTCGTATGCGTCCGAGGGCTGACCGAGCTGCGTGAGGATGAGCTCGACGACGTCCTTGTTGTTCTTCTCCCCGTCGGCGCCGATCAGGTAGGTCTCACCGATCTCACCCTTCTCGAGGATCACGAGCACGGCGGAGGAGTGGTCATCCGCGTGGATCCAGTCGCGCACATTCTCGCCCGTGCCGTAGAGCTTGGGGCGCTCGCCGCGCAGCACGTTCGTGATCTGGCGGGGGATGAACTTCTCGACGTGCTGGTAGGGCCCGTAGTTGTTGGAACAGTTCGAGATGGTCGCCTTGACCCCGAAGGAACGGACCCACGCCCGCACCAGCAGGTCGCTGCCTGCCTTGGTCGAGGAGTAGGGGCTCGACGGGTTGTAGGGCGTGTGCTCCGTGAAGCGCTCCGGGTCGTCGAGCTCGAGGTCGCCATAGACCTCATCGGTCGAGATGTGGTGGAAGCGGATGCCGTGCTTGCGCGCCGCCTCCAGCAGCGTGTAGGTGCCGATGATGTTGGTGTCGAGGAAGGGCCGCGGGTCATCGAGCGAGTTGTCGTTGTGGCTCTCGGCGGCGTAGTGGACGACGGCATCGTGGCGGGCGAACAGCGCATCGACGAGTTCCGCGTCGCAGATGTCACCCTGCACGAACTCGAAACGGTCCTTCGGCAGGCCCTCGAGCGAGGCCAGGTTGCCGGCATAGGTCAGCTTGTCGAGCACCGTGACACTGTGGTCGGTCTCGCTGAGCACGTGGTGCACGAAGTTGGAACCGATGAACCCGGCTCCGCCGGTGACGAGCATCTTCATTGGGGGTGTGCCTCCTTGGCGGGTCCCCCAGATTCTAGCCGCGCGTCATCCGGCGATTCATGAGAGGCGGACGACCGCGGCGGCCATTAGGATCGTCGTCGTGCAGCCAGGGCAAGCAGATGTGATCCGCCCGGCTTCGCATCACATTGCCTCCTCGCAGTCGATACCGGCGAAGCGCGGGTTCCGCACCGACATTCAGGGGCTGCGAGCAGTCGCGGTGGCCCTCGTCGTGATCTATCACCTCTGGCCAAACCGGCTGAGCGGTGGCTATGTGGGCGTCGATGTCTTCTTCGTCATCTCCGGGTTCCTGATCACGTCGCATCTCCTTGACGAAGTGCAGCGGTCGGGCACTGTGGCGCTCGCCACATTCTGGGCGCGGCGCATCCGTCGCCTCCTGCCAGCTGCGCTTCTGGTGCTCGCCGTTGCTTTGATGGCCACCGTCGTGTGGGCTCCAGATTCCCTCGTCGCGGGCGTATTGAGGGAGACCTCGGCGGCTGCGCTGTATGTCGTCAACTGGGTGCTGCTTTTCACCTCGGTCGACTACCTGCGTGGGGCAGGCGTGGAGTCGCCCGTACAACACTTCTGGTCACTCTCCGTCGAGGAGCAGTTCTACTTCGTCTGGCCAATGTTGATTGTGGGCGTGCTGCTGGTGCTGCGAGCAAGCGCTCGCCGGCGACGAGTAGAGATCGCGACTCGTCACCGGGTCGCCTCCGTGTTCGGGATGCTCGCGCTTGTGTTTGTTGCGAGCCTTCTGTACTCCGTGATCCTCACCGCCTACTCGCAGCCCGCCGCATATTTCAGCACCCTCACTCGCACATGGGAGTTTGCCGCGGGTGGCCTGGCCGCCGCGGCGATGGTGCTGTGGCCCAGGCTCGAGAGCCGTCAGCGCACGAAGCTCGGCTCTGCCCTGGCTATCACCGCGGCCTGGGCGGGATTGATCGTCATCGTCTGGTCAGCATTCGCACTCACCGACAGCTCGCCGTTCCCCGGCTGGGTCGCCCTCGCGCCGGTACTCGGGACAGTGCTCGTCTTGATCGCTGGGGGAGTGTCGGGGCGCCTTTCGTCGCACAACCTTCTTTCGGTCCTTCCCATGCAGAAGATCGGCGATTGGTCGTACTCGATCTACCTGTGGCACTGGCCGCTGATCTTCTTTGTGCCGTTCGCATTCGACACCGTCCTGTCGGCGCCCGCGAAGGTCGGCATCGGTCTGGCAAGCGTTGCGCTCGCAGCGGCCACCAAGTGGCTGGTCGAAGACCCTGTGCGCAGGGCTCGCGGGATACGAACGTGGCACGCGTTCATCATTGCTCTCGTCGGCCCGGCCGTAATCGTGGCTTCGTCCTTCGCGGTTGTCGCGGCGGATCAGGCGCGATATGCCGCGACAGCGACGTGGGTTGAGGAACAGCTGAGCTCGGGAGCCGAGTGCTTCGGTGCCAAGGCGATGGCCCCGGGCGCGGACTGCGGTGACCCGACTGCCCAATCCAGGGACCCGGATACCCGCTTCGCCGCAACAGATCTCGACCCAGAGTGGTGCGTGGCTGACTCTGACGCTGAGCTCGTCTCGTGTCAGTACGGCGAGTTGCAGGCACCTGCACGCACGATCGCTCTTGTCGGCGATTCACACGCTGCGGCCCTGGCTCCAGCTCTGCAAGACGCTGCTGACGATCTTGGCTGGCGCCTCGTCACCTACCTGAGGGTCGGATGCCCCGCCCTCTCAGAAGAGCCCATAGGCCTTCCAGGGCGAGCCGATTGGGAGCAACAGGCGTGCGCCGACTGGAGCGCCGAAGTTCAGCAGGCGCTCGTCTCCCGCGACGACATCGACACGGTCGTGTATTCGAACTTCTCGAGCCGCTATCACGACGGCCTCGTGCCGGAGCAGCAGCGTCTCTCGGCGCAGGAGATTGCGGCCACGTGGACCGAAGTCCGGGAGTCGGGCAAGCAGATCGTGCTGATCCGAGACGTTCCAGACCCCCAGAGGATTAACATCCCCCTTTGTCTTTCCACGACATCAGATGCCGCCGAGTGCGCCACAAAGCGAGTCCAGGCGCTGCCCAACGATGAAGCGCTTCGCGCAGCGTCGCAGGCGGAGGTTCCCGTCGTGGACCTCTCGGAGCTTTTCTGTGACGAGGTCCTTTGCCATGCGGTGATCGGGGACGTCGTCGTCTATGCGGACGACAACCACATCAGCCGCACGTTCGCGCGCACCCTTTCGTCGTTCGTGGGGGCAGAGCTCGGACGGGTTACCGCGCCTTAGCGATTACCTTTCGCGGGAGAGCCGACGCTTGATGAGGGCGGAACGCACGTTGAGCCCCACACGTAGCGCGAGCCGCACGGGCAGGAGGTGCGGGCCCGAGTACTTCTTGTCGAGAAAACGCCGGGCGCTCTCATGGTGCGCCTGGATCATGGCGCCCGAGTCTGACGTCGTCGAGTGGGCGCCCGTGTGCGTGACCACCGCGGCGGGCTCGTAGACGTTGCGGTAGCCGTGCCGGCCCAGACGGTAGCCGAGGTCGACGTCCTCGAAGTACATGAAGAACTCGGGGTCGAAGCCGCCGACCTCTTCCCAGGCGGAGCGGCGCACGAGCAGGCAGGAGCCGGAGAGCCAGCCGGCGTCCGAACGCACGCTCGTGTTGACGGTGTCGTCGCGGTAGCGCCGTGTCCACGGGTTGCCGACCCAGAGGTTCGCGAAGAGGGCGTGTCCCACGCCCGTGCGGAGTGACGGCACAGCCCGGGCCGAGGGGTAAATGTCGCCCTCGGCGGTCAGTGTTGCAGGGCCGACAGCACCGATGCGGGCATCCTCATCGCCCGTCGCCACGAGGGTGTCGATTGCGTCGGCACTCATCACGAGGTCAGGGTTGCTCACGAGCACCCATTCGACGGATGCATCGAGGTCCTTCACCGCAGCGTTGATCGCGGCGCCGTACCCGACATTCGTGGGGAGGGCGACATGACGGGCGCCGTGTTGCGCAACCAGCGCCCCGACATCCTCTGGTCCGTTGGCCTTATTGTCTGCCACGACGACCTCGATGTCACCGGTGACCGCCGCCGGAATCGAGTCAAGGAAGGCTGGGAGCACATCGCCCGAGCCGTAGCTCACCGTGACGACGGCGACTCGGGGTCGGGGGGAGGGCGAGGTGGACATGACCGACCCATCCTAGACGGCCCCACGGTTGGCTTAGGCTAGATTGTTCGATGGCCGACCCGGGCCCTCAAGTGGGGATGCATGAACTATCTGAAGGAGATCCTCGCCTCTCGCGAGCTACTCATCAACCTCACGATGCGCGAGGTGAAGGGCAAATACAAGCGCACCGTGTTCGGTCAGCTGTGGTCGCTCGCGAACCCCCTCGCGTTGATGCTGATCTACACGTTCGTGTTCTCCTTCATCTTCCGCGTCAAGCTGGAGCCGGGAGACCCCAGCGGCCTCGATGTCTTTGCCATCTGGTTGCTCTGCGGCCTCCTGCCGTGGATCTTCTTCGCCAACGTGCTCAACAACGGCATCACTTCACTCGTCTCGAATGCTGGCCTCATTCAGAAAGTGGCGTTCAGCCGAGTCGTGCTCCCGCTCTCGCAGGTCGCATCCGCCGCCTACAACTGGATGTTCGAGATCGCCGTGCTCGTCGTCGTGCTGAGCATCCTCGGCGCCTTCGTGCTGCCATGGATCCCGCTCGTCATCGTCGCGATGGTGCTGCTCGCGGTCTTCGCCGCCGGGCTCGCGCTCATGCTGGCGATCGCCAACGTCTATTTCCGAGACACCCAGTGGTTCCTCTCGATCGTGCTGCAGCTCTGGATGTATCTGAGCCCCGTCATCTACCCGGTCTCGCTGGTAGAGGACGCTTCGAAGGGGGTCGGGGGAATCTGGGGAACGTCCATCACGATCCTCGACCTGTATCACCTGAACCCCATGGTGTACTTCCTGGAGCTGTTCCGGAACCTGCTCTATGACAACCGATGGCCAGACCCGATGACGTGGCTCATCTGCCTGGCATGGGCTGTGGGAGCGTTCGTCGTTGGCCTGTGGGTGTTCCGGCGCAATGAGAAGAATCTCGCGGAGGCGCTATGAGTGATGTCGCAGTCGCTGTCGACCATGTCAGCAAGAGCTTCCGGATGTACCACGAGCGCAACCAGACGCTGAAGGCCGCCATCATGCGTGGCCGCACCTCAGTGCACGAGGACTTCTGGGCCCTCAAGGACGTCAGCTTCGACGTGCCGGAGGGCTCGACCTTCGGATTGATCGGCAGCAACGGTTCGGGCAAATCGACGCTGCTCAAGTGCCTCGCCAAGATCTATTACCCCAACGAGGGCACGATCACGCACTACGGCAAGCTCGCGGCCATGCTGGAGGTCGGTTCGGGCTTCCACCATGAGCTCTCCGGTCGCGAGAACATCTACCTCAACGGTTCGATCCTCGGGATGTCGCGCAAGGAGATCGACCGCAAGTTCGACGAGATCGTAGCCTTCTCCGGCGTCGAGCAGTTCATCGACCAGCCCGTCAAGAACTATTCCTCGGGAATGTACGTTCGCCTTGGGTTCTCCGTCGCGATCAACGTCGACCCCGACATCCTCGTCGTCGACGAGGTGCTCGCGGTCGGTGATGCGGAGTTCCAGAAGAAGTGCTTCGACAAGTTCGCGGAGTTCAAGCGCGCGGGCAAGACGGTGATCCTCGTGAGCCACTCCATGGACTCAGTGCGCTCCATGTGTGACCATGCCGCATGGCTCAATAAGGGCACGCTGAAGGCGGTAGGCGAAGCCGCTCCGACGATCGCGGCCTACGAGGCGTCGCTCAACAACTGAGCGAATTGAGCTCGCTGCTCGCGGATTAAGCCTGTCGAAATCTCTCCAAGCCGCCTCTGGGTAGGATCGTCGGGTGCAGATCCGAGAACTCTCCGTGCCCGACTCCTACGAGATCACCCCCAAGCAGTTCGGCGATGACAGGGGTGTGTTCCTCGAGTGGTATCGCTTCGATCGACTTGAGGAGGCCATCGGTCATCCCATCGACCTTCGGCAGGCCAACACCTCGGTCTCCAAGCGCGGGGTCGTTCGCGGCATCCATTTCGCAGATGTGCCGCGCGGCCAGGCGAAGTACGTGACAGCCACCCACGGGGCCGTGCTCGACTACGTGATCGACATCCGTGTGGGGTCGCCGACGTTCGGGCAGTGGGATTCGGTGTTGCTCGACGACAAGGACCGCCGCGCCATCTACATCGCGGAGGGCCTCGGTCACTGTTTCGTTGCGTTGACGGATAACGCGACCGTGAGCTATCTCGTGAGCGACGTGTTCAACCCGAGCAAGGAGCACGGCATCAACCCGCTCGACGAGCAGGTCGGCCTGGTGTTCCCGCCTGAGGCGGGGGAGCTCCTCCTGTCGCCCAAGGACACGGATGCCCCAACCCTCGCCCAGGCGGCCGAACAGGGGCTGCTGCCCCAGTACGACGACATCCGTCGCTACTACGACCTCCTCAACCAGAAGGACGCCTGATGCGCGGAATCATTCTCGCCGGCGGCTCCGGCACCCGGCTCTGGCCGATTACCAAGGGCATCTCGAAGCAGCTCATGCCGATCTTCGACAAGCCGATGATCTATTACCCGCTGTCGACGCTCATGATGGCGGGCATCAACGAGATCCTCATCATCACGACGCCCGAGTACAACGCGCAGTTCAAGGCGCTCCTCGGCGATGGCAGTGACCTGGGCATCCGTCTCGAGTATGCCGTCCAGCCCTCGCCGGATGGTCTCGCGCAGGCCTTCATCATCGGCGAGGAGTTCATCGGCGACGAGAGCGTGGCCCTCGTGCTCGGTGACAACATCTTCCATGGAGCTGGGCTCGGCTCGTCGCTGCGCACTCACGGCGAGGTTGAGGGCGGCCTGATCTTCGCCTACCACGTGTCGAACCCGACGGCGTATGGCGTCGTCGAGTTTGACGACAACATGAAGGCCGTCTCAATCGAGGAGAAGCCGGCGAAGCCGAAGAGCAACTATGCCGTGCCGGGCCTCTACTTCTACGACAACGACGTGGTCGAGATCGCGAAGACGATCGAGCCGAGCGCACGCGGCGAACTCGAGATCTCGACCGTCAACGAGCGCTACCTCGAGGCGGGCAAACTGCAGGTGCAAATGCTCGACCGGGGTACAGCGTGGCTCGACACGGGCACCTTCGAGTCGATGATGCAGGCCTCCGAGTATGTGCGCGTGATTGAAGACCGCCAGGGCTTCAAGATCGGATGCATCGAGGAAATCGCCTGGCGCGCCGGCTGGATCGACGATGCGCAGTTGCGGGCGCTGGGGGAGTCGCTCGTGAAGAGTGGCTACGGCACGTACCTGCTGGGTCTGCTCGGCGAAAACGACGCGTAGGCCCACTGCTGTGCCGCGAGTGCTTCGGACGCTGCGACGCGCGGCGAGGGCCGCCGCTCGGCGTCTCTGGGTCGCTGAAGGGGTCCAGCAGTGCGGAGAGCCGCTGAGTCCGGAGATCCGCGCTCGATTCGTCGCCCTCGGGCTGACGAGCGATGAGCTCGACGCCCTTGACCTGCGCGAGGCGAGCATCCGGTATCCGGAGGGCTGGCGAGATCGGGGCAATCGTATCTACCTCGCCGCTGGAGTGGGGCTCAACCCCGAGTTCGTCACTGCCAGCGCGGAACTCGGCGGTCTGTCGGGGGTCGCCATCGTGCTCGGGAGTCCCATCGACGGGCTCGCGGTCCTCGGCATCCACGGAGACGACGCATCTGTCTTCATTGGGCCCGAGTGTTGGCTGCCAAGCGCCCAGGTGCACTGTGGCGGCGGTTCTTCGGTCGTGTTGCGGCGACTCGTTACCTGTACGTTTGCGGGGCACCTTGACGCGCGCAACGGCGGCGCGATTTTCGCCGATACCGACCAGCTGTGGGCCTCGAGGGTTTACATTGCGACCGATGACATGCACTCGCTCCTCGACGCCGAAACGGGTGCCCGCCTGAACCCCCGTGGGGGAAGGATACGACTGGCTCGGCATGTGTGGCTTGGTCAGGAATCCGTCGTTCTGGGCGGTGCACACATCGCGGAAGACTCCGTCGTGGGAATGCGCTCTATGGTGCGCGCGGGCTCCTATCCCGAGGGTTCGGTGCTCGTCGGGACGCCGGCTCGAATCGCGCGAACGGGCGTCACTTGGTCGCGCGAGGATGTCACGGGAATCGCTGACTATCCGCGCCCTGCCGGGCGTGTCGCGCCGAATGCGGCCGTAGACAATTCAGTCCGTTAGCCTGTTGAACGGTGTCGATCGGGCGGCACAGTTGGGGTCGGTTCTGATGCGTGTGTTTGTTCGCGGAATTTGTTCGCGGGTCGTGGCGGGAACTCTGGCGGTCATGGTTGTCGCCACGGGCATGATTGCGGTGCCTGCCGTCGTGGCGCCCGAGGCGGCGGAGGCGGCGGACGCGCGCCTCTTCGACCCCGGTCACATCATCAGCGACGACAACTTCTTCAACGGCGCTGCCATGACGGAGGCGCAGATCCAGAGCTTCCTGAACACGATGGCTCCGGGTGCCTGCGGGCCCAACAACTGCCTGAAGCAGTACGCACAGGCGACCTCGAACAAGCCTCAGCACTATTCCGATACTGCAGGTGCAGTGCAGTGCACCGCCTATGCGGGTGCCGCGAGTGAGTCAGCTGCCAGGATCATCTTCAAGGTGCAGCGTGCCTGCGGAATCAGCGCAAAGGTCATCCTCGTCACCCTCCAAAAGGAACGTGGTCTCGTGACCAAGACGAGCCCCATTCCCGCCGACTTCACCGTCGCCATGGGGATGGGGTGCCCCGACACGGCAGCGTGCGACGTGAATTACTACGGATTCTTCAACCAGGTCTGGTCGGCCGCCAAGCAGTTCAAGACCTACCGCGCCGCGCCGAACTACTTCAAGCACCGTGCGGGCGCGACAGTCGACCTGCTCTTCCACCCCAATGCAGCGTGCGGCTCGACTCGCACCCTGATCCGGAACGCTGCCACCGCGGCCCTGTACAACTACACGCCGTACCAGCCGAACGCGGCGGCCCTGGCGAATCTCGGGGGCACAGGAGACGCCTGCTCGTCCTACGGCAACCGCAACTTCTTTCGCGACTACACCGACTGGTTTGGCAGCCCTATTAGTCCGGCGGCCCCGGCAGGGTCCCTGGATTCGGTGGCAGCTGCCGGCGCTGAGAGCATCCGTGTGCGTGGCTGGACGTTTACAGGGGGCAAGACCCAGCCGATCTCGATCCACGTTTATGTGGACGGAAAGTTCACGACGAGTGCGAATGCAGATAGTCCTCGCAGTGATGTTGCAGCCGCGTACCCCTTCCAGGGCCAGAACCATGGCTTCGATCACACCTTTGCGGTGCCGGCAGGCAGTCGGAACGTCTGTGTATACGGCCTTGATTCGTTGTCAGGCGGCAATGCTCTGCTTGCCTGTCGAACAGTCTTGGTGCCTCCGAAGGAGCCGGCCGCAAGCGATTCAGCTGCCGTGTACCGCTTCTGGAGCGACGCATACAACGGGCATTTTTACACGCGCAGCGTTGCGGAGCGGAACAAGCTGATCACACAGCAAGCGTCGACATGGACGTATGAAGGGCCGATGTTCGGCGCGTTCGGAACTCAGGTCCCGGGCACTGTGCCAGCGTTCCGTTTCTGGAGCGCGACATACAACGGGCACTTCTACACCACTAGTGCGGCCGAGAGGGACAGGGTGATCGCCAACTATCCGGATCACATCTGGAAGTACGAAACGATTGCCTTTTACGTCTACCCCGCCAGCACGACCACCGCGGGTACGCGGCCAGTGGCTCGTTTCTGGAGTCCCGTTTACCAGCGCCACTTCTACACGGCGAGCGCCAACGAGGCGCAGAAACTGAGGACCCACTCTGCCGACGTCTGGACCTACGAGATGGATCCCTTCCGGGTGCCGGTCGCTGTGCCGAACGCCGCGCCCGTGCCTTAGCCGCGGCAGGCGCTCAACGTGGGCGGCGACGAAACGGTGCGGATAGTGAAGTTACTTTGCGGGCGAGGGCGTAAGTCTTGCTGCGCTGGATTTCGTCAAGTGAATGGGCCGTCTCCCGAAGATTCTCTGTCAGCGCATCCGCAGCAAGTGAGAGTGGACGAACCAAGTGGTCCCGTCGCGCCAGCCTCTCGACGTCCACAGGGGCGGCGCTTGCCTCGGTGAGGAGCCTTTCCCACTCAGAAACTGCTCCATGCCGGAACAGCGCTTCGCGCTGCAGTGCTTTCTGGGGCAAATCCAGACCGAAAAGAATCTCCATGTCGTCGAGTGCGGAGTCATCTTGCAGCAGGAGAAGGTCTCCAAACTCGAGTGTCAGCCGGTAGGTCAAACTGGTATGTGGAGCTTGCGCTTGGCCCCTGGTGGACCTCAGGTCCTTATGAACCGGCGATGTGGTAACCCAGCGCAAGGCAAAGCGATTCAGAAGGAGTAACTGCTCGAGAGAGGTCACCGGGCTTGTTGTGATCGCAATATCGAACACTTCATCGATAGCCTCGCGATCGATCAGCCTCAGTGGATCGCCACAAGGTGCGGTCGTCATCTTGGCGCCCAAAGGAGGCACGACCGTAAGGTCTGCCTTGCTGCTTACAAGACGGAGCGCCGAAAGAACGATTTCTGCTTCCCCCGGATTACCGGAGATTGATTTGCTGCCAGCGAGGTCGATGAGCACCTTCGGCTTCCGCGGGTTTCCGTCTTCGACGAGGAGATCCGCAAATCTATCGACGGCGGAATAGCCGTGCCGAATGAAGTTTGCTACAGCCCGCGGGTAGAACGGGTAACGCTCGTGCAGGATCCGTGAGTTTTTCGCCTCAAGTTCAGTTCGTTGTGCGCTGCCAAAACTCGTGCTGCCCACGTGTCGGACCAGGGCGTGGTTCGCGATCAACGACGAGTAGCCCGCTTCATTTATGCGAAGGCAGAAGTCGTTTTCTTCGTTGTATCCCCGACCGAAGACCTCGTCAAACAGGCCAAACTCGTTGATGAGGGTGCGGCGAATCAGCAAGCAGAACCCCACCGAGACCGGAGAGATGTAGAAGCGGGGAAGTAGCGCATGAACGGCCGCGAACACCTCGTCGGTGCGCGCGGCATCTCGCTCCCCACGACTGTCGCGTTGATGAAAGGGGATGGTAGCGATGGTTGCGTCGTTGCTGCGTGGACACACGGTGCCATTCCTGGGCGAGGAGTGGAGGACCGCCCGCATCTCGTCAAATGCACCGGCTGTCACAACGGTGTCCGAGTTCAGCAGGATGATGTCATTCGGTGAGGTGTCCAACTCAAACACTGCACGATTGCAGGTCAAGCCGAAGCCCAGGTTGTGTGGATTTCGTTCGTAACGGAACTGAGGCTTCCCGTAGATGAGACCTCGAATGCCAGCTTCGATCGCATCGGCTTCAGGACCGCAGTCGTTGACGAGTAAGACATCGTATGTTTCAGCTGGCGCGTATTCGATGAGTGAGCGCACGCAGTCGCGCAACGAGTCCCAGTCTCCATACACCGGAATGACGATGGTGACGCGCGACGTCCCTGCGCCGGATGGCTCATTGCTCAAGCGTGACAGTCCTTCCAAGTCGGCCGACTTCCGAGTCTACTCGGGGGGATTCCGAGGCCCTATGCGGACTAGATGGTGTCCTACGTATCGAACTGGAGGTCGCGCGACGCCCTAGTCTGTGTGGGTGAGGGTTCTCGTCTTTTCGCACAGCTCCGCAGTCGACAACCTCGGTGGCGCCGAGAGATCGCTTCTAGAGTTCCTTGATGCGTGGCGCGCGGTGGATCCTGAACTTGAGGTCTTCGTCGTTTCGCGCACTCCGTCCGGGCACCTGCAACCGGAATTAGACCGCCGTGGTATCCCATGGATGAACCTGCGATTCCACTCGGTCGTTCGCCATCGGAAAGCTACTACCGACGAGCACATTTACCGTTCGGCCCGGGATGACTTCGCCGCGGTACGAGCACTTGAGCAGTTCATCTCAGGATTCGAGCCCGACCTGGTTATCACTAACACGATCGTGGCGCCCTGGGCTGCCCTCGCGGCGAAACTCAGCGGGGTGCCTCACGTTTGGTTCCCGCGGGAGTATGGGGATGGCCACGAATTCCAGATACCTGCGGAGGACGTATTCGAGGACATCGGGACACTATCTGACCTAGTCGTAACCAATTCCCGCTCGCTGCGGGATTTTCTCTCGGAATGGGTCGAAGCGGAGAAACTTGCGGTGCTCTACCCCCGCATCGACATCGCAGAAGGCAACCCGCCGAATCCCCAGTGGCCTTTTCCTGAGTCCGCCGCCGAACGCCCCCTCCGCTTGGTATGTGTAGGAAGGATCGCCAAGTCGAAAGGGCAGGCGCGAGCTGTTCGTGCCGTGGCTGGCCTCAAACTGCTCGATGTTCATGTTGAGCTGGTATTGGTGGGCTCGGCAGCGGACGAGGACCGACGCGAACTGGAGACGCTGGTCGAGGCGAGCGGCGTAGGTGATCGCGTCCGGCTGACAGGAGAGCTGGAAGATCCCCGTCCGGTCGTCATGGCTGCGGACCTCGGCTTGGTCGTTTCAGACAGCGAGGGCTTCGGGCGCGTAACAGTGGAGTTCATGGCCGCAGGCAAGCCGGTCATTGGAACCGCGACGGGGGCGACGGTGGAGCTGGTCGACGATGGAGTGACCGGAGCGCTATTCGACCCGAAAGACTCCGATTCCTTGGCGAGAGCAATTCGTCGCTACGCCGATGAGCCCGGCTTGGCCGCCCGGCACGGCGAGGCTGCTTGGAGAACGCTTCGGGATGACATCGCATCTCGCCACACTCTCCCACCACTGTTGGCCCGATTTGCAGACGTCACCGCTGCAGGGTCGGCGCCGTTACCGGGGCTTCCGCGAATCATGGCGTATTGGATGTCGCTGCCCACGACCGCGGTCAACCTTCTGACGGCGACCGGAGGCATGGTCGACCCACGGACGTCTTTGACATGGAAGGTCGGGCGCATGGCGATGGCGGGGCCGCGCACACTCCTTCGACTCCTCAGGAAGGGAAGTGGCCAAGCATGAGAGTCATGTTCATTTCTCACAGCTCTGCGAATGATGGGTTCGGCGGTGGCGAACTGACACTCCTGAACCTCATCGATCGCTGGCGTGAACTTCGACCTGAGGTCGACTTCTTCGTCGTTTCGAGGAGCCCCGAGGGCATGATGCAGGCAGAGTTCGACAGGCGAGGAGTGTCGCATCGAGCCCTCCCCTTCGACGCTTGGGTACTTCCGATGATTCGTGAACGGCCAATCGACGTGATCATGACCGCTCGAATGGACTCGGAGGCGGTATCCGCTATCGCCAGCCTGATTCGAGAGTATGAGCCGGACCTCGTAGTGACGAACACGATCGTGGCGCCCTGGGGGGCGATCGCGGCAAAGATGGAACGGGTGGCGCACGCGTGGTTGGTGCATGAGTTCGGCGATTTGGACCATGGGCTGAAGTTCCGCATTGGTCGGAAGCGGACCTTCGAGGACATAGGGATCCTTTCCGAAGTGGTCGTCGCGAATTCAGAGGCGGTACGCGACCACATTGCGCAATGGGTGGATGCTTCGAAGGTGACTATCGCGTACCCCGCGAATGACCTTCCTCGCGCTCGGGCGCTGGCGGGAAACCGGCGCGCTGAGAAAGCGGAGTCTCCGGAAGTGCTCCGAACCGTTCTCGTTGGTCGACTCGGGCAGTCCAAGGGACAGTGGCGTCTGCTTCGCGCAATTGCAGCGTTGAGGGGCGAAGGCGTGCAAATCGCCGCGGATCTTGTCGGGCCAGCAGGGTCAGCCGAACTGGAGGAGATCCACGAGCTAATCGACGTCTTGGGTCTTTCTCACTGCGTGACCATCACTGGCGAGACCGACAACCCCTTCGCGCACATGGCTGAGGCAGATGTCGCAGTCATGGCATCGACGTGCGAAGCCTTCGGCCGGGTCACGCTTGAGTATCAGGCACTGGGCGTGCCCGTGATCGCCGCGCGGTCGGGCGCGAATCCGGAACTCGTCACCGAGGGAGAGACCGGGTGGCTCTTCGAGCCGGACGATATCTCAGATTTGGTGCGGGTCCTGCGAGAAGCGCACGAGGACAGGACCGAACTGCGCCGCAGAGGAGCCGCGGCTGCGCGCGCCGTGGAAGAGCGGCTCGAGAACGCATATCCCGTATCGGATCTCATCGAGCGCTTGGAACAGGCTGTCAAGACGGGCAGTCTGCCGCTTCGTCGCCTCCCGAATCTCACTCGCGAATGGCTCAATCTGCCTAACGTCGTTGAGCGTCATCGTAGAGAAGTCACTGCAATGCAAGCTGCGGTCCACCAGTCGGAAACGTGGCGGGCGGGCCGGATCTTAGTGGCCCCACTTCGTTTCATCGCCCGCCTCGTTCGCCTGCGGTGACCCAGTCACCCTTCAGTAGACTCAGTCGGTGACTGATTCCGCTGTTCCTCGCGTCTCCCGGTCAGGAACCCAACTGGCCTTCGTGAAGGCTCAGCTTGACGAGTTCTTGTTCGGACTCGCTGTCATCGTGGGGTTCGTCGGACTGATGGAGCCACGTCACCTTTGGGGGCGTTACTCGATCCTCGAGTCTGCGCTGGCCGTGCTCGTGCTGTCCTTGGTCGCCTGGCGGTATTCGCCTCGCAGGCCAAGGGTTCCACTTCTCTTGCCGCTCGGCGGGCTGTTGCTACTCATGGCGGCCTCGGCTCTCTGGAGCTACGCGTCGTGGGAAACGGTAAGAGACGTCACTACTTACGCGATTCTGGCGCTGGGCGCCTGGGTCATCGTTCGATCAGCACGGCTGCAGACGGTCGTGCTCGCAATCGTGGTCGCTGGGGCACTGGTGCTCGGCGCCTCGACTGCCCTACTTCTTGTGAGTCCTGCCGACGCGCTCTTCTACGAGACGAGTGGCTTCCAGGGAATCTATGGCAATCGCAATACGCTCGCGTTCGTCATGACCCTCGCGCTCCCTGCAGCTCTCACGGTCCGAGTTTCGGGATGGCTTGGCGCGATAGCAAAGTTCGCGGCTGCGACCGCGTTCCTCATCGCGATCGGCTTCACGCTTTCGAAGTCAAGCTGGATAGTGGCTGCTGTCGTCGTCCTGTCGTGGATCGGGCTTGGGCTGCTCCGTCGCAGGCGGGCTGCGGGGATCCTCTTTTTCGGAGTCCTCGCCCTCGGTGCTGCTCTCGCAATGGCGAACTTTTCCCGTGTCCTTCTCTTACTTGGCAAGAGTGACACGATAAACGGCCGTACCGGAATCTGGACGGGTGTGCTCGATGCGATCGCACAGAGGCCGATTGTCGGCTTCGGCTGGTCGCGTTCCTGGCCAGCAGGATCTCCGCACAGCGAGCGTGTGTCACAAGAACTAGCAGCGGGGCACGTCGTTTTTCATGCACACAACGAGCTGCTCAACTGGCTCGTGACACTCGGGGTTCTGGGGGCGGTGCTTGTCCTGGTGCTTTATGTTTTCGCTGTTTGCGCCGGTATACGCATCTGGTGGGGTAACCAACAGGCGGTGTTTCTCTGGCTGCCCATAACCGCTGTGGCTGTGATTGCCCGCGGTTTCAGTGACATCAGCGAAACCAATGCGCAGGGGTGGTTCGTCTTCATGTTGGTGCTTGCATCCTGCGCGAAGTACCTGCCAGTTGACTCACGCATCGCTCGGTCTCGTGTCTTATTGAGCGGTCGGTCTGAATCAGCGGAGCCTGGAGCGGTACCGAGACCGTAGGGATGGCCGATTTGGCGTCAACTGACGGCGGCGCGTGACACAACGAATAGACTGGGTCACCGCGACAAAGCGATAGCTCCGTTGGAGCGGGAACGGTTGGATGCATGTCAGAGGCACAGAAGCTCGTCGTTGTAGGCCAGGGATACGTCGGACTTCCCGTAGCGATGCGCGCGGTCACGCAGGGGTTTGACGTCGTCGGGGTTGATCTCGACGCGAGTCGTGTCGATCGCCTGCTATCTGGGGAGTCGTTCGTTGACGACATCACTCATGACGAACTGAAGGCAGCCTTGGAATCCGGTCGGTACCGTCCCTCGGTCGACTACGCAGTCGCGGAGTCTTTTGACTTCGCGGTGATCACGGTGCCAACGCCATTGAGGGAAGGGCTGCCCGATCTGACGTTCATCGAAGAATCGGCGAAGTCGCTGGCGGTATATCTCAAGAAGCAGGCGACGGTGATTCTCGAGTCGACGACATACCCGGGCACGACCGAAGAGCTTCTTGTCCCCATTCTGGAAGCGGGTTCCGGCCTCAAGGCCGGGAGTGACTTCTACGTCGGCTACAGCCCCGAGCGCATCGATCCAGGCAACAAGGTCTGGGGGTTCGTCGAGACACCGAAGGTCGTTTCCGGAATCGATGTCCAATCGCTCGAGAAGGTCGAGGGTTTCTACGACCGTCTCGTGGACACAACAGTGCCGGTCAGTTCTCCCAAAGAGGCGGAGCTGACCAAGTTGCTGGAGAATACCTTCCGGCACGTCAACATCGCGCTCGTTAACGAGCTGGCGATCTTCGCGCAGAAGCTGGGCGTGAACGTTTGGGAATCGATTGAAGCTGCCAGCACGAAGCCTTTCGGGTACATGAAGTTCACCCCAGGACCTGGCGTCGGGGGGCACTGCCTCCCCGTAGATCCGAGCTATCTCTCTTGGCAAGTGAGGCGGAAGCTCGGGCAGAACTTCCGATTCGTGGAGCTTGCGAACGATGTCAATGACCACATGCCCGACTACGTCGTGCAACGGCTCATGCTGATCCTCAATCGTTCGCAGCGCGCCATCAGCGGCTCTAAGGTCGCCTTAGTCGGGCTCTCGTACAAGAAGAACACTGGCGACATTCGAGAGTCACCCTCTCTGAAGATCATCGAGCTGCTCCAGGAATACGGCGCTGTGGTCATCGGAGTCGACGAGCGAGTGGAGGCTGCTCGGTGGCCTAAGGGCGTCGAGAGGATGGCCCTCAACGAGGACCTCATCCGTTCTGTGGATGCTGCGATCCTTGTCACCGACCACGACGATTTCGATCTCTCCGTGCTCGAAAACATCGATACTCCGGTCCTGGACACCAAGAACAAGATCAGTGGCAGAAACGTCGAGCGGTTGTAAGACGTTGGATGTCCGCGAGGCCGCCCTGTGAGGACTGTTTTCGGACTCGTCGCAAATGCCGGGTATGTCCTGGCTGTCCAGATCCTCGCACTCGTAACGCTGGACCCGGCGGACTACGGAGCCTTTTCGCTGCAGTATCTCGTGTTTGCGTTGGGTAGTTCGCTCTCACTTTCACTCATCAGTGAGGCTTGGCTACGTCACGATACGCAATCGGGAGTGCGAAGCCCTTGGCGAGACTACGGTAATGCGACGCTCTTCCTCGCGCTGTCGCTCGGAGGGCTTACAGTTATCGTTTCTGCATTGGTGCCCGCTCTCAGTGATGTTGCGGTGATCGGCGCCCTCGCGGTCGCGGCATCCGTCTATCGTGTGAGCGTTCGGTACTACGCGGTGAGGTGCAAAGCGCCGGTGCTCGTGTCGGACCTGTCCGGCCTCGTCGTAACCGTGGCAGTCTGGGTTTGGTTCGCTGTGCTTGGCGACTGGTCGCTATTGGGTATGTCCACGGCGTGGGCCCTTGGTGCTGTGGCCTCGGCGTTGACCTCGAGACTTCCACCGCTACCCTCCGTGTCCCTCTTACGTTCCTGGTTCTCTGACAAGCGCACGCACATTCGGCCGCTTCTTCGCGACTCAGTCTTGATGGACGCTGGTGCGATCGGGACTCCATATCTTCTTGCACCTCTGCTGGGCGTCGCACAATTCGGTACCTACCGCGCGGTGTCGAACGTGGCTGCTCCCGTACGCCTCGTCCTCACACCGCTGAGGCCGAAGATCGCGATGCTTGCGCAGGAACCACAGACGCTCAAACGTCACGCGCTCGTTGTGGCAGCAGCCGTCCTCCTGGCGCTGTGCGCATACGGTGCACTCGTGGTGATCTCAGTAGCCCAGCTCGATCTTGGCACCCTCAATGAACTGGGCAATTTTGCACTTCCAACCGCCATATTTGTAGCGGCGAACTTCCTTGGCACGTTCCACTACATCGTGGCTCGCGCCGGGCTGAATGGCACCGGGCTTCTCCTCGGACGCCTGGTACAGACCGTATTTGCGATAGCCGGACCGCTCATCGGCTTTGCAGTCGGTGGACTGGGTGGTGCCATCTGGGGCTACGCCCTAGTGACCGTGGTTTCTGCGGTCACGTGGGCGGTATTGGTATCTCGTCCGCGGTGGCGGTCGACGCACTGAGCACTCGGCCTGTGGCGTCCTACGGCTTGACTGTGTCCAACCACTTGTCCTGCCACGCCGAGAAGCTGTAGTTCTCACTGATGTGGGCCCATGCAGTCATGCCGCGCTGTTCACGGCGTTCGCTCGATTCCCGCAGTAGGGCCGACATGGCGTCGAACCACTCGTCCTCAGTCTCGGGAGCGAGACCATCGGCGCCTGCGAGCACCGGCCGATTTGCCCCTACAGGGCTGCCGACGAGCGGAAGCCCGGCGGCCCCGTACTGAAGGAGTTTGTATGCACACTTGCCACGTTCCCAGTCGGTGTCGTCGAGAGGCATGATGCCGAAATCCGCTCCGGCGAGATGCCGAGCGAAGTGCGGATCCCAATCAACCCGGTCAACGATGCGATCAAGGGAACCCAGACTTGCTGCTCCGGCACTGATCATGGTTAGCCGCAGACCGGTCAGGCTGTTGATTCGCAGAAGCGCGCTGGAGATCAGGTCAAGATAGCGCTCCGTGCTTGGAGAGCCGAGCCAGAGGGCGCGAGGAGTGGAAGAGAGGTCATAGTTCGTTTTGCGTGGGTAGCTCGCCGGGTCGACACAACTCGGAATCACCGAAACGTTGGGGTTGAAGGCTGCCGCCGAATCCGCGAGGAACTCATTACCTGCGACCACGGTGTCTGCCGCAGACACAGCCTTTCGCCAGATCAGCGGCTTCGGCCACAAGGCAGTCGCTGCAGAATGCGGAGCCAGCATCAGCGCGTCATCGAAGTCGTAGACACCGTGACGAGCCGCTCTCAGAATACGATCCTCTATGCCCCCTCGGCTGAAAGGGCTCGCCTGCCGTGACAGTAATACGGTGTCATCGGCTACCCTCCGCGGGAGCGCGCGTAAGCGTAATTCAGCTGTTGCCACGCCCGGTAGCTTCCTCACGAGACTGGACAGTCGATTGTCAGATCCAGAAACGTACGTCTCCATGGAACGCGGCTCGAGCCCGAGCCAGTCGAGCCAGTCGAACACGCGCACACGCGCACTCCCTGCCATGCGCCCGTAGGCGGTCACCGTGTACACCAGACGCTCCTAGTCGCGGCGGCTGCTTGACGAGGCTGCGCGCCTGTGGTGTTCAGCGCTGTCAAGGAAGTCCAGAAGTCGTTGCCACACCACAGTACGGGCGAAATGACTCACCACGTCGCGGCGCCCATTCTCCCCGTAAGCCTCGCGGACACGCTCGTCGGCAAGTGCCTTCGCGAGCGCGTCTGCAAGCGTTTCGGGGTCTCCCGCTTTGCATAACCACCCTGTTGCACCGTCCCTAACGGAATCCACTGCACCAGTGGCATCCGTCGTCACGACTGGAAGGCCCATCGCGGCTGCTTCCAGGACTACGTTTGGGAACCCTTCCCGAAGAGTCGGAAGACACAGCACGTCCATCACCGCGTAGTAGTCACGAGGGTCTGCGACATGCCCCGTCTGAATCGCGGCGTTGAGGCTCGCCGTCTCCGCGCCTGCCGATTCATCTATCCCGCCGACAAAGAGAAGCTGGTGCTGGAGTCCGCGCTTCTGCAACATCTCGCTAGCCGCGGCAAGAACTGACAACCCCTTGTCCTGATTCAGGCGCCCCACGAAACCGATTACCGGGCCCCCGTTCTGCAGTCCTAAGCTGCTTCGGAGTTCCGCTTCCCGAGTTTCAGATACCGCGTCCGGGCTGAAATGCGAGACGTCGACGCCGTTGGAACTCCCGCGGCCCAACACCACGACCTTCTCCTCTGAAGCCAAGCGGAGCTCAGTGTAGCGCCGACGCAGGCTAGAGCTGACCGAGAGAACATCGGTAGCAAACCACGCCGAGGCCTTTTCGAGTATGAGGAGGACGCGACGCGTAAAACCGCGACTCGTCTCAAGACGGAGGCCTCGCAGATGGTAGATCCTCCGAGGTACTCGACAGATGAACGCACTGAAGCCACCAAGAAGACCGGCTTTCGGCGTCCCGATGAGTGTTACGTCTGGTCGAACGCGGCGCATCACGCGGATCCAAGCAACGAGTGCCCGTAGATCGGCCAGAGGAGCAGGGTCGCGCCGCATGCTTACCTCATGTGTCTTGATCTTCGGCCCCAATGAGGCGAGTTGGGGTCCTGGACTTGTGACGATATGAACGTCCCAGCCCTCGCTGGCCAAGAACTCGGGGAGGCCTCGCATCAAGACGAGCGACATATCGGACGTGACGCCTATCAGCACGCGGCGTGGTCGACGACTCACGGCGATGCTGTCTCAGGAGATAGACCGAACCATCGGATGGTCGCGTCAAGTCCCTCGTCCAAACTGACTGGTGTGACCTCAGGGAACAGTTCGCGCACGCGGCGCCCGTCCGACTGTGACGCGCGGACATCTCCGACCCTCGCATCAGAGTGCTGCACGTCCAGCGATCGTCCAAGAATTGCTTCCATCCGAGACACGAGTTCAAGAAGCGTCGTGTTAGTGCCGAACGCAAGGTTCACCGGGTCGTTGGAATATACGATCCGTTCGACGGCGGAGGTGATGACAGCACACACAGTGCCCACGAATGTGAAATCTCGCGACTGCAGACCATCCCCATGGATGGTCAGGGACCTCCCGTTGCGAGCTGCATCGAGGAACTGCGGAACAACAGCGGCGTAGGCGTGTCCCGCGGCCTGTCCTGGCCCGTAGACATTGAAGAAGCGAAATGCAAGATTCTTCATGCCATAGGAGAAGTTGTATGCCAGCGGATAGCCTTCAGTCGCTTGCTTGCTCACCGCGTAGGGACTCATGGGACGCGTCCATTCGAACTCCGACTTTGGCAGCGCGGGGTTGCTCCCGTATACAGAACTCGAGGAGGCGACGATCACTTGTTGAACGCCGTGAGCGCGAGCAGCTTCCAATACATTGAGCGTGCCGGTCGAGTTCGCTTCATGCGTGGGTCGCGGGGCGGCGACGGATCGGGGCACGCTCGGGATGGCACCGAGGTGGACGATCGAGTCCACACCCTCTGCCGCCCGATCCAGGGCTTCAAGGTCAAGAATGCTGGCCTCGATGAAATCGGCGTCAATGCCGTCCAGATTGCTCCGAAACCCGGTGCTCAAGTCATCCATGACGCGCACGGACCACGCTGGTCGTGTCGCATTGATGTGCCGAGCCAGATTCGATCCAATGAAGCCGGCGCCGCCGGTGATTAGTACTCTCATCTCTTCCATTCTCGTTCAGCGAGCTGGGACGCCCCTAACGATCCTTCGCTCAGCAACGTTCCGCACGACGCACGCTGCTGCGCCCACCGTGCTATCGGCTCCGACCTGCAGGCCCTGCAACACGACAGCGCCGGCACCGATAAGCGATCGAGAGCCAACAGTGACGTTGCCAGAGATGATGGCGCCCGGATTGACCGAGACGTAGGCGCCGAGTGTCACATCGTGGCCGATCGTTGCGTTGGGATTGAGGTGAACACTACGGCCGAGAGCGACGTTGGTCGACACCTGCACTCCTGAGCAGATGACGCTGCCCGCGCCTATCGTGGACACGCTTCCGATGACTGCGTTCGGATGGACGAGGGTCGCCAGCTCGACACCAAGCGCGAGGATCTCGTCGGTGACAGTCGCGCGAACGTTCGGAGCGCCTATCGAGACGACAAACCGTGCCCCACGTTCTGCAATCGTCGACACGTCACGTCCCAGGTATGCCACGCCGCGCTCCTGGAGGCGATCACGGTTGAACTCACTGGGCCCGGAGTCCAGCACGCCGAGAAGGTCGAACAGCTGCTCCCGCCGATTGATCGCATCGATGACATCCAGAGTCTCGCGCCCGAAGCCCCCGGCTCCAACAACGATGAGTGGTTGGGTCATCAGGTTTGGTCCCCCCGGTCGCCTCGGAACTCTTCCATCGTGGCGTTGCCGTCGGATGTGATCCCCTCCCGTCGAAGCACCGTCGCGACCGTTCGCGCGATAATGGAGAGGTCCAGTGCTAGAGAACGTCGATCAACGTACTCGACGTCAAGATCAAGACGCTCGGTCCAAGTGATGGCGTTTCGTCCGGAGACCTGCGCGAGTCCCGTGACACCAGGCCGGACCTCGTGTCGCCGCGCGTGATGAGGGGAGTACCTCTCTAGATAGGAGACGAGCAAGGGACGCGGGCCGACGATGCTCATATCCCCCTTGAACACGTTGATCAGAGAGGGCAGCTCGTCAAGACTCGTCGACCGCAGGCGGCGTCCGAATGGACTGAGTCGCTCGGCATCCGATTCCACGCCTTGCCCGGGGGAGGCGTCGCGCATGCTGCGAAACTTGTAGAGGGTGAACACCTGCCCGTGCAGACCGGGTCGAGGCTGTTTGAAGATCACGGGCCTGCCCAAGTCCCGTGCGACGAGAGCCGCGGTGACAGCCATGATCGGCGACGCCAATACGAGAGCGACGCCCGCGATCAGGATGTCGCCGCACCTTTTGATCACGTCGTACGGTTTCCTGGCCACGTTCACTTCTCCAGGAACGTAGAGATGCGGGCAAACACCCGCTGAATCTGCGACTCGGTCAATGCCGAGCCGCTGGGAAGCGTGAGGCCGGACCCAAACAGTTCCGCTGACGCTCCGGTGACATAGGACCTGCACGCTGAAAAAACCGGCTGCATGTGCATGGGCTTCCAAAGAGGGCGGCTTTCGATATCGTCGGCACCGAGCCAGGCACTTAACTCGGAAGGCAACCACCCCGTAGATTCGGAGTCCACCAGGATCGACGTCAGCCAGAAATTGTCTTCTGCATCGGTTTCGCCTCCGAATATCGACACACCTTCGATGCCAGCGAAGAACGCGCGGTACCTCTCGCGGAGTTGCCTGCGGCGTGCGATCATCTCGTCGAGTCGCGCGAGTTGCGCCCGGCCAAGAGCAGCAAGGAGATTGCTCAATCGATAGTTGTAACCGATCTCCGTGTGCTCATAGTGGAGAACAGGCTGCCTTGCTTGCGTGGCGAGGTAACGCGCGCGCAACGCCAGCGGCTCGTCATCGGTCAGGAGCATTCCGCCGCCGGACGTGGTCATGATCTTGTTGCCGTTGAACGACACCGCAGCGGCGACGCCGAAAGACCCAGCGGGCGACCCGTTGTGAGAAGCCCCGAGGGACTCCGCCGCGTCGGACAGAACCGGAACGCCGTACTCATCGGCTAACAGCATGATGCGCGAGTAATCGGCCACCTTGCCCAGGAGGTCAACGGGAAGGATCGCGACGACCCTCTCGCCACGTCGTGCGAAGTCGCTCAGCGCCTCCTCTAGAAGGTCGACGTCCATGTTGCCACTTCGGATATCCGAATCGATAAACACTGGTTCGGCGCCTACATAGCGGATCGCGTTCGCTGTCGCTGCGAAAGTCATCGACGATGTAAGCACGACGTCGCCGGGCTGGACTTCCATGCCCAGCAATGCCAGATGCAACGCCGCTGTGCCTGAGCTCAGAGCGACTGCGTGACGACGTCCCGTTCGATCCGCGATCTCACGTTCGAACGCGTCAACGTCGGGCCCGAGCGGCGCTATCCAACCCGAATGGATGGCGCCAACGATCGCGTCTTCCTCTGCCTTGCCGACATCCGGCGAAGACATGTAGATCCTCTCGCTCATGGCAGCTTCACTCCGCATCGTCGCAACCACTCTGCCCTGTCGAGGTGATCCGGTGCTAGCGCCTCGACCCGAGCGTGCGAGATCTTCGGGTGACGCGGACGGGCGTCCGATTCATTCTCGCCGAGGAGCTCCTCATGAAGCTTCTCGCCCGGGCGGAGACCCGTGAAGACGATCTCCACGTCCTTACCCGACATCTCGATCATTCGTCGAGCGACATCGAGAATACGCACCGGCTCGCCCATATCGAGAATCAGCACCTCACCCGGTTCTCCGATGCCGCCCGCCTGCACCACGAGTTGGCACGCCTCCGGGATCGTCATGAAGAAGCGTGTCACGTCGGGGTGTGTCACTGTGAGAGGGCCACCGGCGGCGATCAGGGAACTGAAGGTCGGCAGCATCGAGCCGCGACTTCCAATCACGTTGCCGAAGCGCACAGAGAGATACCGCCTACCGGTCTCTTCTGCCGCCCACGACGTCAGCTTCTCGGCGACCCGCTTCGAGTGGCCCAGCACGCTCGTGGGGTTCGCTGCTTTATCGGTCGAGATATTGACGAAGGTGACCACTCCGACGCTTCGTGCTGCGTCCAGCACGTTGAGCGTCCCCAGCACATTCGTCTGCCATGCCTCTTCTGGGTACTGCTCGAGCATGGGGAGGTGCTTGAGAGCCGCAGCGTGAAAAACGACCTCGGGGCGACGATCCGCGAAAATGCGCAAAAGTGTATCGCGATCGCGAATATCCGCCAGGATCACGTTCTTGGTGTCCAGCAAGCCGTGCCCATCGACCGAGAGTTGAGACGATTGAAGGCCGGATTCGTCTCGGTCGAGCATCATCAATTCGGCGGGCGAGAACTTCGCGATTTGTTGCGACAGGACGGAGCCGATGGACCCGCCTGCGCCCGTGACCAAGACGCGCTTGCCCGTCAGGTAGTCCGCAATGGACTCGACATCCGTGTCGACCGGGTTTCGGCCGATCAGGTCCTCGATCGAGACTTCCTTCAGATCCTTCAGCCCGGACTTGCCGTCGAGGATATCGCTGAGAAGCGGAAAGACGAGCATTCGCAAGCCAGCTTCATCAGCTTGGTCTTTGATCTTGCGGATCAGTGTCGAGTCCGCGCGTCCGATGCACACGATGAGCGTCGTGGCCTCGCAGTCTCGCGCGATTTTCTGGAGTTGGGAACCGGGGCCAAGCACCGGTACGCCGCTGATCGAGAAGTTGCTCTTCGCCGGGCTGTCGTCGATTAGCCCGACCGGGAGATAGCGTGACGTCCGCGTCGTGAGCATTTGTGGGATGACAAAGTTCGCGAGGTCACCCGCTCCGTACACGAGGGTGTTCTCGGCAGCATCGGTAGGCTTCAACTTGCGCTCCCAAAGGAGCCGGCGCATGTACCGTGCACCGCCCATGAGGACGAGAGCCATCGGCAATGCCACGAGAACAGTGCTTCTGGGGATCTTGAAGAGTGTCCCCGCGACGAGGACGGGAATAGCGATGATGAGCGCTGTCGTGGCTACAGTCACGGCGAGTGCCCGGACCTCATGGAACGAGCCGATGCGGTATCTGCCGCGGTAAAGATTGAAACCCCAACGCCCGAGAGCAAACTGAAGAGCCATCGCGACCACACAGAGGATCACGATAGACGGGACGAACACGTTCCTGAGTGCGAATTCATATCTGAAGACGGCGGCGAAAGCCAGGGATGCTGACCAGGATGCAGCATCGAAGACGTACTGCCCGCCGATATTACGACGCACCGCGCGGGCACGTGCGCGAAGTGTGGCCTCAAGGGTTGGTGAACTCATCGCAAACGATCATTCCACGTTGCGAGGCGGGAGACCTGCCACAGCGGTGGTGTCGCGTCCAGTGAGCGTCATGAGATTCGCCAATGCGAGCGGTAGAAACAGAGCCCAAACGTGCCCAGGTGCCTGCAGATAGGGATTCGTGGCGTTAGCAATGAGCATTGAGAGCCCCGCAACGGAGGTCACCGTGAGCGAGGGCAAGAGGGCAGGGGCGCTGGCGGCGGCTCTCTTGAGTAGGATCGCCGCCAGACACGCAAGCACCCCGACGAACAACACACCGACAAGCCCGACGTTGAAGAGGAAGAGGTGGTACTGCAGTTCGAGCACCCATGGGCGTTCCGACGTTCGCGAATAGTCCGGCACGCGCGCGCCGAAACCAGCGCCGAACACCGGGTTCTGTTGCCACGCCTGGATGAGCTTCCAGGCTTGTTCGGAGCGGATGGATTGATCGACACTGCCACTTCCGGTCGGCCCCGTGAGGAAAGCGCGTACGGAATCCAGTGCCCGGACCACCGGTCCAAAGGCTGCAATTCGCGGCGCCAAGGTGATCGCAAGGACGCTCGCCACACTGCATGTGGCCAGGAAGGCAACAATCAGTTTGGGCGAGAGTCGGACTGGGGTGGAAACCGGTCGCGGACGCAGGACTGCGTTGACAATGAGGCCGAGGAGCGGGGCGGCGACGATCACGAGCACGATCGCTTCGCGGCTGGAAACGAACGCTGCCCCAGCAGCGAGCAGTGCGCAGACCGCCCGTACTCCCCAACGGGGTAGTAAATCGTCTTGTCGGACTAGGAGTGACGCGGCCCACATGGGCCCCAACGCCGCGAGCGACGAGAGTCCATAGAATCGAGCCTGGCTTGAGCCGCCCCCGAACGTTGCGCCGAGGCCGGTGGCTTCTTCTAGCCACTCCGGAACCAACTGTGGAATGCGCTCGGCTTCGCCCCCGACAAACAGAAGGATCAATACGCCAATCGCGATCGTGGACACTGAGGCGGCGCGGAAGAACCAGAAGAGCATCCGCTGAGTTGTGGCAACTGCGCATAGTAGGTAGAGGACCGGAGCGGCGAAGTACACCAGCACGGTGAATACCAAGCCGGGGTTCCCGGGCCCGATCAACGTGCCGTAAACGCCTAAGAGTCCAAGGACGACTGCAATCGCCAACAACTCGCGCGAGACGGCCGGCCGGCGGACCCAAATCGCGAGCAACGCGAGCGATCCGAGACCGAAGAACACGCTGTAAAGGATGGCGTTGTGAGACACCGGCCGAAACATGATGTACGCGATCGCGACAGCAGATAGTCCCACGGCCAACGGGCCGCATCGCAGCAGCCTAGATCGAAGTCGTTCTTGCCTCGTCATCGTGTCGAGACGTTCCTACCGGCGGCGTGCGAACGCATCGACGCCGTTCGTTGAAACGTCTGCAAGAACCCAGCCGACGACCTCGGTGCCAGCAAGGGCGAGAGTGTCGGCAGCAGTGGCGAGTTCCGCCGTAGTGGTTCTACTTTGCGTCGCAACGACGATCGCATGATTCGCGGCGAGAACTTGCTCGTCGATGTCCCTCCGAGCTGGATCGGCGACGGTGGCCGGGATCCCGACGTGCTCGGCGAGTTCCATTGCGATGCGGCGCCCCTTTCCATCGCCGACCGAAAGCACGATGTCGGCTCTGATAGCTGTCGCTTCCTGAAATACGAGCGCGATTCTTCTGACGTCCTCGGCCTCGTTCTTTTTCGTCACGATGCCCAGGAGCGGTGCGGAGGCAAAGCGCTCCAGTTCGGCAGGGCCATAGACGCGAGGGGAGACCCACTCCCTCACAAAAATGATGGCGAGTCCAAGGAAGAACGCGGCCAGGATGCCGAAGCCAATCACAAGGGGGATGTTCGGTGTGTGCATCGCGGTGGGTTCCGCGGCTCTCTGTACCACCTGAACATCGATGAGGACGTCAGTATCGCGGCGCTCCACGCTGAGCACTCGTGCCATCTCATCGGCGATGCCGTTCGCGATCTGAGCTGCCTCGGTGCGGTCTGGCCATTCGACGATCAATTCGATGATCGCTGTGTCCAGCGCGGAAAGCGCTGTGACTGCTCGCGCGAGTTCCCGACTCGTCACAGCCAAGCCCAGATCATCAATAACGGGATCCAGGATAGCGTCCGTGGTGGCGAGGCGCTTGAAAGTGATCGTCTGGTAATTGGCGTATGCCGCCGCTTGTTGCAGCGCGGGCTTGGTCGCGTCGTCCGGGAGGCGCGGCTCAACATGGATGAGCGCCGAAGCTTGGTATGTAGTAGGCGCCGCGAGGGCGTACGCGCCTGCAGCCACGAGTGCGACGAGCAGCGTAGCGACGAGGATGTGGCTTCCGCGGGCAATGGTCCGGATGATCTCGCTCAGGGTCACCGCATTTACAGTAGTTGCTCTGGAGTACCTTCGCGCACCCTCTCGGCAACCGGCTCGCGTAGCCGTCGATTGGTAGACTCCCGAAGTCCGTCTTCCGACCCGAAAGGCACCCATGCCCAAGCTCCGACCGGGTGTCGTCTCCGTCGTCCTCGTTAACTTCCGAGGCGCCGACGACACGATCGAGGCCATCGGACACCTGGGCAAGCTCGACTGGCCACAGGAGCGGCTTGAGATCGTCGTCGTGGAGAACGGTTCCGGCGACGACAGCGCTGAGCGCATCCGGGCCGCCGCACCCCACGTGAACCTGGTCGTCTCGAAGACCAACGATGGCTTCGCCGGCGGATGCAACAGGGGAGTGGCTGCCTCCAGCGGCGAGTACATTGCGCTCCTCAACAATGACGCACGCCCGGACGAGAAGTGGGTGCGGGCCGCCGTCGAGAAGTTCGAGACTTCCGAGCAGATCGGCGCGGTCGCAAGCCGCGTGCTCGACTGGGAGGGCGAGAAGGTCGACTTCATTGGCTCGGCCATGACCTGGTACGGCATGGGTTACAAGCCGTTCACGGCAGAGCCGATCCCCAAGACCCCGGATGTGCCGCAGGACGTGCTCTTCGGCACCGGCTCCGCGATGTTCGTGCGGCGCGAGGTCTATGACGCCCTCGGGGGCTTCGACGAGCGCTACTTCATGTTCTTCGAAGACGTCGACCTTGGCTGGCGGCTCAACCTGCGTGGCTGGCGTTACGCATACGAGCCCGCCTCCCTCGCCTATCACAAGCACCACGCGTCGATGGCGGAGTTCGGCCCCTATAAGGAGACCTACCTCCTCGAGCGCAATGCCCTCTTCACCCTTTACAAGAACCTTGAAGAGGATGGCCTGCGCGAGGCGCTACCCGCCGCCACGATGCTCGCCATCCGGCGGGGCATCACGCGCGCGGGGCTCGACTCCACGGCATACGACCTGCGCAAGCCCGGGGGAGACGACAGCGACACTGACACCGTCTCAAAGCAGGCGGTCGCGGCGATGTTCGCGATCGACCAGCTCGTCGAGAACCTGTCGTCGCTGCGCAAGAGCCGCGACGAGATCCAGACCACGCGCACCGTGAGCGACAGCATGCTCTGGCGCCTCTTCGGCCACGTCGATGCGCCGGTGTACCAAGAGGAGAAATATCTCGACGGCTACACCGACATCGTCAGCGCCTTCGACGTGCTTGAGCCCACCGAGCGCACGCGCGTCGTGATCGTGACCGGCGACCCGATCGGCAAGAAGCTCGCCGGCCCGGCCATCCGCGCTTGGAACATGGCAGAGCTGCTTTCGCACGACAATGACGTCTGCCTCGTCACGCTTTCCGGCGCGGAGGAGATGGACGCCCCCTTCCGCATCGAGCACGTGCGCCCGGGAGATGACGGCAAGTTCGCGCCGCTTGAGACGTGGGCGGATGTCATCGTCTTCCAGGGGCACGCGATGGCAGTGTTCGACTCCATCCGCACGAGCTCCAAGATTCTCGTTGTCGACATCTACGACCCCATGCACCTTGAGCAGCTCGAGCAGGGGCGCGAACTGCCTGCAGCCCAGTGGACGCAGCAGGTGGCGGATGCGACGGAGGTGCTCAACGAGCAGTTGCAGCGCGGAGATTTCTTCCTCTGCGCATCCGACCGGCAGAGAATGTTCTGGCTCGGCCAACTGGCCGCCCTGGGGCGCATCAACCCGCTCACGTACGACGGCGACCCTGACCTCGACGGACTCATCAGCATCGCGCCCTTTGGGCTCTCCGCGACGCCGCCCGTGCACGAACGTGACGTGCTCAAGGGCGTCATGCCCGGCATCGGCCGCGACGACAAGGTGCTGCTCTGGAGCGGCGGCCTCTACAACTGGTTCGACCCGAAGACCCTCATTCGCGCTGTTGCGGACCTCTCGGAACGTCGCGAAGGGGTGCGCCTGTTCTTCCAGGGCACGAAACATCCGCACCCCGGCGTGCCCGAGATGCGGATCGTGAAGGAGTCCCGTGAGCTCGCGGCGGAACTCGGTGCCCTTGACTCCTCGGTCTTCTTCAACCCGTCGTGGGTCGACTACGCCGACCGGCAGAACTACCTCACCGAGGCGGATGCCGGCGTCAGCACCCACTTCTCGCACATCGAGACGACCTTCTCCTTCCGCACCCGCATCCTCGACTACCTCTGGGCTGAGCTGCCCATGGTCGTCACCGAGGGTGACCACTTCGCAGAACTGATCGCCGCCGAGAACCTTGGCGTCGTCGTCAAGGCCGAGGATGTCGCGGGGCTTTCGGCCGCGCTCGAGCGGGTGCTCTTCGACGAGGAGTTCATCGCAGAAGCGAAGGCCAACATCCGCCGGGTGCGCGAGCGGTACTTCTGGGAGGCCGCCCTCGCACCACTCGTCGACTTCGTCGCGGACGCGAAGCACGCCGCCGATCACCGCGGTCTGACCGCCGCCCAGCTTGCCGCGGCAGCGCAGGGCCGCAAGCAGCGCCGCCGCTCCGGGCTCATGCACGACATCGGCCGCGCCGCCTTCTACTTGCGCACGGCCGGCCCCTCCGCCGTCGTCGGCAAGGTGGCGAAGCGCCTGCGAAGACGTTGACCCCAGCGCACTCGAATCCACAACACCCCAACTCAAGGAGAAACCTCTTGGCCGCCACTGATATCGGCACAGTACTCGTCACAGGAGGCGCCGGCTTCATCGGCTGCGCCCTCTCGCAGCGTCTTGCCGCACGCGCGGACCGCTGGGTCGTGCTCGACAACCTCCACCCGCAGGTGCACCCGAGCGCCGAGCGACCGGCTGAGCTCCACGAGGCCGCCGAACTCGTGCTCGGGGACGTCGCTGTCTCCGCGGACTGGGACTCGCTGCTCGCCGACGTGAAGCCCGACATTGTGGTGCACCTGGCCGCCGAGACGGGAACCGCCCAGTCGCTGCACGAGGCCACCCGGCACGCCGAGGTGAACGTCGTAGGCACGACCCAGATGCTGGATGCCCTTGGTCGCGCCGGTCAGACCCCGCGCCAGTTCGTGCTCAGCAGCAGCCGTGCCGTGTACGGCGAGGGGGAGTGGAAGCGCGAGGACGGCTCAGTCTTTGCCCCCGGACAGCGTTCACACGCGCAGTTCGAGCGCCAGGAGTGGGACTTCGAGGGAGCAAAGCCCCTGCCCAGTGAGGGTTCGCGCACGCGTCCCGCGCCCACGAGCGTCTACGGCGCGACCAAGCTCGCGCAGGAGAACATCCTCTCGGCGTGGACCTCATCGCATGACGTGGCCCTCAGCATCTTGCGCTTCCAGAACGTGTACGGCCCCGGGCAGTCGCTCATCAACCCCTACACGGGCATCGTGTCGCTCTTCTCTCAGATGGCGATGCGCGGCGAGTCCATCCCCGTTTACGAAGACGGCCTGATCACCCGTGACTTCGTCTACATCGACGACGTTGCCGCATCGCTCGAGACCGTAATCGGTGACCTTGAGACCGGGGCGACCCCGTTCGATGTCGGCTCCGGCGTCGGCACCACGATCCTGCAGCTCGCCCAGCACATCGCCGACTTCCACGGCGCCCCCGCCCCGCATGTGACCGCCCAGTACCGCGACGGCGACGTGCGCCACGCCGAATGCACTATCGAGCGCACCACGAGCGAGCTCGACTGGAAGCCCGAATGGTCGGTGGAGCGGGGCATCGCCAGCCTCCAGCAGTGGATCGCCGCCCGAGTCTGACCACACGATGAGCGGGGGAGAGAGCCGGCCGGTCGCCGCCGGCAGGTCGACAGGCGCGGGGGGCGCGACACAGATCGTTGCGGCCACCGTCATAGCCGGCATCGCGGGCTACCTCGTCACCTGGCTCGTCTACCGCATCGTCGGCCCCGCTCCCTACGCCGTCTTCGCGATCTTCTGGGCGACCATCTACCTCGTCGTCGGTGCGCTCTCGGGCATCCAGCAGGAGATCACAAGGGCGACGCATCCGATCGTCGTCGGCAGCCGCGCGCGCGCGAGTCGCTCGCGTGACTTCGGCGTGCTCGTCTCCGGCGTCGTACTCGTGGTGACGGTGGCGAGTGCCCCGCTGTGGGTCGACGCGGTCTTCCCCGATGAGGGATGGAGCCTCGTGTGGCCCCTCGCCGTCGGGGCGGCCGCCTACGTGCTGGTCGCGACCCTGAGTGGCACCCTCTACGGGGTGAGCCAGTGGCGTTCGCTCGCCCTCATGATCGGCATCGACGGGGTCCTTCGCCTGTTGCTCGTGGGTGGGATGCTCATGCTGACGCACGATATCGTCGCCCTCGCCTGGGCCGTGGCCCTGCCGTTCCCGCTCGCCGTCATGCTGCTGTGGCCCGTCATCCGCCGCGGTGTCGTCGGCCGCACCGACATCGACGTCGGGTTCGGGCGCCTCTCCTGGAACGTCGCGCGCACCATGCTCGCCGCCGTGTCGACGGCCGTGCTCGTGAGCGCCTTCCCGCTCCTGCTTGGCGTCACCTCCCGGGGTGCCGACGCGGCGCTCGTTGGCGAACTCGTCTTCACCCTGACGCTGACCCGGGCACCGCTTGTCGTTTCCGTCATGGCGCTGCAGGGTTACCTGATCGTGCAGTTCCGTGAGCGGGTGCAGGGCTGGGTCGCGTTCCTGCTCCGGTTGATGGCGGCCCTGCTCCTGGGCGGCGCGATACTGGCCGCGGCTGGCTGGTGGCTCGGTCCCGCGGTCTTCGGCCTCGTCTCCGGCGCACCCGTGACGCTCGGGGGCGATGTCATGGCAGTCATGGTCGCCTCGTCCATCCTCGTCGCGGCCCTGAGCGTGAGCGGCTCGGCGGTGCTCGGCCGGGGCGGCCACCTCGCCTACTCAACCGGATGGCTTCTCGCTGCGCTCGCGACGGTCGTGATCATGGCACTGCCGATCGACGACATCGTTTTCCGTGTGTGCACGGCGACACTCGTGGCGCCGCTCGTGGGGCTCGCGACGCACGCGGCATGGCTGCTCGGGACAGCGGGATGGATGCCGCGCCGCACCTCCAGTGAGGTCCTGCCGTGATCCGCATGCAGCGACTGCGCTCAGGCCGCAGTGTTTGGCCGTCGGTGATTCCGGCGCTCTTCGCGTTGCTCGTCTTGGCCGCCGCAGCCGCCACGCTTTTCGGCCTTCCGCTCTGGCCTCTCCTTGCCGCCGCGGCAGTGCCGTGGACGGTCGCGGCATCCGCTCGAATGGGCTCCTTCGCGGCCATCATGGGGGCGGTCGTCGCTACCCTCTGGCTCGTTGTTGCGGTCCTGATGCTCTCGCCCCTGACTCCCGTGCCGATGCACACTGCCGTGACCGCCGTGTGGACGCTGGTCGGGCTTGCGGGGGCGGCCATGCATCTGGGTCGGGATGTCGCGGTCGCCCGTCCACGCCGCACCACCGTCGTCACCTGGGCGCCCGCCGCGCTGGGCGGCGCCTTCTGGATCGCCCTGTCGCTGGTGAGCGCCCAGCTGCCGGGGGCCTCACGATTGGCTCTCGTCGTGCACGGCGATTCCGCCAACAACGTGCTGTTTGCCCGGAGGGTGCTCTCGGACAACGGGATCGCGGCCGGGCCGGAGGAGAACCCCGTTCCTCTGCCAGCGGCGCTCCTCGCCCTCGCGCTGGCGCCCGGTCGCTCGGCCATCGAACCGGGGGAGCTCCTCCGCCACGACCTCACCGCGTTCACGGGTGTGTGGGCCATGGTCATCGCCGGAGTCTGCCTGCTGGCCGGTGTGCTTGCCGCCGCGATCACCTCCAGGGCGGGTGGAGGCGACCTGACCGTGGCGGCGGTTGGAGCGGTTGTTTCCTTCGTACCACTCAGTTGGATCGTGACGGGGTACCCGCTCGAGTTCGGCTTCTTCAACGCCCACATCGCACTGCTCGTCGTCCTAGCAGCGTTTGCGGGATACCTTGTCGAGGAGCGAAGTCCAGCCCACTCCCTCGCGCTCCTGTGCCTGACCGCGACGCTCCTTCTCACGGTGTGGAGCCCCTTCGTGCTGCTTCCCGCCGCACTCGCGCTCGTCGTGTTCCTCAGGCACCGCCGCACCCTGCCCTCGGTGCGGGGCTGGTCTGCGGTTTTTCTGCTCGGATCCTTTGCGCAACTCATGCTCTACGGCCTGTTGGTCGTGCTTCCCAGCTTCCTGGCCCTCTCCGGCTTCCTCTCCGCGCCCGGCGGTGCCCACTCGGTGCCCCGATGGATTCTCGGCGCCGTCATTATCTGCACGATCGTGCTGGCGATCGCGGCCTTCAGGAGCCCGCGGCATCCGGTGGTCTTCGGCGTCGTCGCCGTTTCCGGGGGCGGCCTTCTCGGCTTGGCCCTGCTGCTGTTCATTTCCCGGAACGAACCGACGCCGTGGACGTATTACCCCCTCAAGTACATGTGGCTGATCACTGTCGTCATGTTGCTTCTCTCGCTCGGCGTCGTCGCGGCGGCGATCGTGCATCGAATCGGGCGAAGGCCGTTTCGCATAGTCGCCCTCCTCGCTGCAGCGACTCTGCTGTTTGCGTTCGTTGACTGGGTGCCAAAGCCCACGACGCGTGAGCCGCAGGCCGGACCGGTTGTGAAGCTGTTGCGTGGCGAATTCCTTGGACACGGGGACGAAGTGGTCGATGAGATCACGAGGCTCGCTGACCCCGGGCAGTCCCACGTGCTCTGGCGTTCCGGTTCAGCACACGAGGGCACCATCAACTTCTGGCTGATGCAGATGTGGGCAGATTCCCTTGAGGGCGACAACGAGCTTCGCAACGCCGCCTACGGCCTGTATGACATCAACCAGGTTGCAGACCTTTGCAGGATCATCGACCTCATGGATGGCGGCACGATCGTGCATTCCGCGGACGCCGGGCTCGGCGCGGAACTCGCAGGCGCCTGTCCCGAGGTTGGGGCGGTTGTCGTCAGTCGGTGAGCGCGCGGGGTCGGGATGCCGCGATCACCCACGCGACGCCGCCAGCCAGCACGACAGCGAAGCCAAGCAGTGACGGCCAGAGCCCACCCGGAGGCACCCAGTCGGCGGCCGTGAACATGTCCGCCCAGCTGGCGTCGAGTCCCACGCTGTAGCGCCGCAACGCGGTCGCGAAGGCGTGCAACTGCGCGGCAGCCCACACGACCGTGACGGTGACGAAGAGTCGCCGCAGCGGTGAACCGGCCGCAGGCAGCACGTCCGAAAGGACGGTGGCAACGCCGAGGGCGGCGCAGACGAGGACCGGCAGGATGTAACGGCCCTGCCAGATGATTCCGCCTCCCGTGATGTAGACGGCCTGCATGAGGGGAGGCAGCGCGACAGTGGCTCCCACGAGCAGCACCGCAAAGATGAGCGCGCGTCCCTTGAGCAATGCTGCTGAAAGCAGGAGCAGCCCGCCCATGAGCGTGGCCCACACCCCGAAGACGAAGAGCGGAGAAGGGGTGTCGAGCCAGCCGAAGATCCCGACGGCGCCCTGCAGGTAGTCGATGGTCGCCTGGAATGTCCACCAGGCGCCGTAGTACCAGGGCGCGCCGACCCCGGGAGCGATCATCTCCGTGAGCGGATCGTCGACGGCGGCACCGAGCGAGTTGGTGCCGAGCAACCACGCCGCAGCGGCGATGAATGCGATGGCGACACCTGCGATGACCAGTAGCACAGCTCGCCTGCGGAGGAGCGTCATCAGCTCGTCGAGTCGCAACAGGACGAGGGGTACCAGTAGCGCCACGACGAGCCACAGGATTGACAACCCCCGCATGTTCCCCGCGACGGCGGCGCCCGCGAGCACGATCGCCGCGCTGGGCCCGATCGGCAGGTGTCTCTCGCGGATGATGGTCAGCATCCCCGTAAAGGCGGCGAGGGTTGCGGTGATCTCCAGAGCATTCGGATTGACCGTGCCACCGAGGAAGAGCACCATCGGGGTCGTCGCGACCGCGAGTCCGATCAGCGGAAAAATGCGGCGTCGCCACGACCAGACAAGCCCGAACGCGAGAGCCAGGAAGCCGGAGACGACCACCGCGCTCGCCAGCCGCATCCCATAGATGCCCGTGCTATCGCCGAAGAGCAGTGAGGGCCATCCGCTCAGCAGGTAGTAGAGCGGGTTATAAAGTCCAGCCGTCGTCGAGCCCTTGACGATCTCGTCCGTCGGAGCAGGCACCTCGGGGGCGCAGTCTGCTTCTTCGCGACCATCGAAGGCGTAGCAGGTCTGGGCGTGTGTATGAGAGACGTAGCGGGGCACATCGACGATATGGCCGAAGCTTCCCCGATCGCCGATGAACTCGCCTCTCACGACCGAAGCGGCCTTGATGAGGTGCGCTGGCTCATCGGGTGCCGCGCCGATCGGGGTCGCGATGGCCCACAGCGACATGAGAAGGCCGATGACCACCCATGCTGCAGCGAACGGCCGCCAGAGGCGAGGCCGCGACTCAGCGTCCTTCACTGTTGCCCGACTTCGATGCCAGTTCCATCTCGATGAGAGCGACGCGTTCGGCGAGGGTGCGGGTGCGGGCCTCCAGCTTGGTGAGTTCGGCGGATGCCTGCAGGCACACAAAGAAGAGGATCGTGATGCTCACGAAGAACACCAGGTTGATGGGCACCTCGATGCCGATGACATCGGCGGCCCACTCGAGCGTCGAGGGGAAGATGCCGGCGATGAGCGCCATGACGCCCGCGATGAACCACCAGATGGCGTGGCGTTCCCGAAGGAGGTGCCTTCGCAGCATCTCGATGACGACCACAAGGATGAGGAGTGCCGAGGCGATGCCGAAGATGTAGCTGGTGACTGTCACAGTGCGCTCCCGACACGGTAGGTGGAGCGGGGGCGGATGAAGGCGACGACGAGCGCGAGGGCCGCCCTGCTGAGGTAGGCCGCCGCCTTGAAGGGGTTGTGGGAGGGCACGCCACCAGCACGAACCCGCATGGCAACAGGCACCTGTCGCACGACGAGGCCGGACCGGGATGCGATGACGAGCGCCTCGATCGTGTCTCCGAGGTATTCGGCGGGGTAGTGCTGCGCGAAGAGACGGATGGCTCGGGGCCCTGACGCGCGGAATCCCGAGGTGGTGTCGGTGAGCTTGGTGCGCGAGGTGCGGCTGAGCACGAGGGCGAGCACCTTCATGGCCCATTGGCGCGGGCCACGTACCCGGTAGTCGCCTTCGCCCGCGAACCGGGCGCCTAGAACGAGGTCAGCGTGCTCGAGTTCACGCAGGAGCGCGGGTACCCCGTCTGGGTCGTGCTGGCCATCCGAGTCCACCTGCACGACGGCGTCGAAGCCGTGTTCGAGGGCGTAACGGAATCCGACGCGCATGGCGCCCCCAACGCCGAGGTTGTAGGGGAGCGTGGCCACGAGCGCCCCGGCTTCGCGGGCGACGGTGCTCGTCGCATCCCGCGAACCGTCGTCAACGACCAGGACGGTGGCTCCGGGCAGTTTCGCGTGCACCTCGCGCACGACGTCGCCGACGGACTCCTCCTCATTGAATGCGGGCATCACGATGAGCGTGCGCGGGTGATCTGGGGACACGCCCATGATTCTATCGACGCGGCGGTCGCCGACTTGGCGCTACGCCGTTCGTCGTCAGTAGGGGAGTCCCAGCACGTGGCGGGTGAGCGTGCGGATACCCGTCTTGTTCTGCTTGGCGAGAGCCCCCGGCAACTCGGTGAGCGCATGCAGGCGAGAGGTCAGATGATTGCGTGCCGCCCGTGCGGCCCGCGGCCACCCGAGAGCCTTGGCCGTTTCCTCCGCCTCGCGGAACAGCGTGCGCTCCTGCCGAAACTTGGAGCCATCCGGGCCGGTCACGGCCGAGACGCTCGCTGAATGCCTGCGGTAGGCGAAGACAACCTCATCGTCGAGCACGAGCGAGCCGCCCTCAGTGGCGATCTGGAACATCATGGCGAGGTCCTGAGTCACGTCGAGGTCCGTGCGGAACCCGGATGCCACGCGAGAGACCCGCCAGGTGACGCTCGGAAAATATGGCCAGAAGCCACGCAGCAGACTCGCTGCCAGCTCCTCGCCCCGGTACTGCCGCGCTCCGGTGCCGCGGAAACGGTAGAGCGCTTTGACCCGGTCGGCGAGCGGCTCGACCGGTTTGCCGTTCTCATCGATGACGGTGACCCCCGGTTGGATGATGTCGGCATCCGGGAACTCGGCGATGAGTTGCCGGACACGACCCACGTATCCCGGAAGCATGACGTCGTCGCAGCCCATGATGGTCACGAACTCGCTCTTGGCCAGTCCCACGCTCTTGTTGTAATTGCGGCTGGGGCGCAGGTTCTCCTCGTTGCGGATGTAGGTGACTCGGGGGTCATCGATCGACTTCGCCCACTCGCCTGCCGACAAATCCGGGTAGACGTCGTCAACGATCGTCAATCGCCAGTTGGGGTCCTCCTGTCGCAGCACGCTTTCGACGGCGATCATGAAGTGGTCGACGCTGCCCCAGAAGGGCATCATGATGTCGAGTGCCTCACCGGCTGCTGGGCTCTGCTGGGCTGCGTTCACGGTCACCCAGCCTACCCAGCCATCAGGTCGGGCGACGCTGCTCGACTAAGCTCGATGGCATGTGTGTTGGCGCCCCAGACCTCCGCCCGATCGAGCGGGTCCACTGATGCGCGTCGTCGTCACGGGCGCGGCAGGCATGCTCGGCTCGAGTATCGTGCAGCAATGGCCGAGCCTGCGGCCTGATGACGAGCTGGTCGCGCTCACACGGGATGTAGTCGACCTTCGCGATGCCTCCGCGACCGCCGAGGTGATCGGGCAGCTCCGGCCCGACGCCATCATCCACGCCGCTGCAAGGGTGGCAGGCATCGCCGACAAGCTCGAGCGACCGGCAACGTTCCTCCAAGAGAACATCCAGCTCGACAGCAGCATCATCTCGGCGGCGATCGCCGCTGAGGTGCCCGAATTCCTCTACATCTCGAGCGGGGCGATCTACCCCGCGGATGTGCGCCAGCCCATCATTGAAAGTGATCTCCTCGGGGGGCCACTCGAGGGGGCGAACGAGGGCTATGCGCTCGCGAAGATCGCGGGCACAAAGCTCTGCGAATACGCGAGTCGACAGTATGGCTGGGCGTATCGCGCTGCGGTTCCAAGCAACCTCTATGGCCCCGGCGACGACTTCCGCCCTGGGCGTGCGCATCTGGTCGCCTCCACGATCGCGAAGGCCGATGACGCGGTGCGTGCGGGTGATGATTCGCTGCCGGTGTGGGGCGACGGCACGGCGCGGCGGGAGTTCACCTACGCGCCCGACCTGGCGGCGTGGCTCGTCAGCCAGGTGGGCGCCCTCGAAGCCTGGCCCCCCATGCTCAATCTCGGCGTCGGCGTCGACCACTCGATTCGTGAATACTATGAGGCAGCCGCACGGGCTGTCGGGTTCGCGGGAACGTTCGACTATGACACGTCGAAGCCGTCTGGCGTCATGCAGCGGCTCCTCGATTCGAGCAGGGCGCGAGCGCTCGGCTGGAACCCGACGACCACTCTCGACGAAGGCTATGCCGCGACGACCGCGGCCTACCTCGCGTCGCACACCTCCGAGCAAGGATCCACGCTATGACCGAAGCATCCCAGGGTTTCCCTCTCGCCACGTCCAGCTGGGACGAGGCGGAATACGCCGCCATCCAGCGCGTCGTTGACAGCGGCCGCTTCACGATGGGCCCACTGGTAAAGCAGTTCGAGGCAGAGTTTGCTGCACACTTCGGCGCGGGTTTCGGCGTCATGGTCAACTCCGGCAGTAGCGCAAACCTGCTCGCAGTGGCAGCGGCCGTGCTCGACCCTCGGATCGACCTCAACCCAGGAGACGAGGTGCTCGTCCCAGCAGTTTCATGGGCGACGACGTACTACCCGCTCCACCAGTACGGTCTCATCCCTCGTTTCGTCGATATCGACATCGATACTCTCAACCTGGACCTCGACCTCGCCGAGGCTGCGATCGGGCCGAAGACGAAGGCGATCTTCGCCGTCAACTTGCTCGGCAACCCCAATGATTTCACCCGACTGGCGGCGATGGCCGAGAAGCACGGCCTTGTGCTCCTCGAGGACAATTGTGAGTCGCTTGGCGCCAGGCACGCGGGTACCTGGGCGGGTACCGCAGGGATCATGGGCACCTTCAGTGCCTTCTTCTCGCACCACATCTCGACCATGGAGGGCGGCGTCATCCTCACGGACGACGAACAGCTCTACCAGGAACTCACCTCGCTCCGCGCCCATGGGTGGACCCGGGAACTGCCAGAGAAGAACTTCGTGCACGACAAGACGGGGGATCGCTTCGACGACCTCTTCCGTTTCGTGCTGCCGGGCTATAACGTGCGCCCCCTCGAGATGTCAGGTGCGCTCGGCATCGAGCAGATCAAGAAGGTGCCGTCGCTCGTCGAGGGTCGTCGCCACAACGCCGCATACTTCACGTCGAAGTTCGCCGGTCTCGACACCGTGCGCCTGCAGCGGGAGACAGGCGAGAGCAGCTGGTTCGGCTTCTCCCTCGTGCTGGAGGGTTCCCTCGCGGGACGCAGGGCCGAGGTTGCCCGCGCGCTCGAGGCGGCGGGGGTGGAGGCTCGTCCGATCGTCGCAGGCAACTTCGCACGAAATCCCGTCATGCGCTACCTCGACGCCGTCGTGCCCGACGAGCTGCCCGCGGCAGACAAGGTGCACGTCGACGGCCTCTTCGTGGGCAACCACCACTATCCGGTCGAGCCGGGAATCGATCTCGTCTTCGAGACCCTCTCCGCACTCTCCTGAGCGCCGGCTCCTCCAGGAGTCGGATGCTGCGGCTCAGCCCTGTCGAAGCGCCTTTCTGAACGACTCAAGGGTCTGCTCCGCGACCTTCTCCCACGAGAACTGCGCCGACCGCGCCAGGCCGAGTCGCGTCAGTTCCTGCTGGCGCTCGGGCTGAGAGGCCAGGCTCCGCACCGCCCGCGCCAGGTCGGCGGGGTCTCCCGCGGTGAAGTAATCGGCGGCATCCGCTCCCACCTCCCGAAACACCTCGGTGTCGGCGAGAATCACTGGCAGGCCGATTCCCATGGCCTCGAGGGTGGGGAGCGAGAACCCCGTGGCGAGCGTCGAGTCTATGAGCGCCGTCGCTGTGGCGAAGAGTTCAGAGAGCTCCTCGGTCGGCACCCACGACTTGAGTTCGACCCAGCGTTCCAGGCCGAGTTCGCGCACGAGCGGGATGAGTGGGTCGTCTCCGTGGCTCCCCGTGATGACGAGGCGAGGTCGCTCGTCCTCCGGAATCTCCGCCCACGCCCGCACCACGGTTGCGAAGTCTTTGTAGGGGCTGCGCTGGCCGATGGCGAGAAAGAGGTTCGATGCCCGGCTGAGGCCGACGCTCACGGAGGGGTCTGGTGCGCGCCCCGCGAGAGGGATGACATCGATCCGGTCGTCATCGAAGCGCAGATAGCGACGGATGGCGCTCGCAGAGTACTCGCTGATCGTGATGAGCCGCGAGGCTGCGGCGGCACCCCGCTTCTCCATCCACTTCACGGGCTCGGTGAAGAGCTTCGTCTGCATGAGTTCGGGATGCGAGAAGTACAGCAGGTCGTGCACAGAGATGACGAGCGGCGCGGGCGGACGGAGCGGCCCGAACATCGCGGGGCCGTGGATGAGGTCGGCGCCCGCTCGCTGAGCGGCCCGCGCGACGCTGAACAGTTCGCCGAAGGCCCAGGTGAGGCGGTTCTCGCCGCTGATGCCCGAGTCGATGACCTCACCAGGGAACCACGAGTAATCGCGTTCCATGAGTTCGGTGCTCGCGTAGCCCACGAAACTGAACTCGCCCGGCCGCTCGCCGAGCCTGCGGTAGAGCTCACGAGCATAGATCTCGATACCGCCCTTCGTGCCGGTCGACTGCAGGAGGTTCACGAACACGAGAGGCATGCGCCCATGCTAGCGAGCGTGCTGGCGCCGCTAGGCTCGACGGCGTGACGACCATCTCCGTGGCTCTTGCGACCTACAACGGCGAGCGTTTCGTCGCTGAGCAGGTGGAGAGCATCCTTGCCCAGTCGCGGCGCCCCGACGAGTTGCTCGTTGCCGACGACGGGTCGACCGATGCGACGCTCGACATCATCCGCGCCACCCACGAGGCCGCGGGAAGCGGGGTGAGGCTCCGCGTCCTCGACCCCGGCGGGCGCCTCGGCGTGACGAAGAACTTCGAGCGCGCCGTCAGCGCCTGCGAGGGCGACCTCATCGTGCTCAGCGATCAGGATGACGTTTGGCATCCGGATCGGCTCGAGAGGGCCGCAACCTCATTCGAGGCCCGGCCCGGTCTCCTGCTGCAGCATTCGGATGCCCGCCTTGTCGACGCCGACGGCCGACCCCTCGATGTGGGACTGCTCGAAGCGCTCCGGGTGTCGGCTGCCGAACGACAGGCGATCCACAGGGGAGAGGCGTTTTCGGCGTATCTCCGCCGCAATCTGGTGACGGGGGCGACAGTCGCGTTTCGCGCGTCGCTGCTGCAGCACGCCATGCCGTTTCCCTCGTCATGGGTGCATGACGAGTGGCTCGCGGCGATCGCCGCCTCCACCGGTGAGGTCGAGCTCATCGAGGAGCCTCTCATCGATTACCGCCAGCACGGCGCCAACCAGATCGGGGCTACCAAGCCCACGCTTCGCTACCGCATCTCACGCATGTTGGAGGAGCGTGGCGATCGCTACGAACGACTCGCGACGCGTGCAGAGGCCCTCGCCGACCGGCTCGCTCAACTTCCCGTGCCCGACCGGATGCTCGCGGCAGCGCGTGACCGTGCGCGCTTCGACCGCGTGCGGGCGACACTGCCGAAGCGACGCCTCGCCCGGCTCGGCACCGTACTGGACGAGCACAGGGCGGGTTCCTATCGGCGATTGTCGAGTCAGGGGACCCTCGACGTATTCCGGGACATCCTGCAGCCCGCGCGTGATGGAATGAAGCCATGAACGACACGATCTGGGTGTGTGCGGGATGACCGTACTGGTCACCGGCGGAGCCGGCTACATCGGATCGCACGTCGTGCGCCTCCTGCGCGAGCGAGGCACGGCGGTGGTGATCGCCGACGACCTCAGCAACGGCGTCCACGCGCGCACCGAGGGCATCCCCACGCTCGAGATCGACCTTGCGACGGATGCGACGCCGAGGGTCCTGCGCGACTTCATCGCCCAGCACGCGGTCGACTCCCTCATCCACTTCGCCGCCCGCAAGCAGGTCGGCGAGTCCGTGCAGCGCCCGGCCTGGTACTACTCGCAGAACGTCGGCTCCCTCGCAAACGTGCTGATGGCCATCGAGGGAACTCCCGTCGACCGCGTCGTCTTCTCCTCGTCGGCCGCCGTGTATGGCGAACCCGACACCGGGGCGGTGGCCGAAGACGACCCGACGAGGCCCATCAACCCCTACGGCGAGACCAAGCTCGTGGGCGAGCAACTCCTTGCCGGTTCGGTCACGGCACTCGGCATCTCCGTCACGTCCCTGCGGTACTTCAACGTCGCGGGCGCCGGATGGCCGGACCTCGGTGACACGGCAGTGCAGAACCTCGTGCCCATGGTCTTCGAGCGCCTGGATGCGGGCGACCGGCCCAAGATCTTCGGCGACGACTACCCGACGCCTGACGGCACCTGCATTCGCGACTACATCCATGTGCTCGACCTCGCCGAAGCGCATCTCGCCGCCCTGGACCACCTCGAAGCCCGTCGGGGCAAGGGTGAGGCGCCCGCGGCATCCGTGTTCAATGTCGGAACGGGCGAGGGCAGCAGCGTGCGTGAGGTGGTCGACGCCATCGCCCGTGCTTCTGGCACAACCCTCGAGCCCGAGGTGCTGCCTCGTCGCGCTGGCGACCCGCCCATGCTCGTCGCGGACCCCGCTCGGATCCGGGAGGTGCTCGGTTGGCAGGCGCGTCACGGACTCGACGACATCGTGGCCTCCGCCTGGCAAGCACACACCGCAGGCTGAATCCTCGCTCAGGTGACCGTGCCGGCGTCCCTCGGGAGTCGAGTGCGCCAACTGAGGTTTCGTGATGCCATGACGCAGCAGATGACCAGAGTGAGCCAGCCGAAGCCGACCAGCAGGGAACTCTCCGCCAGCGAGGTCACGGCCAGAACGAGGAGAACCAGCGCGGGCCAGACATAGATGATGGTGCGGCGACGGGTCGCGAGGAGCCACGACCTGACGAGTGCGAGGCCCAGGAGGGCAACGAAGGCAGCGAGGCCGACGAGCCCGAGCTGGAGCGCGACGTCGACGAATCCGTTGAGTGCCGACGCGTGTCCGCGCCCGGCCATGAGGAACCACGAATACGGTGGCACATCGCGAGGCCAGATTCCGACCCACCCGAAACCCTCGATCGGGTGGAGGCGACTCAGCCCCAGCACCTGCATCCAAAGCGTGTACCGCAACTCGAACTCGCTTCCCGCGTTGAGCAGGTCGAGGATGCGCTGGCGGGCGACCCACACAATCACGAGTGTCGCGCCCACGACGACGACGAGTGCGATGTTGAGCGCCTGCCGCAACTGCTCGCTCGCACGACGGATGCCGAAGAGCACGGCGGTCGCGACCGCCAGGACGGCGAGCACTCCAATGGTGACGGGTGACTGTGTCAGCACGACGACGAGAAGCGCTCCCGCGAGGGAGGTCGCCGAGACCCAACGGCTCACCGACCGGGTTGCCACCTCGACGAAGAAGGTCATGACGGCGATCGCGGCCACGACTCCGAACTGGTTGCGGGTCCCCATGAGTCCCTCAAGCGGACCCCCGAGGGGCAGGTTGCCCGAGATGCCCAGGAACGGGATCGGCATGTCGATGAGGAGTCCCGCGAAGACCTCCATAGCAAGCGAGAGGATGAGTACCACTCTCAAGACGTCGCCTACGGCTCGCACGAGCTGGAGGAGGTCACGACTTAGCGCGATGTAGACGCCGAGGAACGCGACAGCCACCTGGTAGGCGACTCCGCCAAGGGACGCCCAGTTGTACTGGCTCCACACGACCGAGGCTGCGCTCCACCCGACGAACACGAGCAGTGAGATCGGCAGCATCCCCTGCCACTCGATCTCCCCGCGCCTCCCGTAGAGTGAGACGCCGCACAGCAGGGCGAGGGTGGCGAGCATGGCTCCGTATCCCCACCAGCCGATCATCGCCGTGATCGGGTGCGCGAGGAAGACGATGCCGAGGGCGGCGAGCGTCGCAGCCTTCGTGAACGCCGCCGATGCGAAGAAGGCCCACCCCGCATCGGGGATCAGTCGCGTGCCTGGGGTTGCCATGGGGCCTTCAGGCTACGGCATGGCGGTCGGGCTCGCGTGTAGAGTTAGGCGACCCATTTCAGCCCCTCACCCTTTTATCCCGTGGAGGAAACACCGATGAAGCGCGCACTCATCACAGGAATCACGGGCCAGGACGGCCTCTACCTGGGTGAGTTGCTCATCTCGAAGGGGTATGAGGTCTACGGCCTCGTGCGGGGGCAGAACAACCCCAAGCTCGACACGGTGCGTCGCATCCTTCCCGACGTCAAGCTCATCTTCGGTGACCTGACCGATCTCCCGAGCCTTCTGCGCGCCCTCGAGACGGCGCGGCCCCACGAGGTCTACAACCTCGGCGCGATCTCCTTCGTCGCCTATTCGTGGGAGAACGCCTCTATGACATCGGATGTCACGGGCAAGGGTGCCTTCAACATGCTTGAAGCCACGCGCCTCTGGGCCGGCTCCAAGCTCGACGATGTCCGCTTCTACCAGGCGTCGAGCTCGGAGATGTTCGGCAAGGTGCAGGAGGTCCCGCAGCGCGAGTCGACTCTGCTCTGGCCGCGCTCGCCGTACGGGGTCGCGAAAGTCTTCGCGCACTACATGACGATCAACTATCGCGAGTCCTACGGCATGCATGCCTCCTCGGGCATTCTTTTCAACCATGAGTCGCCGCGACGCGGCCCGGAGTTCGTGACCCGCAAGATCACGAAGGCCGTCGCCCGCATCTCGCTGGGGCTGCAGGAGACGGTCTCGCTCGGCAACCTGGACGCGAGCCGCGATTGGGGCTTCGCTGGTGACTACGTCGAGGCGATGTGGCTCATGCTGCAGCAGGAGCAGGCCGATGACTATGTGATCGCCACGGGGGAGACCCAGACCATCCGAGAGCTGCTGGATGTGGCATTCGGGCACGTCGGCGTCACCGATTGGGAACGCCACGTGACGCAGGACCCGCGCTTCATGCGTCCCGCAGAGGTGGACCTGCTGGTCGGCGACCCGGCCAAGGCCCGCGAGACCCTGGGCTGGAAGCCCAAGGTCGACTTCCGCCAGCTCGTGCAGATGATGGTCGACTCCGACATTGAGGAGCAGCGGCAGCTCAGCCGCTGAGGCCTTCCACGATTCAGGAAGGTCGTTCCTGAGTTGTGAACGCTATCGCCGCACGGGCATCCAGCGCACCGGCCCGTCCGCGCTGACGTGCACGCGCCGCGTTGCGAAGGCAAGGTACGCGAGCAGGAACCACCCGTACTCGAGCAGGAGACGGCTCTCGACGAGGCTCTGCACGAGCAGGGCCGTGAGCAGCAGGATCGGCAGGAGCGAGAGCGTGCGGTCGCCGCGGTGGGTCGCGGATGCGCCGTCGAGCGCGATGAACCAGGTGCGCGTCGCGACCGACAGCACCAGCGCGCCGAAGACGATGAGCCCGATGATGCCGAGCTGCAGCCAGACATCGAGCCAGGCGTTGTGGGCGTGGAGCTGTTCCGTGTCATTGCGGACGACGAGCCCGTCGAAGGGCTCAACCCACGGTACCCAGTAGCTGACCCAGCCCCAACCTGCGACGGGGCGCTCCGAGGCGAGGTCGGTGACGATGCGCCAGTTGTCGAGGCGGCCGGTGAGGTCGGCGCTCTTGCCGAGCAGGCCGAGCAGGCTGTCGCGGGAGAGGATCGCCACGGTCACGATCGCTCCGGCGACGAGGAACGCGGCGGTGCCCGCCGCGAGGCGCGGCAGTCCCGAGGGGATGCGCTGCATGAGGCGCACGAGCGCGAGCACGAGTAGGCATGCCACGATCGCGACCGTGATGGTGGCGGATGCCGTCAGCACGACGGTCACGGCGGCGACGATGAACCACACTGCCGTGTCGAGGCTGCGACGCTTGGGCGTGGTGGCGTCGGCAGCACGGGGATCCGCGTAGGTGGTGATGTCGCGGTCGACGAACCAGCCGATGCCGAAGACGATCAGCCCGAGTAGGGCGATGAAGCCGAGCGTGCTGGAGTTGCCGACTATCCCCTGGATCGGCCCGCCCGTGAAGAGTTCGGCACGCGACCACGCGTACATGATCGGCACCTCGCCGACCTTCCAGTCGGTGAAGAAGGGGAAGACGGGCTGCCGCACGAAGATCGCGACGATGAGCTCGAAGAGGAGCGAGAGGGCAAGGATGGCGGAGATCGCCCTGCGCAGCACTCGAAGGAAGGCTCGCCAGTCGAGCGTCAGCGCGAGCAGTCCCGCGCCCGCCGTCGTGACCCACTGGGCGAGCGCGCCGAGGGCTGTCCACTGCGGGTACGCCGACCAAGCGATCGAGGCGGTCGCGAGCACGAGGAACGCGAGGAGGGGGTAGGGGAAGCTGTCCGGACGAATGTCCTTCCAACGGCGCACGAGCATGACGCCGCCGATGACGCCGAGCGCGGCGATGAGGATGCCCCAGCCGAGCCAGCTGACCGAGTTGCGCCAGGCGTCGCCGGCGAGAAGGGTGAAGAGCACGAGCGCGGCGTATGCCTCGACGCCGCGCTGGGGCGAGGGGACGGTGCGGGGCATGATCATGATCCTACGCGGCGTGGGGAAGCGCCCCGTGGCTGTCGCACGGGCACGATACTTTGGTATCTCGTTTGCCTACGCCTGCGGCCTGTAGCCTCCTGCCGCGTACGTCTTTTGGAGTGTGCCGTTGTTCCGCATCACGAATGACCCCCGGCCCTATGCGTGGGGGTCGCGCGCGGCGATTGCCGAGCTGCGCGGTGTAGAGCCCTCGGGGGAGCCGGAGGCTGAGCTGTGGTTCGGCACGCATTCGGGGAGCCCTGCACGCATCGTGGCGGCGGAAGGGGCGCGCGCTCCTAGGACGCTGGCCGAGGCAGTCGCTGCCGAGGGTGGCGACGGGCATCTCCCGTATCTGCTGAAGCTCCTCGCGGCGGCCAGCCCGCTCTCCTTGCAGGCGCATCCGACGGCGGAGCAGGCACAGCGGGGGTTCGAGCGCGAGGAGGCGGCGGGCATCCCTGTCGACGCCCCGCACCGCAACTACCGGGACCGTTCGCCGAAGCCCGAGGTCATCCTCGCAGTCAGCGAGCGCTTCGAGGCGCTGTGCGGTTTCCGCGAACCGGCGGAGTCGGCGGCGGCGATCCGCGAGCTCGCGGATGGTGACCCGGCGCTCGAGGACCTGGCCGCTCGCGTCGAGGGCGGCCCACTTCGTGACGTCTTCGAGTGGCTGATCACGAGGGGCGAGGGAGTCCAGGAACTCGTTGCCACGGCGCAGAGACTCGCGAAGGCCCGGGATGGTGCTGCGGCCGACACGGTACGGATGCTCGCGGCCGAGTATCCGGCAGACCCCGGTGTCGTGATCGCCCTGCTGTTGAACAGGGTCGAGTTGCGGCGAGGCGAGGCGCTCTTCTTGCCAGCCGGCAACATCCACGCCTACCTGCATGGCATGGGCGTCGAGCTGATGACAGCGTCGGACAACGTGCTGCGCGGGGGGCTCACGCCCAAGCACGTGGACGTCGCCGAGCTGCTGAGTGTGCTGGACTTCACGCCGGGGTCGCCGCCGCGCATCGTCCCCGAGCAGATCGACGCAGGGGTGGACGCGTTTCGTCCCGAGGGGGTCGACTTCGAGCTCGTGCGGGTGCGTGGGGGAGGGACGTTCGTCGCCACCGGTGGCTCGATAGCGCTGTGCATCCGTGGGAATGCCGAATTGCGAACGGATGTCACGGAGCTGCCGCTCTCGCAGGGAGAAGCGGTCTACATCTCCCGTGGTGAGTCCGCACGGGTACAGGCCGCGCCGCACGGGGAGATCGTGGTCGCCTCGCAGCGGTGACCGGCCGGGCCAGCGTGGCTCCCGTGCGGGCGCTCGGAATGGATGGACACGGCGCATCCGGCGACGGATCGTGACAATCCCGTGGCGCGCCGTAAACTCTCGAGGCGCACTTGAGGCTTTACGATTTGCGACTTGACTCACGCGAACTACACGGGTGTAATTACTGCAGTGCGTTTTTCGCGCACGTCGCACGCAGGGCCGAGGGGAGAGTGTGATATGGCGCCGGACCTACAGCGGAGGGGAGTCCCCGACGACTGGTTCGTAGACCCGGTCTCACTCGGGGTTCCCGGAGTGCGTCGTCCCTCGGCGGATGATGATGACAACGCGCTCGCCTGGCAGGCCGACTCGCTCTGCGCCCAGACCGACCCCGAGGCCTTCTTCCCGGAGAAGGGCGGCTCGACCCGCGACGCCAAGAAGATCTGCACGGCGTGCGAGGTTCGCGTGCAGTGCCTCGAGTACGCGCTCGCCAACGATGAGCGCTTCGGCATCTGGGGCGGTCTCTCCGAACGCGAACGGCGCAAGCTTCGCAAGCGTGCGGTCTGACGACCTGACTCGCCCAGCCACTCCTGCGTGTCTTGACGCCGGGTTCCCGGTCAACACGTAGTCTCGAACAGATGCGCCAGAGAGTCACCGCCGTGCTAGTCGCCCGTAATGGGAGCGACACTCTCGAGCGAACCCTCTCCGCCCTCAAGGCCCAGACTCGCGCCCCGGACGTGGTCGTCGCGGTCAACGCGGGGTCACAGGACTCGAGCGAAGCCATCCTCGCCGCCTTCGGGCCCACCAGGCTCACGGCGTTACCGCCGAAGGTGCCCATGACCTTCGGCGCGGCGGTGGGGCACGCGGTCGGCGCAGAACAGTCCGAGGATCCCGAGGCAGAGTGGCTCTGGCTCCTCGCACACGACAGCGCGCCGCGGCCAGAGGCGCTCGAGCGTCTCCTCGCCGCAGTCGAGATCGCCCCTTCCGTTGCGGTCGCCGGCCCCAAGATCATGGACTGGTCACGACCGGATGTCATCACCGACTTTGGCCAGTCGATGACCTCCCTCGGCGCATCCGTCTCCCTCGTGCAGGGCGAGCTCGACCAGGCACAGCATGATGTATCGGAGGACGTGCTGGGTGTCGCCGCGACCGGCATGCTCGTGCGTCGCAGCGTCTTCGAACAGCTAGGCGGCTTCGACCCGGGACTCCCGGGCATCGATTCCGGGCTCGACCTCTGCGTGCGCGCCCGATTGGCCGGACACCGGGTCATTGTCGTGCCGGCCGCCAAGGTCTCCTCGATCGGCGTGCCCGAGGTTCTCGAGAACGAGGAGCTCTCGCCCGCGCGGCGAGCTCGACTGGCTCGGGTCGCGCAACTGCACCGCCGGCTCGTGTACGCCCCGGCTCCTGCGGTACCGCTCCACTGGCTGAGCCTGCTTCCCCTCGCGCTGCTGCGCAGCTTCTGGCACCTGCTCGCCAAGCGGCCGGGGCGCATCCCCGGGGAGTTTGCGGCCGCGTTCGCGGCGGCGTTCGACGGGAGGGTCGCGGGTGCTCGTCGCAACCTCGCACGCGGCAAGCGACTCGGATGGTCGGCGATCGCCCCGCTCCGCGTGACCGTGGCCGAGGTGCGCGAACGCCGCGGGCAGGCGCGCGAGGCCTTCTCGTCGTCGGGCGTCACCGTCGACGATCCCCGCATCGGCTATCTCGGCGGGGGAGGCCTCTGGGTGGCCGTGTTCGCGACCATCGCGGGCGTCATCATGTTCATGCCGCTCCTCGGTGCCCAGGCCGTCATGGGTGGCGGACTCCTGCCGCTCAGCCCGACCATCGGCGAGCTCTGGTCGAACGTGGGAGTGGGCTGGCGCGAGATCGGCACGGGCTTCTTCGGTCCGGCTGACCCCTTCGCTGCCGTGCTCGCGGTGATCGGGTCCCTCACCTTCTGGAACCCGTCCCTCAGCATCCTTGCGCTCCATGTGCTGGCGCTTCCCCTCGCCTCCGCGACGGCCTGGTTCGCCGCGCGACGTCTCACACGCTCGCCGTGGATTCCCCTCATCGCCTCCGTGCTGTGGGCGGTCGCGCCGCCATTCGTCGCGTCGCTCATGAGTGGCCACCTCGGCGCCGTGATCTCCCACATCCTGCTGCCCTGGTTCGTGCTTGCACTGCTCAAGGGAGCGCGCTCGATCTCGGCCTCAGCTGGCGCGACGCTGCTCTTTGCCGTCATCGCCGCGTGTACCCCCGTGCTGGCCCCGAGTCTCGTGGTCGGCTGGATCGCCTGGATGGTGGTCAACCCCCGCAGCATCCCGCGGCTCATCGGCGTGCCGGTGCTCGCGGTCGTGCTCTTTGCGCCGCTCGCGATCGAGCAGTTCCTGCGCGGCACGCCGCTGGCCCTGCTCGCCGACCCCGGTGCTCCGACGATCGCCGGCGCGACCTCCGGCTGGCACCTGGCCCTCCTCAGCCCGAGTGAGGGACTCGGCGGCTGGGTCGACGCGATGTCCAGGCTCTCGCTTTCCGGCCCGGCGGCCCACATCCTTGTCGCCGTCCTCCTGGCACCCATCGCGGTGCTCGCGCTGCTCTCGCTCATGCTGCCCGGAACACGCCGTTCGGTACCCGCCCTCGCGGTCGCGCTCCTCGGCCTCGTCACGGCCGTCGCGGGGTCTCGCGTCATGGTCACCGGTCTCGGCGACACCGCCGTGCCGATCTGGCCGGGCAGCGGGCTGTCCCTCTTCTGGCTGGGCCTGCTCGGTGCCGTGGTGGTGGCACTCGAGGGGCTGGCGGCGGCCGACCGCAGGGGGCGCCTCGCGGGGGTCGCCGGGGTCGTGGCATCCGTCGCCGTGCTTGCCGTGGCGATGCCGCAGCTGCTCGCGGTGCATCTCGGCACCGCCCACATCCACGCGAGCGACGGCCGCCTCGTGCCCGCGGTTGTCGACGCCGAGGCGCGAACGTCCCCCCAGATTGGCACGCTCGTGCTGACGCCAACGGCCGAGGGAGCCCTGCTGGCGAAACTCCAGCGCGGCACGGGCGCGACACTCGACTCGCAGTCGACACTCGCATCCACGGCGCAGGAGCTTACGAGCGACGAGGAGACCCTCGCCGAGCTCGCGGGCAACCTTGCCTCCCGCGGCGACTACGAGCCCCAGGCCGACTTCGAGCGCCTCTTCATCGGCTTCGTCGTGCTCGCCGAGGGTGAGTCGAGCGAGCACGCGGCCACGGCGGTCGCGCAGCGCACGAGTGATTCCCTCGACGGACGAGCGGATGTCACGGCGGTCGGCCAGACCGATGTGGGCCTGCTCTGGCGAGTCACCGAACGGCCCTCCGCCGAGCCGGAGGCACGCGTCGGCAACCTCGACAGCTTCGAGGGACGCCTCGTGCTCGGCGTGCAGGGCGGCGTCGCGCTCGTCGTGCTGCTGCTCGCGGTACCGACGAGGCGACAGGCGAAGCCCAGGATGCAGACGCTCGACGAGGGCCCGGCCACGACCTTCGATGAGGATCTCGATGACTGAGCGACACGACGAGACGACACCGGGCACGGGCGCTGACGACAGCGGCGACATCGACCTCAGCGCAAGCCCACGGGGCGACTGGCGGATGCCCGTGCACGAGGACCTCGACGAGCCGACTCCGACGGCGCCCACTCCGCGCGCGCCTCGCACGGTCAAGGGTGCCGCGATCGCCTCGGCACGCATCGCGACGGGCGTCATCGGCATCGCTGCGGCCGCCGTCGTGCTCACCGCGACCGTCGCGCTGCCCCTCCCCGCCCTCACGGCGGAGCCACGTTCGATCGTCGTCACCCCTGTCGCGGCCCATCAGGAGCGGGTCTGCGCCGGCCCCCTGCTGCGTCTCGGTGACGACACGGGCGCCCAGGCGACTACGGCGTCGGCGCTCGGCGAGCCCGTCGTCACGAGTGGCACCACGGGAGGCGACGCCGAGGAACTCTTCTCGCGGGATGCGCTCGGCCAGGGTGCCGGGTCAAGCATCGTTTCGCTCGAGACGGGCGAAGGCGAGCAGGAGCTCCTCGCCGCGAGCCAGTCCCAGTCCGTCGAGCGCGGCGACTTCGTGGGTGCGGCGGCCGCCGAATGCATCGAGCCGAGCGATGACATCTGGCTCGTCGGCGGCGCGACGACGACGGGCCGCACGACCCTGCTCACGATCGTCAACCCCGGCGAGGTGGCGGCGACCGTCGAGATCACGGTCCACTCGGACGCCGGTATCGTGACGGCTCCCGGCACCGCCGGTATCGCGATTGCGCCGGGGGAGCACCGCGTCTATTCGCTCGCGGGCCTCACGCCCGGGCTGTCCTCTCCTGTCGTGCGAGTGCAGAGTGAGGGCGCGCTGGTGTCGGCCAGCCTGCAGCAGTCCACCGTGCGCACCCTTGAGCCGGGCGGACTCGACTTCATCACCGCCTCGGCGGCGCCGTCCACCGAACTCGCAATCCCGGGCATCGTGTTCCCCGACCATGAGGAACTCGAGGAAGCCATCGCGGGCGAGGACTACCTCGATCTCAATGCCGCCCTGCGGATGTTCGTGCCGGGCGACGAACAGGCGCACGCCGTCGTGACGATGGTTCCGGTCGGCAAGGACGGCGCTGCGAGCAAGGAGGATCCGGTCGACGTGACCGTGACCCTTGACCCCGGACGAGTCACCGAGCTTCCCATGAGCGAGTTCGAGGCGGGCCGCTTCATCGCAGTCATCACCTCCGACGTGCCGCTTGTGGCGGGCGTGCGCGTTGCGACGGTGGACGAGGACGGTGCGAACGACTTCTCTTGGCTGTCCAGTGTCGAGGGCCTCGAGGAACGGGCCTTGGTTGCGGTCGCTCGCGGCCTCAACCCCGTCATGAGCCTCTACAACCCGAGCGACGAGGAGGCGGAGGTGCTGCTGACGCGGGGTGACAACGAGCGCACCATCACGATCGCTGCGCGGTCAGCAACGTCAGTGCCGGTCGCCCAGCAGGCGACCTACACGCTCGAAGGATTCGAGGAGCTGCAGGTCGGCATCGACTACAGCGGTTCCGGCACGATCACGGCGCAGACGGTGAGCCCGAGGGCTCCCGGGTCGACACCCATCGTCGTCTACCCCTGAGCCACGAGGCATCCGCCCGCCTTCGGACTTCAGAAGTGACGGAAGCGGTCGGGGGCGAGGTCCCACGGATCCTTGCCCAGCAGCTCCGCGACGGCACGGAACACGCAGCTCTCGATCGCCATGCGGCGGTGGGCTTCGTCGTCGCGGTGCAGCCGCGCCATCCGCTCGATCGGAAGCCGGTAGAGCACGATGCGCTGCTGCGAGGGGAAGACCGACCACCGGGCCACCGCGTCGCTCGCCTCGCCCGGCACGGAGGCCACCTCGAAGCGCGTGTGCGCGAGCTCCTCGGGCCAGAGCTCACGAAGGTAGCCGGCCGCAGATGCCACGGTCATGTCGAAGACATCGATGCGCGTGTGCAGCGGCGGCAGGTATGGGCCAGCAACGGATGACCGCATGCCGCGGCCGTGGCGATCGCGCCACCCTCCGCGCTTCGATGCGCGTGTGCTGCGGGTCCTGGCCATGACGCCAGTCTAGGCTGGTGCCAAATGAATGGACGGCCCTGCAGCAAGGTCGCGTGCACGAGCGCGGCGATCTCGACGCTCACCTACGACTATCGCGACTCGATGGCGGTGCTTGGCCCGCTCAGCCAGAAGTCGGAACCGCACACCTACGACCTCTGCGAGAAGCACTCCGAGCGGCTCTCTGCGCCACAGGGGTGGCAGGTCATCCGTCATGTAGCTTTGGGAGCATGAGCGCCGCACAGCCCGTTGACCTCTCCCCGTTCATCAAGGCCTACGATGTTCGTGGCCTGGTGGGCAGCCAGTTGACGGATGAGGTTGTCGAGGCGCTTGGCGCCGCATTCGTCGACGAGGTGGATGCCGCGGGTGGCGACGTCATCGTCGGCCACGACATGCGCGACTCCTCACCCCGCTTCGCGGCAGCCTTCTCGGCGGGTGCCCGCGCCCGCGGCGGCAACGTCGTGCTGATCGGACTGTGCTCGACCGACCAGACCTACTTCGCCTCCGGCACCCTCGATGCGCCCGCCGCGATGTTCACGGCGAGCCACAACCCGGCGACCTACAACGGCATCAAGTTCAGCCGGGCCGGTGCGCAGGGCATCAGCTTCGACACCGGCCTGCGCGGCATCCGTGACCGGGCGACGGCCTACCTCGAGTCAGGCATCACCCCGGTGTCGCAGCCAGGATCGCAGCGTGAGCAGGATGTGCTCGCCGACTATGCCGCCTACCTCCGTTCGCTCGTCGACCTCTCGTCGACCCGGCCCCTGCGTGTCGTCGTCGACGCCGGGAACGGCATGGGCGGTCTCACAGTCCCGGCCGTGCTGGGCACTGCCGCCGGGCTTCCCGCACTGCCGATCGAAGTCATCCCGCTCTACTTCGAGCTCGACGGCACGTTCCCGAACCACGAGGCGAACCCGCTCGAGCCCGCCAACCTCGTTGACCTCCAGGCGGCCGTCGTTGCCCAGCAGGCCGACCTCGGCCTCGCCTTCGATGGCGATGCCGACCGCTGCTTCGTCGTCGACGAGAAGGGCGCGCCCGTCACCCCCTCGGCGGTGGCCGCAGTCGTCGCGCTCCGCGAGATCGACCGTGTGCGGGCTGCGAACCCCGATGAGCACGTCACAGTCATCCACAACCTCATCACGTCGCGGTTCGTGAAGGAGACGATCGAGGAGGCCGGCGCCACCGCCGTGCGCACCCGCGTCGGGCACTCGCTCATCAAGGATGAGATGGCGGCAACTGGCGCGGTCTTCGGCGGCGAGCACTCGGCGCACTACTACTTCAGGGACTTCTGGGGCGCCGACAACGGCATGCTCGCGGCGATGCACCTCCTCGCGGAGTTCGGTGCTCAGGATGCCCCACTCTCGCAGTTCGCCCGCCGCTTCAACCCCTACTTCCAGAGCGGCGAGATCAACTCGACCGTCACCGACGTGCCCGGCGCATACACGCGTATCGTCGACGCCTTCACGAACGTGGGCGAGTTCGACGAACTCGACGGGCTCACCGTCAGCGGGACATCCGATGACGGCTTTTGGTGGTTCAACGTGCGTCCCTCCAACACGGAGCCGCTCCTGCGTCTCAACGTCGAAGCCGAGACGGAGCCCGAGATGGAGCGAATCCGCGACCAGGTGCTCGCCCTCATCCGCGCGGCGGAGCTTTAGGCGATTGCGCCAGCAATCGCGCGACCCCAGCGCCGAGTGAGCCTGCGAACGAGGTTTCGGCGCGAGCCGGCGTGCTGTCTGCGAGAATTGACGGATGCCCTCCACCCCCTTTGATTTCAAGGTTGCCGACCTCTGCCTCGCCGAAGCAGGCCGCCACCAGCTCCGCCTCGCCGAGAACGAGATGCCCGGGCTCATGGCCCTTCGCGAGGAGTTCGGTGAGAGCAAGCCGCTCGCGGGCGCGCGCATTGCGGGCAGCCTGCACATGACGGTGCAGACCGCGGTGTTGATCGAGACGCTCGTGGCCCTCGGTGCGCAGGTGCGCTGGGCGAGCTGCAACATTTTCTCGACGCAGGATGAGGCGGCCGCGGCCATTGTCGTCGGCGACGGCACTCCAGAGTCACCGAACGGTGTGCCCGTCTTCGCTTGGAAGGGCGAGACGCTCGAGGAATACTGGGCCTGCACGGAGCGCATCTTCGACTGGTCGGCGGAGGCAACCGCCGCGGGTGCCGACTGGATCGGCCCCAACATGATCCTTGACGATGGCGGCGACGCAACCCTCCTCGTGCACAAGGGCCGCGAGTTCGAGCTCGCCGGCGCGGTTCCGGATGCCACGGCGGGCGACCCTCACGAATGGACCGTCATCCTCGACACGCTGCGTCGCTCCCTCACGTCGAGCAGCGACCGTTGGACTCGCATCGCGGCCGAGATCCAGGGCGTGACAGAGGAGACGACGACGGGCGTGCACCGCCTCTACGAGCTCGCGCGCGACGGCGAGCTGCAGTTCGCCGCCATCAACGTGAACGACTCCGTCACGAAGTCCAAGTTCGACAACAAGTACGGCATCCGCCACTCGCTGCCCGACGGCCTCAACCGGGCGACGGATGTGCTGATCGGTGGCAAGGTCGCCTTCGTCTGCGGCTATGGCGACGTCGGCAAGGGTGCCGCTGAGGCGCTTCGCGGCCAGGGCGCCCGCGTCATCGTGAGCGAGGTTGACCCCATCTGCGCGCTCCAGGCCGCGATGGACGGCTACCAGGTCACGACGCTCGACTCGGTCATCGACCAGGTCGACATCGTCGTGACGGGCACGGGCAACAAGGATGTCGTGACGGTCGAGCACCTGCAGGGTCTCAAGCACCTCGCGATCGTCGCCAACGTCGGCCACTTCGACAACGAGATCGACATGGCGGGCCTTGAGCGGCTGGCGGGTGCCGAACACGTCGAGATCAAGCCGCAGGTGCACGAGTGGCGCATGCCGAGCGGGCGCAGCATCCTGATCCTCAGCGAGGGACGCCTCATGAACCTCGGCAATGCCACCGGCCACCCGTCGTTCGTCATGAGCAACTCCTTCACCAACCAGGTGCTCGCGCAGATCGAACTCTTCGCGCACGCGGAGCGTTACGAGAAGCAGGTGTATGTGCTGCCCAAGCACCTCGACGAGAAGGTCGCGCGGCTGCACCTCGACGCGCTTGGTGTGAAGCTCACGCCGCTGACGCCCGAGCAGGCCGCGTACATCGGCGTGAGCGTCGACGGCCCCTACAAGGTGGACCACTACCGCTACTGAGTCACGTGGTCTCAGCGCTCGGGGAAGCCGTGCGGGAGGCCCTTCAGCACGGGGTCGAGCGCGGCCATGCGCTCGCGCTCGGCCTGCAGCGCGCGATACTCACGGTCGCGACGCACGGCCGCGACCCCCGCGAGGAAGATCTCGGCGTCGCACTCAGGCAGCGGTGAGACGAAGCGGCTCGCCTCGCGCGCGAGGTCAGCGGCGATGCGTCGGCGCGACTGCTCGGAGTGTCCGGCCGCCTGGCGCAGGAACTGGGCGATGCGTCGGGAGAGACCGCCCGGCATCCGCGCGACGTCTGCCGTGCGTGCCCAGTCGACGAGTTCGAGCGGCACGCCGTAGACGGGAGGCGTCTCCTTCGACACGCGTTCGTGTTGGCTGTAGGTGCCCGCGAGGAGGTCGCCGAGCCGCTTGGAACGCGGGTGCAGGACCGCGACGATCGTGGCGATGCCGCCGAAGGTCAGGAACAGTTCCACGACGCCGACAAGCGAGCGAGTGAGGGCGTGGCGAAAGCCGATCGATCCGCCGTCATCGCGCACGATGCGCGCGCCGACCGCGAGCTTGCCGAGGGAGCGCCCCTGCGTGAGTGTCTCGACCGTCATCGGGATCCCGACGACGCACACGACGAGCAACACGATCGAGATCGCGGTGCGCGTGGCCTCGTCGAGGAATGCCCCGACCAGGGGCATCGACACGACGAGGGTGACGCCGAGGAAGACGAGGAGGTAGGCGATCCAGTCGATGATGGCGCCGGCAGCACGCAGGATGAAGTCGGCGGGGCGGAGGTCGAGCGCGACGGCTTCGCCCGTGATGAGTTCCTCGTCGAGGTGGGGTTCCACGACCGTGGTGGCGGATGCTGCAGCGGGCTCCCTCGACATGCCAGTATCTAAGCAGATGGATATCGACGCCTATGCCGCAGCGCACCGCGACGAGTGGGACGAGCTCACCCGCCTCGGTGCGAAGCGTCGATTCTCGGGCCCCGAGGCGGATGCGCTCATCGAGGGCTACCAGTCGGGCGCGACCCATCTTTCGGCCATGCGCACTGCCGCGGGCTCGTCAGTGCAGGCGGACCGCCTCTCGGTGGCGCTGTCGCGGGCGCGCCTGCGCTTCACGGGGGCGAGCAACAATGTGCTCCGCCAGCTGCCCGTCTTCTTCGGCGCGCAGTTGCCGGCGGCCCTGTATCGCATCCGCTGGCTCTCGCTCGCGGTGACGAGTGCGACCGTGCTCATTGGCGTGCTGTTCGCGTGGTGGGCGCTCGAGACGCCCGGCGTCCTGCCGGCCTTCGGCACGGAGGAGTTCCGCAGGCGGTATGCGGAGGAGGACTTCGTCGACTACTACTCCGAGCATGCGTCGTCGTCGTTTGCTGGCCTCGTCTGGACCAACAACGCGTGGATCGCGGTGCAGTGCATCGCCTTCGGCATCCTCGGCGTCTATGTGCCCTACCTCATCATCGCGAATGCGCAGAGCCTCGGCTTTGCGGCGGCCGTCATGGCGGAGCAGGGCGAGCTCGACACCTTCTTCCTCTACATCGCACCGCACGGGCAGCTCGAGTTGTACGCGATCTTCCTTGCGGCGGCCGCGGGACTGAAGATCTTCTGGTCGTGGGTCGCGCCAGGTGTCCGCACGCGCGGGGCGGCCCTCGCGCAGGAGGGGAGAGCTCTCATGACGGCGGCGGTCGGCGTCACCATCGCGCTGCTGCTCTCTGGGATCGTCGAGGGCTACATCACCCGTCTGGACTGGCCGTGGCCCATCAAGATCGGCATCGGCACACTCGTGCTGGCCGTCGTGCTCGGCTACCAGTGGATCGTGGGCGGGCGTGCCCACCGTGCCGGGCAGACGGGCGACCTCGACGAGTTCGAGGCGGGAGCGCGCCAACTCGTCTCAGGCTGAGCCGGCCCGCCAAAGATGAGAGTCCTCTCATCTGGCGAGGGTCTTCTTCTCATTCGCGCCCGCGAGCATTGGACGTCACGCACACCCGACCCGACGCAACGGCGCGAGAGGAACCCCTGTGCAGACCCACGACAAGACCCTGACCATCGTCGGCGGCGCGATGCTGAGCACCTGCCTCATCGTCGGTGGCGTCGCAGCGGTCTCCGGAAACACGCCCACGAGGCCCGCAGAGGTCGTGGGGATCGACGGCGTACGCGGGGCCTCGGAGGAGATCGCTCGCGTCGACAAGACCAAGCGCTTCCCGCAGTCCGCCACAGCTTCGGAGGAGCAGGAGGGCTCGTCGACGCAGCCGCGCCCGGCGCCGCGCGGCGCTGTGCCGGCCCTACCCGGTTCAGACAACGGGCCGGTGCGGGTTCCTCCTGCGGCACCGACCCCGACGGATGCCCGGATCTCCGCTGGGGCGAATGATCGCGCGGCTCGCGAGAGGCCGAGTTCGATCCGTCAGCAAGAGGTGCCCCATCCTCGCGACGAGGCTTTGCGGCAGCCGGTCTCCCGCGACCATGGCCCTTGGCCGCAGCAGGACCGGGGTGTGCGCTTCGAGCCGCCCCAGCAATTCCTTCCGCCGCCGGGAGATCGCGGCGCCGCCCGGCAGGCACCCGCGCCTGAGCCCCCTCCAGCTGCGCCGCCCGCGTCGCGCGGCAACCCTGAACACGGGCAAGCGCCCTGGGGCGGTCGCGATGGTGGCCACGCCGACGGAGACCGCCGCGGTCACGAGGGCCGTGGGGACGAGCGTCGGGGCGGCTCGCACGGCCACGACGGTCGAGACCGGCACGGGCATGGCGGGCACGATCGTGGCGGAGGCCGCTCGTAGCCGCCGCCATGGCGCGGCATCCTACGGGGTGGCTGCTGCGTCCGGGGCCGGTGGTTTCGGGATCACCGGCTCCGATTCTCGGGCGCCCCGGCCGAGCGCGGCCTATCCGGCTTGGCGGCTCGTGAGTCGATAGCCCATGCCGCGCACGGTCTCAAGGCGGTGGCGACCGATCTTCTGCCGCAGGTAGCGCACGTAGACATCCACAACGTTTGAGCCGGGGTCGAAGTCGAAGCCCCACACCCGGCTGAGCAGCTGCTCCCGGCTCAGCACTTGCTCGGGATGGAGCATGAACTCCTCGAGCAGCGCGAACTCCCGGGCAGACAGGTCGACCTCGACGCCGCCGGAGCGCACTCGCCGCGTCTTGAGGTCGAGCTCGAGGTCGACGAAGCTCAGGTTGTCGTTGCGGGGCGTGTCCGTCTGGGTGTCCTGCAGCCGCACGCGCACGCGAGCGAGCAGCTCGTCGAAGCGGAACGGCTTGGAGACGTAGTCGTTGGCGCCGCCCTCGAAGCCAGCGACGGCATCCTGCGCCGAGTCCCGTGCCGTGAGGATGATGACGGCCATCGCGTTGCCCTCGGCGCGGAGCTGCTGCAGCACGTCGAACCCGTCGTAGCCGGGCAGGCCGAGGTCGAGCACCATGAGGTCGAACTGTCCCGTGCGCGCGGCGGTGAGTGCCCCGGGCCCGTCGCGTTCGATCGAGACGCCGAACCCGGCCGCGCGCAGCCCCTTCTCGACGAACGACGAGATGCGGTCCTCATCTTCAGCCACGAGGATGCGTGCCATTCAGTTCTTCCTTCCCCTGGGGTGCCGCGAGTCACGCGGCAGTCGGATGACGACGCGGGTGCCAACGCCGCCGCTGACGGCGAAGGCCGTTCCTCCGTGGGCCTCGGAGATGGCCGCGACGATCGAGAGGCCGAGTCCCGACCCTTCGACACCGCGCCCCTCGTCGGCGCGAGTGAAGCGCTCGAACACCCGGTCGAGCTGTTCGGGGTCGATTCCGGGGCCGTAGTCGCGCACCCAGAGGTCGACGGTCGCTCGGCCCTCGTCATCGGCGGATGTCGCGCTTCCGATCTCGATGGCGGTGCCCGCGGGTGAGTACTTGGCGGCGTTCTCGGCGAGCTGTAGCCACGCCTGTGTCACGCGGCGGCTGTCGAGTTGCGCCCTCGCATCGGCCCGAGCGGTGAGGGCCCATTCGTGCGCGGCCGACAGCATCCGTGCCTTCGCGAAGACCGTGGAGGTCAGGTCGGCGACCGCCACCTGGTCGGCGTTGACGAAGCCTGGCACGCGGCTCTTCGCGAGCAACGCGATGTCGCCCACGAGCGTCGTGAGGCGGTCGAGTTCGTCGATCGCGATCGCCCGTGTCGCCGCGATGTCTTCCGGATGCTCTGGGTCGAGCAGTTCGAGGTGACCCCGCATGATCGTGAGCGGCGTCTTCAGCTCGTGGCCGACATCGTCGAGCAGACGGCGCTGGCTGAGGAAGCCGGCCTCGAGCCGCTCCAGCATGCCGTTGACGGTGCGGGCGAGGTCGCTCACGTCATCGCGGCCGACCACCGTGATGCGCCGTGAGAGGTCTGTGTCGGTGATGCTGTTGGCGGTCTCCCGCAGCGAGCGGATGGGGCGCAGCAGCCGGCCGGCGACCACCCAGCCGACGAGGCCGACGAGGAGGAGCATGACCGCCGCGACGACCGCGTAGGTGCGGAACGCCTGCGTGATGGGGAGGAGTTCCGCGTCGAGGTTGTAGGCGCTGACGTAGAGCCCAGAGGCCGCGTCGCCCTCGATGGTAATGGGGATGATCGCGTAGCGCAGCGTGCCGAACTCCGAGCGCACGGTCCCGAGCACGACGCGCTCGGGGTGTGACTCAGCGACGACGCGGTCGATGAAGGCCTCGTCCCTGTCGAGCCTGAACGACAGGTTCGATGAGGGCACGAGCGCCGCCCTGCCGTCGATGATGCCGACCGTGCTCTCGTTGTGGGCGGGGAGCACACGCTGCATGGCCTGCATCAGGAAGTCGATCACGGTGGTCGGGCTGTCTTGTCCTGCCTCGCCACCATCCGCGATGAACTGGAGCCCCTCGACCGTCTGCGTGAGCCGGTCATCGATGCTCGAGACGACCCGCTCCCGCTGCAGCAGGTAGGCGGTGCTGCCCGCGACCGTCATGCCGAGGGCCGTCACCAGCAGGATCGAGGTCAGGATCCGAGAGCGCACCGATCGCAGCGCGTCGACGAACCGATGCAAGCTCACGTGCCCATTATGGGGGGCATGCGCGGTGTTCTGCAGTGCTTCTTCGGGTTACAGCTGGCCAGCCGCCTTAAGCGCGAGATAGCGGTCGGCGACGGCGGGGGGCAGTTCCTGCGGTGTGCCCGTGACGACATCGCCGCCGAGCCTGCGGATCGCCGCCGACACCCGAGCCGTGTCGAGCATTGCCCGTTCCGCGGCGGCCCCCCTGAAGACGCCATCGCGATCCTTGCGCTCCCGTGAGGCCTCCATCACGGTCGGGTCGGTCACGGAGCAGACGAGCACACGGTGGCGCCGGGTGAGCTGGGGGAGCACGCCGATGAGGGCGCGCGAGTTGCCGGGGGAGTCGATCGACGTCATGAGCACGACGAGCGCCTGTCGGTTCGTCACAGAGGTGACGAGCGCGGGCACGGCGGTCCAGTCCATCTCGAGGAGCTCGGGATCGACGGGCGCCATCGCGGTCACCATGCGCGCGAGGAGCTCGCTGCCCGTCGTTCCCTGCACTCGGGCGCGCACCCTGCGGTCGTAGATGACGGTGTCGATGCGGTCGCCCGCGCGCGAGGCGAGGGCCGCGAGCAGCAGCGAGGACTCGAAGGCCGTGTCGATGCGGAGTTCGTTGTCGATGCGGGCGGCGGATGTGCGGCCACTGTCGATCACGATGACGATGCGACGGTCACGTTCCGGTCTCCACGTGCGCACGACGACGCGCTGTCCCGTGCCGGTCGCGGGGTCCCGCCTGCGGGCCGTGGCACGCCAGTCGATCGAGCGCACGTCGTCGCCGCGCACGTAGTCGCGCAGCGAGTCGAACTCGGAGCCCTGGCCGCGGATCATGATGCTCGTGCGCCCGTCCAGTTCGCGCAGGCGGGCGAGGCGCGAGGGCAGGTGCCGCCGCGAGGCGAATGGCGGCAGCACGCGAATGGCGGCCGGCTCGGCAAGGGTCGCCTGCCGTGCGGCGATTCCGAGGGGCCCGAAGGAGCGCACGGTCACGTGGTGGCTGCGTCGCTCACCGCGCCTGAAGGGTGTGAGTGTCATCCTGACGGCTCGACGTTCGCCCGCGGGCACAACGAGTCGGTGGCGACTCGGCTGTGCGCCCGCCGAGGGCTCCCAGCCGTCACGCACGAGTGCACGGATGCTGCGGCTCCCGCGGTTCGTCAGCAGCAGTGTCGCGGTCGCGGGCTCTCCAAGCCGCACGCGCTCGGGCAGTTCACGTTCGATTCGCACGGCGCGGGGCGAACCGGCGACCGCGAGGTCGAGCGCGGCGAGCACGAGGACGAGGGTGATCCACGCGAGCATCGTCGCCGTCGGGCTCAGGGCACCGCCGGTGACGATCGGCACCGCGATGACGGGGAGCACCCCGAGTGCGAGGAGGGCGGCAAGACGCCAGGAGATCGCCATCAGCCCGTCGTCTCCGCCTGCGAGGCCGAGCGCATCAGATGGGCACCCGCACCTGTTGCAGCACGGCGCGGAGGATCGAGTCTGCCGTCACGCCCTCGAGCTCAGCCTCGGGACGCAGCTGGAGGCGGTGCCGCCAGACGGGAAGCACCATGGCCTGCACATGGTCAGGCGTGATGGCGTCGAAACCGCTCAGCCAGGCCCACGCCTTCGCGGCTCCGAGGAGTGCCGTCGTGCCTCGCGGGCTCACGCCGAGCTTGACTGAGGGGCTCTCGCGCGTGCCTCGCGCGAGGTCGACAACGTAGGAGATCACGTCGCTCGTGGCGCCGACGGTCGCCACCTCCCGCTGCGCGGCGAGGAGGCGCTCCGGCGTCAGCACCGCCGTGACACCCGCGGACGAGAGGTCGCGAGGGCTGAAGCCGGCGGCACTGCGCGTGAGCACCTCGATCTCATGGCCCCGCTCGGGCACGTCGAGCACGAGCTTGAGCAGGAAGCGGTCGAGTTGCGCCTCCGGCAGTGTGTAGGTGCCCTCGTACTCGACGGGGTTCATGGTCGCGGCGACGAGGAAGGGCGAGGGGAGGGGGAGCGTCCGGCCGTCGACGCTGACCTGCCGTTCCTCCATCGCCTCGAGGAGGGCCGACTGCGTCTTGGGAGGTGTGCGGTTGATCTCGTCTGCGAGCAGCAGGTTCGTGAAGACGGGCCCCTCCCTGAAGTCGAAGTCGCCCGACTTCGCGTCGTAGACGAGCGAGCCCGTCACGTCGCCCGGCATGAGGTCTGGCGTGAACTGGATGCGCTTGGTATCGAGCGCGAGGGTGCGGCTGAGGGTGCGCACGAGCAGGGTCTTGGCAACGCCCGGCACGCCCTCAAGCAGCACGTGTCCGCCCGCGAGCAGTGCGATGATGAGTCCCGTGACGGCGCCGTCCTGCCCGACGACCGCCTTGCCGACCTCGGCGCGCACACGCGCGAAGTCATCACGCGGGCTGGCGGATGCTGCGGGCGCAGCCTGGGCTGCACTGGTCTCGTTGATCATCTGGCGATGCTCCTCTTCGGATGGTCGTGGTCGGGTCAGGGTCTCGTGGCCTCCGCCACGGCGCGCTCGAGTTCGAGCAGGCCGTCGGAGAGTTCGATCATTTCCCTGTCGCTGTGGGGGATCGTGCCAACGAGCAGCGCTCTCACTCTCTCGGGAGCCTGCCCCACGAGCGCCGCAACGAGGTCGGCGACCTGCTCGACGGGTGCCGTGGCGGGCAGTTTCACCATGCCCGCGAGTCGCTGCACCGTGCCGACGCGGAGCGCGTCGAGCGCGCGCAGGCGGGCGGATGATCGCTGGTAGAGCCGGGCGCGACCCTCCATCGTCTCGGTCGCTCGCACGGTGACGGGGAGTCGTTCGACCACGAGCGGCCCGAGGCGCCTTCCCTGGGCAACCCCGGCGGCCACGACGACGAGGATCAGTAGCACGGTGACGGGAGTGACCCACGCCGGCGTGAGTTCCGCGATGTCTGGCGCATCCCCGGAGGTGTCGCCGAGCCCGGGCACATACCAGACGAGGTGCGGATGCTCGCCGAGCAGTCCCAGCGCCAGGGCCGCATTCCCGTGCTCGGCGATGCGCTCGTTCGAAAAGGCCGCCGTCGTGCCGACGACACTCACGGTGCGCCCGGCCTCCCGCAGTTGGATGAGAGATGCGATTGAGTCACCGCTGTCGAGGCACGTCGTCACGTCCTGGGAGTCGCCGATGTGTCGATAGCCCTGTCCGTCGCCCACGACGCGCTCGGCACGCTGCACCGGGGCGAGCGAGCAGTCCGCGTCGAGCACGCCCTCCACGGCGCCCGCGTGGGCGACCTCGGGGGCAAGGGCAGACAGCACGTCGTAGGTGGGGTCGATGACAACGAGGTGCTCTGCCATCCGAGCAGCGGATGCCGCGGCATCCGCTGCGAGAATCCCGGAGCGGTCGTGCAGCACGAGGGTTGTGGCATCCGCCTTCACGGCCTCGCGGGTGTCGGCCATCGATTCCGTCAGGGTGACGGCGACGCCGCGGTCGCGCAGTACCTCGACGAGGGCCTTCGCCCCGGCTGGTCCCGGGCCCTCCGGGTCGAGAGGCACACCGAGGGGACGGCCGGCGCCCGCGCCGATGAACGCGATCATCGCGAGCGTGAGCGCGGCCACAGCGAAGACGATCCAGTAGACCCAGCGGCGGGCGGTCGCCCTCACTGTCTGTGTGGCAACCGTCGAGGGCGCGGCGCTCACGAGCGGCGCCCCTCAGCATCCGCCCCGACCGCATCTAGGCTGGGGCGGGCGGCTCGTAGGGACGATTCCAGGGCTGCGACGCGCTCGTACTCCGAGCGCGTGGCGTCCCGCTCCAGGTACCTGACAGCGTCAAAGTCGTCGGCCGAGGCGGTGAGCGCCGTGAGGTGCTCAGGGAACACGCGGCTCGCCCGGTCCGCGAAGTCCTGCGCGGTCGTGCCTGGCAGGGTCGTCACGACGGTTCGCTCCGCGAGGCCTCGGGCGATCGCGCGGAACATGTCGGTCACCGCGTCATTCCAGAAGCCCGCGCTCGCGCTGCGCTCCGCGGCGCGACGCATCGCGGCCGCGTCACGCTGGTCATCGTCGCCGAAGAGCTCGCCCGTGACCCTGCTGTGCCGCGAGAGCGCGGGCCGCCCGAAGATGAAGAAGGCGGCCACGAGGAGGGCGACGAGCAGCAGCACGACGAGCAGCACGCCGAGGCCTTGCCCGCCCGCGCCCGGCTCGAAGCGGAGGGAGCTCAGCCACTCCCAGAGCGCGGATGCGAGGCGATCGAACCAATTCGGTTGCGCCTCGGCGTATTCACGCTTCGAGAGCTCGCGGATCACCCACTCCCTGGCCTCCGGAGCGTCCGGGTCGACGGGCACGATCATTGCCAGGGAGACCCTGTCGGTGTCGCACTCCACGCCGCGCCCTGCGGCGCCACCCGCTGCGGCAGGTATGGGTCGTCGAGGCTGGCCGCCCCTGCCTCGCGCTCCTCGACGAAGCGCGAGAGATCGAGTTCGAGCCCCTCCTTGCGCATCCGGAGGTCAATGTAGATGAGTCCGTTCGTCGCCGACTGCACGACCGTCGCGAAGGCCGTGAGCACGGTCGTGATGGCCATGATGACGACATAGCTGCCGAGGAACACGCTCAACACGAGGTCGTCGTTGGTGCCATTCGGGTCGATGATGAAGATGAGCATCGGCAGCAGGAAGGAGATCGGCGTCATGACGATCTGCATCGCGACGCTGAGGATGACGGCGACGAGTGCCTGTACGCCGAAGGTGCGCCAGAAGTAGCGGTCGGTGAGCCGCCAGGAGCGGGCGATCGCAGCCCCCAGGCGCAGCCGCTCGACCATGAGGGCGCTGGGGACGAGCGACAGTTTGGTGCCGAGCCAGACGGCGACCACGAGCAGGCCGAGCCCGCAGAGCACGGCGACGGCCACCGCGAGGGCGACGCCGACGGCCCCCATCGTGACGGCGAAGAGCACGGCGATCGCTGCGATGACAGCGAGCACGACGCCGACCGCGCCGAAGATCAGCAGCATCCAGCCGATGAGTGCCCAGAACCTCCCGCGACCGCGCCGCCAGAGTTGCCGGAGGGTGAGCTTCTCACCGAGTACCGCCCGCGACACGTCGAGCACGACGACACCCTGGAGGAAGGCCACGACCGCGACGCCCACGAGGCCAGGAACGAAAGTCGAGAGGACGAGGGCAAGGACGCTGCCGGCCGAGACCTCAGCTGCGTTCTCGGCGCTGACCGTCTCGAGGCGCATGGCGGAGAGGAAGAGGGATGCGACCAGCACGCCGGCGGAGAGCACCATGACAAGGAACTGGGTGCTGAGCGCGAGGCCGAGGAGCGGGCGCGGGTTGCGTCGCACCGCCCGAAAGGATGCACTGAGCAGCGTGCCCAGGGTCATGGGTCGGAGGGGCACGAGACCCGGCTGGGAGGGCTTCATCCAGGCCGTGCTCGACGCGGTTGGCGTGGAGGGCTGCCGATACTGCGGCCCGGCGTGGCCAAGCGGCCCGACGGGTGGCTGCCAGGAGGTCGTCGCGTCGCCGCTGGCGTCGCCGCTGTCTGCGCTCATCATGACCCCCTCGAATGTGTGCCGCAGCCTTCGGCAATCATGCTGGCATACTCGACTACTCTTGTGCGAAAGCCTCACCATCCCGTGAACCATGGGGTGCCGACACTGAGACGGGACGATGAACGCTCGCATCCTGGTGGTTGACGATGACACCGCGCTCGCAGAGATGATCGGCATCGTCCTGCAGTCGGAGGGCTTCACGCCGACCTTCTGCGCCGACGGCGCCGGCGCCCTCGAGGCCTTCCGCTCGTCCCGCCCCGATCTCGTGCTCCTCGACCTCATGCTTCCAGGCAAGGACGGCATCGAGGTGTGCGCCGAGATCCGGGCCGAGTCGGGCACGCCCATCATCATGCTGACCGCCAAGTCGGACACGACGGATGTCGTGCGGGGGCTCGAGAGCGGTGCCGACGACTACGTCGTCAAGCCGTTCAACCCGAAGGAGCTCGTGGCGCGCATCCGTACGCGCCTGCGACCGTCACCGAAATCATCGAGCGACGTGCTGCGCATCGGCGATCTCACGATCGATGTCGCCGGGCACGAGGTGCGCCGAGGCGACACCGCCATCAATCTGACCCCCCTCGAGTTCGAACTGCTCCTCGCCCTCGCACTCAAGCCGCAGCAGGTCTTTACGCGCGAGATGCTGCTCGAGCAGGTCTGGGGCTACCACTACAAGGCCGACACGCGCCTCGTGAACGTGCACGTGCAGCGCCTTCGCGCCAAGGTGGAGCTCGATCCAGACAACCCGTCGATCGTGACGACAGTGCGAGGGGTCGGATACCGGGCCGGTGCCGGCCGCTGAGACCCCCGCGTCGCTGCCGGCAATGCAGTGGCGGATGCTGCGGGGCGCCGTCCTGAGCACGTGGCGGTCATCCCTGCAGTTCCGCACCGTCGCGATCACGGTCGTGCTCTCGGGGCTCGCCGTCATGGTCATCGGCACCTATATGTCCACCGTGATCGCTGGCAACCTCTTCAACTCCCGCAAGGACCAGGTCGAGGCGGAACACGCACGGGCCACCCTGCTCGCGCAGGACTACTTCACGAGCGCGCTCGCGGCCGACGAGGCGGGGCGCGTGGACTTCGACGAACTCAGTCGCGACGTGCGCAATCGCATCCTCTCGTCCACGACGAGCCCCGGCAGCACGGGCTTCGCGATGCTGCGGGCGCCGGGGCAGAGCACCCAGTTCACGATGCCGTCGACCGTCAGCCGTGGCTTCGAGTCGAGCATCCTGAGCCGCGACCTCCGCAACGTCGTGCGGCAGGACACGGGCAGGGTCTACCTCCAGTCGGTCGAGCTGCCAGAGGGAACGCCGGGGCTCATCGCCGGCTCCCTCGTGACCGTGCCCTCGGCGGGAAGCTACGAGTTCTACCTGATCTTCGACCTCGGCGAGACGCAGCGCACGCTCGACTCGGTGCAGCAGACCCTCGTGATCGGCCTCGCGTCGCTCGTGCTGCTGATCGGGGGAGTCACGTGGATCGTCGTGCGTCTCGTGGTCGCTCCCGTGCGACTCGCCGCTGCGGCAAGTGAACGCCTCGCGGCCGGCCGACTGGAGGAGCGCATTCCCGAGCGGGGCGAAGACGTCATCGCGACCCTCGCGCGGTCGTTCAACGGCATGGCGGACAGCCTCCAGCAGAAGATCACGCGGCTCGCCGAGGTGTCCCGGATGCAGCAGCGCTTCGTCTCCGACGTCTCCCACGAGTTGCGCACGCCCCTCACGACCATCCGCCTCGCGGGCGACGTGCTCTATGACCAGCGGGCTGACTTCAGCCCCACGACCGCGCGCACGGCGGAACTGCTCCACACGCAGGTCGAGCGCTTCGAACTCCTCCTCGCCGACCTCCTCGAGATCAGCCGCTATGACGCGGGCGCGGTCGAACTCGAACTCGAACCCACCAACCTCGTGCGCCTCGCGGAGGACGTCGCCGAGACCATGGTCCCCATCGCGCAGGAGCACGGCTCCGACATCACGGTGGTCGCGCCGGGCGGGCACGTCGAGGCGGAACTCGACCCTCGTCGCATCCGTCGCATCCTGCGCAACCTCCTCGGCAACGCGGTCGAACACGGCGAGGGGCAGCCCATCGTGATTACGGTCGACAGCAACGAGACGGCGATCGGCCTGACGGTGCGCGACCACGGCGTCGGAATGACCGAGGCGCAGCTTGCGCGCGTCTTCGACCGGTTCTGGCGGGCAGACCCCTCGCGCAAGCGCACGATCGGGGGCACGGGCCTCGGCCTCGCGATCGCCCAGGAGGACGCGGCGCTCCACGGGGGGCAGCTCGACGCATGGTCACGACCAGGCCAGGGAACCTGCTTCCGGCTCACCCTCCCTCGCCACCACGGTGAGCCGCTCGGCGAGTCGCCGGTCGAGCTCCCGGCGGATGTCGACCTTCCCGAGGGCGGTGAGACGGATGCGTGAGCGCGGTTCCACGCGTCGGCTCGCGGCGGTCCTCGCCCTCCTCGCCATGGCCATCCCGCTCGCCGCCTGCAGCGGCATCCCCTCAAGCGGCGATGTCGTCACGGGCTCCGAGGTGAGCCAACAGGATCCCGGCGGCGCCGAGTACATCGTCGAAGGCCCGGCAGAAGGCGACAGCATGGAGCAGATCCTGCGCGGCTTCATCAGTGCCTTCAAGGGCTCGGGCAACTACGACGTCGCGCGGCAGTTCCTCTCGTCCGGCTTCGTCAACGAGTGGGAGCCGCGCGAGAGCGTGCTCGTGCACTCCGGCAGCATCAACTATGTCGCGGCATCTGAGGACACGATGGATGTCGTGGTCGGCTCGGCAACCGCATCCGTCGACGCGGCCGGCTCCTATCGGCGGTTTAGCGCAGCCCCCTCGACCCTCCACTACGAGTTCGTGCGCGAGGAGGGGGAGTGGCGCATCAGCGCGGCCCCCAACGGCATCCTGCTCTCGGAGAGCCAGTTCGACAATGTCTTCAGCGAACACGTGCTCTATTTCGTCGACCCGGGCGGCACCGCGCTCGTTCCCGACCTGCGCTGGTTCCCGGCCGGGCCAACGGCGGCCACGCGCGTCATGTCGGCCCTCCTCGCTGGCCCGCCCGCGTGGCTCGAAGGGGCCGCGACGACGGCGTTCCCCGCCGGCACCCAGCTGACCTCACCGAAGCGCGTCGCGGTTGAGGGCTCCGTGGCATCCGTCGATCTCACGAGCGAAGCGCTGGCGGCGCCCGTCGGGCAGCGCCAGCTCATGCGACTGCAGATCGAGTCGAGCCTCGACCTCGTTACCGCCGTCAGTATCTCGGTCGATGGCAGCCCCTTCGAGATTCCGGACCCCTCGCCCGGGATGCCGCAACCCCGCTACCAGGTCGACAATCGGCCGCTCGTGCTGGACGACGGGAAATTCGGGTACTCGGCCAACGGGCAGATCTCGCCGATCGATGGGCTCAGCGAGCAGGTCGAAGCGCTGTCGCCCCGCGCCGTGACGCTCGCACGAGGAGGCGGCACGGCCGCAGTGCTGAACCAGAATGGCGTCGCTGTCGTTCGCCGAAACTCGGAGCCCGTGCTCCTCGACTCCCGGCCCGGATTGGTCGCGCCGGACCTCGACGGCTACGGCTACGTCTGGAGCGTGCCCGCCGACGCGCCCGCGGCGCTTCGAGCGCTCGCCTTCGACGGCACCGTGCACGAGATCACGAGCAACCTGCCGGCGGATGCCCGCGTCGCCGACATGGAGGTCTCCCGCGACGGTGCCCGCATCGCGATCCTCCTCGCGACCCCTGCCGGTCCGCGCCTCCTCGTCTCGGCGATCGTGCGGGGCACTGGGGGTTCGAATGTGCCGACCACGCTCGGCGTGCCCGTCATCGACACGACGGTCCCCGGCACGGATGCCCGCGGCATCGCCTGGGTCGACGGCACGACGGTCGCCACCCTGACCGCGACAGGTCCCGACGTGTCGGTCGTCGCGCATCAGGTGGGCGGGAGCAGCGAATCGCTCGGCGGACCCGATGATGCCGTGCAGATCGTCGGCGGCAACGGCGAGGCCGGCCTGCGCGTGCTCGGCGCGGACGGCTCCCTCTCCGCTCGGCGGCCGAGCGGCTGGCAGACGACGCAGATCACGGCAGACGTCCTCGCGGTGCAGCGCTAGCCTCCCCTCACAGCGCCTGACGGTGACTGCCGTCCACCGGGCCCGGTCCGGGGTCCCGCACGCGTCGCTGTCGCGGCAGGCTGGTGCAGTGCCAGACCGAACGCTCCTCGACCTCGCGCGGATGGCCGCGCTCGACGCACTCGCCGTGCTCCTGCCCGTCACGTGTGCGGGTTGCGGCGGGCCGGACAGGGCGCTGTGCGCAGAGTGTTGCACCGCACTTGACGGCCCCCTCATCCGCAGGCGGCTCAAGGCCGCCAGCGGCGAGCATCCGTCGTCACTGCCCGAGCTCGACACCGTCTCCGCCGTGGCCTATGAGGGCACGGTGCGCAGCGCGCTCCTCGCCTTCAAGGAGCAGGGCCGCACCGACGTTGCGGGGGCGCTCGCCGTGTCGTTCGCTCGTGCCGTCGAGGCGGCACTCGACGATCATCGCGGTCGCGTTCCGAATGCGAGCGGCATTGTGCTCTGCCCTGTACCGCAGGGAGCGGCCTCAGCGCGGGCACGCGGCTACGACCCCGTGCGGATGCTCGCGAGACGCATCACGGGACGTCGCGTGCCGCCCCTGCTGCGCCGCGTTGCCCCTTCGGGAACGCAAAAGCTCCTGGGCATCGAGGATCGGCTGCGCAACGCGCGCGGCACACTGCGGGCGCGGCATGCGTTGCACGGGATGGAGGTGTTGCTCATCGACGATGTCGTGACCTCGGGCGCCACCCTCCTCGAGGCGGCGCGTGCCGTGTGGGAGGCCGGTGGTGAGGTCATCGGCGCTGCCGCACTCGCGGCGACGCCCCTGCGACACGCCGAGTCTCGACCTCCGTCGTGATGTTCTCGTGACTTCCACAGCGCCCCGGGGCTACGGTGTGTGAAAGAGGCGCACTTGATCGCCTGGTTCGCGGTCGGTGCGTCGCCACAGAACCGGGAGGACGCCATGGAAATTTCCATCAACGGACGCAATGTGGGGATCACGGATCGCTTCCGTGAATACGCGACGGAGAAGGCGGAGAAGGTTTCCACTCTGCTGCCCAAGGCGATGGACTTCGAGATCAAGGTCAGCCGCCACAGCGACAGGAACGGGCAGCCTGGCGAGGACAGGGTCGAGCTCATGATCGTCGGGCCGGGGCCACTCGTGCGGGCCGAGGCTTCAGGCTCAGACAAGTACGTTGCCTTCGATGTCGCGCTCGGCAAGATCCTCGAGCAGATTCGCCGCGCGAAGGACCGCCGCAAGGTGCACCGTGGCCAGCACCGCCCCACCTCCTTGCAGGAGGCGTCCGCGGCGGGATTCAATGTCATCGACATCACACCCGCGAGTCCCGAGGTGATCGAGAAGGTCACGACGGGATCCGTTCCCGTGGTGGCCGAGCCGGAGGCGGGCGATGACGACTGGAGTCCCGTCGTCATCCGCCGCAAGGTGTTCCCGTCGGCCACCATGAAGGTCGACGAGGCGGTCGACCACATGGAGTTGGTCGGTCACGACTTCTACCTCTTCGTGGACGCGGAGACCGACCGGCCGAGCGTCGTCTACCGGCGCAAGGGCTGGGACTACGGAGTCATCTCCCTTGAAGACGAGGCAGAGGCGACGGAGGTGCGGGGCAAGCGACGCGCACGCGCCTGAGTGAACGAACGAGCGGGCATCCGGTGCACGGATGCCCGCCCGTGTCGTCCTCAGAATCGTGACGGCTAGGATTGCTACGGTTAAGGGTGCTGTGCGTGCGCGCCATCAGCTGGCGAGGGAGCCGGCCCGGGCCTGCCGGCACAACCCGACACAATCTTGAGGAGCAGATCCGTGGCTAATGTTCTAGAGCGCGTCCTGCGCGTCGGCGAGGGACGCACGATGCGCAGGCTGCAGCGCTATGCCGCCGCGGTCAACGACCTTGAGTCGGACTTCAAGGAGCTCACCGACGACGAGCTGCGCAATGAGACGACCGAGCTGCGCACCCGCTACGGCAACGGCGAGTCCCTCGACGACCTGCTGCCGGAAGCCTTCGCCGCCGTGCGCGAGGCCGCGGTGCGCACCCTCGGCATGCGGCACTTCGATGTGCAGCTCATGGGTGGTGCGGCGCTCCACCTCGGCAACATCGCCGAGATGAAGACCGGTGAGGGCAAGACCCTGGTCGCGACCCTCGCCGCCTACCTCAATGCGATCCCCTCGCGTGGCGTTCACGTCATCACGGTCAACGACTACCTGGCGAGCTACCAGTCGGAGCTCATGGGACGCATCTTCCGCGCGCTCGGCATGACCACAGGATGCATCGTGTCCGGCCAGACTCCCGCCGTGCGGCGTGAGCAGTACGAGGCCGACATCACCTACGGCACCAACAACGAGTTCGGCTTCGATTACCTGCGCGACAACATGGCGTGGCAGGCATCCGACATGGTGCAGCGCGGCCACCACTTCGCGATCGTCGACGAGGTCGACTCGATCCTCATCGACGAGGCCCGCACGCCGCTCATCATCTCCGGGCCCTCCTCGGGTGAGGCCAACCGCTGGTTCACGGAGTTCGCCGGCCTCGCGAAGCGACTCGTGCCCGGTGTCGACTACGAGGTCGACGAGAAGAAGCGCACTGTCGGCGTGCTCGAGCCCGGCATCGAGAAGGTCGAAGACTACCTCGGCATCGACAACCTCTACGAGTCGGCCAATACGCCCCTCATCTCCTTCCTCAATAACTCGATCAAGGCCGCCGCGCTCTTCAAGAAAGACAAGGACTACGTCGTCATGAACGGCGAGGTGCTCATCGTCGACGAGCACACGGGCCGCATCCTGATGGGGCGCCGCTACAACGAGGGCATCCACCAGGCGATCGAGGCCAAGGAGGGCGTCGCGGTGAAGGCTGAGAACCAGACCCTGGCCACGATCACGCTGCAGAACTACTTTCGCCTCTACAACAAGCTCTCGGGCATGACGGGAACGGCCGAGACCGAGGCCGCCGAGTTCATGAGCACCTACAAGCTCGGCGTCGTCGCAATCCCGACCAACAAGCCGATGCTGCGCATCGACCAGCCCGACCTCGTCTACAAGAACGAGCAAGTCAAGTTCGAGCAGGTCGCTGAAGACATCGTCGACCGGCACAAGAAGGGCCAGCCTGTGCTCGTCGGCACGACGAGCGTCGAGAAGAGCGAATACCTCTCCAAGCTGCTCGCGAAGCGCGGGGTCAAGCACGAGGTGCTCAACGCGAAGAACCACGCGCGTGAAGCCGCGATCGTCGCGCAGGCGGGTCGACTCGGTTCGGTCACCGTCGCGACCAACATGGCCGGTCGAGGCACCGACATCATGCTCGGTGGCAACGCCGAGTTCCTCGCTGTCGCGGAGATGAACAAGCGCGGGCTCAGCCCGGTCGACACGCCTGAGGAGTACGAGGCGGCGTGGGACGAGGTCTACGAGCGTGTCAGCGCCGAGGTCAAGTCTGAGGCCGACAAGGTCATCGAGGTCGGCGGTCTTTACGTGCTCGGCACGGAGCGCCACGAGTCGCGCCGCATCGACAACCAGCTTCGCGGTCGTTCCGGCCGTCAGGGCGACCCCGGTGAGAGCCGCTTCTACCTTTCGCTGACCGACGACCTCATGCGCCTGTTCAACTCACAGGCCGCCGAGTCACTCATGGGCCGCGGCAATGTGCCCGACGACATCGCGATCGAGTCAAAGCTCGTCAGCAAGGCGATCCGCAGCGCGCAGGCGCAGGTCGAGGGGCGCAACGCCGAGATCCGCAAGAACGTGCTCAAGTACGACGACGTGCTCAACCGTCAGCGCGAGGCGATCTACAACGACCGCCGACGCATCCTGGAGGGCGACGACCTGCAGGAGCGCGCCCAGCGGTTCCTGGAAGACGTCATCACCGACATCGTCAACGTGCACACGGCAGAAGGCCACGCCGACGACTGGGACCTCGACGCGCTCTGGGCCGAGCTGCGGCCGCTGTTCCCCATCTCGATCACGCCCGACGAGGTCATCGAGGAGGCGGGCACGCGCGGCAAGGTCACCCACGACCTCCTACTCGACGAGATCCTCTCGGATGCGAAGCTCGCCTACCAGAAGCGCGAGGAGTCGCTCGGTTCGCCCGCCATGCGGGAGCTCGAGCGTCGCGTCGTGCTCTCCGTCATCGATCGCCGCTGGCGCGACCACCTCTACGAGATGGACTACCTCAAGGACGGCATCGGCCTGCGGGCGATGGCCCAGCGCGATCCGCTCGTCGAGTACCAGCGCGAGGGCTTCGCGCTCTTCCAGACGATGATGGACCAGATCCGCGAGGAGGCCGTCGGCTTCCTCTTCAACCTCGAGGTTGAGGTCACGCAGGCAGGCGCGACTGCCTCCGCGCCCGTCGTCGCGGCCAAGGGCCTCAGCGCAGGCACGCCACCCGTGCAGGGACTCAAGTACTCGGCTCCCAGCGCCGACAGCTCGGGCGAGGTTGAGGTGCGCAACGAGCGCGGACAGGTTGACGCAGCGTCGACGGCTCGCCAGCGCGCCCAGCAGGCGGTCGCGACAGCGCCGCGTGCAGCGGCGGCGGCCGGCACCCCGGCGCAGCCCGCCCAGCGCGGTGCCTTCGGGCAGACGCAGGGGTCGAGCACGCCTCCCGTCAACCGTGCCCAGCGGCGCGCCCAGGGCAAGAAGAAGTAGAGGGCGCCACGCAGCCCCGCCGTGCGGCCACGTCCCGAGCATCAGCCTCGGGCGGGGCCGCATTTGCGTTGATTTTGCTGTGTGCGTCGTGCAGCGCGGCGCCTGCCGAGCAGTCGCGCTCAGCACGGCCGTCGCCGTCACCGACCCCGGCGGTGGCGTGCCCCATCGGGGAGCCGTTGGGGAGCAACGACGTCATCGCCCGCGAAACCATCACCGACGCACTCGGTTCCTACTGCGCCGTGTCTCCCTCGCCCGACTCGCCGGCGATGCAGCTCGATGAGGAGCGCGTCCGACTGGATGCGCTCGAGACCTGGGCCTTCACGCGCGAGGAGGCGCACGCAGCGCAGAAGACGGCCGTGACCTTCCTTGTCGAGGAAGTGCTCGACTCATCGATCCTTGACACGCAGCAAAACGGCACGGTGGACGATTGGTATGCCGCGACGCCCTACCGCTTCGTTGACTTCATTCCGACGGACGGGGTCGTGCTCCACGATCGTCTGCCTCCGCTCGCGCGGGATGGTGCGCCCCGAGCATCCGAGATTCGCGTGACCGTCACGCGGGTCACGGCGCAGGGTGGCAAGGCGGGCCCGCGCTCGCTCCTCGTCGTGCTGGAAGCGGATGCGAGCTACCGGGCGCAGGACGCGGCTTCAGCGGTCGAGGCCCACGTTGACTACCAGCTCTCGTTCACTCCCGACGGCGGCATCATCGGTTACTCCTACCGCTACGACATCGCCGACTGACGCGCTTCAGAGCACGTTGATCGCGGTGGCGCGCCAGCGCGAGTCGAGCCCCTCGAGGCGGATTGCCACCGCCCTGCTGCGTGCGCGTCCGTGCACGATGACGGTTGCCTCGACGACGCCGTCTCGCGGTTCATCGGTCACGACAGTGCCGATCGTGAAGGTCGGCCGCGTGGCCTGCTGTCCGCGTGCCCTGCGTGCGCGGTCGGAGAGCACGACGCGCTTCAGGAGGTTGCGGTAGACGTCATCCGTCACCCAGCGTGCGATCTGCTGCAGGTCCCTCGCGCCGGCGAGGATCTCGACGACGCAGCGGGTGAGGTTCTCGAGCAGGGGCCGTGGGTCGGGGAGGGCAGCGGATGCCGTCGGCTGGTGGCCGAAGAAGCTCTCCGGTTCGAAGGGAACCCTGATGACCTTGCTGGGCAGCCGCTCGGTCGTGGGGCGGAGTCTCGGCGTCGCCCCCGCGGCGGGTTCGGTCGTCGCGGCTGCGTGCATGGCTTGCGTCATGAAAGGCTCCGTCGGGCTTCGTCGCCCGGCGGCGACTGGTGGGGGTATGTCGGATGCGGTCTACCCCCGTTCGGGGGTACGGAGAGACTCAAGCAGACAGCTGAGAAATAGTCCACGCCCCCGATTCGGGGCTGTGGAAAACTCCGGCTTGACGGTTCCGCCTGGCCCTAGCGTCACTGCATGCGCTGGGACAACCTCTTCGATGACCTGGAGAGCCAGCTGGAGGGCGGTCTCAGGGCGGATGAAGCCGACCTCCTCGTCGAGGAGGAGCGTCTGCGGCTCGCGCGGCTCTCGCTTCGAGAGAGGCTTTCGGCGCTCATGCATGAGGGCGGCGCCGTGCGTCTCCTGCTCGTCTCGGGGCAGACGGCCGACCTCACGCCGGCAACCCTCGGCCGGGACTGGGTCTCGGGAGAGCTCGCCACCGTCGGCGCCGCTCGTCACCACGCGATCGTGCCGTTCACCGCGCTACAGGGTGTCGCGCTCACGAGGGCTCAGGTGTCAAAGAGCATCGTCCCTTCCCCGCGCGCAGCCGGGGCCGAGGGGGAGGGCCTCTCGGCGCGACTCGGCCTTGGCTATGTGCTGCGAGATCTCTGCCGACGCCGTTCGGCCGTCACGATCTTCCTCACTTCGGGAGGGGCCGTGCACGGCACGGTGGACAGGGTCGGGCGCGACCATCTCGACCTCGCGGTGCACGAAGCGGGCGTTCCGCGGCGCGAGTCGTCGGTCTCGTGCTACCGGGTCGTCCCGCTCTCGGTCGTCGAGATGGTGCGCACGGGCTAGCGTCGCGTCAGCGCAGGCCGATCGAGAGTTCCGGGATATCGGCGAACTCGGACTGGTTCCAGAGCCCGTGCCTGCGGTTCTCCTCGTACTTCGCGTCGATGTACGACTCCAGCACGGTGCGTTCGACGCGCCAGTGCCCTCCAGCCCCGACCTTGATGGCTGGAAGCTCGCCGGAACGCACCAGGCCGTACGCCTGGCTCGCCGAGAGGTTGAGGATCTCGGCGACGTCGGCGATTGTGAGGAACCGACCAAGCGGCGCGGCCTCGTGCGCTCCGGAGCCATTCATAGATCGATTATGCGCCCGCGTCCCTGCGCAATGGGTCGTTGTGGATAACTTCACTCGTGCGCGGCCGTCCCGCAGCACCATGGGTTCGCACGACGCGCAGACCGAAGGAGACGTATGAGTCCAGTGAGTGCCGGCGAGCAGGCCAGACGGCCGTCGCGGCCGCGATGGTTCGACCCGCGCCTGGCCGTCGGAATCGCGCTCGTCGTCACATCCGTCGCCGGCGTCGTCATGCTGGTCGGCGCGGCCGACCGCACGGACACCGCGTATGCGGCAGGGTCTGCGCTCGCGATCGGAGACGTGCTCACGGTCGATGATCTCGTCGAGACCGAGGTGCGTCTGGGAGTCGCGACGGAGCATTACCTCACTCCGGCGCGCATGCCTGATGGCGAGATCGTCGTCACGCGCACGATCAGCGCTGGCGAACTGGTGCCCGCGAGCGCGGTGGGGCAAGCGAGGAGCACGGACTGGGCATCCCTCGTCGTCTCGGTGAGCGGCGACCTGCCGCGGTCCGTTGGTGCGGGCACGACGGTGGATATCTGGGCGACGGGCGACGAGAGCGAGACGCCCGGCATCGTCGCCTCGGAGGCCACCGTCGTCGCGATCTCGAGCGAGGAGAGCATGGTTGCCGGTGCCGCCGTGTCGAGCGTCGAACTCGTCGTGCCGCGCGACCGCGTCGCGCGCCTCCTGCAGGCGAAGGCCGCGGGGGACTTCCTCTCGCTCGTGCCGGCCGCCATCCCCTTGGAGCGATGACATGGCCCGGCTCGCTTTCGCGCTCCCGCACGACATCGAGAGCGTGCTCGTGGACGACGCACGAGACCACGGGCACGACATCGTCGCGCGATGCGCGAGCGCAGGGGAACTCGCCTCACTGCTCGACCCTTCCTCGGCGGAATTCGTCGTCGTGTCGTCGGCGGAGCGTTACCTCACCGCACGCCTGCTGACCGAGGCCGATCGCGCCGGCGTGCGCGTCGTCGCGATCAACGACACGGATGCCGGCCGCAGGAATGCCATCACGGTCGGCCTGCACGAGGTCGTCGAGGGCGGAGCCACCTGGCCAGTGATCGAAGCGGTGCTTCTCGCGAACCCGCTCAAGGCATCCTCGCCTGTCGCTTCTGCTGGTGACCGCGGCAGGGTCATCGCCGTGTGGGGGCCCGCCGGGGCGCCGGGGCGCACGAGCCTCGCGATCAACATCGCGGCCGAGCTCGCCTCAGCCGGCCACACGGTCGCGCTGGCAGATGTCGACACCTACAGCGGTTCCGTCGCGCCCACACTGGGACTGCTCGACGAGGCGCCGGGTTTCGCCGCCGCATGCCGTCTCGCAGGCACGGGCTCGCTCACCCAGCTCGAGCTCGAGCGCATCGCCCAGCGTTACGTCTCATCGCACGGCAGTTTCTGGGTGCTGACGGGCATCGGCAGGCCGAGCCGGTGGCCCGAACTCTCGGCGAGCCGCGTCGCGGGCGCCTTCGAGCTCTGCCGCGAATGGGTCGACTACACGGTCGTCGACACGGGCTTCAACCTTGAGAACGACGAGGAGATCAGCAGCGACATGTTCGCGCCGCGCCGAAATGCTGCGACGATCGAGGCGCTTCGGGCGGCGGACCAGGTGGTGGCCGTCGGCTCGGCGGATCCCGTCGGGCTCTCGCGCTTCCTGCGCGCACACGTCGACCTCTTGGAGACGATCGTCACGGAGCGCGTGGTCGTCGTCATGAACCGCCTACGGGCCGCAGTCGTGGGAGCGTCACCCGCCCGGCAGGTGACGCAGTCCCTCGAGCGCTTCGGCGGAATTGTTGCCCCCGTCATGATCCCGCACGACCAAGCGGCCTTCGATGCCGCCGTCTTGGAGGGGGCCACGCTCTACGACGTCGCGGTCAAGTCCCCGGCACGCACAGCGATCACGACCCTCGTGAACGAGCGCATCCTTCCGCCGGATGCGGCCAAGAGGGCACGGCGCGGGCGCCTCAGGCGGGCGAAAGCGCAGCCAGCAACGATCTAGCCGGCCAGCTCACTCTGCCAGGGCGATCGTCTCGATTCCGTCGGCACGCGCGATGACCAGGACATGTGACGCGGTCTCGTCCTGCAGCGCGCGCAGGATCACCGAAGCATCCGGTGCTGCTCGGGCATCGCGCGTCGGCCATACGGACACGTCGGCTCCCTGTTGCTCCCGAAGCGTCGCGACGAGGGCATCCGTCACGCCCGAGGCGACGAGGGTCACCCGTGTGACGGGGTGGCGCCGGGCGGTCGACGGCGCGGCAGGCGTTCGCCGCCACACGAGGTAGTGGTAGATCGCGACGAGCGCCGTCGCCGTGAGGAGGCCGAGGGGTGCGCGGATCGACTCCACGACGCCGCCTGACCACGGCACCCCGAGAATGGACTCGAGCACTCCGTAGGCGATCACGAGGAGCGTGACGACGGCGGTGACGGCGCTCGCGCCGAAGATGACGACGAGGTAGGCGCGGCGGCCACCGAAGCTGTTCCAGCCGTCTCCCGGTTCGGCTGGAATGGCGTCCTGCGGCCGCCAGAGTGTGATCCAGGCGACCGCCCCGACGGCGAGCGTCGAGAGCCCGCCGAAGAGGAGCGAACGGCTGTCGCCCGCGACGGTGTCGACCGTGCTCGCGAGGAGGGCGTTGACGACGACGCCGAGACCGGATGCCGCGGCGATGAGCGCGACCCCGGATGCGACCAGGCGCACCGACCAGCCGACGCCCTCGGGCTGGCGGCGTACGGGCGTGCGGTGCGCAGCCCACACGAGAGCGCCGATGCTGGCCGCAGCGAGCGACGCGGCGAGTTGGTCGAGCAGGATACTCACACTGTCGAGGTGCAGGACGAGCGCGGTCCCGCTGTAGGTTGCACTCGCGAGCGCGCCGAGGGTGACGCCGACGGCGATCAGGCCGGCGATGACGACGAGCACGAAGCGCGCGAACGGCGCGCCTGAACGGTCGACACCGCGCCAATGCCAGTGCCACCACCAGACCAAGCCACCGGCGAGTGCCCAGGTGAGTTGTTGCAGGAGCGGGATCCACCAGCGGTCTGCTCCGACAAGGGCTGATTCCGGGGAAACGAGCGCCGTGGAGAAGAGCACCGACAGTACGCCGATGCCGCCCGCGATCGCGACACCGATGCCGACGAGCACGCCGAGGGCGGGGGCGACGTCGTGCAGCCGGCCCGGCGCGTGCGAAGGGCTTTGCCACATCCAGGCGTGCCATGCCCAGATCGATGTCCAGACGACGCCGAGCGTGAGCGAGGAGGGCGACCAGCGTCCCGCGATTCCCTCGCTCGCGGCTGAGACGAGTGCGAAGAGTCCGATCGACAGCGCGATCGTGCCGAAGACGGCGAGGTAGACGGGCCACAGTACCGAACGCCGATCGTCGAACGTGCTCAACCATCGCCGCGTGAGCCAGTAGACGACGGCACCGAGGGGCACGGCGACGATGACGGATGCGACGGACTGCGCGAGGCGCGAACCAGCGTCGTCGAGCACGGTGCCCGTCTCCAGCGCGAGATGGAGCAGGCCCGTCACGCCGGATGCCGCGACGCTCACGAGGATCGCCAGGAGGGCGTACATGATGACACGCCGCAGCGTGTGGATTCCGCCGGGTGCGCGCTCCTGCGCGGCCAGGCTCACTTGAGGCCCCTCAGGACGCACGGGTCGAACTGCCACGGCGCGCCCGTGACAAGCCATTCGCCATCGACTCGGTCGAGTGTGAACTCGTCGTGGTTCTCGTAGCTGCCTCCGAACACGCCGCCGTCGTAGCCTGTCGAGATCCCGACCCGCACGACCGCGGATGAGCCACTCACGGTGCTGCCCTCGAGCGTCACGCGCGTCTCGCGTTCGCGCTGATAGTCGCTGTAGTAGTCGCACCGCTCGAGTGCCGAGTCCGCGACGAGCTCGCGGGCGGACGCAAGGTCCGCATCGATCATCGCGCCCGTGTACTGCTGCACGACACCTTCTGGCGACGCTGGGTCGAGTTCGGCGCGCTGGTCGCGCGTGAGCACCGCGATGAGCGCGACGGCGACGAGCACGACAACGATCGCGGCGATGACGATGAGTGCGCGGTCAGGCCTGCGCGATGTCGGGTCCATGCTGTCATCTTGGCGCAGCGGGTGCGGTGGTGTTGCCGCCTCGCCGGGCACAGGCTCGCGCGCCGACTACCCTAGAGGGGTGTCGACGCTCTCCGATCTCGTCAGTGCCCAGGGACGCTTCAGCGAAGCGGACATCGAGTGGCTCCATCTCCTGATCGGCGACTGGCAGCTGCTCGCAGATCTCGCCTTCGCCGACATCGTGCTGTGGGTGCCCTCGGCCGACGGCAGTTTCATCGCCGTCTCTCATGCGCGCCCCTCGAGTTCGGCGACCCTCTTCTACCGCGACTTCGTAGGCCAGCCCATCAAGCCCGAGTGGAAGAAGCAGGTGACGGATGCCTTCGAGAGCGGGCAGATCGTCGATTCCTCCGCCCCGGACTGGTTCGAGGAGACCCCGACCCGCGTGCGCGCCGTGCCCGTGTTCCGCCGACTTGCGGCCAACGCACCTGAGACGACCGAGCATCCGATCGCCGTCATCACCAAGCACACCAACCTTAGCGAGGCGCGCACCCCGAGCCGTCAGGAACTGACGTTCAACGAGTGCGCCAACGAGCTCTTCCGCATGATCGCGAGCGGCGACTTTCCCGACCTCGCGGCACCGGCGGGTCCGCGGCGTGGTGCACCACGAGCATCCGATGGTCTCGTTCGCCTCGACGTTGATGGCATCGTGACCTTTGCAAGCCCCAACGGCCTGTCGGCCTTCAACCGCATGGGTTTCTCGGGCGAACTCGAGGGGGAGTCGCTGGCCGAGGTCACGACCCAGCTGCTCGCGGGCAAGCTCATCGTGGACGAGTCGCTACCGCTCGTCGTGACGGGGCGCGCCCCGTGGCGCACCGACATCGAGGCCCGTGGCGTGACGGTGACCCTGCGCGCCATCCCCATCCGCGAGCGGGGGGAACGGGTCGGGGCCATCGTGCTCTGCCGCGACGTGACCGAGCTGCGGCACCAGGAGCGCGAGCTGATCACGAAGGATGCCACGATCCGCGAGATCCACCACCGCGTCAAGAACAACCTCCAGACCGTCGCATCCCTCCTGCGCATCCAGGCGCGGCGATCGCACAGCGAGGAGGCGCGGGAATCCCTCAGCCAGGCGATGCGCCGCGTCGAGGCGATCGCCGTCGTGCACGACACTCTCAGTGAGGGGCTCACGCAGAGCGTCAACTTCGACGTCGTCTTCGACCGCGTGCTGCGACTCATCGCCGAGGTCGCCTCGAATCACGGCACCAAGGCCACCGCGAAGTTCACGGGAAGCTTCGGCGAACTGCCCAGCGCCTACGCGACGCCGCTCGCCCTCGCGCTCACAGAGCTGGTGACGAATGCCGTCGAGCACGGCCTCGCCGACCGCGACGGCCAGGTCGAGATCGAAGTGGAGCGCACGGCGGAGGCGCTGCGGGTGCAGGTGCGCGACAACGGCAGCGGGCTGCCCGAAGGAAGAGTGGGCGCCGGCCTGGGCACGCAGATCGTGCGAACCCTCATCCAGGGCGAGCTGAGCGGCACGATCGACTGGCACACCCTCATGGGCAGCGGCACCGAGGTGACGATCGAGATCCCGCTCGGCTGGATCAATCGGGACTGAGCCCTCGCACGCTCGCTCGCAGCAACGAGAAAGCACCGGCACCCTTGTGGGGGGCCGGTGCTTCGACGTGTTGAACTAGGAGGCGCGACGGGCGCGAGCGGCGCGGCGCTTGAGCGCGCGGCGCTCGTCTTCGCTGAGGCCTCCCCAGACACCAGAATCCTGGTTGGTCTCGAGGGCGTACTGAAGGCACATCTCGGTGACGCTGCAGCGAGCGCACACCGCCTTGGCCTTCTCGATCTGGTCTACCGCGGGACCGGTGTTGCCGACAGGGAAGAAGAGTTCCGGGTCAGCCGTGAGACATGCGGCGTTATCGCGCCAATCCATTGAGTAGTGCTCCTTAGGTGAGCGCGACCCATTCACAAGGTCGCGCAGGGATACAGAAAAACCTCGGTGAAAGAGTTCGTGGGGTTTCTCGGCAACTGCTCACGGCTTTGTGAGGGCTGAATTTGCCTCCAATAGACTCTCATATCGGGTGTCGAAGATCAACGATTTTTTCCCTAAGGAAACACTGTGAACACGGAGCGAAATATGGATGTGCTAGGCGATGAACGCCAGATGAACGCTCCGCGGCGCAGCCCGGCCCTGCTGCTCCTGGCCGTCATCCTGGCCCTCGAGTTCCTGCTCCTCGCGGCCGCGTCGGTGTTCCTCATCATTGAACTCATCGTTGAGGTGCCGGTCTCGTACCCCTCAGCGATCGCGCTCCTCGTGCTCGCGCTCGTCGCGACCGCCTGGCTTGCAGCCCTGACCGTGAACCTGCTCCGCGGCGCCTCGTGGTCCCGCGCCGGCATCGTGGTCTGGCAGTTGATGCAGATCGCCGTCGCCGTCGGCCTCTTCCAGGGCGAGACGGCGCGGCCCGACCTCGGCTGGGCACTCCTTGTGCCCTCGCTTGTCGCGATCGTGCTGACGTTCACCAAATCGGTGATCGAGGCGACGGCGCGCAGGAACTGAGCCCCGCGGCATCCGTCGCCCTGCGCTCCTAGACGCCGAGGAGCTTGCGCACGCGCTGCACGTGCCCCGTCGCCTTGACGTTGCGCAGGGCATGCTCGACCTCGCCGCCCTCGCCGATTACGAAGGTCGAGCGGATCGTGCCCTGGATGGTCTTGCCGTAGTTCTGCTTTTCGCCCCAGGCGCCATAGGCCTTGTGCGCCTCGAGCTCGGGATCACTCAGCAGAGGGAACGTGAGTCCCTCGGCATCCTTGAACTTGCGCAGCTTCTCCGGCTGGTCCTTCGAGACGCCGAGCACGACATACCCGGCGGATGCCAGGGGCTCGAGGCTGTCGCGGAAGTCGCAGGCCTGGGTGGTGCAGCCGGGGGTGCTTGCCGCGGGATAGAAGTACAGGATGACCTTCCGGCCGGCAAAGTCGGAGAGCGATACCTGGGTGCCGTCCTGGTCGGGGAGGGTGAACGCGGGCGCGGTGTCACCGACGGCAAGCAGGGTCTCAGGCATGGTTCTCCTAGGAAAATCGACGGGGTTGAGGGCCGGTTTCAGATGCGCCCTGTACTCATGCTAATCTTGTTCCTCGGCGCCGAAGTCAGCTTCGACACCGAGCACCTCTAGCTCAATTGGCAGAGCAACTGACTCTTAATCAGTGGGTTCCGGGTTCAAGTCCCGGGGGGTGTACCAAGAAAGCCCCGCACTCTCAGAGTGCGGGGCTTCTTCGTTCGGCCGGGGCGTTAGATCGTTGTCTGCTCCCCGAGCGCGTGCCACGTGCGGTTGTGGTAGACGAGCGGCGCTGACGGCTCTTCGGCCACGTAGGACTGGAGCGCATGCACCGCGATGACGGTCGAGTTGCCGGCCTCCATGCGCTCGACGACGCGGCCGCGAAGCCAGCTGTCGGTGCCAACGAAGTAGGGCTCGCCCGTGATGAGCCGACTCCAGCGGCTGGTGTCGGCGAAGCGATCGATTCCGCTCGTGGAGCAGAGCGTCGCGAGGTCGAGTTGCTCGGCGCCGAGGAGGTGCACGACGAGCGTTTCGGCCTTGAGGATCGTGGGCGTTGCCGACGAGAGCGACGACACCGAGAAGACGAGCAGGGGCGGTTCGACGCTGACGGAGAAGACGGATGTCGCGGTCAGTCCGACTGGCCCGTCGCCGGCATCCGCCGTGATGACGGCAACGCCGGCCGGGTGGTTGCGGAAGACGGCCTTGAACTCTTCAGCGGTGAGGCCATCGGCGGCAGGGTTCTCGTGCCGTGCGTCGCTGATGCGTGCGACAGCGTGCTGCGCTGGCGTCGCGTGGGTTCCGGTCGCGTGGTGCGTCATGAAGCTATCTCCAGTCGAGGTGTCTGCACCCCAGTCTGTCGCGGGCACCTGAATGTGGTTAACGCTGTTGCGCTGTGTGACATTCCCGCGCTGGCGTCAGAGAAGCCCCTCGCGCCCGCCAGACACCCAGGAGGGTGTTGCCGTGCGTGCCCCGGCGACCCGCTCGGCGATGGTCTCTAGCGCCGCCATGTCATCGCCCGCCAGTTCGACTTCGGTCGCGCCCAGGTTGCTGCGGAGGTGCTCGATGCTTCGCGTGCCCGGGATGACCGAGACGGATGCCCCGAATCCCCGTGCCTTCGCAAGCAACCACGCGATCGCGACCTGTTCTGTCGCCGCGCCGACCCGCCGTGCCACCACCCGCACTTCTTCAGCGACGGCCTGGTTGCGCGGCAGGTTCCCGGGGCGGAAGCGCGGGAACGCCTGGCGCATGTCGTGCGCCGCGGCATCCGCGTCGAAGCCATCGGTGAGGAGCCCGCGTGAGACGGGGGAGTAGGGCACGACCGCGATGCCGAGTTCGGCGGCGGTCGGCACGACGTGCACCTCAACGTCTCGGCTGAGGATGCTCCATTCGGATTGCACGGCGGCAATGGGGTGCACCGCGTGGGCGCGTCGCAACTCGTCCCCCGTCGCCTCGGAGAGGCCGACGTGGCGAATCTTGCCGGCCTTCACGAGCTCGGCGAAGGCGCCGACGGTCTCCTCGACCGGCACCTCCGGGTCAATGCGGTGCTGGTAGTAGAGGTCGAGGTGCTCGACGCCGAGTCGGCGTAGCGAATCGTCGATGTTCGCGCGGATCGTTTCGGGGCGACCGCTGATGCTGCGTGTGCCGACGCCAGCCCCCATCGAGAGTCCGGTCTTCGATGCGAGGAACACCTCATCCCGGCGGCGTCCGCGCAGGAATCGCCCGATACTCTCCTCGCTCGCGCCGTCGCCATAGATGTTGGCCGTGTCGAGGTGGCGCACACCGGACTCCACGACCGAGGCGAGCAGGCGCTGGGCGGATGCCTCGTCAATCGCTCCGTAGGAACCCCCGAGCGACATCGCGCCGTAGCCGACGGGGTCGAGGTCGATCGCCCGGCTCACCGCTCGAGCTCGTGCGTCTCCGTGTTCTTGACCACCGTGCCGATGGCGATCCCGACGGCGCATGCCCAGCTGACCCACATGAGGATGAGACGCCAGTCGCGCGGTCCGTTGAGGGTCGCGCGCACTGCACCCATTCCGCCGAAGACGGCGGAGAGCACGCTGCCGCTGAAGATGAATTTGCGCATTGAGACTCCCGTTCTCGTCGATGCCCACGCTACCCCGGCGTGGGGAAGACGCCCAGTCCTGCGCGTGGCGCTTGGGGGTACTCTGGCCTCCAGGATCCCCTTCCACCTTCCCGGTCCCATTTCGGGGGCCCAGTTACTGACACGGAGCACGCCTTCATGACTGCCCCAGATGCCGCCGAGAACGAACAGCATTCCTTCGTCGTCGTTTCGAACCGTCTCCCCGTCGACCGGGTCGTCGAGCCCGACGGATCCGCCTATTGGAACCATTCGCCCGGCGGCCTCGTGACGGCGCTCGAGCCCGTCATGCGCCGCAACGACGGGGCATGGGTCGGGTGGGCCGGCCTGCCGGACCTCGATATCGAGCCCTTCGAGAGTGACGGCATCCACATCGTGCCGGTGCCGCTCTCCGCCGATGAGGTGAGGGACTACTACGAGGGCTTCTCGAACGACACGCTGTGGCCGCTCTACCACGACGTGATCTCGCATCCGCAGTACCACCGGGAGTGGTGGGACGCGTACGTGCGGGTGAACCAGCGATTCGCGGATGCCGCTGCCGCGGCGAGCGCCCAGGACGCGGTGGTGTGGGTGCAGGATTACCAGCTGCAGCTCGTGCCGAAGATGCTTCGCGAGGCGAGGCCCGACCTGACCATCGGATTCTTCAACCACATCCCGTTCCCGCCCTACGGCATCTACTCGCAGCTCCCGTGGCGCACGCAGATCGTCGAAGGCCTCCTCGGGGCCGACGTCATCGGCTTTCAGCGGCTCGCCGACGCCAACAACTTCTCTCGCGCGGTGCGCCGGCTGAAGGGCTTTCCCACCCGCGGCACGACGATCGACGTGCCGCTCATCGACGAGTCGCAGGGGGTGCGCGCGCACGGTCCGATCGCGGGCGGCAAGCCGTTCCGCACGGTCATCGCGCGGCAGTTCCCCATCTCGATCGACGCGAGTGACTTCGAGGACCTGGCGCGCAGGCCCGACATCCAGGCGCGGGCGCGCGAGATCCGTGAGGAGCTCGGCAACCCGCAGAAGGTGATCCTCGGCGTCGACCGCCTCGACTACACGAAGGGCATCGGCCACCGCCTGAAGGCATTCGGCGAGCTTGTGGCGGAGGGCAAGGTGCCGGTCGAAGATGTGACGCTCGTGCAGGTCGCGAGCCCGAGCCGCGAGCGGGTCGAGGCCTACCGCCAGCTCCGCGACGAGATCGAACTCATGGTGGGCCGAATCAATGGCGACCACGGAACCATTGGCCATGCGCCCATCAGCTACCACCACACGAGCTATCCCCGTGAGGAGATGATCGCCCTCTACCTTGCGGCCGACGTCATGCTCGTGACGGCACTGCGCGATGGCATGAACCTCGTCGCGAAGGAGTATGCGGCAACCCGATTCGACGAAGACGGGGTGCTCGTGCTGAGCGAGTTCGCGGGCGCCTCGGATGAGCTCAAGCGCGCGCTCCTCATCAATCCGCACGATATCGACGGCCTCAAGGATTCGATCATGCGCGCGGTGCAGATGCCCCGCTCTGAACGCCGCACGCGCATGCGTGCGATGCGCAGGCGCGTGTTCGACAACGACGTGGCGAAGTGGTCGTCGGCATTTCTTGAGGTGCTCACGGCGAATGGACGCAAGGCCTCTTCGTGACCCAGGACATCGCGCCGGAATTGGATGCCGCGCTGCACGAGGTCGCCGCGACCGCACGGTTGCTGGTCGCCCTCGACTTCGACGGCACGCTGGCCCCGCTTGTCGACCGGCCGGAGGATGCCAGGGCGCTTCCCGAAGCCGCAAGGGCCATCGCGCAACTCGTCGAACTGCCCGACACGCGCGTCGCCTACATCTCGGGTCGCGCGCTCGAGAGCCTGATCGAGGTCGCGTCCCCGCCCGCGGCGGCGCTGCTCAGCGGCTCGCACGGGGTCGAGACCCGTCTCGATGCGGCGCCCGGCGTCGAGCTGACGGAGGAGGAGCGCGCGGCGGTCGCCACGTTGCGGCGACTGCTCGAGGGCGTCGCGGAGCAGCATCCGGGCACCTGGGTCGAGGTGAAACCGGCCGGGTTCGCGCTGCACAGCCGGGCTGCGTCGGCGGATGTCGCGGCGTCCGCCCGGGCGCAGGCGCACGAGCTCATCGTCGCTGAGCTGCCCGCCGTCACGGAACGGCATGGCAACAAGGTGCTCGAGTTCTCGGTGCGCTCGACGACGAAGGGCGACGCCGTGCGCATGCTGCGCGAGTTCAGCCACGCCACCGCGGTCGTCTTCGTCGGCGACGACGTCACCGACGAAGACGGCTTCCGAGCCCTCGGCGAGTCAGACCTCTCCCTCAAGTGCGGAGACGGCGAGACCTCCGCCCGTCATAGGGTGCCGGCGCCGCAGGATGTCGCCCGCGTGCTGGGGCGCCTCGCGCAGATTCGCTCCCGAAAATATGCCTGAATCGGAATTCTCAGCGTTGGCGGCCGTTAGAATGTGATGGTTCCGCCGCATCTCACGACTCCCGTGTACGCGCGCCACCCGCCCACCGAGACGGAGGTCACGTGCTGATTTCGCTGGGCTTCTTCGCGCTTGCGGCGATTCTCGCCCCCGCGCTCACGAAGGTGCTCGGCCCGCGGGTCTTCTACGTCCTGGCGCTTGTTCCCCTCGGCGCTCTCGGAGTCTCTGTGGCGGTCGCCCAGCGCATCCTCGACGGTGAGATCGTCACGGAGTTCCTGCCGTGGATCCCTGAGATCGACCTCGGCCTCTCGCTGCGACTCGACACTCTCTCATGGGTGCTCACGCTCGTCGTGCTGGGGGTCGGCGCGCTCGTGCTCGTGTACTGCGAGCGCTACTTCCCGGCGGATGAGCCCGGCCTCGGTCGCTTCGCCGGGTTCTTCATCGCCTTCAGCGGCAGCATGTACGGCCTCGTCGTTGCCGACGACATCTTCCTGCTCTTCATGTTCTGGGAGGCGACGACCGTCTTCTCCTACCTCCTCATCGGCCACTACACCGATCGCAAGGCGAGCCGAGGAGCCGCGCTCCAGGCACTCCTCGTGACGACGGCCGGCGGGCTCACGATGCTGGTCGGTCTCGTCATCCTTGCGGCCGAGACGGGCACGACGAGCCTCACGGCGATCGTGGCAGCGCCACCACCAGAGGGTGCCGCTGTCATCACGGCCGTCTATCTGCTGCTCGTGGGAGCCGTCTCCAAGTCCGCCCTCGTGCCCTTCCACTTCTGGCTGCCCGCCGCCATGGCCGCCCCGACGCCGGTCAGCGCCTACCTGCACGCAGCCGCGATGGTGAAGGCCGGCATCTACCTCATCGCGGCGCTCGCGCCCGCCTTCTCGACTATTCCGGGATGGCGGGAGGTGCTCGTGATCCTCGGTGTCGCAACCATGCTGGTCGGCGGATGGCGCGCCCTCCGCCAGACCGACATCAAGCTGCTGCTCGCCTACGGCACCGTGAGCCAGCTCGGATTCCTCACGGTCATCGCGGGCTTCGGGTCCCGCACGGCGGCCCTCGCGGCACTCGCGCTGCTGCTCGCCCACGCCCTCTTCAAATCGTCGCTCTTCCTCGTCGTCGGCCTCATCGACCACTCCACTGGCACGCGCGACCTGCGCAAGCTCAGCGGGCTCGGCCGGGAGCGACCCGTGCTCGCCGGCGTCGCGATCGTGGCAACGGCATCCATGGCAGGCCTGCCTCCGACGTTCGGCTTCGTGGCCAAGGAGGCCGTCTTCACCGCGCTGCTCGACGGCTCGGCCATCGGGCTCGTGGGGCTTGTCGGTGTCGCGCTCGGCTCCGTGCTCACGGTCGCCTATGGGGCACGGTTCCTCTGGGGAGCCTTCGGGCGCAAGCGCGACGTCGAAGACATCCCCGTGCATCCGGAGCGAGCGGATGCTCTGGCCTCCCCGCTCATCCTGTCGCTCGCCGGCATCGTCCTGGGCCTCGCTGCCTCTGCCCTCGACCCGTGGCTCGCGGGCTACTCGATCGTGTTCCCGGCAGGGGACGAGGATTACCACATCGCGCTCTGGCACGGACTCGAGCCGGCACTCGGTATCTCGGCCGTGTCGCTGCTCCTCGGCATCCTCCTGTTCTGGCAGCGCACAAGGGTCGCACGGGTGCAGGCGGCCGTCCCTGCACTCATCAACGCGGCTGACGGCTACTGGAAGGTGCTGCGTTTCGTCGACCGCACCGCGGCTCGCGTGACCTCAGTGACGCAGCGTGGTTCGCTGCCGTTCTACCTCGGCGTCATCCTGCTCGTCTTCGTGCTGGCCGCGGGCACCGCGCTCGCGCTCAATTCGACGTGGCCGACCGCGTGGAAGCTCTGGGACTACCCGGCGCAGGCGGCGATCGGCATCATCATGATCATCGCCGCACTTGCCGCAGTACGCGCGGACAAGCGCTTCACCGCTGTCGTGCTGGTCGGTGTCACGGGGTACGGCCTCGCGACCCTTTTCGCACTGCAGGGCGCACCTGACCTCGCGTTCACCCAGCTCCTCGTCGAGACCGTGACGCTCGTCGCATTCGTGCTCGTGCTGCGCCGACTCCCCGGCCGGATCGGCGTCGCTCACGGCCGCCCGCAGCACCGCCTGCTGCGCGCAATCCTCGCGATCGCGGTCGGCCTCACGATGGCCGGCGTCGCCGTCACAGCCCTTGCCGCCCGCTCCACCGAGCCGATCTTCCACGAGTTCGCCCAGCTCGCGAAGGCCATCGGACACGGTGCCAACGTGGTCAATGTCGCGCTGGTCGACGTGCGCGCCTGGGACACCATGGGTGAGCTCTCGGTCGTCATTGTGGCCGCGACCGGTGTCGCGAGCCTGATCTTCCTCGATCGCCGCACGGATGATCTCGCGCGGCCGAAACTCGCGCGGGGTCGTCGCGGCTTCCTCCTTCGCCAGCGTCCCATCACCGAACCGGCCCGGCCGGTCGGGCGGATGCGCACCGCTCGCGAGCCGGAGCCAGACGAAAAGCGGCTCGCCTGGCTGCTTGCCGGGCGCACGCTCGCCCCCGAGAACCGCTCGATCCTGCTCGAGATCGCCGTGCGCCTCGTCTTCCACTCGATCATGGTGGTCTCGCTCTTCGTGCTCTTCAGCGGCCACAACGCTCCCGGTGGCGGCTTCGCGGCCGGCCTCGTCGCTGGCATGGCGCTCGTCGCCCGCTACCTCGCTGGCGGCCGCTACGAGCTTGGCGCGGCCGTCACGATTGATGCCGGCCGACTGCTCGGCACGGGCATGCTTCTTGCGGCGGGCACGGCCGCGGCCCCCCTGCTCTTCGGAGCGGATGCCCTGACCTCCGCCTTCTTCGAGGCGACACTCCCCGTCTTCGGGCACGTCGAGTTCATCACCTCGACGATCTTCGATGTCGGCGTCTACCTCATCGTGATCGGGCTCGTGCTTGACGTGCTGAGGAGCCTCGGTGGCGAGGTCGACCGGCAGCAGGAGGAAGAGGACCCCCGCACCCCCAATGAGCGACTCGAAGAGAGGAGAGGCCCATGACAGCATCCCTCACTCTCATCGCGGTCATGACGGTGCTCTATGCCACGGGCGTGTACCTCATGCTCGAGCGCAGCCTGACCCGCGTGCTGCTCGGCTTCCTGCTTGTCGCGAACGCCACGAGCCTGCTGCTCCTCACGATGGCCGGGCCCAACGGGCTCGCGCCGATCCTCAACGACGGCACGACGACCGACGACATCGCCGATCCGCTGCCGCAGGCGTTCGTGCTCACGGCGATCGTCATCACCTTCGGCGTCTCGGCCTTCCTCATGGCGCTCATCTACCGCTCGTGGCGCCTGTCGAAGGCGGATGAGGTCATCGATGACGCTGAAGACCTCGCGATCGCCCAGCGCGACGCCGAGGTCGAAGCCGAACTCGCAGACCCCGACCACATTGACCAGGAGGTCGACCACCTGGACGAGCTGACCGCCGCGCATGATCTCGCCGAGACAGGGGAGGAGCAGCCGTGACCGCGCTCGTGCCCCTCGTCGTGATCCTGCCCCTTCTGGGTGCCGCTGGCGCGCTCATCGCGGGCCGCCGACGCCGCCTGCAGGTCATGGTGACGATCGCCGCGCTCGTCGCCGTTCTGGTCGTGAGTGTCTTCCTCCTGATCGAGGTCGACGCTCAGGGAGCGCTCGTGATGGCCGTCGGCGGCTGGGATGCCCCCTTCGGCATCTCGCTCGTGGTCGACCGGCTGTCGGCCCTCATGCTGATCGTCTCGGCCGCCGTCTTGCTCGCGGTCCTCATCTTCTCGGTCGGCCAGGGCATGGCCGATGGTGACGATGAGACGCCGGTATCGATCTACCACCCGACCTACATGGTGCTCGCGGCGGGCGTCTTCAACGCCTTCATCGCGGGCGACCTCTTCAATCTCTACGTCGGCTTCGAGATCCTCCTCGTCGCGAGCTACGTGCTCCTCACGCTGGGTGGCACGGGGGCCCGCATCCGCGCCGGTGTCACCTACATCGTCGTGAGCCTCGTCTCGTCGATCCTCTTCCTCGCGGCGATCGCGGTCATCTACGGGGCACTCGGCACCGTCAACATCGCGCACATTTCGCTGCGGATGGCCGAGCTCTCGCCCGACATCCAGCTCATCCTGCATGTCATGCTGCTCATCGCCTTCGGCATCAAGGCGGCCGTCTTCCCGCTCTCGTTCTGGCTGCCGGACTCCTACCCGACGGCCCCCGCGCCCGTCACGGCCGTCTTCGCCGGCCTCCTCACGAAAGTCGGTGTCTACGCGATCATCCGCACCGAGACGGTGCTCTTCGCCGAGAGTGACATCAATACCGCGCTCATGGTCGTCGCCCTGCTCACGATGGTCGTCGGCATCCTCGGTGCTGTGGCACAGGCCGACATCAAGCGACTCCTGTCGTTCACGCTCGTGAGTCACATCGGCTACATGATCTTCGGCATCGCAATGGGCACGGTCGCGGGCCTCGGCGCCACGATCTTCTACATCGTGCACCACATCATCGTGCAAACGACGCTGTTCCTCGCGACGGGACTCATCGAGCGCCACGGTGGCTCGACATCGATCAACCGGCTGGGCGGCCTCCTCAAGAGCGCGCCCATCATCGCGGTGCTGTTCTTCATCCCTGCACTCAACCTGGGCGGCATTCCGCCCTTCTCGGGCTTCATCGGCAAGCTCGCCCTCTTCACCGCGGGTGCTCAGGAGCCGAACCCGCTCATCTGGGTGCTCATCGCGGCCGGCGTGCTGACCTCGCTGCTGACCCTCTACGCACTCGCGCGAGTGTGGAACATGGCGTTCTGGCGCCCCCAGTCCGAGGTCGAGACCTATGAATCGTCACTCCTGGACGAACTGACGGAGGCGCCGGGAGGCTCTGCACCCCAGCAGGAGTCGAAGAACTCGCCGCGGCTCATGACCGGATCGACCGCCGCGATGGTGGCGCTCTCGGTCGCCCTGACAGTCTTCGCCGGGCCGCTCTACGCGATCTCGGCGCGTGCGGGGGAGAACCTCGGCAACCCGCTCACCTACACGAACCTCGTCTTCCCCGACGTCGAAGATGAATCAGAGGTCGATGTCAGGGGTGAGGCCCGCTGATGCCCGAGTACACATCACGCCGTCTGCGACGAAACTTCTTCAACCAGCTGCCGCTCCTCGTCTGGCTCGTCGTGCTCTGGATGCTCCTGTGGGGCTCGCTGTCCTGGCTCAACCTGGTCACGGGCATCCTTGTCGCCCTCATCGTCATGCGGGTCTTCTACCTGCCGCCCGTCGAACTCTCGGGACGTTTCAACCTGCTGTGGGCGGTCGTCTTCGTTGTGGTCTTCCTGTGGGACGTCATCCGCGGTTCCTTCCACGTCGCCTGGATCGCCGTCAACCCCCGCCGCCGTCCCGCCAGTTCTGTGATTGCGGTGCACCTCAACAGCCGGTCCGACCTCGTGATGCTGCTCGTGTCGCTCTATATCTCGCTCGTGCCAGGATCACTCGTGGTCGAGGCCGACCGGTATCGCTCAGTGCTGTACATCCACGCACTTGACGTGCACGACGATGCCTCGCTCGAGAGGACGCGCGCAACGGTCCTCGCGGCTGAGCGGCGTATCGTGCGGGTCATCGGTTCGCGCGACGACCTACGGCGGAGTGAGAATGCGGGGCAGGAATCATGATTGACGTGGTGTTTCTCTGCATCGGCATCCTGTTCGGAGCTGCGTCACTCGCAGCCCTCTATCGCATCGTGCGTGGGCCGGCGATCCTCGACCGCATGATCGCATCCGACATGCTGGTCACGACCATCATCTGCGTGCTCGGCGTCGAGATGGTCTACAACGGCCACACCCGCACGGTGCCGATCATGGTCGTGCTGGCCGTCGTTGCGGTCTTCGCGAGCATGACGGTCGCTCGCTACGTCTCGAAGCAGTCGGCGGAGCGCAGGCCCCCCGACCGCAGTCCCATCGCGCGGGGGAGGAAGCAGTGACCCTCGATTCCTTCCTCGACCAGCTGGCCGCGGTCTTCCTCGTGGGCAGTGGCCTCTTCTCGCTCGCCGCGGGCATCGGCCTCCTGCGCTTTCCCGACGTGCTCGCCCGCATGCACGCCGCGACGAAGCCCCAGGTCGTGGGGCTCATGCTCGTGCTCGGTGCGATCGCGCTGGCGGAGCGCAGTTGGGCGGTGCTGCTCACCCTCCTGCCGGTGTTGCTCTTCCAGATGCTGACCGCCCCCATTTCGGCCCACATGATCGGCCGCGCGGGCTACCGGGCGGGCAACATCGACGACGACCACCTCTATGTCGACGAACTCGACGAGGCCATCGACGAGGCGCAGGAGGAGCGGGCGCGGCACGAGCGCGAGAGCGGCAGCTGACGAGCGGATGTCGCGGGGCCCGCGCTGCGCTGCCACTAAACTTGGCACATGCCAGAGTTCGACATGAAACCCCGTAGCCGTGTTGTCACCGATGGGATCGAGGCGACGACGTCGCGCGGCATGCTCCGTGCGGTCGGCATGGGTGACGCCGACTGGGAGAAGCCCCAGATCGGCATCGCGAGCTCCTGGAACGAGATCACTCCCTGCAACCTGAGCCTCGGGCGGCTCGCGCAGGCCGCCAAGGAGGGCGTGCACTCGGGCGGCGGATACCCGCTGCAGTTTGGCACTGTCTCCGTGTCCGACGGCATCTCGATGGGCCACGAGGGCATGCACTTCTCGCTCGTCTCCCGTGAGGTCATCGCCGACTCGGTCGAGACGGTCATGATGGCGGAGCGTCTCGATGGCTCGGTCGTGCTGGCCGGTTGTGACAAGTCGATCCCCGGCATGCTCATGGCGGCCGCCCGCCTGAACCTCGCATCCGTCTTCCTCTACGCCGGCTCGATCGCGCCCGGCTGGGTCAAGCTCAGCGACGGCACCGAGAAGGACATCACGATCATCGACTCCTTTGAGGCGGTCGGCGCCGTCAAGGCGGGCAAGATGTCGGAGGCCGACGCCAAGCGCATCGAGTGTGCTTTCGCCCCGGGCGAGGGTGCCTGCGGCGGCATGTACACCGCCAACACGATGGCGAGCGTGGCGGAGGCGCTTGGCATGAGCCTTCCGGGTTCGGCGTCTCCCGCATCCGCTGACCGTCGCCGCGACTACTACGCGCACCGCAGCGGGGAGGCGGTCGTCAACATGCTGCGCCTCGGCATCACGACGGGCGACATCCTGACGAAGAAGGCGTTCGAGAACGCCATCGCGGTCGGCATGGCGCTCGGCGGCTCGACCAACATCATCCTGCACCTCCTCGCGATCGCGAACGAGGCCGGCGTCGACCTCACGCTCGATGACTTCAACCGCATCGGCGACAAGGTGCCCCACATCGGCGACCTCAAGCCCTTCGGCAAGTACGTCATGAACGACGTCGACCGCCACGGCGGCCTGCCCGTGCTCATGAAGGCGCTGCTCGATGCGGGCCTCATGCATGGTGACGCGCTCACCGTGACGGGCAAGACACTCGCCGAGAACCTGGCCGAGATGGACATCGACCCGCTCGACGGCGAAGTGCTTCGCACGCTCGACAACCCGATCCATGCAACGGGCGGTCTTGCCGTCCTCAAGGGCTCGCTCGCGCCCGAGGGTGCCGTCGTGAAGACGGCCGGCTTCGACGCGGCGATCTTCGAGGGGCCAGCACGCGTGTTTGAGCGCGAGCGCGCCGCAATGGATGCCCTCACCGAGGGTTCGATCAAGGCGGGCGACATCGTCGTGATCCGCTACGAGGGCCCCAAGGGCGGCCCTGGCATGCGCGAGATGCTCGCCATCACCGCCGCCATCAAGGGCGCGGGGCTCGGAAAAGATGTACTACTCTTGACGGACGGACGATTCTCAGGCGGCACAACCGGCCTGTGCATCGGCCACATAGCACCCGAAGCGGTCGACGCAGGTCCGATCGCCTTCGTGCGCGATGGTGATCTGATTCGGGTCGATATCGCAGCCCGCTCTCTCGACCTACTCGTCGACGAGTCCGAGCTGGCAGCCCGCCGTGAAGGCTGGGCTCCACTTCCCCCGCGCTATACCCGTGGCGTTCTCGCAAAATACTCCAAGCTCGTCCACTCCGCCTCGGAGGGTGCGATCACGGGGTAGTCGCCCACCAGACCGTGCGGACTCGCAGTCCCGCACGACCATTCGTGTACACGATGCAAGGAACTCAGTGATGTCAGCGGATGCACCGCCCACTCCCAGCAGCGCCCTCAACGTTCCAGAGGTGTTGACCGGTTCAGGGGCGATCCTTCGTTCCCTCGAACACCTCGGGGTAAAAGACGTCTTCGGCTTGCCCGGCGGCGCGATCATGCCGTTCTACGACGAGCTCATGTCGTCGGAGAAGATCCGGCACATCCTCGTGCGCCACGAGCAGGGGGCTGGCCACGCCGCCGAAGGCTATGCCTCGTCGAGCGGCAAGGTCGGGGTCGCCATCGCGACATCCGGTCCCGGCGCCACGAACCTCGTGACTGCGATCGCCGACGCCTACATGGACTCGGTGCCGCTCCTTGCCATCACGGGCCAGGTGTTCTCGACCTCGATGGGCACGGATGCCTTCCAGGAGATCGACATCGTGGGTATCACGATGCCCATCACCAAGCACTCCTTCCTCGTCACGAAGGCAGAGGACATCCCCAAGACCCTCGCTGCGGCGTACCAGATCGCATCGACCGGGCGGCCCGGCCCCGTGCTCGTCGATGTGACGAAGGATGCGCAGCAGGGCTCGGCGCCGTTCGTGTGGCCCGCCTCGGTCGACCTCCCGGGTTACCGCCCCGTTGTGAAGGCGCACGGCAAGCAGATCCAGGCGGCGGCGCAATTGCTCGCCGAGGCCAAACGACCCGTGCTCTATGTCGGCGGTGGTGTCGTGCGCGCCGGCGCATCGGCCGAGTTGCTCGCGCTGGCCGAGGCAGTGGGTGCGCCCGTCGTCACGACCCTCATGGCGCGTGGCGCGTTCCCCGACTCGCACGAGCAGCACCTCGGGATGCCCGGCATGCACGGAACTGTGCCCGCCGTGCTCGCGATCCAGGAGTCCGACCTCCTCGTCTCCCTCGGCGCTCGGTTCGACGACCGGGTCACGGGCAAAGCGAGCGAGTTCGCCCCCGACGCCAAGGTCATCCACGTCGACATCGACCCGGCCGAGATCTCCAAGATCCGCACGGCAGATGTCCCGATCGTCGGCGATGCCAAGGACGTCATCGCCGATCTGTCTTCCGCCTTCGCCACCGCAAGTGCGGGTGAGAAGCCCGACCACAGCGAGTGGTGGGCGCGTCTCGACAACCTGCGCAAGCAGTTCCCGCTCGGCTACGACGAGCCGGAGGACGGCCTCCTCTCGCCCCAGTACGTGATCGAGCGCATCGGCAAGATCACCGGTCCAGAGGGCGTCTACGCTGCCGGCGTCGGCCAGCACCAAATGTGGGCCGCCCAGTTCATCCAGTACGAGCGCCCCGGCGCCTGGCTCAACTCGGGTGGCGCGGGCACGATGGGCTACAGCGTGCCGGCCGCGATGGGCGCGAAGGTTGCGAACCCGGAGCGCACCGTGTGGGCGATCGACGGCGACGGATGCTTCCAGATGACCAACCAGGAGCTCGCGACCTGCACGATCAACGAGATCCCGATCAAGGTCGCCGTCATCAACAACTCCTCGCTCGGCATGGTGCGGCAGTGGCAGACGCTCGTCTACAACGGCCGCTATTCGTTCACCGACCTCAACACGGGGCACGACACCGCCATGATCCCCGACTTCGTCAAGCTCGCTGAGGCCTACGGGGCCCTCGCGATCCGCGTGACGAAGAAGGAGGAGGTCGACGCCGCCATCCGGCTCGCCAACGAGACCAACGATCGGCCCGTCGTGATCGACTTCGTCGTGAGCCGCGACGCCATGGTGTGGCCGATGGTGCAACAGGGCCTCGGCAACTCGTCGGTGCAGTACGCGCGTGACCACGCGCCCGCTTGGGAAGAGGAGTAGGTCGATGAGCCACGTTCTTTCGCTCCTCGTCGAGGACAAGCCGGGTCTACTGACCCGGGTCGCCGGACTCTTTGCACGTCGCGGCTTCAACATCGAGAGCCTCGCGGTCGGCAAGAGCGAGATCGCCGGCCTCTCGCGCATCACGGTCGTCGTCGACGTCGAGGAACTGCCCCTCGAGCAGGTCACGAAGCAGCTCAACAAGCTCGTCAACGTCATCAAGGTCGTCGAGCTCGACCCGGCGCAGACGGTGCAGCGCGAGCACATGCTCATCAAGGTGCGGGTCGACAACACGACGCGCAGCCAGATCCTCGAGGCAGCCACGCTCTTCCGCGCCCGCATCGTCGATGTGTCGACGGATGCCGTCGTGATCGAGGTCACGGGCGACACCGCGAAGACGCAGGCGCTCCTGCGTGTGCTCGAGCCCTACGGGGTGAAGGAGATCGCCCAGTCGGGCCTCCTCGCCATCGGCCGTGGGTCCAAGAGCATCACGGAACGAATCTTTAAGAACTAACCCCGCGGGTTGAGTAAGCCCGCCAGGGCTGTATCGAGACCTCAAAGAACACAAGGAGAAACACAGTGACCGAGATCTTCTACGACAAGCACGCCGACCTGTCGATCATCCAGGGCAAGAAGGTTGCCATCGTCGGCTACGGTTCGCAGGGCCACGCGCACGCGCAGAACCTTCGCGATTCCGGCGTCGAGGTTGCCATCGCGCTCAAGGATGGCTCGAAGTCGGCGCCCAAGGCGACCGAGGCGGGCTTCGACGTCAAGAACGTTGCCGACGCGACCGAGTGGGCCGACGTCGTCATGATCCTCGCACCCGACCAGCACCAGCGTTCGATCTACGACGACCACATCAAGGGCAAGCTGGCGGCGGGCAAGACGCTCGCCTTCGCGCACGGATTCAACATCCGCTTCGGCTACATCGAGGCGCCCGAGGGCGTCGACGTCATCCTCGTCGCGCCGAAGGCTCCCGGTCACACGGTTCGTCGCGAGTTCGTCGCGGGTCGTGGCATCCCCGACATCATCGCGGTCGAGAACGACGCCTCTGGCCAGGCCTGGGACCTCGCGCTCTCCTACGCGAAGGCCATCGGCGGCACGCGCGCCGGCGTCATCAAGACGACCTTCACCGAGGAGACCGAGACCGACCTCTTCGGCGAGCAGGCCGTGCTCTGCGGCGGTATGTCGCACCTTGTGCAGTACGGCTTCGAGACCCTCACCGAGGCCGGGTACCAGCCGCAGATCGCCTACTTCGAGGTGCTCCACGAGCTCAAGCTCATCGTCGACCTCATGTGGGAGGGGGGCATCGCCAAGCAGCGCTGGTCGATCTCCGACACGGCCGAGTACGGCGACTACGTCTCCGGCCCCCGCGTCATCACACCCGAGGTCAAGGAGAACATGAAGGCCGTGCTCGCGGACATCCAGTCGGGTGCATTCGCGAAGCGCTTCATCGACGACCAGGACAACGGCGGCGAGGAGTTCCTGTCGCTGCGGGCGAAGGAGCAGGAGCACGCCATCGAGGCGACGGGCAAGGAGCTCCGCGCGCTCTTCGCGTGGAAGCAGCAGGACGCGGACTACGTCGACGGCAGCGCTGCGCGCTGACGCCGACGCAGTCCAGAGACGCTGTGCTGTCTCAGAAGGGCGCAAGCGCCCTTCTGGCGACGGCAGCGCTGCGCGCTGACGCCGACGCAGTCCAGAGACGCTGTGCTGTCTCAGAAGGGCGCAAGCGCCCTTCTGGCGACGGCAGCGCTGTGCGCTGACGTCTGAGTGAGACCCGCCGCGCACATACGGCGAGCACGGGCCGGCACCTCACAAGGGTGCCGGCCCTTCGCCATTGAATAGACTCGAAATTGTCAGTGTGTGAGAGGAGACAATGTGGTTCAGCAGGCACCGTTCCAGAACGTGACGTTCCCGTCGGGTGGGGGAGAGGCGCACGGTTACCTCGCGCTTCCCGAGGCTGGCTCCGGCCCGGCCCTGATCGTCATCCAGGAGTGGTGGGGCCTCGTCGACCACATCAAGGACGTGACGGATCGTTTCGCCGCTGAAGGCTTCGTGGCGCTCGCGCCTGACCTCTACGGCGGCCGCGTTGCGCACGACGGCAAGGAGGCCGCGAAGCTCATGTCGGAGCTCCCCGAGGCGAAGGGCGCCGAGATGCTCGCCGGCGCAGTCGACTACCTCCTCCAGCACGAGGCTGTGACGAGTTCGACCGTGGGCGCCATCGGTTTCTGCATGGGCGGCGGCTTCGTGCTGGCGCTGGCGGCGCAGCAGGGTGAGCGCGTCAGCGCCGCCGTGCCGTTCTACGGTGTCGGCCAGGGCGTGCCGGAATCCTATGCCGGCGTGCGTGCGGCCGTGCAGGGCCACTATGCGGAGCAGGACGCGTCGTACCCGGTGGAGAAGGCGCGCGAGCAGGAGGCGCAGATCCGCGAGCAGTCGGGCGCCGAGGTGGAGTACTTCTACTACGACGCCCCGCACGCCTTCGCGAATGACTCGAACCCTTCGGGCAACTACCGGCCGGATGCCGCGAAGCTGGCGTTCTCGCGCGCGATGGAGTTCCTTCGGGCGCGGGTCCGCTGAGTTCCTCGGCGGCCCGTCAGCGCTAGAGTCAGAGCATGCGCGTGGATTCCGACGACGATGCCCTCAGCTGGGGGGATGACGACCCGAGCCACGTGGCAGGGCCGTCGACGAAGGCCCCGCGGCAGGCATCGGGTGAGCCAGTTCGGGCCAGCTCGGCGATCCTCGTCGCATACGGCGTCATCGCCGGCATCTTCCTGATCTACAGCGTCGGCTGGTTTATCGCGGTGGAGCGTGACGATTTCACGCAGCCGGGGCTCTTCGCCGAGATCATGTTCCAGCTCGGCGAGTTCCTCGCGATCGCCTCGCCGTTGCTCTGGATGGCCGCCGTGCTCGTGCTCGTCGCACGGCCAAGCCATCGACTGGCGTGGCTGGGGCTCGGGGTGCTCGTGCTGGTGCCGTGGCCCTTCGTGATGGGAGCCTGACATGACGACGGATGCTGCAGCCACGACCCCCGAGGCCGCCCGGCCCGGCCCCACCTGGCTCTCGCTCACGGTGGCGATCGGCTTTGGCCTGTTCTTCGCCTTCGACTTCTTCGAGGCGCTCACGAACCTGTTCGGCGCGCTCGAGCTCAACGAGGCGCGCAACCAGTTCCGTGCTTCGCAGGAGCTCGCCCCCATCGGTGCTCCGTGGGCCGTCCTGCTGGCCAACGTCGCGGCCCCCGTGCTGGGCTTCGGCATCGCCTGGTGGCTGGGTCGGCACCGCAGGGCGGGGGCGCAGGCGGTCATTTACCTCGTCGCGCTCGCCGTGGTGGCGGCATACAGCCTCACGCTCATCGCGGTCGCACGCGGCCTCCTCTGACGGCTTCTCGCTCGGCACGGGCCCCGGGGACGGGGCGAAGGGGCTGCTCATCCGTGCACTAAACTGACCGAGCCGCCGCCCCCGAAAAGCGTCGTGGCACACCCCACCCCACACGAGGAATGGAAACAGCTACGTGTCAAAGCCGGTCGTGCTGATCGCAGAAGAACTCTCTCCCGCCACGGTCGAGGCCCTCGGCCCCGACTTCGAGATCCGCAATGTCGACGGCACCGACCGTCCGGCGCTCCTTGCGGCCCTCACCGACGCATCCGCCGTGCTGATCCGTTCCGCCACCAAGATGGACGCCGAGGCGATCGCCGCGGGCAAGCAGCTCAAGGTCATCGCCCGTGCGGGCGTGGGCCTTGACAACGTCGACATCAAGGCCGCGACCACGGCGGGCGTCATGGTCGTCAACGCGCCGACCTCCAACGTCATCTCGGCGGCCGAACTCGCGGTGGGTCACATCCTCTCGCTCGCACGCTTCATCCCTGAGGCGAACCAGTCGATGAAGGCGGGGGAGTGGAAGCGTTCCAAGTACACCGGCATTGAGCTGTTCGAGAAGACGATCGGCATCGTCGGCCTCGGTCGCATCGGCACCCTCGTGGCCCAGCGACTGGCGGGCTTCGGCGCCAACCTCATCGCCTATGACCCCTACGTCACGCCGGTGCGCGCGCAGCAGCTGGGCGTGCAGGTGGTGAGCCTCGATGAGTTGATCGAGCAGTCCGACTTCATCACGATCCACATCCCGAAGACCCCGGAGACGACGGGCCTCTTCGGTGCGGCGGAGTTCGCCAAGGCGAAGCCCGAGCTGCGCATCGTCAACTGCAGCCGCGGCGGCATCATCGACGAAGACGCCCTCTACGAGGCGCTGTCGACCAAGCGCATCGCGGCGGCTGGCCTCGACGTCTTCGTGAACGAGCCCCCGAAGGACTCGCCGCTCGCGACGCTCGACAACATCGTGCTCACCCCGCACCTCGGCGCGTCGACGGACGAAGCGCAGGAGAAGGCGGGCGTCTCCGTCGCGAAGTCGGTGCGTCTCGCCCTGGGCGGCGAGCTCGTTCCGGACGCGGTCAATGTCGCCGGCGGTGTCATCGACGAGGTCGTCAGGCCGGGCATCCCGCTCATGGAGAAGCTGGGCCAGATCTTCAGCGCCATCGCGAGCGGCCCCGTGTCGAGCGTCGATGTCGAGGTGCGTGGCGAGATCGCCGAGCTCGACGTCAAGGTGCTCAAGCTCGCCGCGCTCAAGGGCATCTTCACCAACGTCGTGAGCGAGACGGTGTCGTACGTCAACGCGCCCCTCCTGGCAGAGCAGCGCGGCATCGAGGTGCGCCTGATCACGGATGCCGTGAGTGACGAATACCGCAACCTCCTGACGATCCGTGGTGGATTGACCGACGGAACCCAGGTCTCGGTGTCGGGCACCCTGACGGGCACCAAGCAGATCGAGAAGCTTGTCGAGGTGAATGGGCACGACGTCGAGGTCCCCATCGAGCAGCACCACATCGTCATGCTCTACACCGACCGCCCCGGCATCGTGGCCGTCTACGGCAAGGAGTTCGGCGATGCCGGTATCAATATCGCAGGGATGCAGATCAGCCGCCGCGAGGCGGGTGGCCAGGCCCTCAGTGTGCTGACGATCGACTCGCCTGCACCGGAGGAGCTCCTCGAGGCGGTTCGGGTTGCGATCGATGCGGACATCATGCGCGAGATCGACATCACCGAGGCATAGTCCCAGCAACAACAAGAACGCCCCGCCGGTGCTGTCCGGCGGGGCGTTCTTGTGTCTATGAGGCGAGGTCTAGCTCATGCCCGGAACGACCACCGCGACAACCACGTTGACGAGCGTGAGCGCTCCGATGATTCCAAGGACTGCGCTGGAGACGGGCTTCTTCTTGCGGTTGACGAGGGCGATGACGTAGATCGCGAGGGCGACGGCGAGCTTGATGCCGATCTTCATGTGGTTGACGTCGCCGTCGCCCATCTCGGCGACGGTCACCAGGAGGAGTCCCGTGACGAGCTGGGTCAGCGCGCCGTGGAGGATCGCCGGGTTGATGACGACCGACTTGGTCTTGAAGGCGGACATCTGCGTGAGGAACCCGCCGAGAAGTGAGGCGAGGCCGATGAAGTGAAGGATGACGAGGACATTGCGTGCGAGGTCAAGAAGTTCCATGGCCTGAGTCTAGTCCGACACAGTGTCGGCATGGTGTTATTCTTGATATAGCCGACACCGTGTCGGCAAGATTGGGTTGTAATGTTCCTAGCACTACGCGAGCTGCGTTTCGCTCGCGGTCGCTTCCTCCTCATGGGCTCGGTCGTGGCCCTCATGGCCGCGTTGTCAGTGATCCTCTCCGGATTGTCCTCGGGGCTCGTGGACCACGGTGTCTCGGGCCTGCGAGATATGCGCGCTGATTCCTTCGCCTTTGATGAGTCGGTCACGAGCGACCAGTTCTCTCGCTCAACGGTCGACGTTGCCGCGGTCGAGGCGTGGAAGGACGCCGATGGCGTCACGGACGCCGCCCCGGTCGGCAGCGCTCTTGTGCACGCGGAGAGCGACGCAGGCGTGCAGTTCAGCGCCGCGCTCTTCGGAATCACCGAGGGCAGCTTTCTCGAGCCGGACCTCATCGACGGCGATTCTTTGGGAGCAACCGAGAATGGCGTCGTCATCTCCGAGGGCATCGCTGCCGACGGCATCGCCATCGGCGATGTGATCACGATCGATCGCATCGGCACCCAGCTGACGGTCGTCGGGACAACCGGCAGCGCGTCATACGGGCACGTCGCCATCGTCTACCTGCCGCTGGCGACCTGGCAGGAGGTCGCATACGGCATCCCGGGCGAGGTGCCGAGCAGCGCCTACGAAATCGCGACGGCGATCGCCCTGCAGCACGATGGTGAGCTGGCGGACACGGAGGTCGCCGGCACGGCGGCCATCTCGAAGCAGGAGTCGTTCAACGCCTCGCCCGGCTATGAGGCGGAGACCTCAACGATGCTCCTCATCCAGGTCTTCCTCTACGTGATCTCGGCACTCGTGGTCGGCGCATTCTTCACCGTCTGGACGGTGCAGCGCCAGCCCGAGATCGCCCTCCTCAAGGCCATGGGCGCATCCAGCGGCTATGTCGTGAGGGACGCGCTCGCGCAGGTGCTCGTCGTCCTCCTGGGCGCAACCGCCTTGGGAGGCGCCGCCGGATGGGCGCTTGGCGCCGCCATGCCGGAGGGGATGCCCTTCGTTCTCGAGACGATCCCCGTGCTCACGGGCTTCGCCCTCATCATCGTCCTCGGCGCTGCCGGGGCACTCGTCGCCATCCGCCAGATCACGAGGGTCGACCCCCTCACCGCGCTGGGAGGCGCACGATGACCGCTGCACTCACACTCACCGACGTCACCCTCACGCTGCCAGCGGGGGATGAGACTGTCACGGCCCTCGACCACGTCTCGCTCGAGGTCGCGAAGGGCGAGCTCCTCGCCATCGTGGGCCCGTCTGGCTCGGGCAAGTCGAGCCTCCTGGCCGTCGCCGGGGCGCTCATGCCGCCCACCTCCGGGTCTGTCGTCGTCGGCGACCAGGAGCTCACGGGCGCATCGCGCAAGCGGCTCTCCCGCATCCGGCGCGACCTCATCGGCTTCGTCTTCCAGTCGACCAATCTGCTGCCGTCGCTGACCGCGCGGGACCAGCTGCTGATGGTGCCTCACATGGCGGGCGGCATCCGAGCCGAACACCGTGCGAAGGCTGATGAGCTCCTCGCCTCCGTGGGCATGTCACATCGCGCCGACCGGAGACCCGCACAGCTCTCAGGCGGCGAACGCCAGCGGGTCGGGATTGCCCGCGCCCTCATGGGTGACCCGCAGGTGCTGCTGGTCGACGAGCCCACGAGTGCGCTCGACCACGCACGCGCTGACGAGGTCGTCGCCCTGCTCGCCGAGCGCGCCCACGCGACCGGCACGGCCTGCGTCATGGTGACCCACGACCTCGAGGTGCTGACGCACACGGATCGCGTGCTCCGCATGCACGACGGCGTGCTGGGCGCGCTTCCTGCGGCAGTGCTTGGATAATGGGCCAATGCCGAAAATCACTGCGCCCTCGGTTGCAGAGCACCGCAACCAGCAGCGCGAGGCCCTCATCAGGGAGGCCACGCGAATCCTGTTGAGCGAGGGGCCCGCGGCGGTCACACCGCGAGCGGTCGGTTCGGCCGTGGGCCTCGCACGCAGCAGCGTGTACGAGTACTTCCCGTCGTCAGGCGATCTGCTGGCGGAGGTCGCGATCCGCGCCATCCTCGAGTGGTCGACCGAGCTGACGTTGGCGATCGAGCCCGCCGCGCCCGGGTGGCCGCGCCTCGAGGCCTACGTGCGCTCGACGCTCCTCATGGTGAAGGAGGGCAAGCACGAGATCGCTGACCGCCTCGAGGGCGTGAGCTTCAGTGATGAGCAGGTGGAGCGTTTCATGGGGCACCACGATGCCCTCAGCTCGCCGCTTCCCGACATCATGGCCGAACTCGAAGTGCACCGCCCCGATCTCGCGGGCGCACTCGCGCAGGGCATGGTGGATGCTGCCGTCAAGCGCATCGCTCAAGGGGAGGACGTCGAGGTCGTGACGGATGCCGTGCTCGCCTCACTGCGACACGGCTTCGCCTGAGACAACGAAGGGGCTGGCATCCGAATGGATGCCAGCCCCTTGTCGACTGTTGGGGTCGTGTTCTCCGAGTCAGACCACGGGGTCAACCGGGTCGCTGCGGGTCTCGCGCTGCGTGACGCGCTCGCCGCCGCCGTCTACCTGGCGCACGGTGGAGACAGAGGAGCGCTTGCGCATCATCATGACGAGCGAGATGAGGAACACGACAACTCCGGCACCCATGAGGAGGTAACCGATGAGGTCAAGGTTGACGAAACCGCCGAGGTCGACGTTGACGGCGAAGGCCAGGATGGCCCCGATGACGAAGAGTGCAATTCCTGAACCGATACCCATGAGCTGAGTCCTTTCGTTCACGTGTGTGACATCGGGCGGCGGCCGGGTGACCTGAGTCGATGTCTCGTTTGACGGTAGTCCCGGTCGAGGCGTCGCGGGGGAAAAACTTAGGGGGGCCCGGCCGGTACGCTGGAACCTGACAATGTTCTGTGCCGAACCAGGAGTGCCGAATGCCCCGTGATCTCAAGCTCGCCGTCATCGCAGGAGACGGGATTGGCCCGGAAGTTACGGCTGAGGCTCTGAAGGTGCTGAAAGCGGCGGTGGGCGACTCGGCTGTCATCGACACGACCGACTTTCCCCTCGGCGCGACGCACTATCTCGAGAGCGGTCGCATCCTGGAACAGGACGACCTCGACGCACTCGCACAGCATGACGCGATCCTGCTCGGGGCCATCGGCGGAGACCCGCGCGACCCACGACTGGCTGGTGGCGTCATCGAGCGCGGCATGCTGCTCAAGCTCCGTTTCGCCTTCGACCACTACGTCAACCTGCGGCCGACCAAGCTCTACCCCTCGGTCACGTCGCCGCTCGCGAACCCCGGCGAGGTCGACTTCGTCGTCGTCCGTGAGGGCACCGAGGGACCCTACGTGGGCAATGGCGGCAGCATCCGCAAGGGCACGCCGCACGAGATCGCCAACGAGGTGAGCGTCAACACGGCATTCGGCGTGGAGCGGCTCGTGCGCTTCGGCTTTGAGACGGCGCAGTCTCGCCCGGCGAAGAAGCTGACACTCGTGCACAAGACCAACGTGCTCGTGCACGCGGGCGGCCTCTGGCAGCGCACGGTCGACGCGATCTCGGCCGAGTATCCCGAGGTATCGGTCGACTACCAGCACATCGATGCGGCGACCATTCACATGGTCGCGAGCCCGAGCCGCTTCGATACGATCGTCACCGACAACCTCTTCGGTGACATCATCACCGACCTGGCCGCCGTGATCAGCGGCGGAATCGGGCTGGCGGCCTCGGGCAACATCAATCCGGACGGCACCTTCCCCAGCATGTTCGAGCCCGTTCACGGTTCGGCGCCGGACATCGCAGGCCAGCAGCGTGCTGACCCGACCGCCGCCATTCTCTCGGCGGCACTCCTCCTCCAGCATGTGGGGCTTGCGGATGCCTCTGCCCGGATCGTCTCGGCGGTCGAGGCCGACCTCGCATCCCGCGGCGATGCCCGCCGCCGCACGAGCGAGGTGGGCGACGCGATTGCCGCGGCGGCTGCCCAGGCGCAGAATTAGACACGACCAAAGGACTCCCCATGAAGAACCTCCTCGCTCCCGCGACACTCGACTTCGCTGTCACCCGCAATGACGCGCCCTGCAGCGTCGAGGAGCGAGAGCAGATCCTGGCGAACCCGGGCTTCGGCAAGCACTTCACCGACCACATGGTCGACATCTGCTGGTCGGAGCATGGCGGATGGCACCGTCCCCGCGTGCAGCCCTATGGCCCCATCAGCCTTGACCCTGCCGCTGCCGTGCTGCACTACGGGCAGGAGATCTTCGAGGGCATGAAGGCCTACCGGCACGCGGACGGCTCGATCTGGACATTCCGCCCCGAGGCGAACGCAGAGCGGATGCAGCGTTCCGCACGTCGCCTCGCCCTGCCGGAACTGCCCACCGACTACTTCATCGAGTCGCTCCGCCAGCTCATCGCGGTCGACGGGGACTGGGTTCCCGCGGCAGACGAGACGTGCCTCTACCTGCGCCCCTTCATGTTCGCCAAGGAAGCCTTCCTCGGCGTTCGACCAGCCCACAAGGTGGCCTACTACGTGATCGCGAGCCCGGCGGGTTCCTACTTCGCCGGGGGAGTGTCGCCCGTGAGCATTTGGCTCTCGACCGAGTACACGCGCGCGGCGCACGGCGGCACGGGCGCAGCGAAGACGGGCGGCAACTACGCCGCATCGCTCCTCGCCCAGGCGCAGGCCCACGAACGGGGCTGCGACCAGGTGCTCTTCCTTGATTCCTCAGAGGGCAAGTACGTCGAGGAGCTCGGCGGCATGAACGTCGTGCTCGTCTACAAGGACGGAACGCTCGTCACCCCCGACTCGGAGAGCATCCTCGAGGGCATCACGCGCGACAGCGTGCTGCAGCTTGCCGAGGATCGCGGGCACCGGGTGGAGCGGCGCCGCGTCGCGATCGACGAGTGGCGTGAGGGTGTGACATCCGGCGACATCGTCGAGGTGTTCGCCTGCGGCACCGCGGCTGTCATCACCCCGATCGGCCTCGTCAAGGGCAAGGACTTCGAGATCGGCTCGCCGGATGCCGTCGCCGGCGAACTCACGATGTCACTGCGCAAGGAGCTCACCGACATCCAGTACGGCCGCAGCGAGGACCGCCACGGCTGGCTCACGCGCCTCGACGCCTAGGGCTCAGTCGTTGCGGCGATCCACCCTGGCGGCGGGCAGCGGGCCCGTCATGGCGATCGCCTCGTCGTACTCCCGCTCGATGTCATCGTTGCGCTTGTAGGTCGCGAGGCTCACGACCACTGCAGTAATGAGTGCGAGTGCGAATCCGGGGATGATCTCGTACAGCACATCGCCGATGGGCAGGTTGCCCCACACGAAGACCGTGATGGCGCCGACCGCCATACCCGCGATGGCGCCCCAGTTGGTGAGCTTGCGCCAGAAGAGCGACAGCAGGATGACGGGGCCGAAGGATGCCCCGAAGCCGGCCCAGGCGAAGCCCACGAGGTCGAGGATCGTCGACGTGCGGTCGAGGGCGATGAGGATCGCGATGATTGCGACGACGAGCACGCCCGTGCGACCGAGGAGCACGAGGCGCCTGTCTGAGGCGTGCTTCTTCGTCACCATCTTGTAGAGGTCTTCGACGAGGGCCGACGAGGTCACGATGAGCTGCGAGGAGATCGTGCTCATGATGGCGGCCAGCACGGCCGCGAGCACGAGGCCCGCAATGAAGGGGTGGAAGAGAATCTGCGAGAGTCGCAGGAACACCGTCTCGGGGTCGGCCAGCGCTTCGCCGCTGCGGGCGAAGTACCCGATGCCGATGAGCCCGGTCGCGATGGCGCCGAGTGAGGTGAGCACCATCCAGCTGATCCCGATCCGCCGGGCAGCCTTCGCCTCCTGTGGCGTGCGCAGGGCCATGAACCGCACGATGATGTGCGGCTGCCCAAAATAACCGAGACCCCACGCGGCAGCCGAGATGATGCCGACGACCGTGCCGCCCGTGAGGAGGTTCAGTCGCGCCGGGTCGACCGCTTCGATTGCCGTGATGGTCTCGCCGGGACCGCCCATCGTGACGATTGCGACGATGGGCACGAAGATGAGGGCTGCGAACATCAGGAGGCCCTGGGCGACGTCAGTCAGGGAGGCGCCGAGGAATCCGCCGAAGAGCGTGTAGAGCACGGTGATGCCGCCGACGAGGAACATGCCGAGCAGGTAGGGGGCTCCGAAGGATGACTCGAAGAAGACGCCAGCGGCGACCATGCCTGACGAGACGTAGAAGGTGAAGAACGCGAGGATGATCAGGCCGCCGACGACGCGCAGGATTCGTGTGCGGTCGCGCACTCGACGCTCGATGAAGCTCGGGATCGTGATGGAGTTGCCCGCGACCTCGGTGTAGGCGCGAAGCTTGGGTGCCACGAACTTCCAGTTGAGCCAGGCGCCGATCGTGAGTCCGATCGCGATCCATGCCTCGACGAGGCCTGCGACGTAGATGGCGCCGGGAAGGCCCATGAGCAGCCAACCCGACATGTCGGATGCTCCGGCGCTGAGGGCGGCGACGCCGGGCTTGAGTCCACGCCCGGCCAGCATGTAGTCGTTGAGATTCTTGGTGCGGCGGAAGGCGAACCATCCGATCAACAACATCAGCGCGAAATACAGAGCAATCGCGATGATCTCGAACACCCGGTCGTCCATGCTTCGCTCCATTCCGCGCCATTGCTTGTGAAGTCGTGGTCACAGCATGGCAAAGACCGCGGGGATGCGCCAGTGCATGCATCGGATGCGCTCCGGGACTGCAAGCGTTTGCAGAGGGGTAGACTCGATAGGTGAAAATCGCGCGTTTCAGCTCTGCAGACAATGACCCCCGCTACGGAATCGTCGATGACGAAGAACTCGTCGTGCTCGCGGGCGACCCGATGTTCGCAGGCTACGAGACGACCGGGGAACGGGTTCCGCTCGCCGACGTGCGCCTGCTTGCACCCGTGATCCCGCGCTCGAAGGTCGTCTGCGTCGGCCTCAACTATGCGGAGCACAAGGCCGAGATGGACACGATCTCCGCGCCAAGCAATCCGCTCATCTTCCTCAAGCCCAACACCGCCATCATCGGCCCGGGTGAGACGATCCAGATCCCGCCCGTCGAGGGGCGCATCGTGCACGAGGGCGAGCTCGCGGTCGTGATCGGCCGCATCGCCAAGCAGGTCAAGGCAGAGAACGCCAAGGACTACATCTTCGGGTACACGATCGCGAACGACATCTCCGCGCGCGACCAGATGTTCGCCGACGGACAGTGGGCTCGCGCGAAGGGCTACGACACCTTCTGCCCCATCGGCCCGGTGATCGAGACTGAGATCGACCCCTCGAGCCTCCAGATCGAGACCTTCGTCGACGGTGAGCCGCGTCGCAAGGGCAACACCCGCGACCTGCTGCACGGCATCCCGGAACTCATCGAATACATCTCGGATGTCTGGACCCTCCTGCCAGGCGACCTCATCCTCACGGGCACCCCGGCAGGGCTCGGCGGCTTCGTCGACGGCCAGACGGTCGACATCACGATCGAGGGCATCGGCACGCTCAGCAACCCGGCGCGCAACCGCGCCTAGCGGTCGCGTGCCGCCCGCAGCCGCAGCGCGGTCAGCGGGAGGGTCAGGAGCGAGAAGCCTGCCGCGGCGACGAGTGCGACGCTGAAGGATGCGCCCGCGGCGACCATGCCGATGAGCACGGCTCCAACCCCGGTGCCGAGGTCGAAGCCGATGTTCCAGACGGCACTCGCGGACCCGTAGTGGGGGCGGCTCACGGCCTGGAACGAGAGCACGAGGGTGAGGTTCTGCAGCCCGCCGTAGCTGATGCCGACGAGCGCCGCACCGATGAGCAGGGCGGCAGTGTGCGTCGCGTTTGCGTCACGCACCGACCAGGCGATCACGAGCAGCCCGGCGATCGTCACCAGTACGAATGGGCTGAGGAAGCGTGCGGCTCCGAAGCGGTCGGAGAGCGCGCCGACGCGCCAGCGGGAGACCGCAGCGGCGAGGGTGAGAACGAGGAGCGCGATCGCGCTCAAGGCCGCACTGTCGCTCATCTGTGCCATGAAGGTGATGAGTGCGCCGCCAGCGAGGGTGACGGCGAGCAGGAGCGCCATGGGTTGCAGGAGGAGACGGTACGGCGCGCGCTCCACTGCTTGCGGCACGTGGTCGAGGCGCCGCCCGAGCAGCATGGCGGGGAGTGCGCTAAGTGCGGGGGCGAGGCCGAGCGCGAAGATCGCTGTGAAGCCGAACTGCTCCACGATCCACGGGCCTGCGGAGACGAAGAGCACCTGCGGTCCGGCGATCGCGAGACCATAGGCGCCGATCGCCGCGCCGCGACGGGCCGGTTCCACCAGCTCTGCGACGAGGGCGCTGCCGGTCACGGTCGCCACACCGAAGCCAACACCGCGCAGTGCGGAGACGGCGAGGATGGGCAGTAGCTGGTCGCTCAGGAGGAAGGCCGCGGTGGGCAGGCCGAGGAAGAGCGCGCCGGTGACGAGCACGGGCGTCCACCCGAATCGCCTGAGGGCTCGCGGAACGAGCAGCTGCGTGAGCACGGTGAAGAGCATGAGCACGCCGTTGACGAGACCGGCGCCCACGGAGTCCGCGCCACCGTGGGTCGCCCACAGCGGGGCGACGGGGAGCAGCGCGGCGAAGCCCGTGAAGCTGAACACGGTCATCACCAGGAGGAGCAGCATCCCTGGGGCACGAACGACGGATTCGGAGTTCGAGCGTGGCCTGCGTCGATTGGCGCCCGAGCGGCCGATTGGGAGGAGCATCCTTGGAAGGCTAGTGCCTCCGCTCCGGCCAGACGCTTGATCTAACGTGCTACGCAAGGTACCTTGTGATGCATGACAGCGGATGTCGGTGCGCAACTCCGAAAAGGAGTCATCGAGTCGTGCATCCTGGGGCTCCTGGAGCGCGAGCCGATGTACGGCTGGCAACTCGCAGAGACGCTCACCGCGCACGGCATGATCGCGAGCATCGGCACGCTGTACCCGGTGCTCAGCCGCCTGCGAGCGCAGGGGCTCGTCACAACGTTTGACGAGGCATCCGAATCTGGGCCGGTTCGCAAGTACTACCGCCTCACCGACGCTGGCACGGCGCAACTCGAATCGTTCAGGCAGCAGTGGGGCCCCTTCACCCGTGCAGTGCAGCACCTCGTCGGAAAGGACGACGCATGACCCAGAACTCACGCCCACAGGTGGTGAGCAACTACCTCGCGCAACTCGACGTCGAGCTCAGGGGAGTGCCCGGCGGTGTCGCGGCGGAGATTCGCGCCGGCATCGAGGAGGAACTCACCGGTCTGGATGCGGCGACTGCCGCAGAACGCATCGAGCAGTTGGGAGACCCCGCGTTCATTGCGGCCGAGGCCCAGAGCGAATTCTTCGTGGAAGATGCGGCGGCTGCCTCGCCGGAAACAGCATCGAAACCGCTCGCGATCGTGGCCGGGCTCGCTCTCGCGATAGGGGGTTTCGTCGTGCCCGTCGTGGGATGGATTGCAGGGGTCGTGCTTGTGTTGCTCTCCGACGCCTGGCGGATCGGAGAAAAGCTCCTCGCGACACTCCTCGTGCCCGTGCTTGTAGTCCTCGGCATCGCGGTGTCCATCGCCCTCTGGCGCGCCGAGCCGGTGATAGGAGACAACATCTCGCTCGTCCTCGGACCCGTCGACCCGATCCTCATCGGCTTCGTGCTCCCCGCGGTCGCCTACCTGTTTCTCGGAATCTGGCTTCTGGTGCGAGCGCACCGTCGAGACTACGCCAGCCAGGCGCGGAGGGGTGCGCGGGGGTAGAAGGCGCACAACGCATCACCTGCATCGCTCCCCAGTGAGCCTAGAATTGCAGCAATGTCTGCTCTCTTCTCCACCGCATCCGGCGCCGATGTGCGCGTTCGCTTCTGCCCGTCCCCGACGGGCACGCCCCACGTCGGGCTGATTCGCACGGCCCTCTTCAACTGGGCCTTCGCTCGGCACCACGGCGGCAAGCTGATCTTCCGCATCGAAGACACGGATGCCTCGCGCGACAGCGAGGAGAGCTACCTGCAGCTGCTGGACGCCCTGAGGTGGCTCAAGCTCGACTGGGACGAGGGCATCGACGTCGGAGGGCCGCACGAGCCGTACCGCCAGTCCCAGCGCAGTGAGATCTACCAGGGCATCATCGAGAAGCTGAAGGCGTCGGGCCACCTCTACGAGTCCTTCGCCACGGGGGAGGAGATCGAGGCGCGCAACATCGCGAACGGCCGCGACCCCAAGCAGGGTTACGACAACTTCGAGCGCGACCTGACGGAGGAGCAGCGTGCGGCCTACCGTGCGGAGGGTCGCCAGCCCGCCCTGCGCCTGCGCGTGCCCGACCACGACCTGGGCTTCCATGACCTGGTGCGCGGCGACATCCTCTTCCCGGCGGGCAGCTTCACCGACTTCGTCGTGGTTCGGCCCAACGGAATCCCGCTCTACACCTTCGTCAACCCGGTCGATGACGCCCTCATGGGCATCACGCACGTGCTGCGCGGTGAGGACCTGCTGAGCAGCACGCCGCGCCAGATCGCCCTCTACTCGGCGCTGATCGAGGTCGGCGTGACGGACGCGATCCCGCAGTTCGGCCACCTGCCCTTCGTCATGGGTGAGGGCAACAAGAAGCTCTCGAAGCGCGACCCCGAGTCGAACCTGTTCCACCACCGCGACCGTGGCTTCATTCCCGAGGGCCTGCTCAACTACCTCGCCCTTCTCGGCTGGTCGCTCTCGCACGACCGTGACGTCTTCACGATCGACGAGATGGTCGCGGCGTTCGACGTGACCCAGGTGAACCCGAACCCGGCCCGCTTCGACCAGAAGAAGGCCGAGTCGATCAACGGCGACCACATCCGGATGCTCGAGCCGCACGATTTCGCGGAGCGCCTGCTGCCCTACCTGACCGATCTCGTCGACAGCGGCGAGGACCGCGTGATGCTCGCGAAGGCGGCCCCGCTCGTGCAGGAGCGGATGCAGCTGCTGGGCGAGGCGCGCGGCCTGCTCGCGTTCCTCTTCACGGCTGACGACGCGATCGAGTACGACGCAAACGCGATGCCCGGCGATGAGGGTGCCGCGGTACTTGCGGCATCCATCGAGGCACTCACGGCTCTCGAGGCCTGGGCGCACGAGCCGATCGAGGCCGCCCTGCGCGCAGCGCTGATCGACGGCATGGGCCTCAAGCCCCGCAACGCCTTCGGCGCCCTGCGCACCGCAATCTCGGGCCGCCGCATCAGTCCACCGCTCTTCGAATCCATGGAGCTGCTGGGCAAGCAGAGCACGCTGGCGCGCCTGCAGAGGCTCGCCGCAAGGCTGTGAGCGCCGTGCTGGAGCGCCAGCCCGACGATTACGATGTCGTCGTCATCGGAGCGGGTCCAGCGGGGCTCAGTGCAGCACTCAACCTCATTCGGGCGCGTCGGCGCGTGCTCGTGCTCGACGGCAATCGTCCGCGCCATTCGGCGACTCTCATCTCGCACGGTTTCCTCACCCGCGACAACACGCCCCCGCACGAGCTACGTCGACTGGGGCGCGAGGAGTATCTGTCGTATCCGGAGGCGGAGCACCAGCTCGCGCGTGTGACATCCGTGACCGCCCTCGCCGAGCCGGGGGAGCACGTGTTCAGCACCGAGACCCACACGACGGGCTCGACCGGCCTCTTCGAGGTCACGGCGAAGGGCATCAATGGCGCGCCGGATCGCCAGGTGCGCACCGCGACCGTGCTGATTGCCACCGGCCTGCGCGAGGAGTTGCCGGCGCTGCCCAGCATCCGTTCCTTCTACGGCATGGGCCTCTTCAGCTGTGTCGCGTGCGACGGCTACGAATACAGCGACCGGCCCATCGCGCTCATCGGCGAGACCTCGGATGTCGCGTGGCGGGCCATGCTCATCGCGCAATGGAGCGACCACCTCACGGTCTTCACGAACGGGGCCGAGGCCATCACCCCCGGCCAGGAGGCGGCGCTCGCCGAGCGCGGCGTGCGCATTGATCGTCGCCCCATCGCGGATGTCGAGGGCGGCCGCGAAGGTGTCACGGGCGTGCGGCTCCAGGACGGCGAGGTCGTGCCCGTCTCGGGGGGCTTCGTGCGGCCAAAGTGGCACGCGCAGCTGGAGTTCGCGGCGTCCCTGCGCCTCGAGTCGGACGGGTGGGGGCTGCTCACGGTCGACAGGGACGGGCGCACGAGTCACGCGGGTGTCTATGCGGCCGGCGACATCACGTCCCCGGGGCCGCAGCAGCTGATTGTGGCCGCCGGGGCCGGCGGACGCGTTGCCGCCACGATCAATCGCGACCTGATCGGAATCCCGACGGCGCACCGCCGCTGAGTCTCACTCGGTTCGTGCGACGGCCCCGAGTAGGGTAAAGTGATCTCTCGGTGCCGGCTCCGGTCGGAACCATTGGGGTATGGTGTAATTGGCAACACGACGGTTTCTGGTACCGTTGTTCTTGGTTCGAGTCCAGGTACCCCAGCCATACGAAACCCGCGGATCCCGCGGGTTTTTTGTTTCCCTGTCGCCCCCGAGTTGGTGCCACCTCGGCCGTGGATGCTGGCGTTTTCGGCGTCCGCTGTGCGACACTGTCGGAGCCTCTGCGGACGAACCCGCAAGTGAGAGGGGCATGAAGAGAAGGATCACGCGATGAGGAACCGGGTCTCCCCCCACCCCCGCTGACCTCCTCGCGCCTGCGCGCCCGTGTCAGCGACCCCACTGACACAGGAGACCCGCATGCCTTCACCAACCCCTTCCGTCGCGCTGCACGACCTGAGCTTCGCGTGGCCCGATGGCACACGTATCCTCGAGGCCCTGAATGGCGCGTTCGGCAGTGGCCGCACGGGCCTGACCGGCCTCAATGGCGCCGGCAAGTCCACGCTGCTGCGCCTCGTCGCCGGTGAACTCGCGCCGACCGGCGGCAGCATCAGCACCGTCGGCGATGTCGCCTACCTCCCGCAGCGGATCACGGATGCCGCGGGCACGACGGTCGCGCAACTCCTCGGCGTTGATCGTCCGCTGGCAGCGCTGCGTGCCCTCGAGGGCGGCGACGCGAGCGCCGAGGTCTTCGAGGCGATCGGCGACGACTGGGACATCGAGGAGCGCGCGCTCGCGGAGCTCTCGGCCCGCGGCCTTGGCATCCGTTCGCTGGATCGCCGTGCAGACACGCTCTCGGGCGGGGAAGCGGTCGCGGCATCGCTTGCCGGCGTGACCCTTCGGCGTGCCGCCATCACCCTGCTCGACGAGCCCACGAACAACCTCGACGAGGCAGCCCGCGAGGTCGTCCATGACGCCGTCACCGGCTGGCGAGGCTCGCTCATCGTTGTGAGCCACGATGTTGGCCTGCTTGAGCTCATGGATGCGACCGCCGAGCTTTGGGCGGGCAAGATCACGACGTTCGGCGGCCCGTGGTCCGCCTACCGCGCCCACGTCGAGGCCGAACAGCTCGCCGCCCAGCGTGCCCTCGCGAGCGCTGAACAGGAGCTGCGCCGAGAGAAGCTGCAGCGCATCCGTGTCGAGGAGCGCATCGCCCACAGCGAGCGACAGGGGCGCAAGGACAAGCGCGACCGTAAGTTCGTTGGGGCCGTCATCAATGAGCGACGAAACTCCGCTGAGAAGTCACAGGGCGCCCGGCGCAGCCTCCACACGGCGAAGCTTGCCGAGGCGCGGGGTGAGGTCGAGGCGGCGGAGCGACTCGTGCGCGACGACGACCGCATCCGCATCGACCTGCCAGACCCCGGCGTCGCGAATGGCCGTCGACTCGCGACCCTCCGCAGCAGCGATGGCCGGGAGTTCATCGTGCAGGGCCCGGAACGCATCGCACTCACGGGAGCGAACGGCGTGGGCAAGTCGACGCTCGCGCGTGCACTGCTCACTGGCGGTGCGGGGGCCGCGCTCGCGCACACTGAGCGCGTCGCGCTCCTGGGGCAAGGGCTTGATGATCTCGAGGAGGACGCCTCGGTGCTGGAGGCGGTCGCTGCGGCGGCTCCCAGCGTGTCAGCGGCCGAGCTGCGCAACCGCCTGGCTCGCCTGCTGCTCCGTGGCGATACGGTCGAACGTCCGGTCGCCACGCTGTCTGGTGGCGAGCGCTTCAGGGCGGCGATCGCGCGCATCCTGCTCGCCGACCCGCCGCCCCAGCTGATCGTGCTCGATGAGCCGAGCAACAATCTCGACCTGCACAGCGTGGGCCAACTGATTGACGCGCTCGCCGCCTATCGGGGTGCGCTCCTGGTGATCAGCCACGACCGGGACTTCCTCCGCCGTGCCTCTGTGGGGCGCGAGCTTCGGCTCGAACCGGGGGGAGTGCTGAGCGAGATTGGCCTTTAAGCACACTCTGCTGGCCGTTGCGCGGGAGAGTTCGACCAGTTTCCTGAGTGTGAGGTGCCTCCGGGTTCGTCGTTCGGCTCGTCGGTGGGCGTGCGGCGATGTTCGCTGGTCGGGCCGCTCTGGGAACCCGAAGAGCAATCACGGCGAACCCCCAGCCTGGTCTCCGAAGGTAGGTCGTCCGTATACGCCCTTTTACGGCCACCCGATCTCGAACGCTCCGCGTTCCCACCCGAAAGAACTATGCCTCTCAATACTGCGCAGATCTATGACCGCATTCCTGCCCGCACCCGTCCCGGCCTGATCATCACGGGCGCCGTCCTCGCGCTCGGTGCCATGCTCGGCACGGGAGCGACCATCCAGGCCTCCGCTGCCGAATTCGACGAGCGCATTGCGGCTGGTGAGATAGCCGACGAGGACCTCAAGGCCTCGCTCCGCGACGAGAAGATCGCCGCCGTCGTCGAGCAGCGCCTCGCCGAGGAGGCACAAGGGGCGATCGCGTCGGCCACTCCCGTGATCGCCGCCGCCAACGGAAAGGCGGATGCTTCGGCGCTTGCTGCGTCCGTCGCCTCCCTCGCCCAGCACGAGGTGCTCGAGCCTGTCGAGGTCGTGAGTCTCGTCGCTTCGGTCGAAGCCGCGATCCCCGCGGTGCAGGCTGCCGTCGCCGAGGCCGACCGGCTCGCCGCCGAGGCCGACCGGCTCGCCGCCGAGCGCGCGGCTCAGGCCGCTGCGGCGCTTGCGACCCCCGCAGGCGCCCAGGCGCACGCGCGCGAGGTCATGGCGCAGCGCTATGGCTGGGGTGCCGACCAGGCGAGCTGCCTCGTGAACCTCTGGCAGAAGGAGTCGGGCTGGCGCTGGGATGCGTTGAACCCCTCGAGCGGCGCCACGGGCATCCCGCAGTCGCTTCCCGGCTCGAAGATGGCGACGCACGGTGCCGACTGGCAGACCAACCCGGCGACGCAGATCAGCTGGGGTCTCGACTACATCAAGCGTGCGTATGGAACGCCGTGCGGTGCATGGGGCAAGTCGCAGGCGGTCGGCTGGTACTGATCCGCTTTTCTTCCGCGAGAGGGCTACCCGTTTCGCAGTTTCGTGCCTAACTTCGTCAGTACGGGCACCGGTCCAGCCCGTCCGTCGAGAAAGGCAGACTGATGAACTCGATCCACACCCTCACGGGCGTCCTCTCGGCCATCGATTTCCCGGCGACGCGCGACGACATCGTGCGCCTCGCTCGCACCGACTTCGTCGACCGTCGCCTCGGCCGCTGGCTTGAGAACCTGCCCGACGGCTCATACGACGGTGCGTGGCAGGTGTGCCAGGCGCTCGCATCCGCTTCGGGGCATTCGAGCGCGAAAGATCGCGTACCCGTCACCGCCTGAGCCAGGGTTGCGGCCGACGAGATTCGGAGCGAATTTCGTCGGCCGAAACTATCGCTACCGTGCCGTGAGGGCGGATAATCGCTGGCATGGATCCCGCGCAGGAGGGCTCGACCTCCCAGGCACAGCACGACGACACGCTGGCTGAACGACCGGGATGGAAGCGCGACGTCGCCATCTTCCTCTCCGGCCAGACGATCTCGCTGCTCGGCTCGATGCTCGTGATGTACGCCGTCATGTGGCACCTCACGATCCTCACCGGGTCAGGCACGGTGCTCATGCTGAGCCTCGTGTTCGGAATGCTGCCGCAGGCGGTCGTGTCGATCTTCGGCGGCGTGTGGGCAGACCGGCACAATCGCAAACTGCTCATCATGGGGGCGGATTCGGCCATCGCGGTCGCGACGCTCGCGCTTGCCTTCCTGATGGCGAGCGGCGTGGACTCGCTATGGGTCATCTACGCCGCCCTCGCGGTGCGCTCCTTCTTCGCCGGCATCCAGACCCCGGCCGTGACCGCGATGATCCCCCAGATCACGCCCACCTCGCAGCTCATGCGGGTCAACGGCATGTTCCAGACGGTGCAGGCGGGGATGATGCTCCTCGCGCCCGCGATGGCCGCCGTCATCTACGCGAGCATGGACATCGTCGCCGTCTTCTTCATCGACGCGACGACGGCGCTCATCGGGGTCGGCCTGCTCGCGTTCATCCGCGTTCCGACGATCAGCCGCAGCGGGGAAGGCGACGTCAGCTACTTCGGCGACCTCGTCGCGGGCGTGCGCTACATCGCCTCGAACTCCTCAGTGAAGTGGCTCACGGCCCTCTTCGCGCTCGTCATGCTCCTCACGGGTGCGCCCGGCTACCTCACGCCCCTGCTCGTCGTGCGCGAGTTCGGTGACGAGGTGTGGAAGCTCACGGTGAACGAGCTCGCCTGGGGAGTCGGGTTCCTGGCGGCGGGCGCCTTGGTGTCGGTGCTCGGGCCGCGCATCCGTCGCCGTGTGCTCTTCGTCGTGCTTGCGCTGCTCGCGTCAGCCGTCTTGACGGCAGCGCTCGGCATCGCGCCGAACCTCCTGCTGCTCTGCTTCGTCGGCGCGCTCGTCGCGGCCAGCTACAGCCTCATGAATGCGCCCACCATGACGATCCTGCAGGAGCGTGTCGAACCCGAGATGCAGGGTCGCGTCTTTGGCTTTGTCGGCATCGTGATGGCGACGGCGATGCCCGTGTCGATGGTGATCTTCGGTCCCCTCGCCGACGTCTGGTCGGAGCGGGTCGTCATCGTGTTCGCCGGGCTGCTGCTCGTCGTGACACTGCTGACGATCCTCTCGATCCCATCGGCGAGGCGCTCGCTTGCGGCGGTCGACGCTCCCGTGGAGGCGTGACCAGCCGCGTCAGGCGTCGAGCGTATCGCCCGGCTCCAGCACGTGGTAGCTGCCCCCGCCGTCTTCCGTGACGGCGGAGAGGCGCTGGTTCGCCATGTTCTGGCCGATCGTCGAGAGCGGCACCTGGTGGGTGGGGAAGGCGTGCCTGGGCGCAACCTCCGCCACGTAGTCCATCGCCTCGCCGATCTTCAGCCACGGCGCGCCCGCCGGTGCCGCGAGCACCTCAACGGGCTTGGGCGGCACGGTGTACGAGTCCCCGCCGTAGTAGAGGGTGTCGTTGACGAAGACGCCCACGTTGTCGACGATGGGGAGCGAGCGGTGGATGACCGCGTGCTCCTTGCCATGGAAGCTGAGGGTGAACGTCCCGACTGTGACCTCGTCTCCGTCGGCGACGACCTGCACGTCGAAGCCCTCGGCCGCCGTGGCCACGCCGGCCGGCCCGTAGATCGGTACCGCGGGTTTCACGGAGCGAAGGCGTTCGAGGTGTTCGGGCGTCCAATGGTCGGGATGCTCGTGCGTGACCACGACCGCGACGAGCGAGTCGAGGCCCTCCAGTGGGGCAGTGAAGCTGCCCGGATCGATGACCAGCTGTTCACCCTGATCCTCGACGACGAGGCATGCGTGTTCGCGTTTCGTGATGCGCATGAACTGAGCCTACGGCGTCGTTTTCCCGGGCGGGAGAGGGCATTCGAAGGTGATGCCTTCTCGGTTTGGAAGGGGGCCCAGCGGTATGCCATACTCTTTGAGTTGCCCGGGCCGAAAAGCCCCGGCAGTACTAGGGCCCCATCGTATAGCGGCCTAGTACGCCGCCCTCTCACGGCGGTAACGCGGGTTCGAATCCCGCTGGGGTCACAGTTAAGAAGCCCCCGGTCTCAGGCCGGGGGTTTCTTCTTGTTAAGTCAGCCGGTGCCCGCCTGCTTCAGGCGGCCCGATGCCCCTCCTTGTGCCTGTCAGCCGCGCAGCTTCGCGCTGAGCCACCGGGTATAGAGGGTCCACGGCTCACCTTCTGCGCGCAGTCGGGCGATGTGCGCGGCAAGCTCCGGCGTCAGCGTGAACCACTCGCCCCCTTCACGGCATCCGGCGAACTCGCGGTGCCGCTGCTGCTCGAGCTGGCGGTCTCCTGGCTCGAACGCCAGCAGCTCTTCGTGGCGGATGGCGGCGAGGCGTCGCCGCGGATGCGCGCTTGTGCCGATTTTGACCCTGCGGTCGAAGCGCAGGTAATAGACGACATCAATGCGGGGGAGCGGGAGCTCAGGGTCGGGAGCGTCCCCGTAGCGCCACCCGCACAGCGCGCAGAACCAAGCGCCGTCGTCACGCCGCCCACTGTCGGCGCCGCACAGGTTGCACGGTCCGGGCATCGCCCCTCGGGTCATCACCGGGCGAGCCTACGCTCAGCTGGTGACACCGCTGCGCCGCTCGCGCCAGCTCAGCTCTGTCGCAGTTCCCGCGCCAGTTCCTCGTAGCGACGAGCCTGTGCTTCGCGCTCCTCGACCATGGTGGGGCCGACCGGTTCCAGCGTGCCCGGGCGCTGCTGCGCCGAGGGCGTCAGGTGCCCGTGCGAGATCTTGTCGATCCAGGCGAGGGCGACAGCCGACACGATGAACACCATGTGGATGACGACCTGCCAGAGCACGCCCGACTCGGTGTAGACGTTGCCCGTGACGCTCTCGGTCTCGCCGCCCAGGTCGGCGACCTCGATGAAGGTCTTGAGGAGGTGGATCGACGAGATGCCGATGATGGCCATCGCGAGCTTGACCTTGAGCACGTTGGCGTTGACGTGCGAGAGCCACTCCGGCTGGTCAGGATGCCCCTCGAGCTTGATCTTCGAGACGAAGGTCTCGTAGCCGCCGATAATCACCATGATGAGCAGGTTCGCGATCATGACCACGTCGATCAGGCCGAGGACTCCGAGCATAATGATGGCCTCGTCGATGTGCGCCATATCGCTCAGTACGTGATCGGCGAGGTGCCACAGCTCCACCATGAACACGATCACGTAGACGATCTGGGCGATGATGAGCCCGAGGTAGAGCGGCGCCTGCAGCCAGCGGCTGAAGAAGATGAGGTACCCGACTCCCGAAACCCATGGACTCTGCGGGCGGAAGCTTCGGGGTTCTGTCATGCGACGATTCTAAATGTGCAGCAACTCTCTCCCGTGCGCCGTCGGCTCGCCCTCCTCTCCCTTGCGCTCGGCGGTTTCGGCATCGGTGCGACCGAATTCGTGGCCATGGGGCTGCTCCCGAACCTCGCGGCAGATCTTCTCCCCGAGCTGTATGCGGCCTCGCCGGAGGAGGGGATCGCGCAGGCGGGGTGGCTCATCAGCGCCTACGCCCTCGGTGTCGTCGTCGGGGCTCCCACGATCGCCGCGTCGACGGCGCACCTGCCGCGCAAACGGCTGCTGCTGTTCCTGCTCGCCGCATTCACGCTCGGCACCGTCGCATCCGCCCTCCTCTCGACCTTCGGGCTTGTGCTCGTGGCACGCTTCGTCGCCGCCCTGCCGCACGGCGCCTACTTCGGCATCGCGTCGATCGTTGCCGCCGACATCATGGGGCCCGGCAACAGGGGCAAGGGGGTCGCACTCGTCCTGAGCGGCCTCACGATCGCGAACGTCGTGGGAGTGCCCTCCATCACCTGGCTCGGGCAGGTGGCCGGCTGGCGCAGCGCCTACCTCGTGGTCGCGCTCATCTTCGCGGCGACATTCCTCGCCGTCGCTGCGACTGTGCCCTGGCAACCGGGCGACGCCCAGGCATCATTCCGGCGCGAGCTCAGCGCGTTCCGGCGCCCGCAGCTGTGGATGACGATCGCGCTCGCGGCAATCGGCTTCGGCGGCTTCTTCGCGGTCTACTCCTACATCGCGCCCGTCGTCACAGACGTCGCCGGCCTCGACTCCGGCCTCGTGCCCTGGGTGCTTGTCGGTGTCGGCGTCGGCATGACGATCGGCAACATGCTGGGAGGCTGGCTCGCCGACATCGACCTGCGCAAGACGCTCTATGCGGGCTTCGCGCTCCTGATCACGTCGCTCCTTGGCTTCGCTCTCACGGCGGGGAACGTGGTCGGCCTGCTGCTGTGCTCACTCCTTGTCGGCCTCGCCTCGTCCGCGATCTCTCCCGCCGTGCAGTCACGACTCATGGATGTCGCGGGCGACGCGAAGGCGCTGGCCGCCGCACTCAACCATTCGGCCCTCAACATCGGCAACAGCCTTGGGGCATTCATCGGAGGCGCGACGATCGCGGCCGGGTTCGGCTACCTCTCGCCCGCCTGGGCCGGGCTCGTGCTCGCGCTCATCGGGGTTGCCATCGCGACTGTGAGCTTCGGGCTGGAGCGGCGCAGGCTGAGGCCGTGACATCCGTCACCGTCTCCCCGTCGTGATCAAGTAGCATTGACGCCGCGAAGGGGAGTATCCCTGGGGCCATCGCCCCTATATCGCGCTCGTCAATACGGTCACCACTTACGCTGGCCCGGGCGCGGTGGCACGGTATGAGTGCGGGAGAGACTTTCGGGCTTTGTCGTACCCTTCCCACGAATGGAACTCCATGGAAACCGCCCTGCCTGTCTGGTTCGAAGTCGGCTCGCTCGTCGTGCTCTCGGCGATCATCGTCTTCGACCTGATCATCGCCTACAAGCGCCCCCACGTGCCCTCCGTCAAGGAGTCCTCGCTGTGGGTTGGCTTCTACGTGACGCTCGCCCTCATCTTCGCGGCGCTCATGTTCATGCTGGGCGACGCTGAACATGGCGGACAGTTCATCGCCGGTTGGCTGACCGAATACAGCCTGAGTATCGACAACCTGTTCGTCTTCCTCATCATCATGTCGCGGTTCAAGGTGCCGAGGAAGTACCAGCAGGAGGTGCTCATGGTGGGCATCATCATCGCGCTCGTGCTCCGCGCGATCTTCATCCTCATCGGTGCCGCGCTCATTGAGAACTTCAGCTGGATCTTCTACATCTTCGGGCTCTTCCTGCTCTACACGGCCTGGCAGCAGGCCTTCACAGGGCACGAGGAGGAAGAGGAGTCGGAGAACAAGATCATCGGATTCCTCCGCAAGCGCATCAGCATCACCGAGCAGTTCGATGGTGGCAAGCTGCGCACGGTCGTCGACGGCAAGAAGGTCTTCACCCCGATCATCATCGTCTTCCTCGCGCTCGGCACGACCGACCTCGTCTTCGCGATCGACTCGATTCCTGCGATCTTCGGCATCACGCAGAGCCCGTTCATCGTGTTCGCCGCGAACGTCTTCGCCCTCATGGGCCTCCGCCAGCTGTACTTCCTCCTCGGCGACCTGATCGACCGCCTCGTGTACCTGAAGTACGGAATCGCGTTCATCCTCGCCTTCATCGGCGTGAAGCTTGTATTCCATGCCCTGCACGAGAACGAGGTCCCGTTCATCAACGGTGGCCAGCACATCGAGTGGATCCCGGTGATTAACACGTGGATGTCGCTCGGCGTCATTGTCGGCGCGATGGCCATTGCGACCATCGCGAGCCTCATCAAGCTGCGCCGCAGCCCGCTTGCGATGCCGATCGGTGCCCCGAAGTTCCACGACGACGACGAGGACGACGAGGACGACAACGCGGAGCGTCGCGCATAGGCGTGGGTGCGCGAACGTTGCTACCGTATGGTGACCGGTCGCGGGAGGTGGGGGAGCAGGTTGAATGACGACGTGACACTCCCCGAGGGCGAGCTCGCCCTTGACTTCAGTTACGCGAGCGACGTCGGCAACGTTCGTCGTCTCAATGAGGACAGCATCCTCGCCGCGCCGCCCGTCTTCCTTGTGGCCGACGGCATGGGAGGACACTCCTTCGGCGACCGTGCCAGCCAGTCCGTCGTCGCTACGTTCCGTTCGACACTCGGCACGGTCGATGCACCGAGCCCCGAGAGCGTCGTCGCCACGATCGACTCGGCCAATGAAGCACTCATGGCCATGCGGGAGCCGGGGGAGGACAGCGTCTCTGGCACGACCCTCACGGGCCTCGTCCTCGTCTCGACCGTGTCGGGCTACCGCTGGATGGTGTTCAACGTCGGCGACAGCCGCGTCTACCGCTGGGATGGCCGCGCGCTCGAGCAGGTGACCGTGGACCACTCCGCCGTGCAGGAACTGCTCGATGCGGGGCAGATCACGACGCTCGAAGCCCTCAGCCACCCACACCGCAACGTCGTCACGCGCGCGATCGGCGTGCACGACGAGGTTGATGTCGACGTGTGGCTCCTCCCCGTCACGGGCAAGCAGGCATTCCTCGTCTGCTCCGACGGTCTCAGTCGCGAGCTCGCCGATGACCAGATCGCACAAATCCTCGCGGGCCACGATCCGGAAGGCTCCGGCAGCACGGTCGCGGAGCGTCTCGTGGAGGCGGCACTTGCGGCAGGCGGACGCGACAATGTGTCGGTCATCGTCGTGGAGTCACAGATGCTTGCGACGGTCTCGGCAGACCACGACGACACGAACGAGAGCGGGCTCGCCCAGCATCTCGAGGATACGCGGCCCAGGAAGTAGGAGCGACGAGTGAGAGAGCACTGGTACCGACCGGGAGGCGAAGGGTGGATGACCTTCGCTGCGTCTGGCACGCTCCTCGCTGTCGAGCCGAGTCAGCATCTCCAGGTGGCCGAACTCTGGCACGCACTCGAGGGCGGTTTCCAACGCGTGCTCGACACCCTGACGGAGAAAGGCTTCTCGGCCACGCCGTCCTTCGCGCTCCTCGCATGGTCGGATGCCGGCGAGCTGCGCGCGATCGTGCGTGGGCCGGCGAAGCTGCGGGTGGAGTCGCGGGAGGGCGAACGGTCGCTCGACGGCACGGGCGTCTCGACCTGGAGTGAGATGCTCTTCGGCCGCGACACGCGATTCGAACTCGAGCTGCCCGGCACCCCCGAGGGGAACGCGCTTCCCCTCGTCGCGGGCGCAGTGACGGCTGTTCGGGTCAGTTCGGATGCCCAGGCCGCCGAACGGCCCCTGGAGACCGCCGCACCGGCACCGGCGGCGGCTCCGACGGCCGCTACGCCGCCACCCGCGCCGGTCCCTGAGACCACGGTCGCCGACGTCTGGGACGAAGAGAACGACAACATGCTCGGTGAGTCCTCTGAGACGCAGGAGCTCGATGAACTGCTCGGGGCGACGATTCACCGCAGCGACGCCGCGGAGCATCCGCCGGTCCCGGGCGCGGCGCAGGCAGCTGGCGATCACGACGGCATGACGATCGTGGCGGGAGACCTGCGGCGACTCCGCGCGGAGCGCCGTGCCGCGGCATCCGCGACTCCACCCGAGGCGCCGCCGCAGCAGGCGACGCTGCGGCTCGAACTCTCCAACGGCACCGTAGAGACGCTCGACCAGACCGTCATCGTCGGGCGCTCGCCGAGCGCCAACAAAGTGTCGGGCGGCGCGCTGCCGCGACTCGTCACGATTCCCGGCGACAAGGACATCTCGCGCAATCACGTGCAGTTCGCGGTCGAGGGCGACACGGTCGTCGTGACTGACCTGCATTCGCGCAACGGCACCCAGGTGGTCCTGCCGGGCCGCGCTCCCCAGCAGCTTCGGCAGGGCGAACCGACGACCATCATCGTCGGCACGCTCGTCGACCTCGGGGGCGGCGTCACCCTGACCCTGCGTGAGGGAGCCTGATGCGGCGCGCCCCATCCACGCCCCCCGAACTGCCTGGATACACCTTCGTCAAGCTGCTCGGCTCGGGCGGATTCAGTGACGTCTTCCTCTACGAACAACACCTGCCGAAGCGCCGCGTCGCCGTCAAGGTGCTGCTCACGGAGGAATTGACCGCCGCGAACCGGGCCGCGTTCGTCGCCGAGGCGAACCTCATGGCGCAGCTCTCGGCGCATCCGTATATCGTGTCGATCTTCCACGCGGATGTCGCGTCTGATGACCGTCCCTACTTCGTCATGGAGTACTGCTCGGGCCCGAGCCTCGCGGAACGCTACAAGCGCGAACCCCTCTCGGTCGTCGACGTGCTGCGTACGGGCATCCGCGTATCGGGCGCCGTCGCGACCGCCCACGGCGCCGGCATCCTCCACCGCGACATCAAGCCCGCGAACATCCTGACCAACGACTTCGGATGGCCCGCTCTCACCGACTTCGGCATCTCCTCGGCACTCGACGACGGACTGCCGCTGAGCACCGCGACCCTCGACTCGCTCACGGGCGACACCTCGGGCACGACCGGCAGCGCCTCCGTCGGCATGTCGGTGCCGTGGTCGCCCGCCGAGATGTTCGAAGACGACCCGGAGCCGGATGTCAGAGCCGACGTCTTCTCCCTCGCCGCGACGCTTTACACGCTCCTCGCGGGGCACACCCCCTTCGAGATCCGCGGGCGCTCCAACGGGGCCCTCGACCTCATCGGCCGGATCGAACGCGGTGCCGTGACACCCCTCGCCCGCGATGACGTGCCGCGCTCCCTCGTCGCCGTACTCATGAAGGGCATGGCCACGCGCAGGGAGGACCGATTCGCCAGCACGATCGAGTTCGCACGCGCCCTGCAGCGCGTCGAACTCGAGCTGGGCTACACGCCGACCACGATCGACGTGCCAAACCTCCACCTGGAGGAGGCGGTGCGCGAGGGCGGCGACGACGATGCGGATGCGACCCGGGCACGCGGCGTGGCGACGATCGAGGCGCAGCCGGTCGTTCCCATTGAGCCGCCGCTTGTCGACGACGATGCCACCGTCGCGAGGGGAGCGACGACCGTCCACGCCCAGGCGCCGACTGCCCAGGTGCCCGCCGCCCCGGCGCCGGTCGCCGAAGACGCCCCACTCGAGACGGTCGTGCGGCGTCCCCAGCAGGCGCCACCCCCTGCCGACCCGCCTGCGGCTCATGCGCCGGCGACGGCATCAGAGGCGCCACCGCAGCCGAAGGCGTCGAGGGCCAACCGCATCGCGCTCTGGGCCGGGGCTGCTGCCCTCGTGCTCGTCGCGGCCGCGGTCACGGCGGGGATCGTGCTCGGGGGCCCGCCCGCTCCCGTCGAGCCGAAGACGTCGCCGAGTCCGGGTGGAGGGTCCGCGATCGTCGTCGATCGCGTGCCGACCCCCGAGCTCGTGTCGGCCCAGGCGAGCGATGGCGCGGTCGTCTTCACCGTCGAGAACCCGGACGAGCAAGACGGCGACAGGATGATCTGGCGGCGCACCGACCGCGGCGACGATGAGCCCGTGCGGCAGGTGCAGGAGGGCACGTTCACGGTTGACCGCGCCTCGGATGCACCCGTCTGCGTCGAGGTCAGCATCGTGCGCGCTGGCAAGGGCTCGGCCAACCCGCTTGCGGGGTGTTACCCCTCGTGAGCGTCTCGCCCCTCCGCGTCGAGTTCTGTGGCGAGTGGTACGACATCGCCCCTGGCTCCGACTTCCACGTCGGGCGCGAGTCCGACCTTGTCATCGACGACAACCCCTATCTGCACCGTCGTTTCCTGCGCATCCACGAGGACTTCGGCCTGTGGTGGCTCTCGAATGTGGGCACTCTGCTCTCTGCGACGGTGACGGATGCCTCGGGGCAGGTGCAGGCCTGGCTCGCACCCGGTGCGCGGCTTCCGATCGTGTTCCCGCAGCTCTCCGTGCTCTTCAGCGCCGGCTCGACCACCTACGAGTTCTCGGTCCACGGGCCCTCGGACTACTTCGACACCTCTTCGGCCATTGCTGGTTCGGGCGGTTCCACGACGATTGCGCCTGTTCCCCTGACGAGTTCGCAGCGCCTCCTGATCGTGGCCCTCGCCGAACAGGTGCTACGGCAGTCGTCGCCCGGGCGGGGCGAGATCCCATCGTCGGCGGAAGCCGCGGCGCGCCTCCACTGGTCGATCACGACCTTCAACCGCAAGCTCGACAACGTGTGCGAGAAGCTCGACAAGGTCGGTGTCGCGGGGCTCCGTGGCGGGCGAGGCAAGCTGGCGACGAACCGCAGGCAGCGCCTCGTGGAGTACGCGGTCGCGACACGGCTCGTGAGCGCCGACGACCTCTACCTCCTCGATCGCAACGACCAGGAGCACACGGCGAGCCAGGAGCACACGGCGAGCCAGGAGCAGACGGCGAGCCAGTAGGGGAGAGGTACCCATATCTCTGCCCCACTTGGGGGGTGCATCTGCTGTACATTGTTCTCGGACTCAGGTCAGGAATCAGCGCATCGGCTGGCGTGATCACAGTGGGGATGGTTACTTGGTTCGGCCACGATTTGCGACGCGCACCCGAAAGACGGTCGCGTCAACGCTCGTCTTTGCGATCATCGCGGGCGTTCCGCTTGCCGTCGCGGCCTTGCATCCGGGATTCCCTGTCTCTGACGTGGAACTCGCGTCGCGCGACGTGTGGGTCACGAACGGCGAGCAACTCATGGGTGGCCGTCTCAACCGGCAGATCGACGAGCTCAACGGTTCTGTTGTCGCGTCGACCTCGGATTTCGACGTCATGCAGCACGGCGACACCCTCTTCATGCACGACCCCGTCGCCGGTCGTGTCGAGTCGGTTGACCCCGCCTCGACCCAGGTGACCTCGGCGATCGAGGTGCCGAAGGGCGCCGAGGTGGCATTCGGCGGCGAGGTCCTGGCGATCCTCGCGCCCTCCGGTGAGCTCTGGGCGATCCCCGCGATCGGCGACCTGCAGTTCAACCAGGTCTCGCAGCCGCCCATCGCAGAACTGGGCACGGACTCCCACGTCACGGTCAGCCGCGAGGGGATCGTGCTCGCGGTGTCCTCCTCGCAGAAGACGCTGTATCGACTCGAGTCGATCGCCGAACTGCCCGTCGAGAGCGAGTTCCCCCAGATGGGCGAGTTCCAGCTCACGGCCGTGGGCGACCGAGCCATCGCGTTCGACCAAACCACGAATGAACTGGTGACGGATGACGGCAAGGTCTTCGACCTCGGCGAGGAGGACGGGCTTCGCCTGCAGCAGGTGAGTGCGGCATCCGATCACGCGCTCGTCGCGACGGGGAGATCCCTCCTGCGGGTCAACCTCGGATCGGGCGAGGTCGAGGAGATCGCGGCGGGGGTCGAGACCACCGTGACTTCGCCACAGCAGGTGGCCGCGCCCGTCTCGCTCGACGGATGCGCGCACGGCGCGTGGGCGGGACCCGGGCGCTACCTGCTTGCGTGCGATGGCGAGGAGCCCGCCCCCGCGCAGATCGATGAGCCGACGAGCGGCAGCCGGCTCGAGTTCAGGGTCAACAGGAGCGTCATCGCGCTCAATGACCTCGACAACGGCAACGTGTGGCTCGTCGACGAGAACATGCGACTCGTCAACAATTGGGACGACGTCACGCCTCCCGAGGAGGAGGAGACCGAGGAGATCGGCGACGAGAAGTCCGCCATCCAGTCCTTCGAAGACACGCTCGCCGAGCGCACCGAGAACAACCGGCCGCCGACGGCGAACGACGACGACTTCGGCATCCGTCCAGGGCGCACGACCATCCTTCCCCTGCTCGACAACGACACCGACCCTGACGGCGACGTGCTCGTCATCTCGCAGTACGACCAGATCTCGGAATCGACGGGGCGCATCGACCCGATCGATGGCTCGCGGGCGTTGCAGTTCACGCCCGCCCCGGGTTTCGTGGGAAGTGTCGCGATCAACTACACGGTGGACGACGGCCGCGGCGGCACGGATACGGCGCGCGTGACGCTGCGGGTCGTTCCCGATGAGTCGAACGAGGTGCCGATCGAGGTGCGGCTGGGGGGCGTGAGCGTCGAGGCCAACCAGGAGGTCAAGTACAACGTCCTGACCAACTGGCGTGACCCGGACGGTGACGACCTCTTCCTCATCGGAGCCTCGCCCAAGTCGGGTGACCTCGTGCGCTTTACGCCCGACGGCATCGTGACCTTCACGCACCGGACCTCGGAGCTGGGCGAGAAGGAGGTGGTGTTCCAGGTGACCGACGGCCGGGATGCCGCGGTCACGGGCACCCTTGTCGTCACAGTCGAGCCACCCGGCACCCTCAATCCCGTCGGCACACCCGACTTCGCGGAGACCTTCGTCGACGAGACCGTCGAGCTCAAACCGACTGACAACGACCTCTCTCCGTCAGGGGCTCCCCTGAGCCTCGTCGCGATCGAAGAGCCCGGCGGATCGACGACGGCGAGATTCTCCGCCGACACCGGCACCCTCTCCTTCTCTGCGTCGAGTCCGGGCATCCACTACGTGAAGTACACGGTGGCCGCGGGGGCAACGACGAGCGTCGGCATCGTGCGCATCAATGTGCTCGAGCGTCCGGCGGACGATGATCTGCCGCCCGTCGCTGTCAAGGACGTCGCCTACCTGCGCGGCGAGGAACCAACCACCGTCTCGGTGCTCTCCAACGATGTCTCGCCATCGGGCCGCGTGCTCGCGGTGCAGAGCGTCAGCGTGCCGGCCGAGTACCGTGCCAAGGGGCTCGTCGTGGAGCTCCTCGCATCAACGAGCATCCGTGTGACCTCGCCCGCGGCACTCACGACGCAGGCATCCTTCACCTACACGGTCTCCGACGGCGTCTCGACGGCGTCCGCCGGTGTCTCGGTGGTTCCCGTGCCCGCGCTCACGAAGCACCAGCCGCCCGTGGCCGATAACGATACGGCCCGCGTGCGGGTGGGCGACATCGTGACGGTCGAGGTGCTGGAGAACGACACGCATCCGGACGACTCGCCCATGTTCCTTGCGCCGGAGCTCATCTCGGAGCCGTCGGCGGGCATCGCCTTCGTGAGTCAGAACACGGTGCGGTTCCAGGCGCCGCGCGAGCCGGGGGAGTACCGCGCCGACTACCGCGTGCTCGACCCCTTCGGCGAGACGGCAGCGGCCACCGTCATCTTCACGGTCGTTGCCGAGGATGAGGAGAACAACCAGGACCCGGAACCGCGCCCGCTCGTGGCGCGCGTGCTGGCGGGCAACGCGATTCGTGTCGACCTCCCCCTCAACCACATCGATCCGGACGGCGATTCCACGCAGCTCCTGAACTTTCCGCGCAACCCGCAGTTGGGCACCGTCACGGAGACGGGCGCCGACTACTTCTACTACGAGTCGTCACCCGCGGCCTCCGGCACGGATGTCTTCAGCTACGAGGTCTACGACGCCTTCGGTGCCACCGGCGTCGGCGAGATAAAGATCGCCGTCATCCCTCCACCGGACGAGCTGCAAGACCCGACAGCGGTGCCCGACAGCGTCTCCATCCGGCCGGGGCGCCTCGCCCAGGTCGACCTCATGGCGAACGACTCCGACCCGCAGGGCGCACGCATCGAGGTGTCTGAGGAGCTGACCGACGTGCCAGAGGGCATCGAGGCCGAGGTGCTCGAGAATCGCTACCTCGTCATCAGGGCCCCGGAGGAGGAGCAGTCCTTCACGATCCGCTATGAGCTGAGCAACAACCGCGGCGGTTCGGCCATGAGCTATGTGCTCGTGCAGGTGACCCCGGATGCGCCGCTGCTGCCGCCGACGGCGCTCGACCTGCCCATCCTCACGAAGGACATCGCTGGCGAGGAGAGCATCACGGTCGATGTGCTCGACGGTTATGCCTTCAACCCGGCCGGCCCCAACGACGATCTCGTCGTGTCGGTCGAGGGACCCAACGCCGACTCGGCGACGCTCCTCGAGCGGAACGGGCAGATTCGGGTCACTCCCGGCGAGAAGCGCCAGGCGATCGCCTACCGCGTGACGAATGAGGCAGACGAACTCAGCGCGCTCGCCTTCATCCTCGTGCCCGCCGCGGTCGAGGAGGGCTATGACGACCCGCCGTACATCGACCCCAACCTGCCCGTGCAGTACGTGTCGATGAACGAGACCCGCGAATGGGACCTCGCCGACATCGTCAAGGTGCCCTCTGGCCGCGACGCCTGGATTCCGGATGCCTCGACCGTCACCGCCATCCAGTCCAACGGCCAGTCGAGCTTCGTCGACAAGGACACCCTGCGGTTCACGCCCGCCCTCGACTACCGCGGGCCCGCCGCGATCAACTTCACGGTGACCGACGGGGCATCCCTCAACGACCCCAAGGGCATCACCGCGAACCTGACCCTCAACATCGTGGTCGGCGACCCGGAGTTCCGGGACATGCCGCCAGAGTTCACGACACCGAGCCCCCAGGTTGAGGTCGGCGAGGTGACGACGATCGACCTGCGCGCGTCGACGGCGCACCAGAACCCGCAGATCCTGCAGGAGGTCACCTACTCCGACATCACCGGCCAGCGTTCGGGGCTCGAGGCGAATCTGCGTGGCAGTGAACTGAGCCTCACCGTGCCGAGGAATACCCCGAAGGGGACGACCATGACCCTCGGGGTGACGCTGCGCTGGGACAAGTTCGAGGTGCCCGGCACGATCAACGTGACGGTCGTCGGCTCTACCAAGCCCCTCGCCGTCGCCGTCTCCGACACGCTCGAGATGAAACGTGGTGGGGGAGACGGGGGAGGATCGATCACCTCGCAGCCTCTCGCGAACGACGCCAACCCCTTCGCATCGACCAACGAACCGCTCAAGATCGTGGATGCCCGGGTCTCCAACACGGGTGAACCCGCGACGATCTCCCACACCGGTACCTCGGTGAAGATCACGCCGTCACCGTCGCTCAAAAGCGGTGTCGTCGAGGTCATCTACACGGTCGAAGACGCGACAGAAGACCGCGACCGTCACGTCAACGGCACGATCACGCTCACGGTGAGCGACGTGCCCGACGAGGTGCAGAAGCCGACCGTGCCGACGCAGGGAGACGAGGGCACCGTGACGATCGGCTTCGCGGCTCCCGCGTCGAACGGCAAGCCCATCACGAGCTATGAGGTCAGCGCTTCGCCGAACGCGTCGACGCCGAGCACCTGCGCGCCTCCGTCGTGCACCATCACGGGGCTCAACAACGGCACGAGCTACACCTTCTCCGTGCGGGCGATCAACGAGCACGGTCCGGGCGCGTGGTCGACCCCCAGCAATCCCGTGATCCCCTATGGCACTCCTTCGACGCCGAGCGTCACGATCTCCGTCGTCGACCAGTGGGCCCCCGGCGGCGCCGTCTCGGCGGCCTGGAACAACGTGACCCCGAATGGTGGAAGCGTGAACTACCGTTGGCAGCTGCTTCGAAACGGCAGCGCTGAGGGACGCCCGTGGAACGACACGGCCGGCACCTCGACGGGCTCCATCACGGGCCTCGCCGCGGGCAGCTACTCCGTGCAGGTCATCGCGACGAACTCGGGCGGCAAGTCCAGCCAGACCGGCACGTCGCCGGCAGGCACGCTCACGGCGCAGGGTTTGCCCCCTGCACCGGGTGGCCTGGGAGCTCGCGTATCCGATTCCGTGGCTCCGGGAAGCATCACGTGGCACTGGAACGCCGTGAGCGCGAGCCCCGGCGGACAGGCGAACCTGAGCTACGAGGTGAATTTCGGCAACGGATGGACCGGCGTCGGCACGCGCACCGAGTACACGAGGAACAACCTCTCCGAGGGCACCTACAGCCTGAGTGTGCGCGCCGTCAACAAGGCGGGCGCGGGAGCACCAGCTGGCCCGGCGAACGGCCGGATTGATGCGCCGCCGCCACCGCCGAAGAACCCAACTGTGCACCTGGAACGCGGCAACAAGGTCGGCGCAGGGGCGGCCGGGTGCACGGGCGGCAACTGCCACTTCTACGACGTCACCCTGTCGGACTTCCCCGGCGGCACGCACACGCTTGAGGTGCACTGCAACAGCAATACGCCCTTCCGCACCTACACGTTCACCGGTAACCGTTATACGACGAGCCCGTCGGGCGCGTACTGCGGGGAGAACCGTGCCTGGGTCGTCGTCGACGGAGTCCGAAGCAACACAGTCGACTTCTTGCCCTAGTCGATCGAGCCTTACCGAGATTGAGAGAAGACAAGTGCCAGTAACCCAGGAGCAGGCGACGTGGTTCGCGGATGCCTTCGACAAGCTGATCGCCAACGTGGACAAGGCGATCATGGGCAAGGATCACGTGATCCGTCTCGTCCTGACGGCGCTGGTAAGCGACGGCCATGTGCTGCTCGAGGACTATCCCGGTACGGGCAAGACCGTTCTGGCCAAGGCCCTCGCGAACACGCTCGACGGCACCACCTCGCGCATCCAGTTCACCCCTGACCTGCTGCCGTCCGACGTGAGCGGCGTGCAGATCTTCGACCAGTCGAAGGGCCGCTTCGAGTTCCACAAGGGCCCGATCTTCGCGTCGATCGTGCTCGCGGATGAGATCAACCGCGCGAGCCCCAAGACGCAGAGTGCGCTCCTCGAGGTCATGGAGGAGGGCATCGTCACGATCGACGGGGAGGGGCACCCGGTCGGCGCGCCGTTCCTCGTGATCGCGACGCAGAACCCCGTGGAGCAGGCCGGCACCTACAAGCTGCCCGAGGCGCAGCTCGACCGCTTCCTCATCAAAACAACCCTCGGCTACCCCGACCGGGCAACCTCGGTTGCCCTGCTCATGGATTCGGCAACCAGGGCGCGCGCATCCCTCGTGTCGCCCATCATCAAGCCCGAGTCGATCGTCGCCATGACGGCGCTCGCGAACGAGGTGCACGTCGATGAGTCGGTCATGGCCTATCTGAGCGACATCGTCGAGGCGACCCGTACCGACCGTGACGTGATCCTCGGTGTCAGCATGCGTGGGGCGATGGCCCTCGCCCGGGCAATCAAGACCTGGGCGATCAGCAACGGCCGAACCTACGCGACGCCGGATGACGTGCGCGACCTTGCGGTTCCCGTGCTCGCGCACCGTGTCATCCTCGACCCGGAGTCGGAGTTCGCGGGGGTCAAGGCCGAGGCGGTCATCGAGCGGATCCTCGTGGGCATCGAGCCGCCCGCCTATCGCGCAGCGTGAATCGAGTGCTCGTCAAGGCCCGGCGCCTCTGGCGCGCGGTGGTTGCCGTCATGGCGCCCATCGTGCGCGCCGTATGGCGTTTCCTCGGGCCCATTCTCGGTGTCGTGACCTCCGCGGGGTGGATCGTGCTGGGACTCGCCATCCTCGCCCTCGTGCTGAGCGCGACCTTCGGATGGCAGGAGTTCACATTCCTCGGCACCGTCCTGCTCGCAGCGCTCCTTGTGAGCACCTTCTTCCTCTTCGGTCGGGCGTCCTACGGCGTGCACATCGAGCTGAACCCGCGGCGCGTGGTCGTGGGGCAGCGGGCGATGGGGAGGATGCTCGTCACCAATACGGGCACGAAGAATCTGCCGGCGACGCGCATGGAGCTTCCGGTCGGTCGCGGTGTCGCGGAGTTCCAGCTGCCCGCAATGCAGCCGCGCGAGGAGCATGAGGAACTGTTCGCCGTGCCGACCCATAAGCGCGCCGTGATCGTTGCGGGACCGGCCGAGTCGGTGAAGGGTGACCAGCTCGGACTTATGCGTCGCGCACTGCGCTGGGCCGACCCGGTCGACCTCTTCGTGCATCCGAGGACCGTGCGACTTGCCCCGACGGCGGCCGGCCTCGTGCGTGACCTGGAAGGCCAGGTCTCCAAGAAGATCACGAGCAACGACATCGCGTTCCACGCGCTGCGGCCCTATGTGCCGGGGGATGATCGACGCTACGTGCACTGGCGCACCTCCGCGCGCATCGGCCAACTCATGGTGCGCCAGTTCGAGGAGACCAGGCGTTCCCAGCTGACCATGATCCACGCGACCCGGCGCGACCTCTTCGCCTCGGAGGAGGAGTTCGAGCTTGCGGTGTCGGTCACGGCGTCGATCGCCTCACAGGTCATCGCCGATGGCACGCAGATGGATGTCGTGAGTGAGTCCGGTGTCTGGCGCACGCAGACCGTCACGAGCATGCTCGACTCGTCGAGTCGCATCGAACCGGTCGGCGAGATGTTCGAGACCATGCGCGACTTCGCGCGGCAGATGACCAAGCGGCTCCCCGCACCCAGTGTCGTCATGATCGTCGCGGGCTCGCGCATGACCACGGCGGACTTCCGCAGCATCCAGTCACTCTTCGGCAGCGACACGAGCCAGGTCGCCTTCCGCGTCGAGGTGGGCGCGGAACCGAAGTTCGCGGCCGTCGCGGGACTCACGCTGATCACGATCGGTGACCTCGACGACCTGCCGAAGATCGTGAGGGGGATGACGCCATGACGACGCAGACCCCGAACGACCGGAAAGGGCTGCGGATGCCGAGCCCCCGCACCTGGTTCGACATTGCCGTGCTCGTCGTGCTCATGGCGCTCGGACTCATGGGCTTCGAGCCCTCATTCGGCAGCTACAACTTCCTCCTGCCGGCGATCGGTGGGCTCGTGCTCGGCACAGCGACCGCGATCGGCACCTCACTCTTCAGGCTCGGGTTGATCCCGACGACGCTGGTCGCACTCGCCGCCTACTTCCTCGTCGCATCGCCCCTCACAGTGCCGCAGCAGTCGATCCTCGGCGTGCTGCCGAGCCTCCAGTCGCTCGGCAGCGTCGCCGTCGGCTCGGTCTACGGCTGGGCAGACATCCTCACGCTCGCGACCCCCGTCGGTGCACCGCAGTACATTGCCGTCGTCCCCTACGCGGCCACCTGGATCGTCTCGATCGTCTCCGTGACGCTCGCCTGCCGGTGGCTCGCGTCCCGGCCTCGCACCCCCTGGCGGTTCGCGATTGCGCTCATCGGCCCGCTCGCGCTCTACCTCGCGAGCATCCTGATCGGCACCGAACAACCCTTCCAGGCCGGCGCCCGCGGTGCGGTCTTCGCGACGCTCGCCCTCATCTGGCTCGGCTGGCGGCGCGAGGGGAGCGCGAGCGTCGCGGCCGAGGGAGCGGCGCGGTTGCGCAAGCGCAAGCTCGCCGGCACGGCTGTCGTCGTCGGCGCCGCGATCCTGCTCGGCGGCGGCGCGGGGTTCTGGATCGCCCCGCCCAACGACCAGCGCTTCGTGCTCCGGGAGGAGATTGAACCGCCCTTCGATCCGCTCGAGTATCCGAGTCCGCTCTCCGGCTACCGGCACTACACCAAGCAGGTCACCGACGATGTCATGTTCACGGTCGAAGGCCTGCAGCAGGGTGACCGCATCCGCTTGGCCACCATGGATTCCTTCACGGGCAAGCTGTGGAACGTCACGGGCCCCGACACCGCGACCGATGGCTCGGGTGCCTTCCAGCTCGTGGGTCGCACGCTGCCGCAACAGCGCTTCGTAACCCCCGACAAGCGCCGCGACGTGGTCTTCACGATGGCCGGCTACGACGATGTGTGGATGCCGAGCCTCGGCTACGCAGACGACCTCGAGTTCATCGGCGGCGACGCCGTCGAGGAACGCGACAACCTGCGCTACAACGCGGCGACCGGCACGGCGGTGTTGACCTCCGGTCTCGGCGCAGGGGACTCGTACCGCATCGATGCGACGGTGCAGCAGCCCCTCTCGGCAGAGGAGTTGCGAGACATCGGAGCGGCCTCCGTGGAGCTGCCGCCCGTGCTGGGCGTGCCCGATGTCGTCACGACGAAGGCGCAGGAGTTCGCCGCATCGGCGACGACGCCCGCCCAGCAGCTCGAAGCCATCCGCTCGGCGCTCGCCCTGCAGGGCTTCCTGAGCCACGGCCGCGCTTCGGACACGGTGCCGTCGCGGGCCGGGCACGGTGCCGACCGCATCACCGAACTGCTGGAACGAAACCAAATGGTCGGTGACGAGGAGCAGTACGCCTCCGCCTTCGCGCTCATGGCGCGCAGTTTCGGCTATCCGGCCCGCGTCGTGATGGGCTTCGCGCCGGAGGTCACGGGCGACGAGGGCCAGATCGAGGTGACGGGCGACGACGTCTCAGCCTGGGTCGAGGTCGCGTTCGATGGCATCGGGTGGGTCTCCTTCGACCCCACGCCGGAGGAGACCGACATCCCGCAGGACCAGACGCCGAAGCCGCGCAGTGAGCCGCAGCCGCAGGTGCGCCAGCCTCCCCGCATGGACAACGACGACGAGGATCTGCTCTCGCCCGTCGAGTTGGAGGAGAGCGACGAGGAAGACGATGAGCTTCCCTTCGAGCTGCCCGGCTGGGTCTACGTGCTCGCGGTGAGCCTGCTCGTCCCCGCCATGATCGTCTTCGTGCCCATGCTGATCGTCGCCCTGATCAAGGCGAGGCGCATGCGGCGTCGACGTTCCGCGACAGCGCCGCATGACCGCGTGGCTGGCGCGTGGGACGAGATGATCGACCGCTTCTCGGAGCTCGGTTTCTCGGTGCCGCGGGCGAGCACGCGCCTGCGGATCGCGGAGGCGCTCGAACGGCAGGCACCGACGGAGCAGCCACTCAAGCTCAGGCAGCTCGCCGTCGCGACCGACGCCGCAGTGTTCTCCGGCGTCGAGGTCGAGCCGGAGCGCTCCGAGCGCACCTGGAACGAGGCAGAAGCCGCCGTCGCGGCCATGCGCGCCGGAGTCTCACGGATGCGCCGCTTCCTGAGTCGATACCGCGTCAGGTCGGCGCGTGACTGGGCGAAGAGGATGGCGGATGGCGGCACCGAGCGGCGGTGAGCGCTCGGCAGCCGCCTGCCGCGGGTGCATTAGCATGGCTCCGTTACCCGGAGGGAGATGCTGTGGCGAGCGAGCACGATGAGCCGGCTGTCGCGCCTCCGCCCCCGGGGGCGCCCGAGGCTGTCACGCCCACGCCCACGCCCGCAGCTCCCGTGACCAACGAGTCGGACTTCATCAGCCTTCCCCCCGGGATGGCGGACTTCGACTCGGGCACCTACCGCATCCAGGCGCGCAGGCCCGAGCCCCCCGTCGCCGAACGGCCGCCTGTGTTCGTGCCGACCATCGTGCCGGGGCTTCCCGTCACCCCACTGACAGCCGTGACGGCGGAGCCTGTCGACGAGGTGACCCGGGTGACAGCCGCGCCGCTCGACGACGCGACCCGTGTCGTGCAGAGTCGCCGAGCCGCGTGGACCTTGACGCTCCCGGCAGGCGAGAGCAGGGAACTCCGCGCTGGGGTGCTGCTGCTCGGGCGGGGCCCCGCAGCATCCGCAGCGTGGCCGGGCGCCGGGGTGCTGCCGCTCGACGACCCGCGGAAGTCAGTCTCCAAGACCCACGCGGCGCTCGAACTCGACGGCGCAGGCACGCTCAAGGTGCACGACCTCGATTCCACGAACGGCGTGTGGCTGAGCTACGCCAACGGCGACGAGGTGGATGTCGTTCCGGGCTCCCCGGGAATTGTCGAGGACGGCGCGGTGCTACATCTCGGAGAGTTCGGGATTCGCCTGCAGCGACGCTGACTCCGCACGCTCGGAGCATGGCCGACGTAGAATGTCGAGATTGGGCGCGTGCGATCTCGCGCGCTCGCGAAACGTAGAAGGAAGGCACCACTGTGGGCAGGACGCTGGCAGAGAAAGTCTGGGATGACCACATCGTGGTCAAGGGCGACGACGGCAATCCGGATCTCCTCTACATCGACCTCCACCTCGTGCACGAGGTGACGAGCCCCCAGGCCTTCGACGGCCTGCGCATGGCCGGTCGACCCGTGCGCCGACCCGACCTGACGATCGCCACCGAGGACCACAACACTCCGACGCTCAACATCGACAAGCAGATCGAAGACGTCACGAGCCGCACGCAGATCGAGACCCTCCGTCGCAACTGCGAGGAGTTCGGTCTGCGCCTGCACCCGCTCGGCGACGTCGAGCAGGGCATCGTGCACGTGGTCGGTCCCCAGCTCGGCCTCACCATGCCGGGCATCACGGTCGTCTGCGGCGACAGCCACACCTCGACGCACGGCGCTTTCGGTGCGATGGCCTTCGGTATCGGCACGAGCGAGGTCGAGCATGTGCTCGCGACCCAGACGCTGCCGCTCAAGCCCTTCAAGACGATGGCGATCACGGTCGAAGGTGAGCTGCGTCCAGGCGTGACCGCGAAAGACATCATCCTCGCGGTCATCGCCAAGATCGGCACGGGCGGTGGCCAGGGCTACGTGCTCGAGTACCGTGGCAGCGCCATCCGCTCGCTCTCGATGGAGGGCCGCATGACGATCTGCAACATGTCGATCGAGGCCGGCGCCCGCGCCGGCATGGTTGCTCCCGACCAGACGACCTACGACTACCTCAAGGGTCGCCCGCACGCACCGGAGGGTGAGGCCTGGGACGAGGCCGTCGCCTACTGGGAGACGCTCAAGACCGACGACGACGCCGTGTTCGACGCCGAGGTCTTTCTCGACGCCGACGAGCTCGAGCCCTTCGTGACCTGGGGCACGAACCCCGGCCAGGGTGTCTCGCTGAGCGAGTCGGTTCCCGACCCCGCCACGATCGTCGACGCCAACGAGCGTGCCGCAGCGGAGCGCGCGCTCGAGTACATGGCGCTCGAGGCGGGCACGCCCATGAAGCAGATCCCTGTCGACGCCGTCTTCATGGGCTCGTGCACCAACAGCCGCATCGAAGATCTTCGCGCCTTCGCATCCGTCATCAAGGGCCGCAAGAAGGCCGACAACGTTCGCGTCATGGTCGTTCCCGGCTCCGCGCGCGTGCGCCTGGAGGCCGAGGCTGAGGGCATCGACAAGATCGTGACGGAGTTCGGCGCCGAGTGGCGCTTCGCCGGTTGCTCGATGTGCCTCGGCATGAACCCCGACCAGCTTGCCCCCGGCGAGCGTTGCGCCTCGACCTCGAACCGCAACTTCGAGGGTCGCCAGGGCAAGGGCGGCCGCACGCATCTCGTATCGCCTCTCGTCGCCGCAGCGACGGCCGTGCGCGGCACGCTTGCGAGCCCGTGGGATCTTGAGGACGTCGACACGGACGCCGCGGCATCCGATGGTTCTGCCGACCCCGTCTCGTCCGTCACCGGCGACACCCCGATCTATGACGCGATCGCGCGCCAGTTCCCTTCCGCTATGAGTGAGGTCAACGCCTGATGGACAAAGTCACGACGATCACGGGAGTCGCAGCGCCCCTCAAGCGTTCCAATGTCGACACCGACCAGATCATCCCCGCGGTGTTCCTCAAGCGCGTCACCAAGACCGGCTTCGAGGATGCGCTCTTCCACGGTTGGCGGCAGGACGAGGACTTCGTGCTCAACCGCCCCGAGTTCCAGGGTGCCCGCGTGCTCATCGCGGGCCCTGACTTCGGCACGGGCTCGAGCCGCGAGCACGCCGTGTGGGCACTGCGCGACTTCGGTTTCGCCGCCGTGCTGAGCCCCCGCTTCGGCGACATCTTCCGTGGGAATGCGGGCAAACAGGGCCTGCTCGCCGGGCAGATCTCCGAGGAGGACACCGAGACGATCTGGGCACGCATCGACGAGGAGCCCGGTATCGAGGCGACCGTCGACCTCGAAGCGCGCACCGTGACGGTGGGGGACTTCACGACGTCCTTCCAGATCGACGACTACACGCGGTGGCGACTCCTCGAGGGCTTCGACGACATCGGGCTCACCCTGCGCGACGAGCCGGCCATCACGGAGTTCGAATCCCGCCGTGCACAGTGGCGCCCCACGACATTGCCCGCACGCACGGCGGCGGTCGCGAAGTGAACGCCCTCACGAAGGACTCGCAAAAGGCTGCCGCTCGGGTGGGCCTCACGGCGGACGAGATCATCATCAACGGTGGCAAGCCGCTGACCGGCAGCATCCAGGTGCGCGGGGCCAAGAACCTCGTGACGAAGGCCATGGTCGCCGCCCTCCTGGGGGAGACGCCCAGCGTGCTGCGCGGTGTCCCCGACATCAGTGACGTGCAGGTCGTGCGCGGGCTGCTTGAGGTCTACGGGGTCGGTGTCACGAGCCCGACCGCGGGCGAGTTGCACTTCGACACCGCCAGCGTGGAGAAGGCGCACTTCGCCGAGATCGACGCACACGCTGGCGCGAGCCGCATCCCGATCCTCTTCTGCGGTCCCCTCCTGCACCGACTGGGCGAGGCACGCATCCCCGACCTTGGTGGCTGCCGCATCGGCGACCGGCCCATCAACTACCACCTCGACGCGCTCCGCGCCTTCGGGGCGGTCGTCGAGAAGAGCTACGAGGGCATCGTGCTGACGGCGCCCGACGGCCTGCACGGCGCTGACATCGAGCTGCCCTACCCGAGCGTTGGCGCGACCGAGCAGGTGCTGCTCACGGCCGTGCGCGCCAAGGGTGTTACCGAGCTCAAGAACGCCGCGATCGAGCCCGAGATCATGGACCTCATCGCGATCCTGCAGAAGATGGGCGCGATCATCTCGGTCGAGCCCAACCGGGTCATCCTCATCGAGGGTGTCGACCGACTCGACGGCTACAAGCACAGCGCGCTCTTCGACCGCAACGAGGTCGCCAGCTGGGCATGCGCTGCTCTCGTGACCAAGGGCGACATCTTCGTGGAGGGTGCCCGCCAGTCCGAGATGATGACGTTCCTCAACGTCTTCCGCAAGGTCGGCGGCGCATTCGATGTGCAGGAAGATGGCATCCGCTTCTGGCACCCGGGTGGACCGCTCAAGCCCGTCACCATCGAGACGGATGTGCATCCCGGCTTCATGACCGACTGGCAGCAGCCGCTCATCGTCGCGCTCACGCAGGCGGAGGGCACCTCGATCGTGCACGAGACCGTGTATGAGAACCGCTTCGGGTTCACGGAGGCGCTCGGCAAGATGGGCGCGAACATCGTCGTGCACGAGCAGGGCCTGCCCGACCACCCGCGCAGGGTAGCCCGCCGCGACTTCGAGCAGGCGGCGACGATCGTCGGGCCGACGCCGCTGCACGGTGCCGACCTGCACGTGCCAGACCTGCGCGGTGGCTTCAGCCATCTCATCGCCGCGCTCAGCGCCGAGGGACGATCGACCATCAGCAACATCGGCATCATCAGCCGCGGTTACGAGCACATCATCGAGAAGCTCGGTGCCCTCGGTGCCGACTTCGTCTACGAAGGGTGAGCGGGCAACCGTGAGCGATATCTCGCAGCCGGCAGCGTCGCCGGGAACACGGGCGCGGTCGGAGAAGACTCCCGTCTTCCGTTTTCTCGCCTTCCTCCTGCTGCCACCCATGCACATGCTGGCGCGGTACCGCATCATCGACGGCGACAAGATGCCGAAACAGGGGGCCTTCGTCTTCGCGCCGAACCACTACAGCGAGATCGACCCCGTCGTGATCGGCGTCATCATGTGGAAGCTTGGGCGCATGCCCCGCTTTCTCGCGAAGGCCTCGGTGTTCAAGAACCCCATCGTCGCGAAGCTCCTGCACGCCTCGGGGCAGATCCCCGTCGAGCGTTCGAGCAACGTGCGCGGCTCTGAGCCGCTCAAGGCGGCGGGCACACTCGTCGAGAAGGGGCTCGCAGTCGTCATCTACCCGGAGGGTTCGCTCACGCGCGATCCCGCGCTCTGGCCCATGCGCGGCAAGACGGGAGCCGTACGGATGGCGCTCGAGGCGGATGCTCCCCTCATCCCGGCGGCGCACTGGGGCACTCAGAAGGTCATGCCGCGCTACGGGCGCAAGATCAGCCTGTTCCCTCGCAAGACGATCACGGTCAAGATCGGCGATCCCGTCGACCTCTCGGCCTACCGCGGCAAGCCGATCACCTCGACGATGCTGAGCGAGGCGACCGACCTGCTCATGGAAGCCATCACGGCTCTCCTGGCCGAGCTCCGCGACGAGCCGCCACCCGCCGAACGCTGGAATCCGGCCAAGAACAATCAGAAGGAGACCGGGCGCTTTTGACGAGCACACGACCCATCCGCATTCCCGTCCCAGGGGCGACTCGCGTCGCCGTGCTTGGGGCGGGCAGCTGGGGCACGACCTTCGCCAAGATCCTCGCCGATGGCGGCGCCGATGTGGCACTGTGGGCACGCCGCCCGGAGCTCGCCCGCGAGATCGCCGAAAGCAAGCGCAACAGCGACTACCTGCCGGGAATCAACCTGCCCCGCAGCCTGTGGGCGAGCCACATCATCGAGGAGACGCTCGAGGGTGCCGAGGTCGTCTTCCTTTCGGTCCCAAGCCAGACGCTGCGCGGCAACCTCCGTGAGTTCGGGGCGCTGATCCCGCGGGATGCCATCGTCGTGAGCCTCATGAAGGGCGTCGAGAAGGGCACCCGCTCGCGCATGAGCGAGGTGATCACCCAAGAGCTCGACATCGACGCGAACCGGATCGCCGTCGCATCCGGCCCCAACCTCGCCCTCGAGATAGCGAAGGAGCAGCCGACGGCCGCGGTCGTCGCCTCCGCCAGCCTCGACACGGCCACCAAGGTCGCGCTCCTGGCCACGACCCCCTACTTCCGCGCCTTCGTCAACAGGGACATCATCGGCACCGAGTTCGGCGGTGTACTCAAGAACCTCATCGCCGTCGCGATCGGCATCGTCGACGGTGTCGGCTACGGCGAGAACACCAAGGCATCGATCATCACGCGTGGCCTCGTCGAGATGACCGACTTCGCGGTCGCCTACGGCGGCAAGGCGTCGACGCTCTCGGGGCTCGCGGGCCTCGGCGACCTCATCGCGACGTGTGAGTCCTCGCTCTCGCGCAACAACACGGCCGGACGGCTGCTCGGGCAGGGCTTCGCGCTGCCCGACGTGCTTAAGCAGATGAACCAGACCGCGGAGGGCCTCGCATCCGTCGCCCCGGTGCTCGAGCTCGCACAGGCCAAGGACATCGTCATGCCGATCGTCTCGCAGGTCGCCGAGGTGCTCGCCGGCACGATGAACCCGCGCGACATCGCGCCGCACCTCACGACCGACTCGGGCCTGCCGCAGGGGGAGTAGGGGTGCCTCAGCCCGCGAAGGTGCGGGCGGGCATGCCGACCAAGCCGAGGTCGACGGCGAAGAGCGATCCGGCGAGCGGGTCGTCCCCGGGTTCGAGGTCCTCCCGCGAGGTCGTGATGTACAGCCGGTCAAGCTTCGGGCCACCGAAGGCGCAGGCCGTTGTCTGGCGCGCGCCGACGGAGACCACGGCGTCGAGTCTGCCTTCCGCGGCGTAGCGGCGCACCTCGCCCGCGCCATGCATCGCAACCCAGACGCCGCCATCCGCGTCGATCGTGAGGCCGTCGGGGTTCTCGTCGTCTGCCATCACGACGAAGGGGCGTCGCCCCGTGAGTCCCGCGTCGGGGTCGTGGTCGAAGACCGAGATGGTGTGGGTGTCGGTGTCGTTGTAGTAAGCGAGGGAACCATCCGGGCTCCACTCGAGGCCGTTCGAGATCGTTGCCCCCTCCAGCACGGTATGCACGCTGAGGTCGGGGTCGATGCGGTAGAGCTTCGCCGCACCCGGGCTCGCGTCATAGGCCATCGTGCCGCAGTAGAAGCGCCCCTGCGGGTCGCATCCTCCGTCGTTCATGCGGATGCCGGCATCCGACCACACTTCGGGCAGTTGCGTGAGGGCGCCGTCGGGCGCTTCGAGGCAGAATCCGCGTTCGACGGCGATGATCGCCCCTCCGCCCGCGCGCGGGCGTAGCGCCGCAGCCACCGAGCCGACGTGGCGGCGCGATGTCACGCCGGCCTCGTCGGTCGTCAGCAGGTCACCCGCGAGCATGTCGACCCAGCGCAGGCCGCCCCACGCCTCAGCCCAGACGGGCCCCTCGCCGTGATACGCGAGGGGTTCGGTGAACTGCTCTGCCTGCATGGGGAGGCTCCTTTGCGGTGTCGGTGTCGGTGTCGTCCCAGCGTCGCACAGTGCCCTGCGGGGTGAGAAAGTTTGGCGAGCGAGCCTACAGTGACGCCTGAGGCCGGCTCGTACCGGCCACCGAGGAGGGAACGTGGCAGAGCCGAACGTCGCAGAGCCGAGCGCCGCGGACGCCACGGGCATCCGTACCCTGATCATCCTGGGCGCGACGGGCGACCTGGCGGGCCGCCTGCTCCTGCCGGGGCTCGCGAGTCTCGTCGCACGCGACCGCCTCGACGCCCTGACCGTTGTGGGGGTGGGATCGAGCGACTGGTCTGACGAGCAGTGGCAGGAGCGAGTGGAAGAGTCCTTCGCGGAGACCGCGGGGGAGAGCGACGAGGAGACCAGGGGCCTGCTGCAGGCAATCGTGGAGGACGCAAGGTTCCACCGGGCGGATGTCACGGCATCCGGTGCGCTCGCCGAGGTGATCGCCGCCGCAGAAACCCCTGTCGCCGTGTATTTCGCGCTGCCGCCCTCCGTCACGGTCGAGGCCTGCGCGGGGCTCACGCCCGCCGATCTTCCGGAGGGCACGAGGCTCGTGCTCGAGAAGCCCTTCGGGCACGACCACGGGTCGGCTCGCACTCTCAACCGCACGCTGGCGGCGCTGGTGCCCGAGGAGCAGATCTTCCGGGTCGACCACTGGCTCGCCGCGCCGACCGCGGTGAACCTCCTCGGGCTGCGCTTTGCCAACCTCGTGCTCGAACCCGTGTGGAACAACCGCTACATCGACCGCGTCGACATCATCTTCGACGAGGATCTCACCCTCGAGGGCCGTGCCGGGTACTACGACGCGACCGGCGCGCTGGGCGACATGATCCAGAGCCACCTCCTGCTCGTGATGGGCCTCGTCGCACTCGAGCCGCCCGCGAGCCTCGGGGAGCGGGATGTTCGTGACGCGATCGCGACCGTGCTGCGGGCGAGCGAGATTGACAGCGATTTCGCGAGCAGCACGAGGCGTGCCCGCTACACGGCCGGCAACATCGAAGGCCGCGAGGTGCCGAACTATGTGGACGAACCCGGCGTCGACCCCGAACGCGGCACCGAGACGCTGGCGGAGGTGCGTGTCTCGATCAACAACTGGCGTTGGTCGGGAGTGCCGTTCATCCTGCGCTCGGGCAAGGCGCTCGCGGGCAGGCGCCGCGAGATCCTGGTGACCTTCAAGCCCGTGCCCCACCTCCCCAGGGGCTTCGGCGGTCGCGAGTCGCCGACTCGCGTGCGCATCGGGCTGTCGCCCGAGACGCTCGAGATCGAGTTCGACGTCAACAGCCCAGGCGACGTCTTCACGCTCGACCGCGCGGTGCTGGGGACCAAGCTTCCCGAGTCAGAACTGCGGCCCTACGGGCAGGTGCTCGAGGGCGTCTTCGCGGGCGACCCTCTCCTCTTCGTTCGCGATGACGCGGCCGTCGAGTGCTGGCGCATCGTCGAACCGGTGCTTGACGCCTGGGGGCGCGACGAGGTGCCCCTCGAGGAGTACCCCGCCGGGTCGCTTGGGCCGGAGCGCTGGACGACGACGTAGGCACCTGTCCGGGCCCCACCCCAGGTGTACTGTGGCTAGGTGATCACGGCGTTGGCGGATGGGCGGCTCCTCGCCGAGAAGACGGGCGGCACCCCCGTGCAGGTCATCGCCCTCCACGGGTGGGGGCGCACGGGTGCCGATTTCGGCCCCATCGTCGCAGGCCTCAACGCCCTCGCGATCCACCTTCCCGGCTTCGGTATCACCCCGGAACCCTCGGATGCTTGGGGCAGCGAGCAGTATGCGGATGACCTCGTCGAGGCCCTCCGCGAGCTCGGGCCGACCGTCATCGTCGCCCATTCTTTCGGCGGTCGCGTCGCGGTGCGACTTGCGGCGAAGCATCCGGAACTCGTCAAGGGTCTCGTGCTGACGGGCGTGCCGCTCGTGCGTCTCCACGCGGCACCCAAGGCCGCCCTCAGCTACCGGCTCGTGCGAGCGCTCGCCAAGCGGGGGCTCGTCTCACAGGGCGTGCTCGAGGCCCAGCGCCGCAAGCACGGCTCGGCCGACTACCGCAATGCGCAGGGCGTCATGCGCGACGTCATGGTGCGGGTTGTCGGCGAGGACTACCGCGATGACCTCGGGCGCATCACGGTGCCCGTGCGCATGGTGTGGGGTGAGCACGACACGGCCGCCCCGGCCGGCGCGGGCAGGGCGGCGAGCGAACTGCTTGCTGACGCCCGTTTCCGAGTGGTGCCCGGCAGCGGGCACCTGCTGGAAGGCGGCCTCGTGCCCGCCGTACGCGAAGAACTCATGACACTGTTGGAGGACGTGGCGCAGTGACTGCCCTCATCATCGTGACCCTCATCGTTGGCGTCGCCGCGGGCGCGCTCGCAGTGCTGCGCTGGTTGCGTGTCGCGCAGCGCGAGCACTACATCGCCGGCTGGGTCTCCCGCATCGGGGCCCTCTGGGTCGTGCGCCGGCCCGTCAACGCGATTGTCGCGAGCCTCGCGGTTCTCCTGGTCGCTGCCGCCGTGCTGCTCGTGCTCACGGGCGCCGGGCTCGCAAGCGCCATCACCAGCATCCTCGCGGTCGTCACCGCCGCGTTCCTCCCCGTCGGGCTGGGCGTGCGCGGCAGGAGCACGCCGCTCAACTGGACGCAGCGGGCCCGCCGCCTCGCGGCCGCCTATGCCGTGGCACTCCTCGCGGTCGGCGCCTTGCTCTGGTGGCTCGTCGGGCTGCCCGGCGTCGCGCTCACGGTGCTCCTGGCCCCGGTGATCATGGACGGCGTGCTCGTGCCCATGAACGCCCTCGAGAAGCGCCTCTCACACAAGTACCTGGTCAGCGCCCGCAAGCGCCTTGGGCAGGTGCGTCCGACGGTCGTGGCGATCACGGGCTCCTACGGCAAGACCTCGACCAAGGGCTACGTGGCGCACGTGCTCGCGGGTGCCTTCTCGGTCGTCGCGAGCCCCGCGAGCTTCAACAATCTCATGGGCCTCTCGCGTGCGGTCAACGACCGCGTCGTGCCGGGCACGGAGGTCTTCGTCGCCGAGATGGGCGTTTATGGCCCTGGTGAGATCCGCGAGCTGAGCGAGAGCTTCCCGCCGGATGTCGCGGCCATCACGACGATCGGCGAGGCGCACCTGGCGCGCATGAAGACCAAGGAGACGATCGCCCGCGCGAAGGGCGAGATCACGGAGCGTGCCAAGACTGTCGTGCTGCCCGTTGACGAGCCGGAACTGCGCGCGCTCGTGGAACGCTGCCGCACGGAGGGCAAGCGGGTCGTCACGGTCTCGACCGTGCCAGGAACGGACGCCGACGTGGTCGTGGATGCCGCAGCATCCGTCGTCACGATCCGCAGCGCCGAGGGCACAACGACCGTCCCCGTCGAAATCCCAGGCACGGGCCACGCCGTCAACATTGCCGTCACGGTCGGCATCGCCCTCGCCCTCGACGTCGACGTCTCGGCGATCGCGCCGCGCCTCACGGCGCTTCCGGGCTCACAGCACCGTGCCGAGGTGCAGAAGGCGCCGAACGGCACCCTCATCATCGACGACACCTACAACTCCAACCCTGTCGGGTCCGAACGCGCGCTCGAGGGCGCCGCCGCCCTTGCGGGGGAGCGCGGCGGGCAACTCGTTGTCGTGACGCCCGGCATGGTTGAATTGGGATCGGTGCAGTTCGAGCGCAATCGCGCCTTCGCGGCATCCGTGACGGCTCGCGGCGGCAGGCTCCTCATCGTCGGACGCACGAATCGCGCGGCACTCCTTGCGGGATCGGCGGGCGCCGAGCTTCCGTCCCTCGTCTTCGACCGCCGCGAGGACGCGGTGCAGGTGGCGCTCGATCAAGCCGCAGACAGAGGCGTTATCCTCTATGAGAACGACCTGCCAGACCACTACCCCTGATCGCTGAGCGTGAGGGGACGCATCGGGGCTGGCGGGAGACGCGGCCGGATGCGGGCCACACGGCCATGCGCACAGCGCCTGGGCAAAGCGAGCACCGGAGGATCATGAGCAGCACGTGGGCGGTCGTTTTCGGAGGCCCCTCTCCCGAGCACGAGATCTCGATCCTGACTGGGCTCCAGTCGGAGCGGGTGCTGCTCGACGCAGGCGACACCGTGCTGCCGCTGTACTGGGCGCCCGCGGGCGGCTGGTTCCTCGTGCCAAACAAGACCGAGGCGAAGGACTACCTCGAGGGTGTGCCGAAGGGCTCCAAGCCCGTTGACCTGCGTCTCGGTGAGAATGCCGGCCTGTTCATCAAGAAGCGCTTCGGCGAAGACGAGCTCACGCCAGAGGCCGCGCTGCTCTGCCTGCACGGCGGCGTGGGCGAGGGCGGCGGCGCGGCCGCGCTCTTCAGCCTGCTCGGCATCCCCGCGACGGGCTCGAGCCTCTTCGCCGGTGCTGTCGGCATGGACAAGCTGGCCTTCGGCGGGCTCATGACGTCGGCGGGCATTGCCTCGCTGCCGCGTGAGCCGCTCTCCGCGCTGCGCGAGCCCAGCTTCGCAGGTCCCTACATCGTCAAACCCCGCTTCGGTGGCTCCTCGATCGGCATCGAGATCGTGGATGACATCGCGGCTGCCCGTGCGATCGGCAAGGCCTCAAGCCACCTGCGCGCTGGCGCCGTGCTCGAGCCCTACCGGCCCGAGCTGATCGACCTCAACATCAGCTTCCGCACCGCGCCCAAGCTCGAGCTGACACAGCTCGAGAAGCCGCTGCGCGGCGGCGGCGAGTCTGGCCTCTACTCCTACGCCGAGAAGTACCTCGCGGGTGGTGCGGGCGAGGATGCCGGGCTCACGAGCGCGCCGCGCGAGTTCCCGGCCGTCGTCCCCGAGGGCGTCGCCGAGAAGGCCGCTGAACTCGCAACCCTCGTCGCCGAGACCACGGGACTCACGGGCGTCGTGCGCGTCGACCTGCTGCTCGATGAGGCGACGGGCGAGCTCTTCGTCAACGAGGTCAACTCGATCCCCGGTGCCATGTCGCTCTACCTCTGGGCGCCGCAGCAGCCGGCCGCGGTCGTGCTCCGTGACGCCCTCGCGGAGGCGCGCGACAAGCCGTTCACCCTGCCTGCTGGCGGCTTCGGCTCGGGTGCGGCACTCCGCGCGGCCGGCGGCATCGCGGGTAAGCTCGTAGGACTCGACGGCCCCCGCGCCTAGGCGGTGCTCAGCCTTCCTGGATGAGCTCGACGAGCCTGTCGACGTTTTCCTCGGGCGCGAACAGGATCTCCATGTGAGGCGTTTGGGGTACCTCGACGACTGACACGGCCGCCTTGACCTCTCCGCCGATCTTCAAGAGCATGCGCGTGGGGGGCTGGGCGCTGGCGGCCTGCTCCGCGAGGGAGGTAAAGATGGCCGCGCCGTCGCTATCGAAGGTCACGCTGACCGAGTGCTGGCCGCCCACGGACGCGATCGCGCGCTCGACGCTGGCGCGCTCGAACGACGGCGGCAGCGCGATGTGCTCGCCGTTGACGAGCACGCAATCTGGGCCGGAACCGTTAATGCAGGTCTCGGAGATCGCCAACTCAATGCTTCCCCCTGAGGCTTGCGCCGGCGAGTTCGCTTCCGTGTCGGTTCCCGCGTTCCCGTTCAGAGCGCAGCCGCTCAGCGCGAATGCGGTAACTACGGCGAGAAGGGGGAGAGTCGCGATTCGAACGGTCACATGGGCCTTCCTGTCGTGGCCGGGAGCCGGACGCTCGCCGCGATGCCATCACTCGTGACCCTAGCCGCGGCGAGTGGAGCCCGCCAGGGTGCCCCTTCGTCGTGTCCCGTCGCTCGAGGTCCTCGGTCACGTCGTCACACCACACGTTGACCTGCGCGCGCTCGACCGCTGGCGGGAGTGCTCTCGACGAGAGCGCAGCTACTCCTCGGTGCCGAGCACGTCTTCCGCGGCCGTGCAGAAGCGCTCAGCCGGGATCGTCCCGACCGCATTCGCGACCGCGACGAGCGCCGCGGTTCCCGAGGAGGCCGTGCTGTCCACCGTGACACGCACGGCGGGCTCGCGGCCATAGGTCGTGAAGACGAAGGTGGGAGCATCCGCGTCGTCGCGCAGCCAATCGATGCCGCGCACGGTGAAACATGGCAGCGTCGAGGGGCCGGGGGCCTCTACCCCGCAGTGCAGGAAGACGGATGCCGGCGACCCCCACGCTCCCGTCGCCTGCGCGTCGGTGTCGCGTCGCTCGAGGTCGTCGATCGCGGCGGGGAGTCGCACGGTGACATCGGCGCATTCGACGGCCGCGGCATCCGGTGCTGCCGTCATGGGAACGGCCGCGCTGCAGCCCGTGAGGGCGAGGAGTGCGGCCGTCGCAGCGATCGCTGCGCGTGCCGGTCGAGTCGTGGTGCCCATCCCTGTCAGGCTACCGTGTCAAGCATGAGCGCCCCCGACACCCTCGCGTCGGTGGGGGAGTCCGCAGCACTGCAGCGCATCTTTCCCCGCCTCCCGCACGCCAGCGCGACCCTGCTCGGTCCAGGCGATGACGCCGCCGTCATCGCGGCCCCGGACGGTCGCTTCGTCGTCACGACCGACATGATGATCCACGGCCCGGATTTCCGCCTCGCATGGTCGAGTCCCTTCGACCTCGGCTGGAAGGCGGCCGCCTCGAACCTGTCGGATGTCGCGGCCATGGGCGCGGTGCCGACCGCGCTCGTCGTGGCGCTCGCGCTCCCCGCCGACACGCCTGTCTCGGTGCTGGAGGAGATCGCGGAGGGGCTCCGTGCCGCCTGCGACGCCCTCGCCCCGGGCTGCGGCGTCGTGGGCGGCGACCTCTCCGTCTCACCCATCATGACCTTCGCCGTGACGGCGTTCGGTGATCTTGAGGGACGACGCCCCGTCATCCGCTCGGGCGCGCGTCCAGGGGATGTCGTCGCGGTCTCCGGCGCGCTCGGTGAGGCGGCGGAGGGACTGCGCGTGCTCTTCACCGAGGGCGTCGACGACCACGGCGAGCCGGATGCGACGCGCGCCGAGGCGCTTCGGGCTCGCACGCGAGCCCAGCGCAGGCCGACTCCGCCCATCGCCGACGGCCCACATGCGGCTGCCGTCGGCGCAACGGCGATGCTCGATCTCAGCGATGGCCTCGCCAAGGACGCCGCTCGCGTGGCGGTGGCAAGCGGCGTGGCGATCGACTTCGATTCGACGACGCTCGGCCCGGATGTCGCCCTCGCGCTGGGTGGCGGCGAGGACCATTCCCTCCTCGCGACGTTCCCGCCGGGGCTGACGCTCCCGGGCGGGTTCCGCGCGGTCGGGCGTGTGAGGGAGGGCGCGGGCGTCCTCCTCGATGGGGAGCCCGCGCCGGCGCGCGGTTGGGATCCCTATCGCGGCTGGGACGGCCAAGCGGGCTGAACGGCGTTATGCGGCCGAGGCCCACCACAGTGTCGTGTCGCCGTGCTTGCGGCTGCGGTCGAGTTTGAGGCCCTCTGGCCAGCGTGGTTCGGGGGAGCGCGAGGAGCGCTCGACGAGCACGATCGCGCCTGGGGCGAGTGGCAGCGCGGCTAGATCTGCAGCCAGGGCGTCCTCCCCGAGCTCGTAGGGCGGGTCGATGAAGACGAGGTCGACGGTGCCGACGGCCCCCGCGAGGAAGGACTGCACCGAGACCGGCGCGACCGTGATGCGCGTGCCCTTGGGAGCCTTCGAGCGGATGAGGTCGGCGTTCCGCCGGCAAATGGCGGATGCTGCGGCATTCTTCTCGACGAGCGTGACGCTCACGGCGCCCCTGCTTGCGGCTTCGAGCCCCAGCGCGCCCGAGCCGGCGTAGAGGTCGAACACGGTTGCGCCCTCGAGTGCATCCCGGGCTTCGAGCGCTGAGAAGATCGCCTCGCGCACGCGGTCGCTCGTGGGCCTCGTGCCCTTCGGGGGCACCGCGATCGCGAGGGAACCGGCATACCCGGCGATGATGCGCGTCATCCTTCGAGCGTAGCGGCGCTGGCATGACGGGGGTCGAAGGTACGCTCGTTGCGTGGGATCGCCGCTCGACGCCAAGCTCTCGTCCGCGCTGGGCGGACGCACGGCACAGTCGTTCTCGCGCAACCTGGGGCTTGAGACCGTCGGTGACCTGCTCGCGCACTACCCGAGGCGCTATGCCCTCCGCGGTGAGCTCACCGAACTTGGCGCCCTTCCCATCGACGAGAACGTCACGATCGTCGCCGAGGTGCTCGACGCCCGGGAGCGCTCGATGCGCAACCGTCGCGGCTCACTCCTCGAGGTGCGCATCAGCGATGGCAAGGGCGTCCTGTCGCTGACGTTCTTCAATCAGGCGTGGCGGGCAAAGGACCTGCGGCCGGGTGTGCGCGGCATCTTCACGGGCAAGGTCGGCGACTATCGGGGCAGCCTGCAGCTCGCGCATCCCGACTACGAGCTCTTCGACGCGGATGCTCCGGGTGGCGATACGGAGGCGTATCGCGCGTGGGCGGAACAGCCCGTCCCGATCTACCCGGCGACCGCGACCGTGCCGTCGTGGCAAATCGGCAAGGCCGTCGGCGTCGTGCTCGACACGCTGCCGCCCATTGCCGACCCGGTGCCGGCATCCGTGCGCAAGGAGCGCACCCTCATGGACTACCGCCGGGCGCTCGAACTCATCCATCGACCCACGAAGGACATCGAGTGGCGAGCCGCGCGCAAGGCGCTCCGCTTCCAGGAGGCGTTCGTGCTGCAGGCCGCGCTGCTCGAGCAGAGGGCGGCCCTGCGCTCGCGGCAGGCGACAGCACGCAGAGCGGAGCCGGGTGGCCTCCTCGAGCGTTTCGATGCGGGCCTGCCCTTCCGGCGAACGGATGACCAGGTGACTGTGGGCGAGGCGATCTCGGCAGACCTGTCGCAGCCCGTTCCCATGAACCGTCTCGTGCAGGGCGAGGTCGGTTCCGGCAAGACCCTCGTCGCGCTGCGAGCCATGCTCGCCGTCGCTGAATCCGGCGGACAGTCGGCCCTCCTCGCACCGACCGAGGTGCTCGCGGCCCAGCACCTACGGTCGATCGTCGCCTCCCTCGGCCCCGACCTTGCCGCGAAGGTCCGGCCGACGCTCATCACGGGGCAGATGCCCGCGGCCGACCGTCGCCGGGCCACGCTCGCGGCCGTCTCGGGGAGTGCCCACATCGTCGTGGGCACGCACGCCCTCATGAGCGGCTCGGTCGAGTTCTTCGATCTCGGCCTCGTCGTGGTCGACGAGCAGCACCGTTTCGGCGTCGCCCAGCGCGAAGCCCTGCGCCGCAAGGGCGCCGTGCCGCCGCACGTGCTCGTGCTGACCGCCACGCCGATCCCGCGCACGGTCGCGATGACGGTCTTCGGCGACCTCGACGTGTCGACAATCGCGCAGCTTCCCTCGGGTCGCGTGCCGATCGAGTCGCACGTCGTTCCTGTCGCGGAGAAGCCGGGATGGATGGCGCGCGTCTGGCAGCGCGTGGCCGAGGAGCTCGCGCAGGGCCGGCAGGCTTTCGTGGTGTGCCCGGCCATCGATGCGGCGTCACGCGAGGAATCGGAGGAGGACCCCGAGTCGCAGGACGGGCCGGCATCGAAGCCGGCGACGGTCGCGGGGGTCTCGGAGGAGCTCCGGGCCAATCCCGTCCTGGCTTCCGCACGCATCGCGGCGCTGCACGGGAGGATGCCGGGGGAGGAGAAGGACTCCATGATGCGCGCCTTCGCTGCGGGCGACATCGACGTGCTGGTCGCAACGACCGTCATCGAGGTCGGTGTCGACGTGCCGAATGCCTCGACCATGGTCATCCTCGACGCCGACCGCTTCGGCGTCTCCCAGCTTCACCAACTGCGCGGGCGGGTCGGCCGGGGCGGCCTGCCCGGCCTGTGCCTCATGGTCACCTCGGCGGAGACGGGCTCGCTCGCCCGAGACCGGGTCGAGGCGGTCGCATCCACCCTCGATGGTTTCGAGCTTGCCGAGAAGGATCTCGAGCTGCGGCAGGAGGGCGATGTGCTCGGCAGTGTGCAGTCCGGCGGCCGGTCGAGCCTGCGCCTCCTGCGCGTGGCGAAGGACGCCGGCCTCATCACGGAGGCGCGGGCCGTGGCTGAGCAGACGCTGGCGCAAGACCCGACCTTGGCCGGGCATCCGGCGCTGAGAGAGGCGCTCGATCGTCGCCTCGACGAGAGTGCGCGGGAGTTCATGTCTCAAGGCTGAGGGCTTTGCGCCCACTAGGCTTGTTCGCATGCCCAGGATCGCCGTCGTCCCCGGATCATTCGACCCCGTCACGAGGGGGCACCTCGATGTCATCGAGCGTGCCGCGGGCCTCTTCGACGAGATACACGTGCTCGTCGTGCACAACCCCGACAAGACGGCGCTGCTGCCCGTCGCGCAGCGCGTCAGCCTGATCGAGAAGTCGATCACCGACGCGGGGCTGCCCAGCAACATCCGGGTCACCTCCTGGATGGTCGGCCTCTTGGTTGATTACTGCACGGATGTGGGAGCGAGCGTGCTCGTCAAGGGCGTGCGCTCAAGTGTGGATGTCTCGTACGAGACCCCCATGGCGATCGTCAATCGCAACCTCGCGGGCGTCGAGACGGTCTTCCTGCTCCCAGACCCGGCGCACGCGCACGTGTCGAGCTCGCTCGTGCGGCAGGTCGCCGCCCTCGGTGGCGACGTTGCCCCTTACGTGCCGACGGCGGTCGCCGAGTTCCTGCAGACCCCGCGCTCGCAGTAGGGGCGAAAAAACTTCTCGCGTCGTGAAGTTAGGCATGCCATACTTAGGTAATGCTTACCTTGCCTCTCGCGGTGGAGAAGGATGCGCGCCCCGCCTACCGCCCCTATGTGGTCGCGGTGTCAGCGCTCGAGCGGCTCAGCCCGCACTTCGTGCGAGTCACCTTCGCGGGAGAAGCGCTCAGCGACTTCGGCACTGACGGGCTCGACCAGCGCATCAAGCTGCTCTTCCCCCTCGAGGCTGGGCCCGCCCGCGGCGAGCACTGCGACGTCGGCGCCCACAACCCCTCGGTCATCGCCGACGGCAGCTGGTACTCGCGGTGGCGCGACCTCCCCGATGAGCTGCGCGCGCCGTTCCGCACTTACACGATCCGCGCGTCCCGCCCCGAGCTGCGCGAGATCGACGTCGACATGGTGCTCCACCCCGACGGTGGTCCTGCATCCCGGTGGCTCTCGTGCGCGTCCGTGGGTGACCCCCTCATCATCGTCGGGCCCGACCGCTTCAGCCTCGACTCCGCGGTCGGCATCGACTGGCACCCCGGCGATGCGAGCGAATACCTGCTGATTGGCGACGAGACGGCCACACCCGCCATCTGCAGCATCCTGGAGTCCCTGCCCGCCGGCACGCGCGCTCGAGCCTTTATCGAGGTGCCGGATGCGGCCGACATGCTTCCCATCGATACCCACGACGGAGTCGTGGTCACCTGGCTGCCCCGAGACGGACGAGCGCACGGCAGCCTCCTCGACCCGGCCGTACGCGCCTGGGTCGCCGAGAACCCACTCGCCATCGAGCGTGCCCGCGCGGCGGTCGCGCAGGCGGTCGACGAGGTCGACGTCGACTCCGAGCTGCTGTGGGAGTCTCCCGAGCGCGCTGAGGCTGGGTTCTACGGCTGGCTCGCGGGAGAATCATCCGTCATCAAATCCTTGCGACGCTTCCTCGTGAGCGAGACAGGCATCGACCGCAAGCGCATTGCATTCATGGGGTACTGGCGCCACGGTCTCTCTGAGCGGCAGTAGCGTGACCACGACGGCCAGGACGCCCACTGCGGGGGCGTCCGACACGATGGAGCCCGTCCGCGGGGGTGCCGCTGCGCGGTCGCGCCGGATGCGGCGCATCGTCGGCCTGGTGGCGAGTGTTGTGGCGCTGCTCCTCGTCGTCGTGGCGAGCCTCGCCCTCGGCACGAGGGCGACACCACTCGTCGACGTGGTCGCGGCGCTCGCGCAGCCCGACCCGACGAACCCGCTCCACTCGGTCGTGCGCGAACTTCGCGTGCCCCGCACCGTGATCGGTGCGCTCGTCGGGCTGGCCCTCGCGGTGGCCGGATGCCTCATGCAGGGTGTGACCCGCAACCCCCTGGCCGACCCGGGGCTCCTCGGCATCAATGCCGGTGCCTCGCTCTTCGTCGTCATCGCGATCGCACTCCTTGGCGTGACCTCGCCCTTCGGCTTCATCTGGTTCGCGTTCGCGGGTGCGGCGGTGACGGCCGCGCTCGTGTACTTCATCGGCACACTCGCACGCGACGGCGCGACCCCCGTGACGCTCGCGCTCGCCGGCATGGCGATCGCGGCCGTCTCGACGTCGATCGTGACGCTGCTCATCATCACCGACGTGCAGACCCTGGCCACCTTCCGCTTCTGGCAGGTCGGTTCGCTCGCGGGGCGCGGCATTGACATGCTCGGGATGCTGTGGCCATTTGTCCTCGTTGGCCTCCTGCTCGCCCTGTTCGTGGGTCGGGACCTCACGCTCCTCGCCTTCGGCGATGACGTCGCGAAAGGCCTCGGCCACAACGCGGGGCTCACCCGCGGGCTCTCCGCCGTCGCCATCGTGCTCCTCTGCGGCACCGCGACAGCGCTTGCCGGGCCACTCGTCTTCGTGGGACTCGTCGTGCCGCACATCGCGCGCGCGGTCGTGGGTATCGATTACCGGTGGATGCTGGCGTACTCGCTCGTGCTGGGACCGCTCCTCGTGCTGGTCGCCGATGTCGTCGGACGCCTCATCGTGCAACCCTCCGAGCTGGAAGTCGGGCTCGTGATCGCCGTCATCGGAGTGCCCGTCCTGGTCGCGCTCGTTCGCCGAGTGAAGGGACGCGCGCTGTGACGACCTCGCTCGCCCGTCCGATGACTCCAACGCTGCCGATGGTCCGCCGCCGCCTCGCGCGCAGGGTGGCCCTGGTGAGCGGCGTGCTTGCCGTGCTGCTGGCCGCGATCGTTGCGATCTCGCTCGGCACGGGCGCCTACCCGATCAGCCCGGAGCGCATCCTGCCGACGCTGTTCGGCGCGGGAGAGTCGAAGGACGCCTTCGTACTCTTCCGCCTGCGGCTGCCGCGCATCGTGCTCGGCGTGCTCGCGGGGATCGCATTCGGCATCGCGGGCGCCCTCTTCCAGACGCTGCTGCGAAACCCGCTCGCGAGCCCCGACATCATCGGCATCAGCGGCGGGGCGAGTGCCGCTGCGGCCTTCGGCATCCTCATCCTTGGAGTGAGCGGGGCCATGGTCTCGCTGTTGGCCTTCGGCGGTGCCGTGGCGGTCGCACTCGCAATCACGCTGCTCGCCTCGAGGGAGGGCCTCTCCGGGTACCGCTTCGTGCTCGTCGGGGTCGGCTTCGCCTTCCTCGCGCAGTCCGTCATCGGCTATCTCCTCACGCGCGCCGACGAGCAGGAGGCCGTCGCTGCCCTCGTCTGGACGGTCGGCGGTGTCGCGGGGGCTCGCTGGAACGACATCGGGGTCATCGCCGTGACGCTCGTGCCGCTGCTGCTGCTCCTCGCCGTGCTCGTGCCGCGCATCCGCACCCTCCAGCTCGGCGACGACACGGCGACGGGCCTAGGGCTCCGAGTCGTCTCCGCCCGCTACGCCGTGCTTGCCGTTGCCGTCGCCCTCACGGCCGTCGCCACCGCCTACGCCGGCCCCCTCGCGTTCGTCGCGTTTGCCTCCGCCCCCATCGCACGCAGGCTCGTGGGGGGTGCGCACCTCGCGATCATCCCGGCGGCGCTGATCGGCGCGATCGTCGTGACCTTCGCCGACTTCGCCGCGTCGACCCTCATCCCCGGCGTGATCGTGCCCGCCGGCATCGTGACGGGCATCATCGGGGCGCCCTACCTCCTGTGGCTGCTTGCCACCTCGAACCGCGGAAGGCGAAACGCATGACCCGCACCCCCGATCACAGCTTCCGCGCGGAGGGGCTCCGTGTCGCCTACGACTCGCATGTCGTCATCGATGGGCTCGACATCGAGATCCCCGCTGGCCGGGTCACGGTCATCGTCGGCGCGAATGCGAGCGGCAAGTCGACCCTGCTGCGCACGCTCGCCCGCATCCTCAGCCCGGCGGATGGGCGGGTGCTGCTCGATGAGCGCGACATCCGTTCCTACTCGGGTCGTGAGTTTGCGAGGGTCGTCGGCATCCTCCCGCAGTCTCCGATCGCGCCGGAGGGCATCACGGTCGCTGACCTCGTCGCCCGCGGCCGCTACCCGCACCAGGGCTGGTTCGGCCGTCGCACGAGCGATGACGACCGCATCGCGCTCGAGGCGCTCACCGCCACCGACTGCATCGAGTTCGCCGACCGGCCTGTCGAGTCCCTCTCGGGCGGCCAGCGGCAGCGCGCCTGGATCGCCATGGCGCTCGCCCAGGACCCCGACATCCTGCTGCTCGACGAACCCACGACCTATCTCGACGTCACGCACCAGCTCGAGGTGCTCGACCTGCTGCACTCGCTCAATCGGGCGAAGGGCACGACGGTTGTCATGGTGCTCCACGACCTCAACCTGGCGGCACGCTACGCCGACCACGTCGTCGTCATGGCGGGCGGTGCGGTCGTCGCCTCGGGTGCGCCCGCCGAGGTCATCACGGCCGAGACCGTGCGCCTCGCGTTCGCGCTCGACGCGCACATCATGGTCGACCCCGTCGCGGGCTCGCCCATGGTCGTGCCGCTGAGCCGCGTGCATCCGCGAACCCCGGCTTCCGTGCCGCAGTCCCACTGAACCATTCATTACCACTACCACCACTCAGGAGAACCCCACGTGAAGAGAATGACTCTCGCCCTGCTCACCGTCGCAGCGCTCGCCCTCACCGGCTGTGCCACGGGTGGAGGCGACAACACTGGCGGCGACAGTGCCGACGGCAACACCATCACGCACGCATTCGGTGAGACGACGGTTCCCGAGGGTGTCGAGCGCATCGTGACGATCGGATGGGGCAGCACCGAGGCGGTGCTCTCCCTGGGCCTCGTGCCGGTCGGCATCGAGGAACAGGTCTACGGCGGCAACGACGACCGCGTGGTGCCGTGGGTCGCCGAGGAGATCGAGCGGATGGGGGCAGAGATGCCGACCGTCTTCCCGACGAGTGCGGAGGAGCCCGCCTACGAGGAGATTCTCGAACTCGAGCCCGAGGTCATCCTCGCGCCCTACTCCGGACTCACCCAGGAACAGTACGAGGTCCTCTCCGACATCGCGCCGACCGTCCCGTACCCCGACGAGGCGTGGACCACCCCGTGGCGCGACGTCGTGCGCATCGTCGGCGAGTCTCTCGGCCTCGGCGAGGAGGCGGAGGAGGTCATCGCTGACGCCGAGAAGGCCGTTGCGGAGCAGGCCGCCGCGCATCCGGAACTCGGGGGCCGCACCGTGGCCGCGATCTGGGACGGCGCCGGAGTCTTCTACGTCTACCGCGCCGCCGACCCCCGCGTTGAGTTCCTCTTCGACCTGGGCCTCGAGAACGCCCCGGCGGTCGACGAACTCGCGAACGGCGAATCGACCTTCTACTACACGCTCAGCTACGAGCAGCTCGACCTGCTCGAGGCCGACATCGTCGTGAACTACGCGACGACGCAGGAGGAGGCCGACGCGTTCCTCGCCCAGCCCTACGCGCAGGCGATTCCCGCCGTCGCGCGCGGTTCCGTCGCGACCATCGTCGGGGAATCCCTCATCTCGTCCGTGTCGCCGCCGAGCCCGCTCTCGCTCGCCTGGGGCGTCGAGGACTACGTCACCCTGATCTCGGAAGCCGCCTCGAACCTCGAGTAAGAATCCCCACGAAAGGGACCCTGCGCGGCGTCGGCAGCGTGTGCGAGACTCACCTGAGAAGAGGTGATGCTCAATGCTGAACGACGCCGTGCCGGTTCCCGCCATCATGCCCGCCAGCCGATTCGAAGAACTCGGTGAGCAGATCCTGTCGAGTATCGAGCGGGTCATCGACGGCAAGCGGAGCGCGGTGGAACTGGCACTCGCGACGCTGCTCGCGGAGGGGCACCTGCTGATCGAGGATGTGCCTGGCGTCGGCAAGACGATGCTGGCACGAGCGCTCGCACGCTCGGTCGACTGCTCGGTCAGCCGAATCCAGTTCACGCCAGACCTGCTGCCCTCCGACATCACAGGCGTCTCCGTCTACAACCAGGCCGACCACAGCTTCGAGTTCACGCCTGGGCCCATCTTCGCCAACATCGTGATCGGCGACGAGATCAACCGCGCGAGCCCCAAGACCCAGTCGGCGATGCTCGAGAGCATGGAGGAGCGCCAGGTCACGGTCGACGGCCACACGCATCCGCTGCAGGAGCCGTTCACCGTCGTCGCCACCCAGAACCCCATCGAGATGGATGGCACCTATCCGCTGCCCGAGGCACAGCGCGACCGCTTCATGGTGCGCATCTCGATGGGCTACCCGGACGAGGCCGCCGAACAGGCCATGCTGCGCACGCGGGAGACCTCGAGCCCGCTCGACCTCCTCGCGCCCGTCGTCTCGCTCGATGAATTGCTGCAGATGATCGCGACGGTGCGGGCCGTCTACGTCGCGCCCGCCGTTGAGCGCTACACCGTCGCGATCGCCCAGGCGACGCGGCTCGACTCGGAACTCCGTCTCGGAGCGAGTCCTCGCGGCACCCTGCACCTCGTGCGAGCGGCGAAGTCGCGAGCCGCACTCGACGGGCGGGACTTCGTGCTTCCCGACGACATCGACGCACTCGCGGTGCCCGTGCTGGCGCATCGAGTCATCCCCTCCGGGCAGGCCTCGGGCTCCTCCTCGGTGCCCGTCTCCGAGTCGATCGTTCGCCGCATCGTGAACGCGACGCCCGTGCCCGTCGCATCCGACGCCCGGCACTAGTAGGGGGAGCCTCATGCGCCGTCGACCGCCGAGAGGGGGAGTTTCGCTGACCTGGCGGGGAAGGGCGCTGCTCGCCGCCGGGGCCGTCGGGCTCGTGGTGGCCTACTCGGTCGGCGTCGACGCACTGTTCCTCGTGTCGATCCTGCTCCTCGCGGCGGTCGTGGCATCCGCCCTCGCCGCGAGGCATCGTCGGCCGTCGCTCGCCGTGCACCGCTCCTTTGGCGCCGAGCGCGCCATGCCGGGGCATCCCGTGCCGGTGCAGCTCGATATCGCCAATCGCGCGCTCCAAGCGGTCGGGCAGGCCACCTGGACCGACGAATGGTCGTGGCACTCACCCTCGGGCATGCTGGCCCGACGGGTCGCAGGCGCCAGCACCCCGGCCGAGCTGCCGCTGCTCCGCGGTCGCTGGGGTGACGTGCAGCGCAGCGTCACGGTCATGTGGGACTTCGTTCCGCCGCGCAGGGGCGATTTCGCGATCGGCCCCGCCCGCGTCACAGTCATGGACCCCTTCGGGCTCGCATCGGCAACGGTCGTCGTGGGCGACTCCACCGCGCTCACGGTGTTCCCACGCGTCGCGGTGCTGGAGGAGACGCTGTCAACGCCGCGCCGTGCCGATGGGCAGGCGCACAGGGCCGACCACCGGGCGACGGGCGGCGAGCACGAGCTCACGACGCGCGTTTACCGGGTCGGCGACCCCCTTCGGCGCGTGCACTGGAGGGCCTCGGCCCGGCACGGCGAACTCATGGTGCGCCAGGAGGAGCAGCGCAGCGCCGCCGAGGTCACGGTGCTGCTTGAGACAAGGCGCAGCGGGCATCCGGATGTCGACTCTGGCGATTCCGACCGCAGCGAGTCGTTCGAGTGGTGCGTGTCGATGGCGGCCTCGCTCGCCGTGCACCTGGACGCGCAAGGCTTCCGCGTGCACCTGCTGGAGACGGGGGTGCCGCAGCTGCCGGTAGGTGCCGGCCCTTCCCTCGCGGGCCTCGCGCGCGTCGCCCTGACGCCCTTTGCCCGCACGACGGGAGTGACTCTCGTGCCGTCCGGTCGCCAGGCGAGCGTGCGGCTCGGCTCAGCCTTCGCCGTGCTCGGCGACCTCGACGATGACACGATCGTCGACCTCATCGCCGCCCGCTCGGCGTACGACGAGGCGACCGCCTGGGTGCCGACATCCGTCCCCCGTTTCGCCCTTGAGCGCCTGGCCGCGGCGGGCTGGCTGTGCGTTCCCGTGTCGACGCGCACCCCGGTCGAGGAGGCATGGCGGCTCGCCCAGTACGAGAGGATGCATCGTGACGCGGGCTGAGCGCGCGGGCCGGCACGCGCCATCGTGGCGTGTGTCGTCCGCGCTCGCGCTCGCGATCCCGCTCGCATTCGCGTCGTACAACGCGGTGTTGCGCGGCAACGACTGGTGGCTTGCGATCGCCCTCACCTCGACGATCGTCCTGGGTGCCGCGGCCGCGATCCGCGGGCTGCTCGAGACCACCCCGCGCTTACGTCTGGCGGGCGCGCTCCCGACCGCCGCCGCCGCGCTCGCGGCCCTCATGACGGTCGCGATCGGCTCCGTGGCCGGAACGACCTTCTTCGGCCTGCCAACCTTCGACACCTTCCGCGCCCTGTTCCGCCTCGGCTCCGAGGGCGTCGGTTCCCTCGCCGCGCAGGAGCCGCCGGCGCTCGCCGACCCCGGAGTGATCCTGCTCTTCAGCGCCGGCAGCGCCGTCGCCGCGCTGCTTTGCGACCTCGTGGCGGTGGGTCTGCGGAGGCCCGCGCTGACGGGCCTGCTCCTCGTGCCGGTCGCCGTCGTGCCGGCGTTCATCGTTTCGCTCGACGACGTCTCCTGGGTCATCGTCGCGGCTGTCTCCTGGCTGCTCGTGTTGGCGGCATCGCGGCCAGGGCGAGGCAGGCGCGGCTGGGATCTTGTGGGGGTGCTCGCCGCAAGCATCGCTGCGGCGCTCGTCGCGGCGGTCGTGCTGCCTTTGCCGTCGGCCCGCGAGATCACCGGTTCCGGTCCGGGAAACTCGATCCGCTCCGGAGTGAATCCTGTCGTGACACTGGGGGAGGACCTCCGACGCGAGGAGACCATCACGGCCCTGCACTATTCGTCGCGCTCGGGGAAGGGGCACTACTTCCGCCTCACCGCCCTCGACAGCCTCACGGAGGAAGGCTGGTCGGTCGGAGAGCAGCCCGAGTTGGGGGCCGGCCCGCAGGAGGCGCCCGCGCCGCCCGGACTGAGTCCCGAGATCACCCGCGAGCGCGAGGTCACGACCGTGAGCGTGGATTCCCTCGGTGGAGGCTGGGTGCCGGTGCCCTATCCGGCCGTCTCGGTCGACGGCCTCACGGCGAACGCGGCCTGGGACACGCGCGCCCAGGCGCTCCGCACGGAGGGTCGAAGTGTGAGGGGCGAGCAGTACGAGGTCGAGTCGATGCTCTTGCGGCCGACGCCCCAGCAACTGCAGGATGCCGGCACGGTGGTGCCGGATGAGTTCAGCGCGTTGGCCATCCCGGATGCCTCGTGGCCCTCGCTCATCGCCGAGACCGCGGCATCCGTCACGGCGGGCACCGCGACCAACTACGAACGGGCGCTCGCACTGCAGGAGTTCCTGCGCGATGAGGGCAAGTTCGAATACTCGGAGTTTGCGCCCCAGCGGGAGGGCTACGACGATACGAGCGCAGGCGCGGTCGCCGCGTTCCTCGAGGCGAGGAGCGGCTACTGCGTGCAGTTCGCCTCGGCGATGGCATTCATGGCCCGCACCCTCGGCATCCCGTCACGCATCGCGCTCGGCTTCCTCCCGGGTGAGGAGACGGGCCAGCGGGTTCCGGATGCCTCGCGCCAGTGGGTCGTGACCTCCGACGAGCTGCACGCGTGGCCCGAATTCTACTTCGAGGGCATTGGCTGGGTTCCCTTCGAGCCGACGACGACGCGCGGTGAGCCCGCCGACTATGCGGAACCCGCTGCCCTCGAGGAGCTCGACGATGCTCCCGACGAAACTCCGGATGTCGCGGCGCCGATCCCGAGCGCGAGTGCACCGGCCGCGCCGGATCGCGGCGACGTGGGCGGTCTCGGGGCCGGCCCCGAGGAGACCCAGATCACCATCCCCCCGGTCATGTACGTGCTGGCGGCGCTGCTGCTGCTCGCGCTGGTCCCGGCGATCGTGCGTGCCCTGCAGCGCTCCCGTCGCCTTGCCCTGGTGCGTCGCGGCGGCAGTGCCGCCGTCGCCTGGCGCGAGGTCATGGAGTTCTCGCGCGACCTCGGGCTTGAGGTCGCCTCGACCTCGACGCCGCGGGAGAATGCCGAGGTCCTCGGGGCGAGCGCGGGCGGCCCGCCCGCGCTCTCGGCCCTGCTCGACGCGCTCGAACGGGAGTCCTACGCGCCCGCTGGCGCTCGCGCCGCGGCATCCGTGTCGTCCGAGGCGCAGAGCGTCGTGTCGGCCCTCTGGCGCTCGGCGCCTCCCGCCCAGCGGCTTGCCGCCGTGCTGTGGCCGCGCACGCTCGTCGAGCGGATCATCGGCGCCATCTCCTGAGCGACGGATGCGCCTTCGGCCGCGCTCGGCCGCCTGCCGATAGCGTGGCGTCATGAGCGCCCGCACGAATTCACAGGTTGTCGGTCTCGACCGAGCGCACGTGTTCCATTCATGGAGCGCCCAAGGCTCGCTGACCCCGCTCGCGATTGCGGGCGGTGAGGGCAGCACGGTGTGGGACTACGAGGGCCGTCGCTATCTCGACTTCTCGAGTCAGCTCGTCAACACCAACATCGGGCACCAGCATCCGGCCGTCGTCGAGGCGATCGCCCGACAGGCCCAGGAGCTCGCGACGGTCGCGCCACAGCACGCGACCCTCGCGAGGGGTGAGGCGGCGAGGCGCATCCTCGACGTCGCCGGTGGCTCGTTCAGCAAGGTCTTCTTCACGAACGCGGGCGCGGATGCCGTCGAGAACGCGATTCGCCTCGCCCGCCTCACGACGGGTCGCGACAAGGTCCTGTCGGCGTATCGCTCCTACCACGGCAATACGGGCGCAGCGATCGCTGCAACGGGGGACTGGCGCCGCCTCCCCAACGAGTATTCGCGCGGCCATGTGCACTTCTTCGGCCCATACCTCTTTCGCAGCGAGTTCTGGGCGTCGAGCCCCGAGGAGGAGTCGGAGCGCGCGCTCCGGCACCTGGGGCGCGTCATCGAGAGCGAAGGGCCCGGCACGATCGCGGCCGTGCTGCTCGAGACCGTTCCGGGCGGGGCGGGTGTGCTTGTGCCGCCTCCCGGCTACCTGCGCGGCGTGCGCGAACTCACTGAGAAGCACGGAATCGCCCTCATCCTCGATGAGGTCATGTGCGGCTTCGGCCGCACGGGCGAGTGGCTCGCCTTCCGCGGCGATTTCGGCGACGGGCGCGACTCGGTCGTCCCAGACCTCGTGACCTTCGCCAAGGGAGTGAACTCCGGATACGTTCCCGCGGGCGGCGTCATGGTGACGGATGCCATCTCCTCGGCCTTCGACGACCGGGTGTTCCCCGGCGGCCTCACCTACTCGGGGCATCCGCTCGCCATGGGCGCGATCGTCGCGACCATCGATGCGATGAAGGCTGAGCGGATCGTCGAGCACGCTCGCGAGGTCGGGGAGGAGCACCTGCGACCCGGCCTGCAGGCGCTGCAAGGCGCGCACCCCATGATCGGGGAGGTGCGCGGGCGCGGCGTGTTCTGGGCGGTCGAGCTGGTGCGCGACCGCGGCACTCGAGAGCCCGTCTCGCCACAGCTCATGGCATTGCTCAAGTCGGCGCTCCTCGACCTCGGCCTGCTGCCGTTCACGGTCGAGAATCGCATCCATGTCGTGCCCCCGTGCGTCGTAACCCCCGCCGAGGTGGCGCGCGGCCTGGCGCTGCTCGACGAGGCGCTCACGGCGGTGGGGCAGGCAGCAGACTGAGTCCCTGCTCAGGGGCCATGCCGCCCCGGGCAGTAGACTCTTCGGGTGATACACCACAACCGTTCCCCCCTGAGCATCAGCGTGCTCGACCTGGCGCGCCGTCCCGGCGAGATGCGCGAGACCTCGCTCGAGGCGCCTGTCACCGAGCGTCTCGGCAACGCCGTCATCGCTGTCGAACCGGGGGAGACCATCCACGCCGAGGTGCGACTCGAGTCGCTCCATGACGGCATTCTCGTGACCGCTGAGGTCGACTCCGTGGCCAAGGGCGAGTGCGTGAGGTGCCTCACGGAGGTGGCCCTCCCGGTCGAAGTCGAAATCCAAGAGGTTTTCGCCTACGATGAAGACGAAGCTTTCGAGTACCAGGTTCAAGATGATCACGTGGATCTTGAACCGGTCGTCAGGGACGCGGTGGTCTTGTCACTGCCGTTCCAACCGGTCTGTCAAGAAGATTGCCTCGGCCTGTGCCCCCAGTGTGGGGTGCGGCTCCTCGACAACCCGGGTCATGAGCATGAAGAACCCATCGATCCGCGGTGGGCGAAGCTTGCCGCGCTCGAAGGCCTGACCGAGGCCACCACCAATGACGCACTCAGCGACAGCCCGGATGGCGACGCTGACAGAGAGAAGAGATAGCCATGGCAGTACCCAAGCGGAAGATGTCCCGTGCGAGCACCCGTGCCCGCCGCGCCCAGTGGAAGGCCACCGCGCCTGCGCTCGTGAAGACGATCGAGGGCGGCAAGGTCGTCTACAGCCTCCCGCACCGCGCCAAGGTCGTTGAGGACTCCGCCGGCACCGCGCTCTACATGGAGTACAAGGGCCGCAAGGTCGCCGACGTCTGATCGCGTCGTGAGTGACGGGGGAGCGGCCACTCGCCGCGATCCGGCTGACCTCGCGCGAATCCTGGCGGTGGATGTCAGTGGCGAGCTCTTGGAGCTCGCGCTGACCCACCGCTCTTTCGCGTACGAGAACGGTGGCATCGCTCACAACGAGCGACTCGAGTTCCTCGGCGATTCGATTCTCGGGCAGGCCGTCACGGTCATGCTCTACACCTCGCATCCGGACCGCGACGAGGGTGACCTCGCGAAGCGACGGTCGAGCCTTGTCAGCAGTGCCGCGCTTGCGGAGATCGCACGCGGCATCGGCCTCGGTGACTACCTGCGCCTTGGGCGGGGCGAGGAGCTGACGGGCGGGCGTGACAAGTCGTCGATCCTCGCCGACACGGTCGAAGCAGTCATCGGCGCGGTCTACCTGAGCGCTGGCCACGATGAGGCCACAGCGCTCGTGCTTCGCCTGATCGAGCCGCTGCTTGCCGACCCCGACCGCTTCGGGGCCGCCATGGACCCCAAGACGAGCCTGCAGGAGCTTGCCGCAAAGCTCGGTCGCGGTGCCCCCGCCTATCGGATCGTCGACAGCGGCCCAGACCACCTGAAGCGGTTCCACGCGACCGTCACCCTCGACGACGAAGACGTCGCCTCTGGCGAGGGCAGCAGCAAGAAGCAGGCCGAGATGGCTGCCGCCCTCGAGGCGTGGACGCGCCTCCAGGCCTCGGCCGGCTGATCCCGCATGCCCGAACTGCCCGAGGTCGAGGTGGTGCGCGCGGGGCTCGAGCCTGCAGTCACAGGCGCCACGATCGAGTCCGTGGTCGTGCTCGACACACGTTCGCTGCGCCGCCACGAGGGCCCGTCAGAGGACTTCATCGACCGCCTCCGCTGCGCTCGCCTCGCCGCGCCGGAGCGCAGGGGCAAGTTCCTCTGGATCCCGCTCGACGACCGCGAGAACGCCCTCGTCGTCCACCTCGGCATGAGCGGCCAAGTCCTGCTGCGAGACAGGGCGACGGATGACCGGCTCACGCGCATCCGCCTCGACATCGTCCACCCAGGGCACGGTCCGCTGCGACTCAACTTCGTCGATCAGCGCATCTTCGGCTCGATGGCGATCGACACGCTCGTGCCTTCAGCCGACGGGCTCGGCGGCATCATCCCGTCGCAGGTTTCACACATTGCCCGCGATCCGCTTGACGAACACTTCGACGATCGCCGCTTCCTGGCCCGGCTCGCCGCTCGCCGCACGGGCATCAAGCGCGCGCTGCTTGACCAGACGCTGATCAGCGGCATCGGCAACATCTACGCCGACGAGGCGCTGTGGGCTGCTCGCATCCACTACGACGAGCGGGCCGACACGCTCAGTCGGATGCGGGCGCGGCGGCTGCTCGAGGAGGTGCGGCTCGTGCTGCGCAAAGCCCTCGCGGAGGGTGGCACGAGCTTCGACACCCAGTACCTCAACGTCAACGGCGAGTCGGGGTACTTCGCGCACTCCCTCAACGCCTACGGGCAGCAGGGCAAGCCCTGCCCCCGCTGCGGCACGATGATCGTGCGCGAGCAGTTCATGAATCGCGGCTCGCACTTCTGTCCGCGCTGCCAGCGCCTGCGAGCACGACCCGCGGGGTGAGTACGAGGTCCATTCGGGCTTACGCAACCCGGCGAGTATCTACGCGTAGAAGCGGTGGATCGCCTGCGCCGCAGCGGCGGGCTTGTCGGCGCCTTCGATCTCGACGGTCATGTCGACCGTGATCTGCAGACCGCCCTTGACCTCTTCGACCGTGGCGATGCTCGCCTGCAGGCGGATGCGCGAGCCCACCTTGACGGGGGAGAGGAAGCGCACCTTGTTGAGCCCGTAGTTGACCTTGGTGGTGGCATCCGTCACGTCGAGCAGTTCGGTCCACAGGGGGATCGTGAGCGAGAGCGTCAGGAAGCCGTGGGCGATCGCCGCGCCGAATGGGCCGTCCTTGGCGCGCTCGGGGTCCACGTGAATCCACTGGTGGTCCTCGGTCGCGTCAGCGAAGGTGTTGACCCGCTCCTGCGTGATGTCGATCCATGAACTCGCGCCCAGGTCTTTGCCGACGAGCGTTTCGAGTTCGGCGAGTGTCGTGCTGGTTGCCATTGTGTATGTCTCCTGACGATGGGGGTTAGAGCCCGAGTAGGCGGATTGCGTTCTCGCGCATGATCTTCGGGCGCACGGTGTCCTTCAGCTCGAGCTTCTCGAAGTCCGACATCCACCGGTCCGGGTGGATCATGGGGAAATCGGATGCGAAGAGCACCTGGTCTTGCAGTCGCGAGTTCATCTGTTTCACCAGCTGGACTGGGAAGTACTTCGGTGACCAGCCCGAGAGGTCGATCCAGGTGTTGGCCTTGTGCGTCGCGACCGAGATCGCCTCGTCCTGCCACGGCACCGATGGGTGTGCCATGACGATCTGCAGCTTCGGGAAGGCCGCCGCGACATCGTCGAGCAGCTCGGGGTTCGACAGGCGCAGCCTGAGGCCGCGCCCACCCGGCGTGCCCGCACCGATACCGGTCTGACCGGTGTGGAAGACGGCCGGGACGTCGAGCTCCTCGATCGTGGCGAACAGGTCCCAGTGCTGCTGCTCGCTCGGGTCGAAGCCCTGCACGGTGGGGTGGAACTTGAATCCGCGCGCGCCGCGTTCGGTCACGAGGCGGCGGGCCTCCTCGATCGCGACCGCGCCGCGGTTGGGGTCGACGCTCACGAAGGGAATGAGCACATCCGAGTGACGAGTAGCGCCGTCGATGACGTCGTCGTTGCTGATGCCCTTGTGGCCGAGGTTGGCCTCGGCATCGACGGTGAAGACCACGGCGGCCATGCTGCGTTCGCGGTACATCTCGGCGATCGCGTCGACCCCCGGGAACTCACCGTCGTTGCCGAAGTACTTGACCGCGGCGTTGTAGAGGTCATCGGGGAGCGCATGGTCATGCCCATGGGTCTCGACGTGCACGTGGGTGTCGATCGCGACGCGCGAGGCGACGTCGATCTTCGATTCGTAGCGAGTCATTGCGGCCCTCAGCTGGCGGGGGGCTCGGGGAGCTTCTCGCCGACCTCCTGGAGGAAGGGCGCGAACTTCTCCTGCCACGCTGCTGCGATGCCCTCGGCACTCCAGCCGCCCTCCTTGATCTCCTTCACGATCATGCTCGGGTGGGAGTAAAGGGAGAGGCGGTCGCCGCCGACGCTGATGGCCTGGCCCGTGACATCCGCGGCTTCCTTCGATGCGAGGAAGGCGATGAGGCCCGCGACGTCCTGGGGCGTGCCGAAGCCGAGCTCCTGGCGCGCGAACGGCGGCATCTCCTCGCCCGCGTGCATCGCGTCGGCGAACTGCTTGAAGAAGGGAACCGTCTCGGTCATGGCGGTCGCCGCGACGGGAACGACCGTGTTGGCCGTGATGCCGGCGCGCGCGAGCTCGAGCGCCCACGTACGGGTCATGCCGACGATCCCGGCCTTGGCGGCGGCGTAGTTGGTCTGGCCGAAGTTGCCGACCTGGCCGGTGGGGGAGCCGATCGTGATGATGCGGCCGCCCTCGCCCTGCTCACGCATGCGGATCGCGGCAGCGCGAACGCAGGTGAAGGTGCCCCGCAGGTGCACGTTGATGACGAGGTCGAAGTCCTCGTCGCTCATCTTCCACAGCACGGTGTCGCGCAGCACGCCCGCGTTGGTCACGAGGATGTCGAGGCGACCCCACGTGTCGACGGCCTTGGCGACAAGCGCCTTGGCGGTCTCGGTCGGGCCAACGGCGCCGACGAGCGCGACCGCTTCGCCGCCTGCCGCCGTGATGGTGTCCGCTGCAGCCTGGGCGGTGTCGCCGTCGATATCGTTGACGACGACTTTCGCGCCCCGGCGGGCGAGTTCCTGGGCGTAGGCAAGGCCCAGGCCCCGGCCGCTGCCGGTGACGATTGCAACATTTCCTTGAAGATCCATCGATCCCTCTCCTCGTCGAGTCTGCGACCGACTCTAAATGATCTTGTGAATAGTTGACAACGTCAATTAGTATCCCAATCAACCTTTCAGAAAGGTCCACCCATGACGGATGCGACGGCCACCCGGCCTTCGAGTGCAGGCGACCAGCGCATAGACGGTTCCGACCTGCTCGGAGACGTCGAATTCCTCGTGGCGAGAGTGCGCGCGATTGGCTCGGGCAATGCGCGGGAAGCCCTCGCTCCCTTTGGCCTGCGGGTGCGCGCGTACGCTGTCCTCTCGCTCGCGTGTGGATCCGTCAGTCCAACCCAGCGCGACATCGCCGATTTCCTCCAGTTGGACCCCAGCCAGGTGGTCGCCGTGATCGACTCGCTCGAGGCATCCGGATTCGTTCGACGGGCCCAGCACCCCCGCGACCGCCGGGTCAACATCGTCGAGGCGACTGAGCAGGGACTGGCGACCTACGCCGAGGCGCGCGAGGCTGTGAGCAGGTCGCGTGATCGCTCACTTGCCAGCCTCTCCCCCGAGGAGCGCGAGACGCTCACGAGTCTTCTCCTGAAAGTGGCGTTCTAGACCCACAGCCCAAGCCCAAAGTCGCACCATCACCCGAAATAGCAGCACCAAGAAAAGAGGAAACAATGAAGTTCTCCCTGAAGCGCGCGGGCAGCATCGCTGCCCTCGCAACCGTCACTGCTCTCGTCGCCACCGGCTGCGCAGGCAGTGGCGAGACGACTACCGACCCGAGCGCTGCAGAAGAGCTCACCGAGATGACCAAGATCTCGGTCGCGGCGCTGCCGATCGCACCGACGGCGGCGCTCATCCTCGGCATCGAGGAGGGCATCTTCGAGAAGCACAACCTCGAGGTGGACCTCACGACCGGCCAGGGTGGCGCCGCCATCCTCCCGGCCGTCGCGCAGGGCCAGGTCAACTTCGCGATTGGCCAGCCGCTCCCCATCATCCTCGCCGCGAGCAAGGGCATCGACGTCAAGATCATCGGCAACTACTCGGCGTCCTACGCCGAGGGTGACGACATCAACGGCGTCGCGGCCCTTGACGCCTCGATCGTCTCGCCCAAGGACCTGGAGGGCAAGCGCGTCGCGGTCAACACGCTCAAGGCCGCCGGTGATCTCACCATCATGGAGGCCATCGAGCAGGACGGTGGCGACCCCAGCAACGTCGAGTGGGTCGAGGTGCCGTTCCCCGAGATGCAGGCGCAGCTCGTCGCTGGCGAGCTCGACGCAGCGTGGCTGCCCGAGCCGTTCCTCAGCAAGACGATCCGTGAGGGCGGCCAGCTGGTCACCTACAACAACCAGGACACGATCCCTGGCCTCACGACCCTCGTCGGCTTCACGAGCAGCGCCTACATGGACGAGAACCCCGCGGTCGTGAAGGCCTTCCAGGAGGCCCTGGCCGAGACCCGCGCCCTGGCGAATGAAGACGTCGACGCGGCTCGCTCCGTGCTGCCCGAGTTCCTCGGCATGCCTGAGGAGGCCGCCGCGAACCTCCTGATGGAGGATTTCGGCCCCGAGCTGAACGTCGACTCGATCCAGAAGCTCCAGGAGCTCATGGTCAAGTTCGAGTTCATGGAGGAGGAGATCAACCTCAAGGAGCTGATCGTCGAGTAGTTCCGCAGTGAGTCGACGGCCCCGGTGCATGAGCGCCGGGGCCGTCGCTCATGTGCGCCGCGGCACAGCCATCATCCGTCGCGACGCCATGCACTCTCGTAGCCGATGGCGACAAATCCGACCGCTTCGTTGACGTCGAGCATGTGCCGGTTCTCCTCGGCGTTCCACGTATAGATGGCCGGATGCCCCGGTGCCAGTCGGTCGAGCGCATGCAGGTTTGCGAGCTTGAGCAGCATGCCGAGTCGGCGGCCCCGGTGCTCCGCGGCGACGATCGTGTCCATTTGCATGGCTGGCCGGTCTGGCTCCGGCGGCACCGAGAGGTCGGTGAACCCGGCCAGGGCTCCGGATGCCACGTGGCGCACGGCGGCCGTCAGCCACAGCCTGCCGTCCTCACCTCGACGTGCGTCGTTCTCCTTCACCCGTTCGGCGTCCCACTCCTCCGGGTTCCAGTCGACCTGGCCGAGCGGTGGATCCGTGCTCATGCGGGCATGGAGCGTGGCCATCCCCTCGACAAGGTCTTCCGGGGTGGCGCCCTCCCACAGCAGCAGCTCGTAGCCGGGCGGGGGTGTGGGCTCCTCGGCGTCCGAGGGAAGGGCGAGCCGGCTGATCCGGTCGACCTGGGCGAGCCGGAAGCCGCGCTTGCTGAGGAACCTCGCAGCGTCGTCATCGGCCGGAACCGTGCCGTAGCCCGTGGGGGAGCGCAGTTGCGGGCCGTCGCTCCCGGCGAGGTGGTACGCGGATGTCTGCAGCACGGTGCGCCCCTCCTCCTCGGCCATCGAGGCGAGGGTGTCGAAGAGCGCAGCACCCACGCCGCGGCGGCGGGACTGCGGAAGCACCTCGATCGTGAACCAGGCCGACTCGGACTCGTCGCCCCCCTGCACTTCGTAGAGGCCGCGAGCGACGAGCTCACCGTCGACCCGCGCGACGAGGCAGCGCCATGTCTCATAGGGATTGCGGGCGATCGCGAGCAGCTCGGCGGGGGTGACGGCGAGGTCGAAGGAGCCGATGACGGCCCGCTCGATCTCGTTGCGCACCCGCACCATCTCGCTGAAGGCGTTCGCTTCGGCGCTTCCGTCGATAGTCTCGGGGAGCGCGAGCTCTTCGATGTCGACGTGGGTCGGATCGCTCGCGGTGTCGATGGTCACGGGGTTTCCCTTCGGGCCGGCGGTGACGGCGGAGACCATGCCGGGGCGTAAAGCATAGGGCGCAGTGGTCGCGTCGCACCAGAGTTGGCGGCACCTCTCCGGTACCGTTGTGCGAGAGTCTCACGCGGCCGGCGCGCGGGTGCTCATCCGGCAAGCAGGGAGGGGCTGGCGCGTGTACCTCAAGAGCCTCACGATCAAGGGCTTCAAATCATTCGCGCAGCCGACCACCTTCGCCTTCGAACCCGGAGTGACCTGCGTCGTCGGGCCAAACGGTTCCGGCAAGTCCAACGTCGTCGATGCGCTCGCCTGGGTCATGGGTGAGCAGGGGGCGAAGACCCTCCGCGGCGGCAAGATGGAAGACGTCATCTTCGCGGGCACCGCGACGCGCGGTCCGCTCGGCCGCGCCGAGGTGACGCTCACGATCGACAACTCGGATGGCGCCCTGCCGATCGAATACTCCGAGGTCACGATCCGCCGCACCCTCTTCCGCAACGGCGGCAGCGAGTATGCGATCAACGGCGAGAACTGCCGACTGCTTGATGTGCAGGAACTCTTGAGCGACTCGGGACTCGGCCGTGAGATGCACGTCATCGTCGGCCAGGGCCAGCTCGACGCGGTACTCCACGCGAGTCCCGAAGACCGTCGCGGCTTCATCGAGGAGGCCGCGGGCATCTTGAAGCATCGTCGCCGCAAGGAGAAGACGCTTCGCAAGCTCGACGCGATGCAGGCCAACCTGACCCGGCTGAGCGACCTTGCGGGCGAGATCCGCCGCCAGCTCAAGCCGCTCGGCCGCCAGGCGGAGATCGCGCGTGAGGCACAGTCGATCGCGGCGATCGTGCGTGACGCCCGTGCCCGACTCCTCGCTGATGAGGTCGTCGAACTGCGCGAGGCCCTCTCGCTGCACAGCCGCAGCGAGTCGGAGCGCAAGACGGAACGCATCGTGCTGCAGGAGCAGCTCGACCAGGCCAAGCTTCGGGAGGCCCGCATCGAGCAGGAGCAGGTCGGCGACGCGGTCGACCAGGCTCGCCAGGTGGCCTTCGGGCTCGAGTCGGTGCAGGAGCGGCTTCGCAGCCTCTACAGTCTCGCGAACCAGAAGCTCGCTTTGCTCAGCAGCCAGAACGAGGCGACGGATGTCACGCCCGGCGTCACCTCGCAGATGGTCGCGGATGCCCACGACGAGGCCGCACGCATCGCCGACACGATTGCCGAGGCCGAGGAGGCGTGGCGCGAGGCGCAGTCGCGCACGGCCGAGGCACGTGCTGCGCTCGACGCCCTCGACGAGGAGATCGCCCTCCAGAGTTCGCTCGTCTCCAAGCACGACCTCGAGATCTCCAAGCTCACCGGCCAGGCAGACACTGCGGCGTCCCGTCTGGCCGCCGTGCGCGGCGAGGTGCTCCGGCAGCAGAACGCGCTGGATGCCGCGAGGGTTCGTCGCGACCAGGCGCGCGCAACACTCGAGCAGGTGGAGGCGGAGTCGACCCTCGACGACACGAGCGAGACGGATCTCGACCTCGCGTACCAGGCAGCCCAGGCAGAGGTTGTGTCCGCTGAGGCGGAGATCGACACACTCCGTGAAGAACTCCACGACCTGGAGCGCGAGCGGGATGCCCTCGCCGCGAGGCAGGGCGCGCTGTCGAGTGCGCTCGACCAGAAGGACGGCTCGAGCGCCCTCGTCGGGGCCAAGCGCCGCGGCATCCGCGGTCTTGTCGCCGAGCATGTGCAGGTGCAGCCCGGCTATGAGGCGGCCATTGCGGCGGCCCTCGGTTCCCTCGCTGATGCGGTGCTGGCCGATGATCGCGACGCGGCGGTCGATGCGCTTGGGCACGCCCACGCTGAGCAGCTCGGCCGCGTCGAGCTCGTGCTCGCCGATGCGGGAGTCTCTGCATTTGCCAGCGGTTCCTTCGGCGACGGCGCGGTGCTGGCGCAGAGTGTCGTGACGGCGCCTCCCGGAGTCATGGGCCTGCTCGGCCGCACGATCATCGCCGACGATCTGGAGGCTGCCCGCAGGGTGTGGGACGCACTCGGCGCCCACGCCACGGGCACGAGCGACACCACGATCATCACCAAGGCGGGCGATGTGCTCAGCCGCTACGTGCTCCGCGGCGGTTCCGGCGCGAAGCGCTCCCGCCTTGAACTCGTCGCCGACCGTGATGCCGCGACGGAACGACTCGGCGAGGTCACGTCGCTCATCGAGCGCGCGCAGTTCGCGCTGGCAGAGCAGCGCGGCGTCGTGAAGGTCGCCAAGGAACAGGCAACGAGGGCGCTCGCGGCGCTTCGCGAGTTCGACTCGCAGCTCGCGGCGCAGTCCGAGCGGCTCAACCGGGCGCGCGTGCAGGCCGAGGCGGCCGAGGCGGAGGCGCAGCGCATCGAGAAGGGCCTCGCGCTCGCCCAGGAGACCGTGGGGGATGCCGAGTCGGCGTCGGAACGCGCGAAGTCCGAACTCGAGGCGGCCAAGTCACGGCCGCGCCCGATCCTCGATGTCAGTGCGCGCGACGAACTCGCCGACGAACTGGACGCGTGCCGAGAGCGCGAGGTGGAGGCACGGCTCCAGGTGGAGACGGCCCGCGAGCGGGTGCGGGCGCAGGAGCAGCGGGCCCGCCAGCTCGAGCAGCAGCTCGAGGCCGAGCGGGCGGCCGCGGAACTCGCGGCCCGCAGGGCCGTCATCCGTCGTCGCCAGATGGAGAGTGCCCAGCGCGTGCTCGATGCCCTGCCTGCCGTGCTCAATTCCGTCGACCGCTCCGTCTCGGAGGCTCGCGTCACGCTCGCGGCCGCTGAGGCTGACCGCGCCCAGCAGAACGAGGAGCTCGCGGAGCTGCGGCGCACGGAGGCGTCGCTGCGTGAGCGCCTGCACGCCGTGAGCGAGACGGTGCACGGCCTCGAGATGCAGATCTACGAGAAGAAATTGCACCTGTCGACCCTGCTCGAGCGGGCGGGCGAGGAGCTCGGCCTGGTCGAGGATGTCCTCATCGCGGAGTACGGCCCCGCCGTCCCCGTGCCGCCAGACGCCTTCCCCGCCGAGGGCGTCGCTTCGGAAATTCAGGAAGCGGCGGCGGCAGACGAGCAGGAAACCACTGATCACGAGGCGACGGATGCCGCGGCTCCTGAAGTTCCGGCGGGCATCCCGTTCGTCCGCGCCGAGCAGGAGGCGCGCCTTGCCCGTGCCGAGCGCAAGCTGAGCCAGCTGGGTCGCGTCAACCCTCTCGCGTTGGAAGAGTTCTCCGCCCTCGAGCAGCGACACAAGTTCCTCACGGAGCAGCTGACAGACCTCACGAACACCCGCAAGGACCTCCTCACGATCATCGAGGAGCTCGACGAGAAGATGCGCGACATCTTCTCGGCGGCATTCGAAGACACGAGGGCAGCCTTCGACGAGGTCTTCCCCGTGCTCTTCCCTGGCGGGGCTGGCAGCATCCGTCTCACCGACCCCGACGACCTGCTCACGACCGGCATCGAGGTGTCGGTCAAGCCCGCGGGCAAGAAGATCGAGCGGCTCTCGCTCCTGAGTGGCGGTGAGCGTTCCCTGGCCGCGGTCGCGCTCCTGATCGCGATCTTCAAGGCGCGCCCGAGCCCGTTCTACATCATGGACGAGGTCGAGGCGGCCCTCGACGATTCGAACCTCGGCCGCTTGCTCCAGATCTTCCAGGACCTCCGCGAGACAAGTCAGCTGATCGTGATCACGCACCAGAAGCGCACGATGGAGATCGCGGATGCCCTCTACGGCGTCTCGATGCGGCAGGACGGCGTGAGCGCGGTCGTCGGGCAGCGGGTGGTTGCCCCGGAGGAGCGCGCCAGCTGAGCTGGCTGGGAGTCCGCCACTTGTTGCCGGGAGGCGGCGGGCGTTCACTGTCTTGGTGACACCTCAGGCCAGCGACATCCGACAGCGAATCGAGACGGCCGCACGGGAGTGTTTCGGTTGGGAGAGCGTGCAGGCCGGCCAGCGCCGCGCGGTCGAAGCTCTCGCCGAGGGACGTGATGTGCTGGCGGTCATGGCGACGGGCTACGGCAAGTCGGCCATCTACCAGCTCGCGACGATCATCCGAGGCGGCCTGACGGTGGTCGTGTCGCCGCTGATCGCGCTGCAGGCAGACCAGGTGGAGGGGCTGCGGGATGCGCCCGACGCCCCGCCCGCCGCTGCGGTCAACTCGCGTGCGGGAGCACGGCGCCTTGCCGCGGCGTGGGAGCTCGCGGAGGGTTCTGGCCCCCGGATCCTCCTGCTCGCCCCCGAGCAGCTCGCCTCGGAGGAGACGCTCGCGAGGCTCGCTGCCGCCGGGGTCGACCTCGTCGTCGTCGACGAGGCCCACTGCGTCTCATCCTGGGGGCACAATTTCCGGCCCGACTACCTGCGCCTGGGTGCCGCGGTCGAGCAGCTCGGCCGCCCTCCGGTCGCCGCGCTGACGGCGACCGCGCCGAGTCCCGTGCAGGCGGAGATCAGCGAGCGACTGAGGATGCGCGACCCGCTCGTGCTCGTGCGGGGCTTCGATCGGGCAAACCTCTCCCTCGACGTCGACCGCCATACGAGTCCCGAGGAGAAGAAACGAGCGGTGATCGACGGCATCACGGGGGAACGCGGCACCGGCCTGCTCTACGTTGCGACCCGCCGTGAGACCGAGGAGTACGCGCACGCCTTGCAGGAACGCGGGCTGCGCGCCTTCGCGTATCACGGCGCCATGAGCGCCTCCGCCCGCAGCGAAGTCCACGCCGCCTTCCACGACGGCACTGCGGATGTTGTCGTCGCGACCTCGGCGTTCGGCATGGGGATCGACAAGGCTGACGTGCGGTTCGTCGTGCACGCCTCGCCGCCCGACTCACTGGATGCCTACTACCAGGAGGCGGGGCGCGCTGGGAGGGACGACGAGCCCGCACGGGTCCGGCTGCACTACCGCAGCGAGGACCTCGGCCTCCGGCGATTCTTCGCCTCCAGCTCGCCGCGCGGCGAGACGGTTGCAGGCGTCTATCGCGCTGTCCTGCACGCATCCGGCACGGCGAAGCCGAAGGAGCTCGCGGAGTCCGCCGAGGTTTCATCGCGCACCGTGACCTCGGTGCTCAACCTGCTCTCCGATGCGGGGGTCGTGCGCTGGGGTCGCAGGGGTGTGCGCATCGTCGACCGTGTCAGCCCCGAGGCGGCGGCCGACCGGGCTGCAGCCGCGGCCGAGGAGCGCGAGCGCATCGATGAGTCCCGCATCGAGATGATGCGCGGCTATGCCGAGACGAGCGGATGCCGGCGCGCCTTCCTCCTCGGATACTTCGGCGAGGAGGCTCCCGAGCGCTGCGGCAACTGCGACCGCTGCGCGAGCGGCGACACGACGAATGCCCCGGCGTCGCACCCGACGGGCGACGAGGCCTTCTCTCCCAACACGAGCGTCGTGCACCCAGAATTCGGCGCCGGCACCGTCATGAGCACGGAGGACGACCGCATCACGGTCTTCTTCGAACACGAGGGCTACAAGACGCTCTCGCGCCAGGCGGTCGAGGCACGCGGCCTCCTCAAGGCCGGCTGATGCGACTGCGGCTCCCTAGACTTGCCGCGTGACCACGACCAAGCCTCCAGCGGATGCCCAGACCCTCCAGCGACGGATCGTCTGGGTGCTCGTGGCCGCCCAGGTCGTGGGAGGCCTCGGCATCGGCGCAACGGTGTCGGTCGGGGCGCTGCTCGCGGCGGATGTCTCCGGCTCCGACGCCTGGTCGGGAATGGCATCGACGATGTCCACCCTGGGCGCCGCGCTACTCGCGCTCCCGCTGGCCAGGTATGCGCGGGCGAGGGGACGCCGCGTCGCACTGGCGACCGGATCCGCGCTCGCCGCGGCGTCCGCCGTGCTGCTGATCGTCGCGGCAGCACTCTCGTCATTCCCGCTCCTCCTGCTCGCCTTCGCGCTCGCCGGAGCGGGCTCCGCCACCAACCTCCAGGCCCGTTTCGCGGCGACCGACCTCGCCTCGCCGCGCCACCGCGGCCGCGACCTCTCGCTCGTCGTGTGGTCGACGACGGTCGGCTCGGTGCTCGGTCCCAACCTCATCGAACCCGGTGAGGCGGTCGGGCGCGTGCTCGGCCTGCCGAGCCTCACGGGCCCTTTCCTGTTCGCGCTCGCGGCCCAGGCCGTGACGGTGCTCGTCTACGCGATCTTCCTGCGCCCGGATCCGCTCCTGAAGGCTCGTGAGGCACTCGGGGTGACGCCGGGGGAGCCGCCCCGGCTCGGTTTCGCGACGCTGCGGGTCAACGCGCGTGCGCGGTTCGCCGTGGCATCCGTCGCCCTCAGCCACGCGACCATGGTCGCGCTCATGGCGATGACGCCCGTGCACCTCTACGGGCACGGGGCATCCCTGGCGATCGTGGGGTTCACGATCAGCCTCCACGTGGCCGGCATGTTCGCCCTCTCGCCCGTCTTCGGCTGGCTTTCCGACCGGCTCGGCCGTCTTCCCGTGCTCCTCGGCGGCCAGGCGCTCCTGCTCGCGGCGCTCCTGACCGCGTGGTTCGGCAGTGAGTCCCATGACCTGGTCGCCGTGAGCCTCGTGCTGCTCGGCCTGGGCTGGTCGGCCTCGACCATCTCCGGCTCGGCAATGGTCGTCGATGCCGTGCCGGCTGGCGACCGGCCCGGGGTGCAGGGCGTCTCCGATCTGCTCATGAACCTCGCGGGTGCCGCGGGCGGGGCGCTCGCGGGACCCGTGCTGACGGCGATCGGGTATCCCGGTCTCGGGCTCGCGACGACGACGCTCGTCGCCGTCGTGTTCGCCTGGGCGATGTTCCGGATGGCGCGCCGACCGCGCTAGCTCAGCCGATCCTGCGAGTTCCTGGGTCCGTGACGCGCAGCCAGCGGTAGCCGTAGGGTGCGAGTGTGAACTCGGCGGTGCCGCGCGTCGACACCTCAGTGGTGCTGTTCTCGAGCAGGTCGACGAGGCGCGTGTCCTCGTTCCCGCCCTCGACGGGTATCTCGATCGTGAGGGACTCACCCGAGAAGTTGTGCAGCGCGATCATGCTGCCGAGCGGGCCGCTCACGCGGTGGGCGAGCAGGCTGGCGTGTGGCTGTTCGATGATCGTGAGCTCGCCCCATCCGATCTCCGGCGACGTGCGGTAGCGGCTGATCAGCAGCCGGATGAAGTGCACGAGCGAATCCGGATTGCGCACCTGGTCGTCGGCGTTCACGAACTCGGGCCCATAGGCACCCTCGGTGACGGGTGCTGCGAGAGAACTCCGACGCGCGGCCGAGAAGCCGCCGTTCTTGCTGTTGTTCCACTGCATTGGGGTGCGCACGGCGTTGCGTCCCCCGGCATCCAGGTTCTCGCCCATGCCGATCTCTTCCCCGTAGAACAGCACGGGCGTGCCCGGCAGGGAGAAGAGCAGGCTGTAGGCCATGCGGATGCGCCGGGGATCCCCGTCGAGCATTGGAGGCAGGCGGCGCGTGATGCCCCGGCCGAAGGCACGCATCCGCTCCTCGGGGCCGAATGCCGCGAACACCTCCTCGCGTTCCCTCTCGCTCAGCTTGTCGAGGGTCAGCTCGTCGTGGTTCCGCAGGAAGTTCGCCCACTGCGAGCGCTGCGCGAGCGCCGGCCGCTTCGCGAGCATCTTGGCGAGGGGCCGGGCGTCGCGCCGGGCAAGTGACAGGTATGTGCGCTGCATGGCCTCGAAGTCGAACTGCATCGCGAGTTCATCGCCCTTGTCGCCACCGAAGAATCGCACCTGCTCGCGGTAGGGGAGGTTGACCTCGCCGAGGAGCACGGCGTCACCCTTGCGTCGCTTGACCATCTCGGAGAGCTGGCGCAGGTATTCGTGGCCGTCCCCGTCGCCGTAGTCGCTGTTGACACCGCCGTCGTCCCCGTCGATGAAGAACGGCACGGCGTCGACGCGGAAGCCGGAGAGGCCGAGTTCCAGCCAGAAGCCGATGACCTTGCCGATCTCCTCGCGCACGCGCGGGTTGGTGACATTGAGGTCAGGCTGGTGTCGGTAGAAGCGGTGGAGGTAGTACTGGCCCGTGCGCTCATCGAGCGTCCACACTCCGTCCTCCTTGTCGGGGAAGATCGGCTCGGGCGCATCCTTGGGCGGCTCGTCACGCCACACGTAGTAGTCGCGATAGGGGGAGCGGCGGCTCGAGCGGGCAGCCACGAACCAGGGATGCTTCTCCGAGGTGTGGTTGACGACGAGGTCCGCGATGACGCGCATGCCGCGGTCCCTCGCTGAGCGGATCACCTCGACAAGGTCGCCGTGCGTGCCGAAACGCTTGTCGACGCCGTAGAAATCGGCGACGTCGTAGCCATCGTCTTTGTCCGGGGTCGGGTAGAAGGGCATGAGCCAGATGCACGTCACGCCGAGCTCGGCCAGGTAGTCGAGTCGGTGCGCGAGGCCGTCGAAGTCGCCCGTGCCGTCACCGTTCCAGTCCATGAAGGTCTCGACGTCGAGGCAGTAGACGACCGCGTTCTTCCACCAGAGGTCGCTCGTGTCGGTGATCCTCATGCCACGACCTCGCTCGCCGCATCCGGCTTGCTCGTCACGCCGAGCCTCGGCAGCACGCGCTCGCCGAAGGCTTCGATGAAGTCGCGCTGCTGCTGGCCGACGTGGTGCAGGTACACCTCGTCGAAGCCGATCTCGATCAGCTCCCGGAGCCGCTCGGCGTGCTCCTCCAGGTTGGCCGAGATGACGACCGAGCCGCGCACGTCCTCCGGACGCACGTGAGCGGATGCCACGTCGAAGGCCTCCACCGTGTCGAGGTCCCAGCACAGTGGTGGCGAGAAGACATTGCTGCGCCACTGATCGTGGGCGATCGCGAGGGCTTCGTCAGCGGATGCCGCGTAGCTGACGTGCACCTGCAGCACGAGTGGTCCCGTGCCACCCGCCCCGCGGTAGGCCTCGACGACTCGACGGAGTGCCTCGGGGGACTGGTTCACGGTCGCGAGACCATCCGCCCATCCGGCAGCCCACTCTGCCGTCTTGGGGGTGACCGCGGCGGCGAGGAGGGGAGGGGGCGCAGCCGGTCTCGTCCAGAGCTTCGCCTGGTCGACTCGCACATGTCCGTCGTGGCTGACGGTCTCGCCCGCGAGCAGCGCGCGCATGACCTGTGCGCTCTCGAGTAGCCGTTCGTTGCGATGCTCCTTGCGGGGCCAGGCATTACCCGTGATGTGCTCATTCATGTTCTCGCCGCTGCCGAGGGCGGCCCAGAACCGGCCCGGGTACATCGCCTCAAGTGTTCCCACCGCCTGCGCGATGATCGCCGGGTGGTAGCGCTGGCCCGGGGCTGTCACGACGCCGATGGGCAGCTCGGTCGCCTGCAGTGCCGCGCCGAGCCAGGCCCAGGCGAAGCCCGAGTGGCCCTGCCGTTCGCTCCACGGAGCGAAATGGTCACTGCACATGGCCGCCGTGAAACCGGCGCGCTCTGCGTGCTGCAGCGAGGTGAGGAGGTCCTTGGGGTGGATTTGTTCGTGCGAGGCATGCCAGCCGATCACGGTCACGGTTGTCCCTTCCGTCGGAATAGCTGTGACGTAAGCACGCGAGCCTGCGCGGTCCCTGTGCGCACGGAGGTCCTGCAATACCCTTGGAGCCATGGCTCAACGCACCCCCTGGTCTCTCTCCGGCGCTCTTCGCGGAATGTTCGCGAAGCCCACGATCGACGACGACACATGGGACGACCTCGAGACCGCCCTCATCACGGCCGACTTTGGCCCCGACATCACGGACGCCGTGATCGATGAGCTCCGGGAGCAGGTGCGGCGCTACAACACGACCGACCCGACGGACCTCAAGCGGATGCTTCGCGAGAACCTCGAGGAACGGCTCGCGCGCCTCGACCCGACGCTGCGGCTCACGGCACGGCCGGCGGTCGTGCTCGTGGTGGGCGTGAACGGTGTGGGCAAGACCACCACGATCGGCAAGTTCGCCAAGTTCCTCGGCAACTACGGTCGCAGTGTGGTCGTCGGCGCGGCCGACACCTTCCGTGCGGCGGCGGTCGAGCAGTTGGCTACCTGGGCCGAGCGCGGGGGAGCGCAGATCGTCCGCCCGCAGCAGCAGGGGCAGGACCCGGCATCCGTCGCCTTCCAGACGGTCGAGAAGGCCATGCGTGATGGCATCGAGATCGCGATCATCGACACGGCCGGTCGCCTGCAGACTAAGAGCGGGCTCATGGACGAGCTCGCCAAGATCCGCCGCGTCATCGAGAAGCAGACCGAGATCGCTGAGGTCCTCCTTGTACTGGATGCGACGACGGGCCAGAACGGCTTGGCGCAGGCCGAGGCGTTTATCGAGCATGCGGGGGTGACTGGCCTCGTGCTCACGAAGCTCGACGGCTCGGCGAAGGGCGGCTTCGTTCTGGCGGTGCAGGAGCGCACGGGCATTCCGATCAAGCTGGTCGGGCAGGGCGAGGGCATCGGCGACCTGACCGGTTTCACGCCCCACGTCTTCGTGCAGAACCTCGTCGGCTGAGGTCCAGTGCAGGCTGCTCAGCAGCGAGGAATCGTCCGCATGCGCACGACACGCCCGGGATGCAACCATGATTTGCCGCCGCCCCCGGCGCCACGTAAAGTAATCACTTGTCACCCCAAAGGTGCGGAAAGCCGCAGAGCTTCCCGGCCTCACGTGGGACCAACATCCTCCAGGCGAGAGCCGACAACAACGCATCGCGTTGACGTCGATGCTCCCAAGCAGGATGCCTATCACTCCAGCAAACCCTGACGCAGTCAGACTGGCCGAGTAAACACCGGCTGAAGGATGTGCTAGGATTGGAAAGTTGCCTCGGCAGCTGCCGCCGGAAGGTGGGGCACCGGGAGCGTCCGTTCCTTGAGAACTCAACAGCGTGCACAATGTCAAATGCCAAAAACCTCGTACATCCTTTTGGGGTGTAGGAGATTCCTTTGGAAAAACATTAAACAACAATGCAAATGTCAGCAATGATGTTTGTTCTTGTCAGTTTCAAACTTGTGTTCGGTCTGCCTATTCCGGTGGTCGTTCACACTAGATGTGCCAGTCGCTTCGGTGATTGTGCAATCAAACATTTACGGAGAGTTTGATCCTGGCTCAGGATGAACGCTGGCGGCGTGCTTAACACATGCAAGTCGAACGATGAAGCCGGAGCTTGCTCTGGTGGATTAGTGGCGAACGGGTGAGTAACACGTGAGTAACCTGCCCCTGACTCTGGGATAAGCGCTGGAAACGGCGTCTAATACCGGATACGAGCTTCCACCGCATGGTGAGGAGTTGGAAAGAATTTCGGTCTGGGATGGACTCGCGGCCTATCAGCTAGTTGGTGAGGTAACGGCTCACCAAGGCGACGACGGGTAGCCGGCCTGAGAGGGTGACCGGCCACACTGGGACTGAGACACGGCCCAGACTCCTACGGGAGGCAGCAGTGGGGAATATTGCACAATGGGCGCAAGCCTGATGCAGCAACGCCGCGTGAGGGATGACGGCCTTCGGGTTGTAAACCTCTTTTAGTAGGGAAGAAGCGAAAGTGACGGTACCTGCAGAAAAAGCACCGGCTAACTACGTGCCAGCAGCCGCGGTAATACGTAGGGTGCAAGCGTTATCCGGAATTATTGGGCGTAAAGAGCTCGTAGGCGGTTTGTCGCGTCTGCTGTGAAAACTGGAGGCTCAACCTCCAGCCTGCAGTGGGTACGGGCAGACTAGAGTGCGGTAGGGGAGATTGGAATTCCTGGTGTAGCGGTGGAATGCGCAGATATCAGGAGGAACACCGATGGCGAAGGCAGATCTCTGGGCCGTAACTGACGCTGAGGAGCGAAAGCATGGGGAGCGAACAGGATTAGATACCCTGGTAGTCCATGCCGTAAACGTTGGGAACTAGATGTAGGGACCATTCCACGGTTTCTGTGTCGCAGCTAACGCATTAAGTTCCCCGCCTGGGGAGTACGGCCGCAAGGCTAAAACTCAAAGGAATTGACGGGGGCCCGCACAAGCGGCGGAGCATGCGGATTAATTCGATGCAACGCGAAGAACCTTACCAAGGCTTGACATATACGAGAACGGGCCAGAAATGGTCAACTCTTTGGACACTCGTAAACAGGTGGTGCATGGTTGTCGTCAGCTCGTGTCGTGAGATGTTGGGTTAAGTCCCGCAACGAGCGCAACCCTCGTCGTATGTTGCCAGCACGTAATGGTGGGAACTCATATGAGACTGCCGGGGTCAACTCGGAGGAAGGTGGGGATGACGTCAAATCATCATGCCCCTTATGTCTTGGGCTTCACGCATGCTACAATGGCCGGTACAAAGGGCTGCAATACCGTAAGGTGGAGCGAATCCCAAAAAGCCGGTCTCAGTTCGGATTGAGGTCTGCAACTCGACCTCATGAAGTCGGAGTCGCTAGTAATCGCAGATCAGCAACGCTGCGGTGAATACGTTCCCGGGCCTTGTACACACCGCCCGTCAAGTCATGAAAGTCGGTAACACCCGAAGCCAGTGGCCCAACCGCAAGGAGGGAGCTGTCGAAGGTGGGATCGGTAATTAGGACTAAGTCGTAACAAGGTAGCCGTACCGGAAGGTGCGGCTGGATCACCTCCTTTCTAAGGAGCATGTGCCAGTCCGTCTGTCTACAGCGGAATTCACTGGCCAAGTCAGTTCAGGAACGAATGTTTCCTGCTGGCGCTCATGGGTGGAACATTGACATTGTGACCAGAACCGATGGGTTCGAACTTAGTACGCCGGCTGCTTGCAGTCGGAAGGAAGGGTTTGGGCCGGGAGGGTCTGGTCTTTGCACGCTGTTGGGTCCTGAGGGACCGGGCCGGTCCAGGTGGGAACATCTGGGTCTGTCGAACTCCTCTGGGCCTCTGTCTGACACACTTCGGTGTGGTGGAGGGGGTACCGCCCGTATTTTGAGAACTACACAGTGGACGCGAGCATCTTAGACACTCGCGCAAATTCAGCCGACAGGGCTTGCCTTGGATGGTTGTTGGAGCGCGCAGATGTCTTCAATTGATTTGCAAATTTATTTGCTGATCTTTGTGTAATTTTTGTCATCAAGTTTCTAAGTGCAAACGGTGAATGCCTTGGCTTCTGGAGCCGAAGAAGGACGTAGAAATCTGCGATAAGCCTCGGGGAGTTGATAATCGAACTGTGATCCGAGGATTTCCGAATGGGGAAACCCCGCCAGGCGTAGCAATACGACCTGGTGACTCCCGCCTGAATATATAGGGCGGGTAGAGGGAACGTGGGGAAGTGAAACATCTCAGTACCCACAGGAAGAGAAAACAATAGTGATTCCGTCAGTAGTGGCGAGCGAACGCGGATCAGGCCAAACCGATCATGTGTGATAGCCGGCAGGCGTTGCATGGTCGGGGTTGTGGGACTTCCAGGTATCTCTGCCGAGATACGCATCGACGAGCGCGATATAGATGAACGATCTTGAAAGGTCGACCATAGAGGGTGCCAGTCCCGTAATTGAAATGTCGCGCCGCGGTGGGAAGGATCCCAAGTAGCACGGGGCCCGAGAAATCCCGTGTGAATCTGTCAGGACCACCTGATAAGCCTAAATACTCCCAGAAGACCGATAGCGGACAAGTACCGTGAGGGAAAGGTGAAAAGTACCCCGGGAGGGGAGTGAAATAGTACCTGAAACCGTTTGCATACAAACCGTTGGAGCCTCCTTAGTAGGGGTGACAGCGTGCCTTTTGAAGAATGAGCCTGCGAGTTAGCGATATGTGGCGAGGTTAACCCGAGTGGGGAAGCCGTAGCGAAAGCGAGTCTGAATAGGGCGATTCAGTCGCATGTCCTAGACCCGAAGCGAAGTGATCTATCCATGGCCAGGTTGAAGCGACGGTAAGACGTCGTGGAGGACCGAACCCACTTAGGTTGAAAACTGAGGGGATGAGCTGTGGATAGGGGTGAAAGGCCAATCAAACTTCGTGATAGCTGGTTCTCTCCGAAATGCATTTAGGTGCAGCGTTGCGTGTTTCTTGCCGGAGGTAGAGCTACTGGATGGCCGATGGGCCCCAAAAGGTTACTGACGTCAGCCAAACTCCGAATGCCGGTAAGTGAGAGCGCAGCAGTGAGACGGTGGGGGATAAGCTTCATCGTCGAGAGGGAAACAACCCAGACTACCAACTAAGGTCCCCAAGCGTGTGCTAAGTGGAAAAGGATGTGGAGTTGCAGAGACAACCAGGAGGTTGGCTTAGAAGCAGCCACCCTTGAAAGAGTGCGTAATAGCTCACTGGTCAAGTGATTCCGCGCCGACAATGTAACGGGGCTCAAGCACACCACCGAAGTTGTAGATTTCGTACTATAGGCAAGCCTTCGTGGTTCAGCCGTACGGAGTGGTAGGAGAGCGTCGTGTGGGCAGTGAAGCGGCGGTGTGAACCAGCCGTGGAGCCTACACGAGTGAGAATGCAGGCATGAGTAGCGAAAGACGGGTGAGAAACCCGTCCGCCGAATGAACAAGGGTTCCAGGGCCAGGTTAATCCGCCCTGGGTAAGTCGGGACCTAAGGCGAGGCCGACAGGCGTAGTCGATGGACAACGGGTTGATATTCCCGTACCGGCGAAGAACCGCCCAAGCCAATCCAGTGGTGCTAAGAGTCCTAACCCGGATGAGCGGATCCCTTCGGGGTGATGCGGTCCGGTCTAACGCTCGACCCCATGCTGGTGCGGCTAGCGTATTAACAGGTGTGACGCAGGAAGGTAGCTGAGCCGGGCGATGGTTGTCCCGGTCTAAGGATGTAGGGCGAGAGATAGGCAAATCCGTCTCTCATAACGCCTGAGACCCGATGGGTAGCCCGAATGGGCGAAATCAGTGATCCTATGCTGCCAAGAAAAGCATCGACGCGAGGTTCTAGCCGCCCGTACCCCAAACCGACTCAGGTGTTCAGGTAGAGAATACTAAGGCGATCGAGAGAATCGTGGTTAAGGAACTCGGCAAAATGCCCCCGTAACTTCGGGAGAAGGGGGGCCTGAGGCGTATTAGGACTTGCTCCGAAAGCGTTTGAAGGCCGCAGAGACCAGTGGGAAGCGACTGTTTACTAAAAACACAGGTCCGTGCCAAGTCGCAAGACGATGTATACGGACTGACGCCTGCCCGGTGCTGGAAGGTTAAGAGGAGCGGTTAGCGTAAGCGAAGCTGCGAATTTAAGCCCCAGTAAACGGCGGTGGTAACTATAACCATCCTAAGGTAGCGAAATTCCTTGTCGGGTAAGTTCCGACCTGCACGAATGGCGTAACGACTTCCCAGCTGTCTCAACCGCGAACTCGGCGAAATTGCACTACGAGTAAAGATGCTCGTTACGCGCAGAAGGACGGAAAGACCCCGTGACCTTTACTACAGCTTGGTATTGGTGTTCGGTGTGGCTTGTGTAGGATAGGTGGGAGACTGTGAAGCGGGCACGCTAGTGTTCGTGGAGTCATTGTTGAAATACCACTCTGGTCATATTGGATATCTAACGACGAACCGTGATCCGGTTCTCGGACAGTGCCTGGTGGGTAGTTTAACTGGGGCGGTTGCCTCCCAAAAAGTAACGGAGGCGCCCAAAGGTTCCCTCAACCTGGTTGGCAATCAGGTGGCGAGTGTAAGTGCACAAGGGAGCTTGACTGTGAGACTGACAAGTCGAGCAGGGACGAAAGTCGGGACTAGTGATCCGGCAGTGGCTTGTGGAAGCGCTGTCGCTCAACGGATAAAAGGTACCTCGGGGATAACAGGCTGATCTTGCCCAAGAGTCCATATCGACGGCATGGTTTGGCACCTCGATGTCGGCTCGTCGCATCCTGGGGCTGGAGTAGGTCCCAAGGGTTGGGCTGTTCGCCCATTAAAGCGGTACGCGAGCTGGGTTTAGAACGTCGTGAGACAGTTCGGTCCCTATCCTCTGCGCGCGCAGGAAATTTGAGAAGATCTATCCCTAGTACGAGAGGACCGGGATGGACGAACCTCTGGTGTGTCAGTTGTTCCGCCAGGAGCACCGCTGATTAGCTACGTTCGGAATGGATAACCGCTGAAAGCATCTAAGCGGGAAGCCAGCTTCAAGATGAGATTTCCATACCCTTCGGGGTGAGAGGCTCCCAGCTAGACTACTGGGTTGATAGGCAGGATGTGGAAGCGAGGACTAACGACTCGTGCAGCTGACCTGTACTAATAAGCCGATAACTTGATAACACCTTACAAAGGTGTCTCGCGTCCACTTTGTGGTTCCCGATTTACGGTCGGGAATCATCCCGCACACCAGTGCCGAGCTTCCGCTCGAGACGGTGCGCGGCTATGAACTGATACATAAATCAATAGTGTTTCGGCGGCCATAGCGAGAGGGAAACGCCCGGTTACATTCCGAACCCGGAAGCTAAGACTCTCTGCGCCGATGGTACTGCAGGGGGGACCCTGTGGGAGAGTAGGACACCGCCGGACTTCTTTCGAGAAATGGCCACCCCACCGGGGTGGCCATTTCCCGTTAACCCGACCCCACCCACCGGGACCAATCAGGAGAACATTCGTGAGCGAATCAGATCGTCCCCGCCGACCAGGTGAGCGCCCTGACGGCGCTCGCGATGACCACCGCGGCCCCGCGAAAGGGGAACCGCGTGGCAGCAAGCCCCCGCGGCGCGACGCCCCCGGGCGAGGCGACGCCCGACGTGCTGGCGATGACGCTCGGCCGTTGCGTGACGACGATCGTCCGTGGCGCTCGGAGGGTCAGACGGCCGGCGACGCTCGTCCCCGTCGCGAAGGTGATCGCCCGCATCGTGATGGCGAGACTCCGCGCAGGGACAGTGATCGCCCGCGTCGTGGTGGCGATGCCCCGCGCGGGGACGGCGAGCGGCCGCGTCGCGATGGAGAACGTGCATCCGGATCAGCGCGCGGCGGTTCCGAGTCGCGCCCTCGCTGGAACGACGGTGGGCGACCCGAGCGTGGCGGACGTCCTTCCGGTCCCCGGCGGCCGGGGGGTTCCGGCCGGGACGGTGTCTGGACCAAGGACGGCAAGCCGGCTCGCGGCGACCGGGATGCGCGCGACCGTGAGCCGATGGAGGATCGTGACCCCTATGGCATCCGTTCGGTGCGCAACCGGCACGATGACCCGCAGATTCCCTCGGATGTGAGGCCCGACCAACTCGACCGAGTTGCGCGCGCACAACTGAAGACGCTGGCCAAGGAGAACGCTGACGTCGTCGCCACCCATCTCGTGATGGCGGCGCGGCTGATCGATGAGGACCCGGAGCTGGCACACCGCCACGCGACATCCGCTGCTCGCAAGGCGGGCCGCATCGCGGTTGTGCGTGAGTCCCTCGCGATCACCGCCTACGCGGTGGGTGATTTCGCCCTGGCGCTGCGCGAACTGCGCACCTACCGGCGTATCTCTGGCCGGGATGACCAGCTGCCGATGATGGTCGACTCGGAGCGCGGCCTCGGCCGGCCCGACCGCGCGCTCGAGCTCGGCCGCTCGGTGCCGCGCGAGACGCTCCCTGTTGACGTTCAGGTTGAACTCGCCATTGCGATGTCGGGTGCTCGGCTGGACCTCGGCCAGACGGATGCCGCGCTCCTCGAGCTGGAGATCCCGCAACTGGATCCGGAACGCGCCTACAGTTGGAGCCCCGCGCTGTTCTCGGCCTACGCCGCTGTGCTCGAGGACCTCGGGCGCGCAGAGGATGCCGAGGCTTGGTACCGCCGCGCGGATATCGCGGCGGCAGCGCTCGCTGGCGAAGGGTCGAACGAAGAGGATGTCATTGAGGTTTTTGAAGAGGAAGCCGACGACGAAGGCGCCGCGCTCGGCAGCGACGACGCAGAACGGGTCGCCCCAGACGAAGGCGGGACCGACGCAGGCAGCGCAGGACCGAAGGGCGACAGTAGCCACGACTGAGCGCAGTGCGACGGCGCTGCGGGCGGGGGAGACTCCGCTCAGTGGTATCGACTGCGTCATGGTCGACCTCGACGGCGTCGTCTACAAGGGTGACCACGCCATCCCTGCGGCGGTCGAGAGCCTGACGTCGACGACCCTCCGCGTTGGGTACCTGACGAACAATGCCTCGCGCACGGCGGCCTCGGTTGCCGAGCACCTGCAGCGACTCGGGCTGCCGGCATCCGAGTCGGATGTCGTCACCTCCTCGCAGGCGGCGGCGCGACTGCTGCTGGGGCTCGTCGACGATGGCGCCGAGGTGCTCGTCGTCGGGGGAGAGGGCCTCATCGTGGAGGTGGAGCGCGCGGGCCTCAGGCCCGTGCGCACCGCGAGTGATGCGACGTCTGCCGTCGTGCAGGGCTTCTCTCCCGAGGTCGGGTGGAAGGATCTGGCTGAGGCGGCATATGCCCTGCAGGGTGACCACGCCGAGCGGCATTGGGTCGCGACGAACAATGACTGGACGATCCCGCTCGCGCGAGGCGTCGCCCCCGGCAACGGCACGCTCGTCTCTGCCGTGCACACGGCCGTGGCGAGGCTCCCTGTGATCGCTGGCAAGCCGGAGACCCCTATCTTCGAGGCGGCGATGGAGCGGTTCGGCGCGCGCACGGCCCTGTTCGTGGGCGACCGGCTCGACACCGACATCCTTGGTGCCAATCGGGCCGGTCTTCGTTCCGCGCTGGTGCTGACGGGCATTGACGGGGCGCGCCAGCTGCTCGCGGCTGGCCCCACGATGCGTCCCGACGTGATCCTGGGCGACCTGTCGGAGCTTGACGCGCCCTATCCCGAGGTCGTCACCCAGGCTGACGGAGTCACGCGCGTGGGAGGTTCCGCCGTGCGGCTCGTGGGACAGACGCTCGAGCTCGTGGAAGCGGGGAGTTTCCCAGACCTTGTGCGCGCGGCATCCGCTGCCGTGTGGGGGTCCGGGATGGCGATCTTTGCGATCGACGTGACCGGGCCGCTGCTCGACGCCCTGCGTATCGCGCGCTGAGCGGGCCGTCGCCGACCTCGCGGTCGCGTGTGGTGGAATTGGGGCATGGACCAGGAGCAACCAGTGCGTGACGACGCCGTCGCTGATGGCGAGTTCGTGTCTCGACTGCGCGTGATCGAGGACCAGCCGCTCGAGCAGCGCGCGGAGGCCTTCGTGCAGGTGCACGACGAGCTCCTCGCCACGCTCGAGGCGGGGGAGAACTCTCATCGCTGAGACGGCCCGCCTCGACGCGGCACTTGCCGCGCGCGGACTCGCTCGATCGCGCACCCACGCCGCGCGCCTGATCGCGGACGGCCTCGTGAGTGTGGACGGCGTGCAGGCGGTGAAGTCGTCGCAGCAGGTGCTCGACTCGAACGCGATCGAGGTTGCGGGCGCTGACCACTATGTCAGCCGCGCCGCGCACAAGCTGGTCGCGGCGCTGGATGCCTTCGCGATCCCGGTCGCGGGGCGCACAGCCTTGGATGTCGGGGCTTCGACGGGCGGCTTCACGCAGGTGCTGTGCGAGCGCGGCGCCGCGCGAGTGATTGCCCTCGACGTGGGGCACGGGCAGCTGGCGGCTGAGGTCGCGGCCGACCCCCGCGTCACCGTCGTCGAGGGGTTCAACGCTCGGGAACTCAGCCCGGAATCGCTCGCAGACGCCGTGGGTGAGTCGCTTGTGCCTGACCTCGTGGTGGGTGACCTGTCGTTCATCAGCCTCACGATGGTCATCCCTGCCCTCGTGCGCACGGCTCCCGCGGGAGCGGACCTCGTGCTCCTCGTCAAGCCGCAGTTCGAGGTGGGACGCACGGGCATCCGCGAGGGGATCGTGCGCGACCCTGGCCTGAGGGCCGATGCGGTGGCGACGGTGCTGTGGAGCGCCTGGGATGCGGGGCTCGGTACCGCGGGCATCGTCTCCTCACCAATCCTCGGCGGCGCGGGTAATCACGAGTACCTCGTGCATCTCAGCACTCTCGGCAGCAATCCGACAGAATGGTTGGAGCGCGTTTCAGAGCTGAGCCGGTGACCCGGTTGGCCAAACCACTAGGGAGTGCCGAGTGAGTGCAGGTGACGGTTCGTCCACTGTGGCGGGCGTACGCAGCATCCTTGTCGTCTCCCACACGGGTCGCTCGGAGTCGCTCGCGGCGGCGGCCCAGGTCTGTCGCGAATTGCTCGACGGCGGGGTCGCTGCGGTCACGACGCGAGAGGAACGCCTGGACCTCATCAAGCATGACCCCGCGCTCGAGACGATTCGCGTCTTGGGCGAGGACGTCTCGATCGACATGCTCGAGCTCGGCATCGTGCTGGGCGGCGACGGCACGATCCTTCGCGCGGCGGAACTGCTGCGAGGCTGTTCGGCTCCCATCCTCGGCGTGAACCTGGGGCACGTGGGCTTCCTCGCTGAAAGCGAGCGCGACGACCTCGCCGAGACGGTGCGTCGAGCCCTCAACCGCGACTACCTCGTGGAGCAGCGCATGACGCTCGAGGTGCGGGTCAAGGTTGGCAACGCCGTCGCCTACGAGACCTGGGCGCTCAATGAGGCGACGGTCGAGAAGGCAAGCCGCGAACGGATGCTCGAGGTCGTCATCGAGGTCGACCGGCGGCCACTCTCGTCGTTCGGCTGCGATGGCGTCGTGATGTCGACCCCGACCGGGTCGACGGCGTATTCCTTCTCCGCGGGCGGGCCTGTCGTCTGGCCCGCCGTGGATGCGCTCCTGCTCGTGCCGCTGAGTGCCCACGCCCTCTTCGCGCGCCCCCTGGTCGTGGGCCCGGATTCGGTGCTCGCCGTCGAGGTGCTCGACCGCACGCAGGGCAATGGGGTGCTGTGGTGTGACGGACGCCGCACGTGGGACCTGCCGCCCGGTGCGCGTGTCGTCGTGAGGCGATCCGAACTCCCGGTGCGTCTCGCCCGCCTGCACCAGGCCCCGTTCACCGACCGGCTCGTCAACAAGTTCCAGCTCCCGGTTGCTGGATGGCGGGGCCCGGAGAGCACGGCAACGCGCGAGGTCCCGATCCAGGCGGCACATGAGTGACTCGGCAGTACGTGGGGAGGGCGTGAGGTGATCGAGGAGATCCAAATCCGCAATCTCGGAGTCATCGGAGAGGCGAGCTTGCCGCTCGGGCCGGGGTTCACTGCGCTCACGGGCGAGACGGGCGCGGGCAAGACCATGGTCGTCACGGCGCTCGGGCTCCTGCTGGGCGCCCGTGCCGACAGCGGCGTCGTGCGCAAGGGCAACCCGGCAGCCTCGGTGGAGGGCCGGTGGCTCATCGACGAGCGCAGCCCGGTGACCGAGCGAGTTGCGGATGCCGGCGGCGAGGTCGATCCCATCGGCGGCAGTCGTGCCGAGTTGATCCTGAACCGCAGCGTCACCGCGGAGGGACGCAGCCGGGCTGTTGTCGGGGGGCGCTCGGCTCCCGTCGGCGTGCTCGCAGACCTGGGGAGCCAGCTCGTTGTCGTGCACGGCCAGTCCGAGCAGTTGCGCCTCAAGTCGTCCACTGCCCAGCGCGAGGCACTCGACCGTTTCGCGGGCGAGGAGCTCGCGACCGTCCTTGCGGAATACCAGTCGGCGTACCGCGAGTGGCAGGACAGCCAGGGCGAGCTCGATGTGCTCGTGGCCGAGCGCGACCGTCGCGCGCGCGAGGCCGAGGAGCTGCGTGGAGCGCTCGACGAGATCGAGGCGGTCGCGCCGCTGCCCGATGAGGACACGCAACTGGATGAACGCATCGAGCGCCTTGGGAACCTCGAAGACCTGCGCCTCGCCGCCGAGTCGGCCCGGGTGCTCCTGGCCGGCGACCTCGATGAGACCCCTGCAGCCGCGACGCTCCTCGATGCCGCGCGCCGACAGCTTGAGCGGGTGTCGGCCCACGATGCCTCGCTCGCCTCCATCGCCGAATCCGTGACGAGCGCATCGTTCGTGGTTGCCGACCTCGGCTCACAGTTGGCGAGCTATCTCGGCGGGCTCGACGCCGAGGCTGCGACGGAACTCGAGCGACTCCAGGAGCGCCGGGCGGAACTTGCGACGCTCACGCGAAAGTATGGGCCGACCCTGACTGACGTCATCGCCTTCGTCGACGAGGGCAGCGCACGACTCCTCGAACTCGACAGTGACAGCGATCGCATCAGCGAGCTCTCGGCATCCGTGGAGCGCAACAGGGAGCGAATCGGGGCGCTCGCATCCCAGCTGCACAACATCCGTGCCGCCGCGGGAGGCAGGCTCGGCGAGGAGGTCAGCGCCGAACTGAGCGCGCTCGCGATGCCCGACGCGACCCTCGCGGTCGAGGTCACGGAGCGGGCGGAGTACGGGCTGAGCGGCAAGGACCAGGTCGCCCTGCTGCTGCAGCCACACCCCGGTGCGGAACCGCGTCCGCTCGGCCGGGGCGCATCCGGGGGAGAGCTCTCGCGGGTCATGCTCGCGATCGAGGTCGTGCTGGCGGGAAGCGATCCCGTGCCGACCTTCGTCTTCGATGAAGTCGACGCGGGCGTCGGCGGTGCCGCGGCGATCGAGATCGGTCGGCGACTCGCCCGACTCGCAGAGCGTTCGCAGGTCATCGTCGTCACCCATCTGGCCCAGGTGGCGGCATTCGCGAGCAACCATCTCTCGGTCGTGAAAGACAGCGACGGCTCCGTGACCGCAAGCAGCGTGCGCCAGCTGACGGGCGAGGAGCGCACTGCCGAGATGGCGCGACTGCTCTCAGGCCTGCCCGACTCCTCGAGCGGCCTCGAACACGCGCGCGAACTGCTGGAGCTCGCCGCCGAATAACACAGGTGCCGGTGATAGGCTGCAAACCCGTGGTGGACAATTCGAACGCGGGCACAACCAAGCACATCTTCGTCACCGGGGGTGTCGTCTCCTCCCTGGGCAAGGGCCTCACGGCGGCCAGCCTGGGCAACCTCCTGACGGCCCGCGGTCTGCGCGTCGTCATGCAGAAGCTCGATCCCTATCTCAACGTGGATCCGGGCACCATGAACCCCTTCCAGCACGGTGAAGTCTTCGTGACGGATGACGGCGCCGAGACTGACCTCGACATCGGGCACTACGAGCGCTTCCTCGACATCAACCTCGACCAGGCGGCCAACGTCACGACGGGCCAGATCTACTCGACCGTGATCGCGCGCGAGCGCCGCGGTGAGTACCTCGGTGACACCGTGCAGGTCATCCCGCACATCACCGACGAGATCAAGCGCCGGATGCGCCTGCAGGCGCAGGAGCCGGCCGACGGCAGCCCCCGCCCCGACGTCATCATCACCGAGATCGGCGGAACGGTCGGCGATATCGAGTCGCAGCCCTTCATCGAGGCGGCCCGCCAGGTGCGTCACGAGCTCGGCCGGGGCAACTGCTTCTTCGTACACGTGTCGCTCGTTCCCTACCTCAGCGCGGCGGGCGAGCAGAAGACCAAGCCGACGCAGCACTCGGTCGCGGCCCTGCGCTCGATCGGTATCCAGCCGGATGCCATCGTGCTGCGTTCCGACCGACCCGTCGCCGACAGCATGAACCGCAAGATCGCCCTCATGTGTGACGTCGACCCGGAGGCGGTCGTCAACTGCCCCGACGCATCCAGCATCTATGACATCCCGAGCACACTGCACGACCAGGGCCTCGACGCGTACATCATCGACCACCTCGGCCTCGACGCGAGCGACGTCGACTGGACCGGCTGGCAGGGCCTGCTCGATGTCGTGCACAACCCGAAGCACGAGGTGACGATCGGGCTCGTCGGCAAATACATCGACCTTCCCGACGCCTACCTCTCCGTCACCGAGGCGCTCAAGGCCGGTGGCTTCGCGAATGACACGCGCGTGCGTCTTGAGTGGGTGCCGTCCGACGAGTGCGAGACGCCCGAAGGTGCCTCGCGCATGCTCGCGCACCTCGACGGCATCTGCGTCCCTGGCGGCTTCGGCATCCGTGGCATCGAGGGCAAACTCGGCGCCCTGCGCTTCGCGCGGGAGAACGGCATCCCGACCCTCGGGCTGTGCCTCGGCCTGCAGTGCATGGTGATCGAGTACGCGAGGGATGTCGCGGGCCTCGCCGGTGCCTCGTCGACCGAGTTCGACCCGGGCACGCCCGTGCCGGTCATCGCGACCATGGCTGAGCAGGTCGACATCATCGCCGGCGGCGACCTGGGTGGCACCATGCGCCTCGGTCTCTACGAGGCGGACCTCGCCGAGGGCTCGCTTGTCTCGGAGCTCTACGGCGGCCCGAGCGCGTCCGAGCGTCACCGTCACCGCTACGAGGTCAACAATGCCTACCGCGAGCAGATCGCGGACGCGGGCCTGTGGTTCTCGGGCACCTCGCCCGACGGCACGCTCGTCGAGTATGTCGAGCTGCCGCGCGACGTGCACCCGTTCTACGTGGGTACGCAGGCGCACCCGGAACTGCGCTCGCGGCCCAACAACGCGCATCCGCTCTTCTCCGGTCTCGTCGCGGCAGCGCTCGACCGCCAGCGCGCGAGCCGCCTCTTCGAGGTCAGCGAAGCAGCCGAGACGACCGCGGTCTGAGCGATGAGCGCTGAGCGGGGGAGTGACGAGCTGCTTGCGGATGAGTCCGCCCCGCAGACGATCCTCGCCTCCGACGTCGTGTTCGAGGGTGCCGTCTGGGACGTGCGTCGCGACCGTTTCGCCTATGGCGAGGGCGAGATCGTGCGCGAGTATGTGGCGCACACGGGAGCCGTCGCCGTGCTTGCCCTCGACGAGCATGAGCGGATGCTCCTGATCAAGCAGTATCGCCACCCCATCGCGACTCGCGACTGGGAGCTCCCTGCCGGCCTGCTCGACCAGGAGGGTGAGGACCCGCTCGAGGCGGCCAAGCGCGAACTCGAGGAGGAGGTCGACCTCTCGGCGCGCGAGTGGAGCCCGCTGCTCGAGTTCTTCACGTCACCGGGCGGGAGCGACGAGCTCCTGCGCGTGTACCTCGCGCGCGGACTCGAGACGGTCACGCACGACTTCGAGCGCGGCGACGAAGAGGCCGACATGGAGCTTCGCTGGGTCGCGATCGACGAGGTGTTGGACGCGATCCGCGCGGGGCGCGTGCGCAACGGCATCCTCGTCGCGGCCACCCTGGCGCTCGCCGCAGGACGGTAGTGCCGTGACGGGCGAGGCACTGCCGGTGCTCGTCGACCGGTACCTGCGGCACCTCGGCATCGAGCGCGGGCGCGCGGCGAACACGCTCGCGGCGTATGGGCGCGATCTGGGGCGGTATCTCGAGTTCCTTGAGGCACGCGGCATCCGCTCGGTCGACGCCGTGTCTGGCACGGATGTCGCCGCGTTGACGCAGGAGCTTGCCGCGGGGGAGGGCAAGAGCGCCTCGTCGGTGGCGCGGGTGCTGTCTTCGGTGCGCGGCTTCCACCGCTTCTGCCTCGATGAGGGGTATGCGGCGACGGATGCCGCGGCCGAACAGAAGCCGCCGAAGCTCGCGCTGCGCCTGCCGAAGGCGATCGCGCTCGACCAGGTGGAGGCGATCCTGGCAGCGGCCTCGGGTGACGACCCCGTGTCGCTGCGCGATCGCGCCCTCCTCGAACTGCTCTACGCGACGGGCGCGCGCGTCTCGGAGGCCGTGGGGCTCAACGTCGACGACGTGATGGGTGAGGGGGACGTCGTGCGCCTGCTCGGCAAGGGCGGCAAGCAGCGCATCGTTCCGCTTGGCTCGTATGCTCGGGAGGCGATCGACGCGTACCTCGTGCGCGCGCGGCCCGGGATGTCGGCGAAGGGCAGGGCGACCCCCGCGCTGTTCCTCGGGGTGCGCGGTGCCAGGGTCTCGAGGCAGAACGCGTGGCTGATCATCCGCGCGCGGGCCGAGCAGGCCGGCATCGAGGGCGAGGTCTCCCCACACAGCCTGCGGCACTCCTTCGCGACGCACCTGCTCGAGGGCGGGGCGGACGTGCGCGTCGTGCAGGAGTTGCTCGGCCACGCCTCTGTCGCCACGACGCAGCTCTACACGCTCGTGACGGCGGACACGCTCCGCGACATGTACACGACGGCGCACCCTCGCGCGCGGTGACGGCGCGTGAACCTTCAAGCACGGGTCGAGGTGACCTGCTCGCCGCCCACGCGTTGCGTCGGGGCCGCGGCTGACCTCCTCGATAGAATCAGGGCTTGCAGCCCGAGTATCCAATCGGGCCTGCGCTCACTGTGAGGATGAAGCGGATGGCGAGATCACGGGACATGTCGGCGGAACTCGACGGGGTCGACGTGCAGGCAGTGTCGCCCAAGCTGGGCCCCACGGGCCGGCCGGCACGCACCTTCGGCGAGCCTGAACCGCTGGGCTCGCACGGCCCTGCCCGCATCATCGCCCTCTGCAACCAGAAGGGCGGCGTCGGCAAGACGACGACGACCATCAGTGTCGGGGCGGCGCTCGCCGACTACGGCCGCCGCGTGCTCGCGATCGACTTCGACCCGCAGGGTGCGCTGTCGGCGGGCCTTGGCGTGCAGACGCACGACGTGCCCAACATCTACGACCTACTGCTCGGCACGCTGAAGGACCCCCACGAGGCAATCCAGCACACGGCGACGCCGGGCCTCGACGTGATCCCGGCGAACATCGACCTCTCGGCGGCGGAGGTGCACCTCGTCAACGAGGTCGCGCGCGAGCAGATCCTCGCCGGCGTGCTGCGCAAGGTGAAGGACGAGTACGACGTCATCCTGATCGACTGCCAGCCCTCGCTCGGCCTGCTGACCGTCAACGCGCTCACGGCGAGCCACGGCGTGCTCATTCCCCTCGAGTGCGAGTTCTTCGCCCTCCGCGGTGTCGCGCTGCTCATCGAGACGATCGAGAAGGTCAAGGACCGGCTGAACCCCGCCATCCAGCTCGACGGCATTCTCGCCACGATGTATGACTCGCGCACGCTGCACTCGCGTGAGGTGCTCGAGCGAGTCGTGGAGACCTTCGGCGACAAGGTGTTCGAGACCGTCATCGGCCGCACGATCAAGTTCCCCGATGCATCCGTCGCCGCGGCGCCCATCACGCAGTTCGCCCCCGAACACGCGGCCGCCGAGGCCTACCGGCAGCTCGCGAGAGAGCTCGTATTCCGCGGTGCGGTCGCTTGACGCCGTGACGGTGACTGAGGGGGCGGATGCCGCAGGCGGTGCCGGTTCCGCCGGTTTCACCGTCACCGTGGGTGACTTCGACGGGCCGTTCGACCTGCTGCTGACGCTGATCGGCAAGCATGAGCTCGACATCACGGAGGTCTCGTTGAGCCTCGTGACATCCGAGTTCATCGCCTACCTGCGCACACTTGACACGCAGGACGAACTCAACGAGGCGAGTGAGTTCCTTGTCGTAGCCGCGACGCTGCTCGACCTGAAGGTGGCGGGGCTGCTGCCGCAGGGGGAGCTCGTCGACGCGGAGGATGTCGCGCTGCTGGAGGCCCGCGACCTGCTGTTCGCCCGCCTGCTGCAGTACCGCGCCTTCAAGGAGGCGTCGGCGTGGTTCGACGAGCGGCTCACGGCCGAGTCGGGTCGCACGGTGCGCTCGGTGCGACTGGAGGAGAAGTTCCGCGCCTCGACACCCGAGCTCGTGTGGACGCTCTCGCCCGATGACTTCGCGGCGCTCGCGGCCGTGGCACTCGCGCCCAAGGAACTGCCGACCGTGGGGCTCGACCACCTGCACGCGCCGCTCGTGAGCATCCGGGAGCAGGCGGCGACGGTCGTTGCGCTGCTGCGTCGCGGCGAGCCCATGACGTTCCGCCAGCTCATCGCGGGTGCGGAGCAGAAGGGCGTCATCATCGCGCGCTTCCTCGCCGTGCTCGAGCTCTACCGCAGCGCCGCGATCTCCTTCGAGCAGATCGAGCCGCTCGGCGAACTGACCGTGCAGTGGACAGCGGAACACTGGTCCGACGAGAACCTCGCCAACCTGGGGGCTGACTATGGCAACTGATGAGAGCACCGCGACGATCGAGGCCGAAGCGGATGTCGCGGCTCCTGCGCCGCCGACCGCCGAGGAACTTCGCGCTCGCCTTGAGGCGATCCTCATGGTCGTCGATGAGCCGCAGGGGATCGTGACGCTCGCGACGGCGCTCGGGGCACCCGTCAAGGCGGTGCGCGCCGCGATCGACGCGCTCGTCGCGGACTACGACGGCGAGGCGGCGTCGCCCCGTCGTGGCTTCGAGCTGCGCGAGGTCGGCGGCGGGTGGCGCATCTACGTGCGCGAGGAGCACGACGCGATCGTCAAGGACTTCGTGCTGACGCAGAACCCGAGCCGGCTCTCGCAGGCCGCCCTTGAGACGCTCGCGGTGATCGCCTACAAGCAGCCGATCACGCGCGGCGCGATCGCATCGATCCGCGCCGTCAACGTCGATTCCGTCGTGCGCACGCTGCTGGGCCGCGGGCTCATCACCGAGGCGTTCACGGATGCCGAGACGGGCGCGATTCACTACGCCACGACCGACCTGCTGCTGGTGCAGCTCGGCATCAACTCCCTCAACGAGTTGCCGCCGATCTCGCCCCTGCTCGCTGACGGATCGGAGGGTTTCGATGACGTTCGCTGATTCCGAGCAGCCCGAGGGCGTGCGGCTGCAGAAGCTCATGGCCGCCGCGGGCGTTGCCTCGCGCCGCGTCTCGGAGAATCTCATCGCCGCGGGCCGTGTCGAGGTCAACGGCGAGGTCGTGACCGAGCTCGGTCGTCGAGTCATGCCCGAGGACCAGGTGTCGGTCGATGGCGTCGCCATCCAGCTCGACACCTCGCGGCGCTACGTCATGCTCAACAAGCCGGTCGGCATCGTCAGCTCGCTGCAGGATGAGCGCGGGCGTCCCGATCTCAGTCGCTTCGTCTCCCAGTACGAGGAACGGCTCTTCAACGTCGGCAGGCTCGACGCGCAGACCTCCGGACTTCTGATCCTCACGAACGATGGCGAGATGGCGCATGTGCTCGCGCATCCGTCGTTCGGGGTCATGAAGACCTACATCGCCAAGGTGCGCGGCAAGGTCAGCGCGCAGACCATCGCAAAGCTCACGACCGGTTTCGAGCTGGAGGACGGCTTCATCGCGGCCGACAAGGCTCGACTCCTCACGAGCGGCAGCAATGCCGATGCGTCGATGGTCGAGATCACGCTGCACTCGGGCCGCAACCGCATCGTGCGACGGATGCTCGATGAGGTCGGGCATCCCGTCATCGACCTGGTGCGTCGCCAGTTCGGCCCACTGCACCTGGGCACGCTCAAGGCGGGACAGATGCGCGAGCTGACGAAGGATGAGGTCGGCAAGCTGTTGACGATCGCGCGAGAGAACGGATCCACCCGGTGAACGACTCGATCGCAAGGACGAAGGGTCCCGTCAGGGTCGTCGGCGCAGGACTCCTCGGCGCGAGTGTCGGCCTCGGCCTGAGGGAGAAGGGCGTCGATGTCATCCTGCACGACGCCTCACCCACGACCCTCAGTCTGGCTGTCGACTACGGGGCGGGACGCCGTGCCGAGCCCACGGACTCGCCCGCGCTCGTCGTCGTCGCCGTGCCGCCTGACCTCGTGGCGGAGGTCGTCGCGCAGGAGCTGCAGGCGCATCCGAATGCCCTGGTGACGGATGTCGCGAGCGTCAAGATGGCGCCCCTCGCCGAGCTGAGCCTCGTCGGCGCCGACCTCTCGCGCTACATCGGTTCGCACCCCATGGCCGGCCGTGAGCGCGGCGGTGCCATCTCGGCGCGCGCCGATCTCTTCATCGGGCGCCCCTGGGTCATCGCGGCGAACGCCGGAATCCCGCCAGCACAGATCTCCGTCATCGAGCAGCTCGCGCTCGACCTCGGTGCTGTGCCCGTCGCGATGAGCGCGGAGGATCACGACCGTGCTGTCGCGCTCATCTCGCACGTGCCCCAGGCGGTGTCCACGCTCCTGGCCCGGCGCCTCGTCGATGCCGAGGACACGTCGCTCTCCCTCGCAGGGCAGGGCCTGCGTGACACGACGCGCATCGCCGCGAGTGCGCCCGAGCTGTGGGTGCAGATCATGGGGGCGAACTCGAAGTTCATCATCGAGATACTTCGTGACCTGCGTACCGACCTCGACGTGCTCATCCACTCCCTCTCCGACCAGGAGGCGTCTGGTGCCCGTCGCTCGCTCGCTCAGATCCTCGCCGGGGGCAATGCGGGAGTCGCGCGCCTCCCCGGCAAGCACGGCCAGGATCGCCGCTTCGCGCAGATCACGGTCAAGGTCGACGACCGCCCGGGCGAGCTCGCCCGGCTGCTGACCGAGATCGGCGAGGTCGGGGTCAACATGGAGGACCTGCGCCTCGAGCACTCGCCGGGGGCGCAGATCGGACTCGCGGAGATCGCCGTGCTTCCCGAGGTGGAGGAGCGGCTCGTGGCCGAGCTCGAGAAGCGCGGCTGGAAGATCGCGGGCGCGTACCGTTGAGTGCGCCGGAGCACACGGCGAAGCAGCGCGCCGCAATGAGGGAGACCATGCAGGAGAAGATCATCGTCGCGGTCGACGGACCCGCCGGCAGCGGTAAGTCGAGCGTGAGCCGCGCTGCAGCCCGGCGCCTCGGCTTCGACTACCAGGACACGGGCGCCGCATACCGCGCCCTCGCCTGGTTCGTGCTTGAGCGCGGCATCGACCCCAGCGACCAGGAGGCGGTCGTCTCGGCGCTCGCCGACTTCGACTACGCGATCGGCATCGACCCTGACGACTACTTCGTGCGCGTCGGGGGAGTCGACGTCGAGGCGGCCATCCGCGAGCCGCGGATCTCGGCGGTGGTCAGCTCGGTCGCAGGCATCCTGCCCGTGCGGGCCTACCTCGTCGAACTGTTCCGTCACGTGATCGACTCGAGCGACAAGCCGGGTGTCATCACGGAGGGTAGGGACATCACGACCGTGGTGTGCCCGGATGCTCCCGTGCGCATTCTTCTCACAGCATCCGAAGAAGCTAGAATGGCCAGGCGCTCCGCTGAAATCACGGGGCAGTCGGCTGCCGAGGTCGCGAAGCATCTCACTTCGCGTGACGCGCAGGATTCCCGGGTGGTGGACTTCATGAACGCCGCGGAGGGCGTCACGGCGATCGACTCAACCAATCTCGACTTTGACCAGACCATCCAGGCGGTGGTCGATCTCGTGCACGATCGCGTCGGCTGATGCCGTCGCCGTGCCAGGACTGAAGGACACCAATGGCTGACCACGACGACTTCCCAGAGCTCGACGAGCAACTCGCCGAACGCATGGCGGCCCTCTCCGAGGAGGAAGCGGCCACTCGGGCGAACGCCCTGCGCGCGGGACTCGCGGACTACGAGCTCGACGAGTCGGACATCGATCTCCTCGAGGCGACGGGGGAGGATGCCGACGAGGTCGTGTACCTTCCGGCCCTGCCCGTGCTCGCGGTCGTTGGTCGGCCGAATGTCGGCAAGTCCGCCCTCATCAACCGCATCCTCGGTCGCCGCGAGGCCGTCGTTGAAGACACCCCAGGTGTCACCCGTGACCGCGTGACGTACAAGGCCGAATGGAACGAGCGGCGCTTCACCCTCGTCGACACGGGCGGGTGGGAGCCGGATGCCCGCGGCATCGACGCATCCGTCGCCGCCCAGGCCGAGGTGGCAGTCGACCTGGCCGACGCCGTGCTCTTCGTCGTCGACGCCAACGTCGGCGCGACCGCGACTGACGAACACGTCGTACGGATGCTCCGCCAAGCGAAGCGACCCGTCATCCTCGTCGCGAACAAGGTCGACGATGTGCGGCAGGAGCCGAACGCCGCCGAACTCTGGAGCCTTGGCCTCGGACAGCCGTGGCCGGTCTCGGCGCTGCACGGCCGTGGCGTCGCCGACCTGCTCGACCACGCACTCACGGTGCTGCCCGAGATCTCTGCCGTCGCGAAGGAGGAGGTCGGCGGGCCTCGCCGCGTCGCGATCCTCGGTCGACCCAACGTGGGCAAGTCGAGCCTGCTCAACAAGGCCGCAGGCGAGGAGCGCGTCGTCGTCAACGACCTCGCGGGCACCACGCGCGACCCGGTCGATGAGCAGGTGGAGATCGCGGGCAAGGTGTGGCGCTTCGTCGACACCGCCGGCATCCGTCGTCGCGTGAACCTCTCGCAGGGCGCCGACTTCTATGCGTCGCTGCGCACGAGCGCCGCCCTCGAGAAGGCGGAGGTCGCTGTCGTCGTGCTCGACGTGACCGAGCCGATCAGCGTGCAGGACCTGAAGATCATCGACCTCGTGCTCGAGTCGGGCCGTGCGCTCGTGCTGGCCTACAACAAGTGGGACCTGCTCGATGACGAGCGCCGCATCTACCTCGAGCGTGAGATCGAACAGGATCTCTCGCACGTCTCGTGGGCGCCGCGCGTCAACATCTCCGCCAAGACGGGACGCCACCTCGAGAAGCTCGTGCCGGCCCTCGAGACCGCGCTCGAGTCGTGGGACACGCGCATCCCGACCGGCAAGTTCAATGCGCTGCTCGCTGACCTGACGGCCGAGCATCCGCATCCGGTGCGTGGCGGTAAGCAGCCGCGCATCCTCTTCGGCACGCAGGCGTCGAGCCGGCCGCCGACGTTCGTGCTCTTCACGACCGGGTTCCTCGACCCGCAGTACCGCCGCTTCATCCAGCGACGCCTGCGCGAGATCTTCGGCTTTGAGGGCACGCCGATTAACGTCAATATGCGGGTGCGGGAGAAGCGCAAGCGCTAGGCTTCCTCCCCAGATTGGGGGTTGGTCGACGATTCCTCGTCGACCTTAGACTCGCGCTCGTGACCGTCGACGAAACCCGAATTCGCTCGGTGCTCGACCGCTTTGCGGCGCGCGCCGACGTGGGTGCAGTCTCATTCGCGCTCGCGACTCCCAGCACGGGGTGGTCGATGCTCTATGAGAGTGAGTCGCCCGCACGCCCGTACTTCATCGGGTCGATCACGAAGCTCTACACGGCGGCCATCATCATGCAGCTGCGCCAGGAGGGGGTGCTGGGGCTCGACGACCCCATCACGACCTTCCTCGACCCCGACCTGGTCTCTGCCATCCACGTCTATCGCGAGACGGACTATTCGGAGCAGATCACGGTGCGGCACCTGCTCTCGCATACCTCCGGCCTGCCGAACTACCTCATGCAGCCCCGAGATGACGGCGGATCGGTCTTCGGGGATGCGCTCGAACGCGACCGCGGGTGGACCTTCGACCAGGCACTGGGTGTGACCCGCACCATGCGACCGGCGTTCCCTCCCGGGACGTCGCGTCGTGCCTACTTCTCGCACACCAACTACGCGATCCTCGGGCGCATCATCGAGCAGGCGACGAGCGTGCCCTGGGAGGCTGCCGTCGCCGAGCGCATCATCGGGCCACTCGGGCTCGCGGGCACGTGGTCGTTCTCCGTCGGTGACGTCGACCGCTATGACGGTGTCTCGCCCGTGCTGCACGGTCGTCGCACTGTGCGGCTGCCGCTCACGATGGCCTCGGTGAGGGCGCAGGGCGGCATCGTCTCGACAGCGGAGGACGGCATCGTGTTCCTGCGCGCGCTGCTCGACGGTTCGCTCTTCGACCGGCAGCTCGTGGGCGAGATGACGGGGGACTGGCGGCGACTGACCTTTCCCAGCCACGCGGGGGTGGGCATCATGCGCAGCCGGATCTCGGCCCTCGCAAGCCAGGGCGGACCGCGTGAGTTCGTGGGGCATCCGAGTTCCACCGGTGCCGTGCTCTATTTCGCCCCCGCCGCGGGCCTCTTCATCTCCGGCACGATCAACCAGATGCAGAACGCGGATGTCGCGCGCCGACTCCTTGCGCAACTGGCGGTCGCGGCAAAGGGTGTCGTGCGGGGGTAGCAGCCCGGGGAATAGCCGTCACCAGCATGCCGTTGCAGTCAGCGATGACTTCTTCTGCGACTGACTCCTCTTCTGCGACTGGCTCCTCTTCTGCGACCGGCTCTGGCCAGCAGCATCCGCTTCGCCTTTCGGTGCTTGACCTGATTCCGGTGCGAAGCAACCAGACGACGGCGGATGCCGTGGCCGCCACGATCGAGCTGGCCAAGGTTGCTGACGAGCTCGGCTTCGAGCGATTCTGGGTCGCGGAGCACCACAACATGCCCGCGGTCGCGTCGACAAACCCGGCCGTGTTGATCGGCATCATCGGGGCGAACACCTCGCGCATTCGCGTGGGATCGGGCGGTGTCATGCTGCCGAATCATTCGCCGCTCGTCGTGGCGGAGCAGTTCGCGATCCTCGAGGCGGCGTTCCCCGGACGCGTCGACCTGGGGATCGGGCGGGCGCCCGGCAGCGACCCCGTCATCACCTCGTTCCTGCGCTCGAGCGGCACGACGAGCGACGTGAACGCCTTCGAGCAGAACGTGCAGGACATTGCGACGCTGCTCGACACCGAGGGCGCGATGCTGCAGTTGCCGAACGGCCGCAGCTATGCCCTGAGCGCCACGCCGAAGGCATCCGGTGTGCCCCAGACCTGGCTCCTCGGCTCGAGCGACTACTCCGCGCGGCTCGCCGCCACGCTGGGGCTGCCCTACGTTTTCGCCCACCACTTCTCGGGGGAGGGGACCGAGCGCATCCTTGAGTTCTATCGCAGCGGCTTCACGCCCGCCGCCGAGGGTGACACGCCCCGCACCTTCCTCACGCTCAACGTCTCGGTCGCGCCGACCGCGCAGGAGGCCATGGCGGCCGCCCTGCCCAACCTGCAGCAGATGGCGCGCCTGCGCACGGGCGCACCGCTCGGGCCGCTTGCCACGATCGAGGAGGCGGCGCGTGCCGAATTGACCCCCGCGCAGCAGCAGACCGTCGACGCCATGCTCGAGCGCTGGGTCATCGACGAGCCGGTCGCGGCCGCTCGCCGCATCCGCGAACTCGCACGACGCTACGGCGTCGATGAGGTCATGGTCGTGCCCGGCCTCTCGGCCAGCGACGCGGATGCCGCGAATGCGACGCCCGCCCGCGTCGACGCTCTCCGGCTGCTCGCCGCCGAACTGCTTGAGTAGGGCTTCTCTCGGGGCTGTCACATGCACCCGTCAGCGCGCCCGTGAGAGAGTGGGACAGTGACGCACAAGCCGCCCTACCGCCCGAGGACCTCGGGCGACGGTTGGGTGGAGGGTGCCGACGGCGCGCGGTTCTGGGGGCTCTACGGTGCCGCAGGCCTGCTCGCCCACGACCCGCAGCGCGGCGTGCTGCTGCAGCACCGCGCGACCTGGAGCCACTTTGGCGGAACGTGGGGGCTTCCCGGCGGCGCGCGGCACGAGGGGGAGTCGGCCTACGACGCCGCAACGCGCGAGGCCGCCGAGGAAGCGGCTGTGCCGGGCGACGCGCTCGTTCCCCTGTTCGAGGAGACCCTCGACCTGGGGTTCTGGTCGTACACGACGGTCGCGGTGACCGTCACACGCGCCTTCGAACCGAGGATCGCCGACCCCGAGAGCCTCGACCTGCGCTGGGTGCGGCTCGACGCGGTCGAGTCGTTGCCGTTGCATCCGCTCTTCGCTGAGGCGTGGCCCGCCCTCATGCGCCGGCTCTGACGCGGTAGCTCAGCCGGCGCGGATGTTCGCCATGGCGGCGAGCACGACGCGCTGGACGCGAGTCTCGGTGAGCTCGTCTCGCTGCCAGTCGAGCTTGCGCCCGAGATCGTTGACGATGCACATGCCCGCGAACACGAGGAACTGTGCCTCCGACAGGGAGAGCTCCGGCCGGATGCCGAGCAGGGAACGCACCCAGTGGCCGACCGTGAAGGCCTGCATGCGCAGGAACTCCAGCTTCTGATCACCGGGGAGGCGACGGCCGTCGTTGAGGAAGGCCGTCATGCCCTCCGGCTCCTCGAAGGAGTAGTGCACGTAGTTGCAGGAGAAGCCGATGAGGGCATCGCGGGGGGTCTCCGCCGTCGAGAGTACGTCATTGTCGATGCGCTGCAGTTCGGCGTGACCCACCACGCAGGCCTCACGTAGCAAGCCGGAGAGGTCGCCGAACTCGCGCGCGATCACGTCAAGCGATACGCCGGATGCTGCGGCGACGTCATCGGCGGCGACGGCACAGAAGCCGTCCCTGGCGAAGAGGGTCAGGGCGGCGCGCTGGATGCGACTGCGCGGGGAATCGTCGTGCCGCCAGGGCAGGTGCACCTCGCGAGCTGGGGCGACCTCGCTCGGCCGCACGGGGGAGCTGTCGAGCACCCGCATGGCCGCCGTGGTCAGCAGCGTGAGGATCTTCTGTTCCGGCATGTCGGTGGGGTGGATGGTGATGCTCGCGACGGCGCTCTGGGAGGCGGCCGCGAGCATCGCGACCTCTACCGGTTCCAGTTCAGGTCGCAGCAGGGCCAGGGGGCGACGGATGCGCGCCTGCACCTCCTCGACGATGGCCGCGTTCTCGGCGCGGTCATCCGGGAGCAGGTAACGCACCTCCGAGCGGTAGAAGCCGCTCGCATCGCGTTGCGCGATCGTGGCCCGCGCGGACGCCTCGATGACGGCGGCCAGCTGCGCGCGCGCCTGGCGTGAGTCCTGCACGTCTGCGACGAGGTGGTCGCTGGCGCGCAGGACGGTGCGCGCGGCGCCGAGCACGGATTGCGCGAAGAGCGCGTACTTGTCTGGCGATTGCCGTTCGAGGTCATCGCTCGACAGGCCGGCCGCTGCGGCGATGTCGTGCAGCGTGGTGCGCAGGTAGCCCTGGGAGGCGAAGACCCGTGCGGCCGCAGAGAGCACGAGTGTCGAGGTGTCGGTCATCTGATCAACGCCATGACCATGCACGCGAACTTTTCGATCCTGCGTGTGGTCGCGTCGTCGTTCTTCCACCGGAGCATGCGGGCAAGGTCGCTCACGAGGCTCATGGAGGCGAAGGCGAGGAAGGTCGCCTCGGTGGGCGACAGCTCCGGCCGGGCATCCTGCATGGCCCTCGTGCAGAGGGTGACCGAGTAGTCCTGCAGCTCGAGCATCGGGCCGTGGTCGCCGTCGTCGAAATTGCGCGCGTCAGCGAGGTAGACGGTCATGAGCTTGTAGTCGACCATGTAGTGGCGCACGTAGGCGCGGCACAGGCCGAGGAGGGTGTCGCGCGCGCTGACGGAGCTCTCCAGCGCCTGGTTGAGGTCGGTCTTGAGCGCTTGGTAGCCGTTGAGGCATCCGCGCGTCAGAATGTCGGAAAGGGAGGCGTGCTGTCGTGCCCACGCGACATCGATTCCCGCAGCGGTCGCGACGTCGTCGATCGTGACGGCGTGGTACCCACGCTGGAAGCACAGGTCGACCGCGGCCTTGAGGAGCTGCCCATCCCTGCTGGTGTCGTCATGCCAGGTGGGGCGGGTCGCCGGCTGGTCGATGTGCACCTGCGCGGGGGCAGGTTCGCTGTCGAGCATCCTCATTGCGGTGACCGTGAGGAGCGTCTGCACCTTGGGTGCGGGGAGGCTCGTGGCATGGATCGTGATGCTCGCGATGACGCTGAAGGCGGCCGCGGCCATGAGGGTTGCGTCGTCCTCCGTGAGCTTCGGGCGGTGAAGCATCAGCGGCTGCCACACTCGACGGTGCAGTTCGCCGATGAGTTCGCTGAGCTCATGCGCGTCTTCGCGGCGAAGGTAGCGGTGCTCCGAACGGTAGAAGCCGCCCGTCGCGCGAGTGGCGATCGCAACCCGGGTGGCGTTCTCGATGATGCGGGTGATGACGCTGCGCGCCTGCCGTGGGTCATGCGTCTCGATGCCGTCCGTTGCGCGCACCATCTCCCGCGCGTTCGCGAGCACGACATCTTTGAAGAGTGCGTACTTGTCCTCGTAGTGGGTGGAGAACGTCTCGGCGTCCAGGCCCGCTTCGGAGCACACCTCTTCGATGCTGGCGTCGTTGTAGCCGCGTGTGGCGAACACTCCGGCAGCGACGATGCGCAGACGGGTGCGGGGGTCTGCAAGGGTGGGGGACGTGGCGGCGTCCGGGTTCGACGTGTCGTTGTGCATCCGTTGCTCCTTTGCTGCGGGTGAGTGCGCTTCAGCGACCGCCGATGAGAGTCGCGAGAACGAGACGCTCGGTTTTCGCCATTGCCTCGTGGTCGTACTCCCAGTTCACGTGGATGCCGACGTCCTCAACGATATTGAGGGCGGCGTACACGAGGAAGCGGGCTTCGGCGTCGGCGAGCTCCGGGCGGATGGCCTTGACGTTCTCCAGCCAGCCTTCCATGAACTCCTCGTGCAGCTGCGCGGCACGCTCTGCGTACTGCAGAGGGAGATGGTGCCCGTCGAGGATGAACACCGTCATGAGCTTAGGGTCGGTGAAGTAGTGCTCGACAAACTTGTGGCTGAGCGCGAGCAGGATGTCGCGGGGGAGCCTTCCTGCCTCCTTCGCCGCGTTGTCCATCGCATCGCGCATGATTGCTCCGCCCGTCGCGAATGCGGCAGTCAGGAGGTCGGCGGTGTTCTTGACCTTCCGCTCGATCGCCCACTTCGGGAAGCCGGTCTCCCGGGCGATGTCCTTCATGGTGACCGCGGAGAAGCCCTTCGCGTAGACAAGGTTGATGGTCGCGGCGATGACCCGGCCGGTCTTGCTGTTGTCCGCCATCCACGGTGGGGTCATGCGGGGGCGGAACTCGCCCGTGGTGGCGGTGAGGGCCGACTGGCTCTCGAGGAGGCGCATGGCCGATACGACGAGGATTGTCTCCAGCTTGGGGCTGGGCAAGACGGTTGGCGCCGCCCCCGCTGTCGCAATCGTGCTCGCAGCGGCACGGGAGAGGAGTTCGACGTCGCCGCTGTTGAGGTCGGGACGCACGCGATGCAGTAGGGCGGCGATGCGCTCGTTGATGGTGGCGTGGGTGGCTCGGAGCTCCGCCTGGTCTTCCGCGGTGAGATAGCGATAGTCGCCGCGGACGAAACCAGCGCGAGTGCGGCGGGCGACGTGGGCGGCGGCGAGTGACTCGAGCATGGAAAGGAGGAGGGCACGTGCCTGGCGGGTGTCGTCGGGCACGTTTGCGCCGATGTCGGTGGCGGCTCTGAGCTCGCGGGCACTCGTCAGCATGCACTCGCGGAAGAGGTCGTAGACCGTGGGGAACTCTGCCTTGAGCGTGTCGCAGTCGACGCCGGTCTCGGAGCAGACCTCCTCGAGCGTGGCGTTCACGAAACCGCGGGTGTCAAACAGCTCGACGCCTGCGTCGATGACGCGCCGCCGGAGGTCCGAAGTCGTTTCGGAGGTGCGGGCGGCGGAATTCGGGTGGGACATTTCGGGTTTCCCTTCGCCTTGCTCGTGTTCCCAGTGAATCACGTTGGGGGGACAAAATGGGGGTACAGAATCCCCCAGTGTGGGGGCAAATACGGGGCATTCTGCCGGAAAACCGGGGTACAAGGCGGCCCCCAGTTTGTACCCCAGTTGCTCGCATGAGCGCGGAGCGAAGGTCGGAACCGTCGTGTTCGGATGCGCGCCAGAAACACGATAAGCTTGTCCGGTTGCTTCAGCCGCCGGGAGATCGGAAGCCGCAGCAGCAAGCCACGGGCTGTGGCGCAGCTTGGTAGCGCACTTGACTGGGGGTCAAGGGGTCGCAGGTTCAAATCCTGTCAGCCCGACAGAAGGGTCGTTCTAAAAACCGTCCCAAATACTCAAAGCGAAATCCCTTCCGAACACGTTCGGGAGGGATTTCGTCGTTTTCAGTGGGATAGAAACGGGATGAATGCGCTCGGCCGGCCGATTCACGAAGCTCTGGGCGTTAAATGACGGAACGCGCCCGTTTTCGGGCGCGTCGTATCGAACTGTATGCGGGGTGTGGTGCGGGAACTAGGGGCGGGAGTTGCCTAGATTCTGAGTGGAGACGCCAGTTCACCTTGGTGGTAGAGCAGGATGACCGGATCGTCCGGGAGTGTCCCCGTGTACCGGTTGATGCTCACCCGGTCGCGGCGGCGCCGCTTCTTCTCGCCGGGGTCGCTTGGTTGGTCCTTCAGCGCTGCGATGGCTTCTTCTTTTAGGAAGGTGGCGATGGCGCGCAGGTTGTAGACGGTGAGCAGGAATGCCATGAAGAATCCGGCCGCTGCGAATCCGCGGACCCGACGCCGCGAGGGACTATCGATGTTTTCCTGGCCGTCATCCTTGCTGTTGCCGTTGAGTCCTTCGATGCTGTTCCGAGCGTGCTTGTGGAACTCATGCCACTCGTCGCTCTTGTACTGGAAGGGGACTGATGAACGTCTTGGTGACTCTTCGAGTTAGGCCGCGAGTGCGGCCGGTGTGGTCATGATGGTCTCGAATTCGATCGGCGTCAAACGGCCCAACGCTCGCTGTCTCCTGCGGCGGTGATAGGTCGCCTCGATCCAGGACACGATCGCCAGGCGGAGTTGCTGGCGAGTTGCCCATCGGTGCTGGTTCAGGAGGTTCTTCTGCAGTAGTGCGAAGAAGCACTCCATCGCTGCGTTGTCTTCGGCGGCACCGACCCGGCCCATCGATCCGGTGAGCCCGGCGGCGCTGAGTTCGTGAACGAGGACGCCGCACCTCGCGTCTGCGCTCAACCTTCTCAGGCAGTCCCTGGTTTGCTCTTGACTCTGTGGCTGGCACAGGGTCTTTACTCGGTGGGTATACCGCAATCTTGATCGCTGAGAGAGAACCCATGTCTCATCTGCACGGAGAACGCCATGCACGCTGACCTCGGGGAATCCTTGCTCGCCTTCGCGGGAGTTGCGGGGATCCTTCTCGGTACCTTCATCGTCGGGGTCTTCTTTTACCTCGACTTGCGAGTACAGCCGCGCTGGTCATGAGCGAATTCGACTGGACAATCGTGACGGCTTCCCCGCCGCAAGATTGTCATCCTTGACCCCGGCGGGGCACCCGTCACCCTCCCGAAAAGTCGCACCGCCCTCACCCCTGAGAGGACCAACCTCATGACCAACGTCGCTGAGAACATCGTCAAGACTCTGCACGCCAACGGGGTCGACCGCGTCTACGGTCTCCCAGGAGATTCGCTGAACGGCTTCACAGACGCCTTGCGCAAGAACGAAACGATCCGATGGGTGCACGTGCGGCACGAGGAGTCCGCTGCCTTCGCGGCGGCGGCGGATGCTGCGACGACGGGGCAGCTCGCGGTCGTCGCCGGATCCTGCGGCCCCGGCAACCTCCACCTGATCAACGGTCTGTACGACGCGAACCGCTCACGTGTACCCGTGCTCGCGATCGCGGCGCACATCCCCACGAACGAGATCGGCACGGGCTACTTTCAGGAGACGCACCCGCAGGAGCTCTTCCGCGAGTGCAGCGTCTATGTCGAGTACGTCGCTGATCCGCGCCAGATGCCGCGCCTGCTCGAGATCGCGATGCGTGCGGCGATCGAGAAGCGCGGCGTCGCCGTGCTGGTGATCCCCGGTGACGTCGCGCTGGCGGACATCGTCGATGACCGCGCCGTCGTGATCGAGCGAACCCATCCCGTGGTCGTGCCGAGTGGCGCTGAGCTCGAACGAGCCGCGACCCTGCTGAATGAGGCCAAGAGCGTGACGATCCTCGCCGGCGCTGGTGTGGAGGGTGCGCACGACGAGGTCATCGCGCTGGCTGATCGCCTGGGCTCACCGATCGTTCACGCACTGCGGGGCAAGGAGTTCATCGAGTACGACAATCCATTCGATGTGGGCATGACGGGTCTGCTCGGCTTCGCCTCGGGGTATCGGGCGATGGAGATGGCGGATGCCCTGCTGGTGCTCGGCAGCGACTTCCCATACGAGCAGTTCTACCCCGCACGCGCGACGACCATCCAGGTTGACATCCGCGGCTCGCAGCTGGGCAAGCGGCATCCGCTCGATCTCGGTCTCGTCGGAGACGTCGGCGCGACGGCCGAGGCGCTCCTGCAGCGGCTCGCGAAGAAGGACCGCGGACACCTCGACGACGCCACCGCGCACTATCGCAAGACTCGGGCGAAGCTCGACGACCTCGCGGTCCCAACGAAGACCGGCCGAGCCATCCATCCGCAGTACCTTGCCCGGCTCCTGGATGAGCAGGCGGCCGATGACGCGATCTTCACCGCAGATGTCGGCTCGCCCACCGTGTGGGCGGCGAGATACCTCTCCATGACCGAGGAGCGGCGATTGATTGGCTCCTTCACGCACGGTTCCATGGCGAACGCGCTCATGCACGGGATCGGCGCGCAGGTGGCGAATCCGGACCGTCAGGTCGTCGCGCTCGCAGGTGACGGGGGTCTCGCGATGATGCTGGGCGAGCTGCTCACTCTCACGCAGAACCGCCTGCCGGTCAAGACGATCGTGGTGAACAATTCGTCGCTCAACTTCATCGAGCTCGAGATGAAGGCGGCCGGCTTGGTGCCCTACGGCACCGGGCTCGCGAATCCCAGCTTCGCGGCGATCGCCGAGGCCATGGGCATCTTCGCGCGCCGGGTGGAGAACAGCGAGGATCTCCCTGAGGCGGTGCGTGAGGTGCTCGCCCACGACGGTCCTGCTCTGCTCGACGTCGTGACCGAGCGACAGGAGTTGTCGATGCCCCCGGCGATCGAGGCCGCGCACGTGAAGGGTTTCGCGCTGTATGCGATCCGCACGGTCATGTCGGGTCGAGGCGACGAGTTGATCGACCTGGCGCGAGCGAACTGGCGCCTGCTGTTCTGAGGGGACCGGCTGGCCTTCACCAGTACCGCTGGCGGTTCAGTGGATGAGGCATCGACGGCTCCCCCGCATCCGCACTGCCATTAACGCTGAACTGTCGCGCTGCGGCGTTGTAGAGGCGCGACCCCAAGAACGGGCTGTCAAGGCACACGTGAGGTATGTGCCCGAACTGGTACAGCCGTTCGGCGGGGGCGAGGGCGAGGTCGCGGCCATGGTCGGCATCGTCGGAGGGATCAACCCGATCATCGCTGGCACCTCCGGGGCCGTGGGCTCCGCGGAGGCTTTCGTCGCTGAGAAGCCGGAGTCGAAGGGCCGCGCGAAGTTCAAGAGTTGGCTCACTTGACTGTGTGCCCGGGACATGGTGTCGGATTTAAGCACAACCGACCACGGCAGCTTTTACACCCGTTCGCCATCCATGAGGCGGTGAGCGCGCGATTCACCGCAACCTGCGGATCGTCGGCAAGGGAGAACAGTGAACAGCGAACCTTCGACCATCGAGTTCGGCATTGACACCTTCGGTGATCTGCCGCGGGACGAGCGCGGTGATGTCATGTCTGCTGCCGCGGCGATCCGTGCCGTCGTCGACGAGGCGATCCTGGCCGACGAGATCGGCATCGACGCGATGACGGTCGGCGAGCATCACCGACGCGAGTACGCCATCTCGAGCCCCGAGACCGTGCTCGCCGGCATCGCGACGGCGACGAAGCGCATCAGCCTCGGATCCGGCGTGACCGTGCTCTCCTCCGATGACCCCGTGCGCGTGTTCCAGCGCTTCGCGACCGTCGACGCCCTGTCGAACGGCCGCGCCGAAGTGATCCTGGGCCGCGGGTCCTTCACTGAATCCTTCCCACTCTTCGGCTACGACCTGAAGGACTACGAGTTGCTCTTCGAAGAGAAGATCGACCTGTTCCGCCATCTGCTCGACGAGAAGCCGGTCACGTGGGAAGGGACGACACGTGCGTGGCTCCGCGATGCCGACGTCTACCCGAAGACCGAATCTGGGCGCCTGAAGACGTGGGTGGGTGTGGGCGGATCGCCGCAATCCGTGCTGAGGACAGCCCATTACGGCTTCAACCTCATGCTCGCGATCATCAGCGGATCACCGGAGCGGTTCGTGCCGTACGTCGATCTGTACCGCAAGGCCGCGGAGCAGCTCGGTCAGCCGGTTCAGTCGGTAGGGATGCACTCGCCCGGGTTCATCGCGGCGACCGACGACGAGGCGAAAGAGTTGTTTCACCCCGGCTATCGTGTGATCCGCGACCGCATCGGCGGCGAGCGCGGTTGGCCACCGATGCGGCGGGAAGAGTTCGAATCTGAGGTCCGGGGCGGATCCCTCTACGTCGGCTCCGTCGAGACGGTGGCGCAGAAGATCGCTCAGGCGATCCGCACCCTCGATGTCGGCAGATTCGACATGATCTACTCCGCTGCAGGAACCGTGTCGGCATCGGCGCGGCTACGCTCGGTCGAGCTGTACGGAACCCAGGTCATCCCTCGTGTCCGCGAGCTGCTCGCCGAAAAACACGTGCCGGAGGTCGTGCGGTGAACCGCGCCACGGAGACCATCGGCATCCTCGGCGCGGGGAAGGTGGGCACAGTGTTGGCGCGACTGGCGCTTGCCGCCGGCCATCGCGTGCTCATCGCTGGCTCCGCTGACCCGGCGAAGATCTCGCTGTCGACCGAGGTGCTCACCCCGGGCGCGACAGCTGTGCGCGCCGCGGAAGCTGCGCTGCGCGCGGATGTCGTGGTCCTCGCACTGCCGCTGAGCAAGTACTGGTCGCTGCCGGTGAATGAACTCGTCGAAAAGCTGGTTATCGATGCCATGAACCACTGGTGGGAGGTGGACGGCCCGCGCGACATCGTGCTCGCGCCGGGAATCTCGTCGAGTGAGGCCGTGCAGCAGTTCCTGCCGGCGGCCAGGGTCGTCAAAGCGTTCAATCACATGGGATACCACGACCTGGAGGACGAAGCCCGTGAACGCGGAGCGGCCGGACGCAAGGCGATCGCTCTCGCCGGAGACGGAGACGACGACCTCGAGACGGTCTCGGCGCTCATCGACGGGTGGGGTTTCGATCCGCTGATCATCGGTGCCCTCTCCGCGGGAACGCGGCTGGAGCCCGGTAATCCTGCCTTCGGAGCGAACGTCACCGCAGACGAGCTCCGGTCGCTGACCCGTGTTGCCGATGTCGACGAGCTGCCGGTCGACGCACAACCATGCCCGGCTGCGCGCGAGGTCGCCTGATGCGCTCGATCGTCTCTGACTACCTGAGCGATGCGATCCACGACGTGGACACCAACAGGGCGGGATCCCTTGCGGAATACATCCCCGAACTCGCCGATGCCGATGCCGAACGTCTCGGTGCCGTCTTCGCGATGGTAGACGGAACCGTCTACGGTGCGGGAGACGTGGACACCCCTTTCACGATCCAGTCGATCTCGAAGCCGTTCGTCTACGCCCTAGCGCTCGCCGACCGGGGCTTCGACATGGTCCTCGCGAAGGTCGGCGTGGAGCCGTCAGGGGAAGCCTTCAACGAGATCTCGCTCGAGCCCGACACGGGGCGCCCACGCAACCCGATGATCAATGCGGGCGCGATCACCACACATGCGCTGGCCGGCCCACGGGGGGCGGACGCCGCGGCGCGTACACAGCGCGTCATCGACGGCCTCTCGGCCTTCGCCGGTCGGCGCCTCTCGGTCGATGAGGCGGTGTGCTCCTCGGAGATGACGCATGCGCACCGCAACTTGGCCATCGCACACATGCTGCGCAGTCACGACGTCCTCACGGAGGATCCACGCGTGGTCGTGGACGGGTACATCCGCCAGTGTGCGGTCCTCGTCACCACCCGCGACCTCGCGATGATGGCGGCGACCCTCGCGAATCACGGGCTCAACCCGCTGTCCGGGGAGCGGGTGGTTGACGAGTCGGTCATCCGCCAGGTGCTGAGCGTCATGGCCACGTGCGGCATGTACGACGCGGCGGGCGACTGGGCCACTCAGGTGGGAATCCCCGCCAAGAGCGGTGTGGCCGGAGGACTCATCGGCGCGCTGCCGGGGCAGGTTGGCATCGCCACCTTCTCACCTCGACTCGATGAGCATGGCAACAGCGCGCGCGGCGTGCAGCTCTTCGAGCAGTTCTCTGCAGACATGGGTCTGCACGTCATGTCGGTCCCGCCGGCGGCGCGATCGGTTGTGCGGTCACACGACGTCGTCGGCGACGGACCAGATGCGATCCGCGTGCTGAAGCTGCAGGGCGGCATCCGCTTCGCCGGAGCAGAGAAGATCGTGCGCGAGGTGGAGGGAACGGTCCTGACAGAGCACACTGTGGCCCTGGATCTCACGCTCGTGTCCTCGGTCGACGAGGTCGCGCAGCGAATGCTGCGGGAGCTCACCCGTCGGGTCGAGGAGGAAGGGCATCGAGTGATCCTGGTCGACCCGGACTCCCTCTTCCCGTCACCCCTTCCGTCCGACGCCGGGGCAGTCGACGTTGTCGCGTCGCTGACCGGCCTGCCTGCTTCAGAAAGGACGCGCCTCGCATCGGCGCCGTCATCCCGGCATCCGATCACCTCGACGGCATGACCCGGTTCTACCGCGACGTCGTCACCCTCCGGTGCTGACGGCCGACGGCGACACCGTCACCCTCGGCCGGGCCGACCGCCCGATCGTCGTGCTCGAGTAAGCTCCTGTGCTGCGTCACGCACCGCAGGGGTCGGCCGGACTCCTCCACACGGCGATCCTGTTTGAAATCGCAGGCGGCGCTGGCCGCCGCGGTCTACTCGGTGGCGAGCAGGGCCGCCCATAGGTTCGCGGTGCGGGACCGCGGATGCCCGCACTCGGCCTCGGACATGTCGACCTCGAGCTGCCGGGTGCCGACGACCTCGGCGAGCTGGGGGAGCGCTACGTCACCCGAAAACTCGGCCGGACAGGCGCTGCTCGCGGGCGGCGAACGCGGGGCCGCGCGTTAGCGCAACTCGTTGGTCGCTCAGACTCCGACGAGGAAGGTGAGGGCAGCCCATATCGAGATGGTGGAGACGGTCGTCCAGAGAACGATCGCCACCGCCTGCCAAAGCAGGACCCAGCCGCGCGGGGTTCCGCCGCCGACGAGGATCGAGGCCGTCACCTGCGTGGGGATTGCCAGGGGACCGAGGATGCTCGCGCCGGGGACGCCGTAGCGGACGAGCCACCGCTTGAAGCGAAGACGGCCCTTCGAATCGGGCTTGGCAGGCACCGCTTCCTCGAACGGTGCCGGGTCGTCGTCTGAGGACATTGGTGCCCCTGCTCCCGACATCGCCCCGACACGGGATCTACGGCGGTTCACGACGGCCATGCGAGCCTGCGACGTCAGGAACACCACGAGAGCGACGGAGATGAAGTTGCCAGCAGCGGCGGCGAGGGCGGCGACGATTGGGTGGAGGCCGCCAACGAGGCCGACCATGGAGGCAACTTCACCCTCTATGAACGGGACCGCGCCGGCGAGCATCACGATGAAGGGTTGGATGATCTCGGGCACTTGGGCGACAAGATTCTGGAAGTTGATGATGGTCTCTTGAAGGGGACTCATGGTGGCGACTCCTTTGGGTCTGCAGGTCGCGATATCGACCGATCGCGGCTCTGAAGCCAGTAGAAACCGTGTTCTCAGGACAAGGTCAAGCGGTCCTGACGGGGCTTCACTGGCGTCGTCGGCTGGCAGATACGACGCCCATTGCCCCCTTGACTGTGTTGCGGGGACACGGTCTTTGCCCTGCTCGAGAACCGCGCGATCGAACGGAGTGACTCCATGCCCGCCACCGCACCCGACAAGCCCACGGCCCGCCGGCGCAGACGGCGTTGGATTGGCGGCGGCATCGCCGACCGCAATCACGTCTATGTCTCGTGGGACGGCGTCCGACAGCACTACCAGGTGCACCTCCCGCCGCACCACGGCGGATCCGGGAAACTGCGGGTGATGATGGAGAGCCAGAGCTCCTGGCTGGCGTAGTTCGCGAGGTTATCGAGACCTACGGAGCCGATCCCGACCGGATCCACGACCGCGCTCGCCTGGGCGTTCGCGAAGCTCCACAATGCCGCGACCGCCTCGGATGCCGCGAGATAGCCCGAGGTGGGCCGATGAGAGATGTCCGGAGCCTTGCCCATGTCGCGGCGGCGCACGCCATCGGTGAGGCATGCGCCCAGCACCCCGACGTGGTGACCATGACCACCGAGCAGCCGCCTACGTTTTCCCCGAGTGGCGCGCCTATGCCCAAGGCGGCGCCGACTAGAACGCTTGACACGACTTGACCTGGTTCCGACAACATCGGCGCGGGCGCCCTCGCGCTGATCGGCGTCCCGGTCGGCGCCCTTGGTCTCTTCCTGACGGCCGCGAGCCCGTAGATCTGACGTGGCGTGGGCGTAGTGGTGACCGAGGCACAGTTTCGTGAAATCGTGCCGAGCTTGACTGCGTGGCTACCACGAGGTTTTGAATCGCAATGCCCAGCATCGGACTGGGCGATACGGAAGAGAGAGGCAAGATCATGGGTTACATCAACGTCGGCAACGAGAACAGCGCCCCCGTCGAGCTGTACTACGAAGACCAAGGTTCGGGGCAGCCGGTTGTTCTGATCCACGGCTATCCGCTGAACGGGCACAGCTGGGAACGCCAGGCGCGCGAACTCCTCGCCACCGGCTACCGGGTTATCACCTACGACCGTCGCGGATTCGGGCAGTCGTCAAAGGTCGGCGCCGGCTATGACTATGACACGTTCGCTTCCGACCTGAATGTCGTGCTCGAGACACTCGACCTGACGGATGTCGTGCTGGTCGGCTTCTCGATGGGCACTGGAGAGTTAGCGCGGTACATGGCACGGTACGGGCACGAGCGCGTCGCGAAGCTCGCGTTCCTCGCCTCGCTCGAGCCGTTCCTCGTCGCCCGCGACGACAACCCGGACGGCGTGCCACAGGAGGTCTTCGATGGCATTGCGGCGGCTGCGGAGGGTGACCGGTACGCGTGGTTCACCCAGTTCTTCCGGGACTTCTACAACCTCGATGAGAACCTCGGCTCCAAGATCAGTCAGGAGGCGGTCACTGGCAGCTGGAATGTCGCCATCGCCAGCGCCCCTGTCGCCGCGTACGCCGTCGTGCCCTCCTGGATCGAGGACTTCCGCGATGACATCTACGCCGTGCGCGCAAGCCGCAAGCCGGCGCTCATCCTGCACGGAACCAAGGACAACATCCTCCCGATCGACGCCACCGGGCGTCGCTTCCACGCCGCCTTCCCTGAGGCTGACTACGTCGAAGTCGAGGGTGCGCCACACGGCCTGTTGTGGACGCACGCCGACGAGGTCAATGCTGCACTGAGCGCCTTCCTCAACGGAGCATGATGTGGGAAACGAGCTGGTGACTGGGGGATCGCGGGGAATCGGCAGGTCGATCGCCCGAGCCCTGCTGCCATGGCGGTCGCTTTCGCTCCCCACGGCATCTCGGTGGCGTCGATCGCCCCGGGGGTGATCAACTCCGGACGACGGGCCGACAAGCTCTCGGGCGCCGGGGGAGGGGCAATCCGCTCCCGCGCGGTCTGGGCATCCGGCGCAATCCTCGACTTCAACGGGGCGTCCTAGCTGCGTACGTGAACGAGCGGGATCATCGCTACCCCTCGAGGGTCCGCTTGACCATGTCGAAGTCCGTCCGCGTAAGCACGCGGTATGTGCCGAGCGCGGTGCTTTGCCGTTTGGGGTAATCAGTTGACACCCTGTGGCCGGAACACGGTCGAGGCCACTCACGGATCGGATCCGTGATCAGCAGCCTGGGCTTGACCATGTGGCAACAACACAGTGTCAACTGCCGGTAAGGCCTCGCAGTGGACGGAGCCAAAGAGTCCAATACGCCGTATTGGGATGGTGTTACGATCGCCATTACGCCGTATTGGTGTTTCGTCTGAATAGAGGGTGCGTTCAAGAGGGGAAAGGTGTCGAATGTTGAGTGATCGCGAGCGGCGAAAGGGTGCGAAGCGCACGCGTGCCGGCAACGGGCGCCCGCTCGAGCCGTTTCGCTGGTGGCACTTGTTTTCCGGCCGGAAGCTCTTCACCCGATCGATCGTTCGCGCAGACGGGAGCCGAGCGGACTACGCCGTGGACGTCCGCGTGTCCGGGAAGCAAGCCCAAGACGAGGGCATGGCCGGCATGATGCATCTGTACCTCGATGGCCGGCACCACGCCGAGTCGCCCCTGCCCGCAGCGGTGCCCGTCGAAGGCGGTGTGATCGTCGTCGCCCTGAGCTCCGTCGGGCTTCGGCGTGCCCACTACCTGCCGGACGATGGCGAAGCCCTTCAGTTGACTCCCCACCCGAAGACCGCAATCGGACTGAGGTTGCGATTCGATCGGAACTATCCCGTGCTCAGCCGCTGGGTGGCTGCGTTCTCAATCGTCATGCTGGTCATCGGCGTTGGCCTGAATGGCTTGCAGTTGCTGGAGCCCCTCTCCCAGATCCCGCCCGTCGCGGAGCGTTTCGGGCACTTCGAATCACCGCTGAACCTGCCGCTGTGGCTCAATATCGCGTTTGGGTTCGGGGCTGGACTCGGTGCCACCGAGCGAGCGCTCCGCCTGAAGTTCCATTGGTTGCTCGACGGCGTCGGCACCTGAAACCAATGCTCTCTCTGTCTCACTCCTCATCCAATACGAACGGAACCAGCATGAACCGCACGATCAGCATTCCGTCTGAGGTTGAGTACCACCGTGTTCTCGCCGGGGAGAAACGTCGCATCGGTCGCGGCATCCTTGCGATCGTGCTTCTGATCGGCGGGATGCTCGTATTCAATGTCCTCTTTACCGTCGCTGCGGCGCTGGTAAACGGCCCGATCGAAGCCGACGGCCGCGCCGCGTACACACCGCTGTTCCACGCTGCGGGCCTGGCCTCCGTTGCGCTTCTGATTCCGTGGAGCATGCTCATCCAGCGCTGGCTCTACGGGGTGAGGGGGGCATCGCTGCACTCGGTGCTCTCGCGGTTCCGCTTCGACATCTTCGGGCGAGCGTTGCTTGTCATTCTTCCCGTGTGGGTAGCTGTCACGGCCGCCCTGTACTGGTCCCCGTTGCCACAGGCCAGCTGGGCGTACGCGGACGTGATCTGGTTCCTTGCCGCCACGCTGCTGCTGACGCCTCTCCAGGGCGCGGGCGAGGAATACGGCTTCCGAGGTCTGATCTTCCGCATTGTCGGCGGGTGGACGCGTCGGCCGCGGGCCGGCCTCATCGTCGGCATCCTGGTCTCGAGTGTGCTCTTCGCTGTGGTCCACTTCTCCACCGATCCGGTGCTGAACCTCAACTACCTCATTTTCGCTGCCGGAATCGCGCTGATTGTATGGCGCACCGGTGGCCTCGAGATCGCGGTGGTGCTGCACGCGGGATTCAACACACTGAACTTCCTGTTCGATGCTGCGCTAGGCATCGATATCACCGAGGCCTATGATCGCTCGGCTGGCGTAGGGACTGTGCTGACGATCCTGCCCGCAGCAGTGGTCATCGTCGCGGTGCTCGTGGTGTGGGTTCGCACCCGACGTACCGGGCCGGCGCTAACACCGTCGATGCTCGAACACTCAGCTGGTATTGCGACAGATGCTCCGCAGGGGAGAGTTGAGACCCCGGAAGAGACGGCCGCACGGATAGGCTAGAAGCCTATTACGGCGTATCAGGGAGTGGCAGATGGAGGAAGGACCGCCGGCAGGTCTCAGCACCCGTGACAAAATCCTCTGGGCTGCGGCGACGATGTTGGGAGGGAAATCTGCGACAACGCCGAGCGTTCGTGCGGTCGCCGCTCGGGCCGGGGTGAGCACGGGCTCCGTGCAACACCACTTTCCCACTCAGCGCGAGCTGATGGACGAGGTGCTCATCCTCGTCTACGACACGGTGCTTTCCGAGGACAGTTTGCACGACTCGTCCATACCGGCGAGGGATCGGCTCGTCGCGTCCCTCCAGCGACTGCTCGCACTCGAGCTGAAAGATTCGGATTCGCGCGGCGCGTGGATCCAGGCCTTCGACCGATACGTGAGGTCGGAGCCGACGGAGGCAGCACGCGAGGAATACTTGGCCAGCGAGAGGGAGCTGCGCCGTCGCATCGAGTACAGCCTCGCAGTCCTTCAGGAAGAGGGTGTACTCGCTCCCGGGGATACTTCGCGCCGAGCGATGTTCTTGAATACGGTGGTCAGCGGGCTTTCGATCGCTCAGGTGTTCCCTGCCGGGAACTCGCGGCTGGCGACCGAGCTGGAGGTGCTGCGAACGGCTGTCGACTACGTCCTGAACGAGCAGCCCACTTCGGAATCGCCGTCGCCAGGGACAACTCAATCCGGGGAGTGACCAGGTCTGGATGTTGCCAAGACGGCCCTCCGGGATGGTTATACGACAGAGGCTCGGATGCGGGCGCGCGGGTGCCCGGATGAACGCTTCCAGATCAACAGAATAGACCTCGTGGCCGCCCGAGCCGAGCCGCGGGCAGCCGACCCTCATGTTCCCGGCGGACGAGCGAGTGCGCGGTGATCGCACCGGAGCCGATCATCGGGCCAGTCGCTTTATCAAATCGATGTCGGACGGCATCGGCGTGCGGTACGCACCGCCGGCCGCGACGAACTGCTCGCCGTGCTTCCTGAGGTGGCGGGCGAACAGCGGACACACCGGGATGACGGTGAGGCCCTTGCGGACGCTGTCTGCGAGCGCCTCGCGTACCAGTAGCCCCGCGAGCCCACGGCCTCCGAACTCCGGATCCACCTCGGTGTGGAAGAAGATCCGCTCATCACCTGCTGCGCGAGAGTCGACGAAGTCGGCCCTCCCGACTTGCTGTGCATGGGCGAAGCTCACGGTGAAAGCGCTGACCGGCTCACCGCGTTCGATCCTGACTGTGACCGGCTCGCCGGTGTTGTCCTTCAGGTCTTGAGCCATTCTGGTGTCCTCTCCTCTGTTCCGCCCGTTGTGCGCAGGTATTCGACACCCTGTTGTCGGGACACAGTCAAGACGCACCGACGGATCTGATCCGGACTTGACCATGTGCCAACAACACAGTGTCAACTGACGTCTGGGGCCGCACCGCGGGCGGTCCCGCGCTGACGAAGAACAGACGAACGAAGTACGAGGGAGCCCGAAGCCATGGATTACGGTCACGCATTGGAGTTCGGCGCTTTCATCACGCCCACCAATTCGCAGCCACAGACGCCGGTGGCGTTGGCCCAGCTGAGTGAACAGCTCGGGTTCGATCTCGTGACGTTCCAGGACCACCCTTATCAGCCGGCCTTCTTGGACACGTGGACGCTGCTGTCATACGCAGCGGCGGCGACATCGACGATCCGTCTCGCACCGAACGTGCTGAACCTCCCGCTGCGACCTCCCGCTGTACTCGCGCGGGCGGCGACGTCCCTCGACCTACTCTCGGGCGGCAGATTCGAGCTCGGCTTGGGCGCGGGAGCGTTCTGGGACGCGATAGAGGCGATGGGAGGAGGGCGGCTGGCTCCAGGACAGGCTATCGAGGCTCTCGAGGAGGCGATCGACCTCATTCGAGGCATCTGGAACCCAGACGAGCGCACACCGCTGCCGAGTGGAGAGTACTACCCGTTGTCGGGTGCGAAGAGAGGACCCGCACCTGCGCACGAGATACCGATCTGGATAGGTGCACTCAAGCCGAGGATGCTGCGCCTGACCGGGCGGAAGGCCGACGGTTGGCTGCCGAGCCTGAGCTACATCCAGCCTACGGAGATCAACTCCCACCAGGAGCGGATCGACGACGCCGCACGCGGTGTCGGGCGGAACCCAGCAGAGGTGCGGCGCCTGCTGAACGTCCCCTACGGCATTGAGCCGAAACGGCTGGCAGAGCTCGCTCTGGTCCATGGATTCTCCACGTTCATCGTCGTTACCGACGAGCCGAGCGCACTGGCCCAGTTCGCGCAGGAGACTGCACCGATGGTGCGCGAACTCGTCGAAACGGAAAGAGTGAGGCTGGGCACAGCCGCACCGGGACGGTCATCTCGCGCACTCGCCGCCCGGCGGGACGGGATCTCCTACGACGAGTTGCCCGCTTCCCTGCGAGGCAAGGCGATCGAGCCGGGCGACTTCGCCTACCGTGCCGTGCGGTCCACCTACATGCGCGGCGGCGCCCCCGGAATCGTACTCCGTCCCGAAGACACCGCAGGGGTGCAGGACGCCGTCGCATTCGCCCGCGCTCACCGGGATCTGCCGCTGGGAATCCGCAGCGGCGGGCACGGCGTCAGCGGCCGCAGCACGAACGATGGAGGAATCGTCATAGATCTTGCCGGACTGCGCGAGATCGAGATTCTCGACGAACAACGACGGTTGGTGCGCGTCGGTCCTGGAGCTCGCTGGCAGGAGGTCGCGCGTGCGCTCGAACCGTACGGGTGGGCGATCACCAGCGGCGACTATGGCGGCGTCGGCGTCGGCGGGCTCGCCACCGCCGGGGGCATCGGATTCCTCGGCCGCGAACACGGCCTGACCATCGACCAGCTGGTCGCAGCGGAGGTCGTCCTGGCCGACGGCACGCTCGTCCGTGCCTCCGAGGACGAGAACCCGGACCTGTTCTGGGCCGTGCGAGGAGCCGGCGCCAACGTCGGGATCGTCGTCTCCTTCGAGTTCGAGGCGACGCCGACCGGGAACGTCGCATGGGTTCAACTGGCCTTCGACGCCTCCGATGCAGCATCCCTGCTCCAGCGATATGCGGACGCGACGGACAACGCCCCGCGCGACACGACGCTCTTCCTTGTCGCCGGCACGACACGTGCCGCAACCACTCCGGTTGCGCGTCTCTACGGTGTGATCGATTCGGATGATGCCTCCGTGATCATCGAGCGGCTCCAGCCATTCCTCGCGATCGCCCCGCTGTTGCAGCAATCCGTGCAACTCGGCTCCTACGCCGACGTCATCTCGAACGCCCCCGACACGTCCCACGATGGACGAGGTGAACCGGGTTTCCGCTCCGGCCTGCTCAACGAGTTCGGTCCCGAGACGGTATCCGTCGCCGCAGAGCTTGTGTTGTCCGGCAGCACGCCGTGGTTCCAGCTTCGCCCTGTCGGCGGAGCCATCGCCGACGTCCCCGAACAGGCGACCGCCTACGCGCACCGCAGAGCCCGATACTCCGTCACCGCAATCGGTCGCTCTGCCTCCTTCGACGGACTCTGGAAACGCCTCGAGGAGAGGTTCGATGGCCTCTATCTGAGCTTCGAGTCACGCACCGGACCAGACATCGTGGCTCAGGCATTTCCACCCGCGACCCTTGAACGGCTTCGGGCGCTCAAGGAGAAGCACGACCCCGAGGGCCTTTTCCGCGACAACTTTCCCGTCCGATAGCCCATCGCAACATACCGTGAACCGCCGACGGCGGCCGTTAGCCCCGTTTCGTGGGCGTCAAGTATAAGGAGAAGTAGAGTGGGGAAATTGAGTGGCCGCACTGGTCTCGTCACCGGTGCAGGGCAGGGCATCGGCGCAGCGATCGCGAGGAGACTGGTCCTCGACGGCGCCAACGTCGTCATTTTCGACCTGAACGCCGAGCCTGCGTCCTCTCTGGCCGAAGAGCTGAACGCCATTGGGTCCGAGGGGGGCGCGGTCTCTGTCATGGGATCGGTGACGGACGCCGACGACATCGCGAAGGCGTTCGACGTCGGACGTTCGGCGTTCGGTGAGGTGGATCTGCTCGTTAACAACGCCGGGACGTCAGGGCTGTCCCTCGTCGCAGAAACGGAGGAACCGTCCTGGGATCGCATTGTGGATGTCGTGCTGAAGGGAACCTTCCTCGTGAGCAAGGAGTTCGGTCGTCGTCTCATCGCGGCCGGTGGTCCGGGCGCCGTCGTGAACGTGAGCTCCCTGAATTGGCAGGCGCCGTCAGAAGGCATCGCCGCATACAGCGCGGCCAAGGCCGGGGTAGTGCAGCTCACCAACAGCCTCGCGCTGGAGTGGGGACCTCATCGGATTCGGGCGAACTCCATCGCACCCGGTTCGACCGAGACGCCAATGCTCGATTCGATCCTGACAGACCGGATGCGTCACGAGTTCCTCACTCGTACTCCTCTCGCACGACTCGGCAACGGGGAGGATATCGCGATGGTGGTCTCCTTCCTCCTTTCGGAGGAAGCGAGGTGGGTCACGGGTGCCGTCGTTCCTGTCGATGGCGGTCAGCACATCCGGTTGCTCCAGTCCTATTGGAACATGATGAACGACGCATAAGCAGCGTCACCTAGGCACATGCGGGGGAGCATCGGCAATCACGCCGATGCTCCCCAGCTCGCTGTGCACTCAGGTGAGCTCCAGCTCTTTGAGCTGTCGGCGAGACGTGATCTCGAGTTTGCGGAAGATGTTGCGCAGGTGGGACTCGATCGTGCGCGGACTCAAGAACAGCTGGCTGCCGACCTCCCGCGACGTCGCGCCAGTGGCAACCAGTCGTGCGATGTGCAGTTCCTGGGCCGTGAGTTCGTCGCTCGGACGGGCAGTCCGCTTTCGCGGATGCTCGCCGGTGGCATGCAGCTCGCGCGCGGCTCGCTCGGCAAAGGCTTCGACGCCCATGTCTGACAGGAGCTCGTGGGCGATACGAAGATGATCGCGTGCCTCTTGACGGCGCCCTTCACGGCGTAACCATTCGCCGTAGACCAGATGGGCTCGCGCGGCCTCGCGAGCGATTCTCGTCCCACTGAGATGCGCGATTGCTGCGAGATAGTGCTCTTCTGCGGCAGCACCAGTGATGGTCAAGGCGCGGGAACGCGCCTCAAGCCCGAGGGCCCAAGCGGAACCAGAGGCGCGGGCTCGCGAACTGAAACGCTCGAGGGCGTGGGCCGCGCTCTCCTGGTCGCCCGCACGAACGGACGCTTCGATCAACTCGGGCAGGCCGATGGTGCTGAGCGAAAGCTCGGCAGAGTCACACGTCTTCGCTGCAGCACGTTGCGCGAGCGAATAATCGCCGAGCCCGTTGTGGAGCACGGCGCTCGCATAGTGCGCCAATGCCGCTTCTCCGCTCCCCTCGGGAACGCGCTCGTCACGGAGCGTGAGATCATTTGACTCTGCTACGACGGCACGGTCACCGCGCCACGCGGCCAGCACCGCTCGGATACGACGCAGCCGAAATCCGCCAGTCGATTCCGTGACAATCTCGGCCTCGGCGCCCAGCTCTTCCGCACGGGCGATCTTGCCGCTGAACGTCAAGACGTGGGCATGGAAAACCAATGCGGCAGGCAGTCGTGCCAGTGCCCCCGTACTGCGCGACAAGGTGACATCGTATTCGGCGAGCTCATGAGCTCGTTCCTCATCGAGGATTCCGACCGCAAGTCGGCTTGCCAGCCAAAGCCACGGCTGGCTGCCACCTTCCACAACGGTGCCCTCGTTGATTGACTGGCTCAGCGCGTCTAATGCCAGCCGCAGACGGGGGGTGCCCGCCTCGACCCCGCGCACAATTGTCACCGCGAGGCCGTCAAGGAGCAGGTCTACCGGCCGGGGAGGGTCGACAGTCGGCGCAGCCAGAGCGCGATCGGCAATGAGCGCCACCTTTGGCAGTCCGTTGATAATCGCTGTATCCAGTGCGTGCAGATACGTTTCACGAGACAGCGCAGGGTCGGACGAGGCAAGCGTCGCAGCGGCATCCGCCAGCATCTCCGGCACCTCTGCCACCTGATTGATATGGAACGCGATCTGGGCGCGCAGCAGTTGGATGCGAGCACGTTCCAGCGCATTGGGCGAGCCGCCCTCAGCCGTCGTGAGCAGGTCCAACGCCGCCTGGGATGCGCCGGCGCTATGCATCGCCTGCGCCGCTTCCAGCGCGCGCCTGGTGCGCTCCGCCACCTCAGGGGTGAGTTCCGTTGACCGCTGCAGGAACGCGCCGGCCGCAGCGTAGCCGCCGCGAGCACGCGCCCGCCCTGCCGAACGCTCCAGATCTGCGGCCGCCTCCTCGTCGACCCCCCGCACCGCCTGAGCGCGGTGCCATGCGCGTCGGTCGGGGTCGAGGTCGGCGTCAGTGGCGGCGGCCAAGGCGCTGTGTACGCGGCGACGATCCGCGGGATTCGCGGCTCGATACACGGCCGAGCGCACCAAGGGGTGGCGAAACCGCACCCGAGAATCGATCTCAATCAGTCCGGCGGCTTCTGCGGGTGCGGCTGACCCCGAATCCATACCGAGCTCGATGATTGCGCGGCAGAGCAGCACCGGGTCTCCGGTCGGTTCGGCCGCGGCGGCGAGCAGCAGCAACTGCGTCGCCTCGGGCAAGTCATTCGAACGACGTTGGAATCCGTGCTCGATGCGGCCCGGAACATCCGACAGATCCGGCAGTGCGTATCCGCCCGCAAGCCTCGCTGCCGCGACGTTCGCGGGAAGCTCCAGGAGCGCAAGGGGGTTGCCTCGTGCCTCTGCGATGATCCGTTCGCGTACCTCATTGTCCAACGGCGCTAGAAACGCGGTGTCCAACAGCCTGCGCGCAGCCGCACCGTCGAGTCCGGTCAACTTTAACCCCGGCAGGCCAGAGAAGACGCTCGGAACGCCGCCGACATCGCGCACGCCGAACACCATTGCCAGCCGCTCGGCATCAACCCGCCGGGCCACGAATGCCACAACTTCGGCAGAAGCCTGGTCCAGCCACTGGGCGTCGTCGACAAGACAGAGCAGCGGGCCTTGCTCGGCGACCTCGGCGACCAGGTTGAGAGTGGCGAGTCCAATGAGAAACCTGTCCGGCGCCGGACCGCTTCGCATGCCCAGGGCGACTCCGAGAGCTCTCTGCTGCGGCTCGGGTAGTGCGCTGAGGTGCTCGAGAAACGGGGCGCAGAATTGATGAAGCCCGGCGAACGCGAACTGGGTCTCCGCCTCGATACCCGTCGAGGACTCCACACGGAATCGAGAGGCAACCGCCGCATCGCGGAGATGCTCCAGCAGCGCGGTCTTGCCCATTCCCGCGTCGCCGTGCACGACGAGCACCGCGCTGCGGCCAGCTTGCGCCTCGACCAGCAACTGCTCGACCTCGCGGCACTCCAGGCTTCTACCCAGAAGCTTCGACACGTTCGCTCCCGTTCAGAGATAGACAGTTCCTGGAACCGAAGGATGTGTACCACACCATATATCGCCGACACCGGCGAATCGACACCGGCGAATACGGGTGTGTATCTGGATCAACCGCGTGCCCGGAGCACTGTGTCACCCCCACTCGAAGCTTCTACGTAGTTCATCGCACCGACCGGGTGCGCCGCTCGGTGCTTTTCACCGACGCGAGGTGAGGCCTCTCTGAATGAGGCTGAAGGCATCAAACCTCGATCGAAGGAGAAGACCATGGGATCTGTCACGACCGATGATTCGGCGACTCCGCTGGAGGGGCCAATCAGTCTTGCCGCTGCGCTCGCCTCCATCATGTTGAGCCTGAACGTCGGCGAAACGCGAATTCCTCAGTAAGGAGGATGAGACCGTGGCATGGAGTACGCGTGAGCTCGCTGAACTCGCAGGAACGACCGTAAACGCCATTCGGCATTACCACCGAATTGGTCTGCTGGACGAGCCGGAACGCAGTCACAACGGATACAAGCAGTACGGCACCGATGAGTTGGTGCGTCTACTGCGGATCCTCAGGTTGGTGGACCTTGGCGTGCCGCTGGCGAAGATCGCCGATGTCGGAGCGGGCGGGGTCACTACGACGACGATACTGAAGGAGCAGAGTGCGGAGCTCAAGTCGCGTATCGTGCGACTGCAACGCGCGCGTGCCGATATCGCAGCGATCCTGCGTTATGACGCGCCCACCGACGCCCCCGCCGGCTTCGTGGCTGTCGCAGCACGACTGTCGGAGTCAGACAAGTCGATGCTCCACATCACGAACCGGCTCTACGATGCCGACGCGATGACCGATTTGCGGCGGATGGTGGAGTTCGATGCCGATAGCAGCGACGCCGGGCCAGCGATCGATACCCTGCCAGCGGATGCGGATGAGGAAACGCGAGAACGGCTTGCTGCTGACCTCGCGCCCATCCTTGCCCGGCACCTGGTCGACTATCCATGGCTGACGAACCCGGTCAAGCACCTCTCTCAGGGGCCGCGTGTCACGCAACACACGTTCGTTGAAGCGCTCGCGGCACTGTACAACCCTGCCCAACTGGATGTGCTCGCGCGCGCCGGAAACCTCGCCGGAAGAACGACCGGCTGACGGCCTGCGACGGGCCACCACAGGAGGCAATCCATGTACGAAATCCGACCGAGCGACATCACCTTGCCGCCGACAGTGTCCATCGATCTCAGTCATCTCGTCGTGGCAGCGCTTGAGGCTGCGGCCACGATGGGCCACGCCAACGAGTCGAAGCCAGCGGCATGACGTGTGACGTTCGTCGGCGAAGTCGTGCTCATCGTGTGGCTGCTCGGGTGGGTCGCTCGACGCCCTCGCGGTGATTTCCGGCTGCCAGGGACGCCTGACGTGGGCCACGCGAAGGTGCCGCTGAGCGGCGCGACTGCACAGACGGACCCGTCCGGGGTCACGGGGCCGAACTGACGACCTGCGTGTCTACCGCAGAGTACGACACGGTCGTTCCCGCAGGGACTGCACCCATCGCTGTCGTAGTGACCTCTCGCTCTCCGATGTAGCGCCCGGTGGCGGGGTCGATGATGATCTCCAGGCGGTCATGGGCGCCGGTTGGTTCAACGCTGAAGGCAGTTCCGGTCCGACCGTCGAGCACGGCGGTGTCCTGAGTAATCCGGATGCTTGGGAGCAGCGCGATCGCTTCGTAAAGCACGGCCCGCTGCGGCGCACTCATGGTGCCATCCCGCAGTAGCTCTGCCGCGAAGTGGAGGACGCCCTCGTCGCTGGGGTCGGTGGTGGCCCGCAGATAGGTGAGGGCCTCTCTCGGAGCATCGGGAAGATCGCCGAGGTCTACGTCCCCACCGAGCTCGCGCAATTCGATGAAGCGGCCGTTTGCAGCATGTGTGACCTGTACTATCCCGCTCGCCAACGTGGATTCCCAGTCGCGTTGCGCTGCGTCTTGCGCGCCGTCTCCATAGAAATCTGTCGCCGGTTTCGCGGTGACACGCTGTACCCAGTTCTCGGTGTTGTCGCTAGGCATCCATACTTCTGTCGTCGAAGGCGCGATGTAGCCGGTGACGGTGCCGTTGGCGTCTGATTCGCCAGCGAAGTAGGCGGCGTCGGTCGTCACCTTCAGGTACTGGCCGGGGCCGACGACCGGGTCGGCGACCGTGATCGTCTGCGCAGACGCAACACGGAGCACTTCGGCGGCTTTCGCCGCGGGCATCCCGGGCAAGATGACGCCGGCCGCGACGATCGCCGCCGCCACGGGCAGTGCTGCCATGCCGAGGACCAGCCCTCGAGGGTGCCGACTGGGCGGATGCTCGACGCTTTCCTTGACGATGCTACGGAGGGCGGCGCGTTGAGGACTGGTGAGGGTCATAGCGATGTCCTGACTTCAGTGGTGGCCAATACAGGGGAGAGCTGGGCGGCGAGCCGCTGTTTTGCCCGGTGGAGGCGGGACTTGACAGTCCCCGCCGGAATGGAGAGCATCTTCGCGGCCTCCGCCTCGCTAAGGCCCTCGATCACGCAGAGGGTCACAACGTCCCGGTGCGCTTTGGTGAGCTCGCTCAAAGCGCTGAGCGCGGGGCCGTCGTCATCAATCGCCTCAACGTGCGGTGCCGGCGGAACCCTCTCAAGCAGGTCCCGGTAGCGCCGTGCAGATCGCGAGACGTTCCGCGCGGAGTGTCCCGCGGTGACCAACAGCCACGGCAGGAGCGATCCGTCCACAAATCGCACGCTCGCTCTCTTGCGCCACGCTTCGAGAAAGGTGATTCCCACGACATCCTTGGCGTCGTCGTGAGTTGGAACGAGTGCGAGGCAGTGGCGGAAGATCCTTTGCTCGTGCCGGTCGAATATGCGTGCGAACGCTTCGCCGTCTCCTGCCAGTGCCAGCTGCCATTCCTCGGCGTCGGTGGTGCTCATACCTGTAATGTCCGGCACCCCTCAGAAAGTTCCATCGGCGCCGATCTGTTTGAAATTCATGGACTGAGCAGAATCGGCATCGGCAACGGCCGCGCTTTCAGGTGCTCGGCGACGCGTTCTCGGGGACAAGGCGCTTCTCGAAGCAGCGCGTCGATGGCGAATCTTTCCAGTAGCCATAGCCCGGGATGGGCGTGTAGCCAGACCCGGCGTAGAGGTTCATGGCCTCTGGTTGCTCGGTGCCGGTCTCCAGCCTCAGCGTCTCAACCCCGAGGCGGCGCGCGAGATCTTCGGCGCCAGCCAGCAGTATGCGGCTGAGCCCTCTGCCCCGAGCGGACTTCTCCACGAACATCCGCTTGATCTCGCCGATCTCGCCATCGTGAGAGACGGCCACGCAACCGAGTGCCTCGGCACCTAGATAGAGGAGAAGGACTGGATCATCCGCTGCCGGGCGAGGGCCTGTCGTGTCTGAGCCGTAACGCTGCATCAACTCACGCTCCTGGATCGCGAACAGCGCGAGGGCGGGCGGATGATCGGCTCTCGATTCGACGAGGTGCGGCTCGGGCGACATGGATTCACCCTAAAACAGCGACGAACGCGCCGGTCCGCTGCGAGAGCGACGAGGTGTGAGCCGCCGGAGTTCCGCCTCTTGTCGGCGGACCCAGACAGGCATAGTCTCGCCTCCTGCACAGAGGGAGAAGCCTCATGGTTGTTGTCGGTCTCGTACTCGCGGGGTTCGCGGCGCTCATTCACGTCTTCATCTTCTATCTGGAGTCCATAGCCTGGACCAGGCCGCGGGCAAGGGCGACGTTTGGGATGACCGAAGCGGAGGCGGAGGCAACCAAGGAACTCGCGTTCAACCAGGGCGCGGTTCCGCTGCTTGCTGTCATCGCGCTGGCACTCGGCCTGGCGCTGTAGTTGCGCACTGCAGAATACTCAGCGCGGGGGAGGGACTATTGGCCGAGTCACGGAGGCCTGAGCCTGACATCATGAGCACATGAGCGCATCCGGGAACACCAAACTCGCCGTGATCGGCGCAGGGAGTGTCGGCACCTCGCTGGCCTACGCCGCCCTCATCCGCAACTCCGCCCGCGAGGTCGTGCTGTACGACGTCGACGCGGCCAAGGCTGAGGCGGAGGTGCTCGACCTCGCCCATGGCACCCCGTTCACCGGTGCTTCCCGCATCAGCGGCGGGGCTGAGATCGACGCGGTGGCGGATGCCGACATGATCGTGATCACTGCGGGCGCCAAGCAGAAGCCGGGACAGACCCGACTGGACCTCGCCGCGACCAACGCCGGCATCCTCGAGCAACTCATGCCGCAGCTTCTCGAGCGTGCCCCAAATGCAGTCTTCCTGCTGGTCACCAACCCGTGCGACGTGCTCACTGTTGTCGCCCAGCAGATCGCGCAACTGCCCACCGGGCGGGTGTTCTCCTCCGGCACCCTGCTTGATTCGGCGCGGCTCCGTTGGCTGATCGCCGAGCGCGCCGGCATCGCGGCGCGGAGCGTGCACGCGCACATCGTGGGCGAACACGGCGACACCGAGTTCCCGCTCTGGTCGAGCGCCCGCATCGGCCCGACCCCGATCCGCGAATGGAGCGGCCCCGATGGTGAGCTGCTCTTCCCCGAGGCCGTGCTCGATCAGATTAGCTACGACGTGGTGCGCTCCGCCGACCGGGTCATCGCAGGCAAAGGTGCCACGAACTACGCGATCGGCCTCTCGGGAGCGCGCATCGTCGAGGCCGTTCTGCGCAATGAACGCGCGATCATGCAGGTCAGCTCGGTGCTGCAGAACTACCGCGGAATCAACGGGGTGGCCCTTAGCATGCCCTCGATCGTCGGTTCCGGAGGTGTCGAGCTGGTGCTCGACGTGCCAATGGATGCTGCCGAGTTCGGCCACCTGCAGGCCTCGGCCGACGCCCTTCGGGCGTCCGCTACGTCGATCGGGTACTGAGCGTCGATTGCTGACCGGCACGGCTCGGATTGCGGATCGCGGAGGATGGCGTGCCTGTGGTCCAGAACAGGAGCCCATGTCGCCGCGGCGGCTTGACAGCGCACCCGACGCAATCCGGCGCGAGCCTGGCCAGGCTCAGATGTCTGACAGTGGTGGCAACTCGTTCGCGAAGTGGCGCGTTCCGAGTCGGCCCAGAGAGTAGTCAGTGTGACGAATCACTGCCTCGTGGGCGCCCTGAGGGTCAGAGGCAAGGATGGCATCCGCGATGTCTTTGTGCAGCTCGACGAGCACTGTCGCCTCATCGGGAAGGCCCGGTGCCAGCCGCAGATAGCGGTCGGATGCATCGAGCAGAGAGAGAGTCATGGCGTGGAGGCGCGGCTGAACAGTCGCATTCACGATGAGGTGATGGAACTCGCGGTGCAGCGTGTATGAGGCGCCGTGGTCTTCGGCCATGTACGCCTCGGACATGCGGGCGATCACGTCGGCAAGGTGGTCTTTGTCGACAGCATCGGACTCGACAGCCACGCGGACGGCTGCCGCTTCAACGACCTTGCGGGTTTCGTAGATATCGCGCAAATCCTCGATTGAGATCGGTTCGACTGTGGCGCCGAGGTTCGCCTCGAATCGTACGAGCCGCTCGCCTTCCAGACGACGCAGTGCCTCACGCACGGGCACTGCGCTCACGGCCATGCGTGTCGCGGTCGCTGCGACCGGTAGCGAGGCCCCCGGGCGGTGAAACCCTTCGAGGATCTCCCGCCGCAGCTGGGCGTGAATGCGATCCACCGTCGATAACACCGGCGTCTCTCGCGTGCTGCGGCGGCGACTGTCTTCACTGCGAACCATGGAGCTCTCACTCTTCCTCGTCGTCGGGGGTGGCACGGAACAAGCCCAGATTACGCCCCGGGGGAGAGCGTTACATATATTATACGATCACGTTTCGGCTCTGTAAAATGCAGGCGAGCTCGTTGACCGTGCAAATTCAAATAATATACGTTGTCCACAACGCGGCGGCTAGCAGCCTCCCGGTTACCCAAACATCTCGTGTGAGCAACAATATTTCAGGATTGGACCGCGTGCCATGGACCGTAGAACATCTCTCAAGAAAACCCGAACCGTCACCGCCGCGCTGGGAGCTATCGCTCTCGCTGTGTCGCTCGTGGCATGTGGGGCCGACACCGGCAGCAACGGCGCCGCGCCGGCCGCCGCTGATGAACCGGCGCTCCTCACGAAGATGAAGGCGGAGGGCGCCATCCTCGGCATGGTCGACTCGCCGCCGACCAGCTTCGTCGAAAGTGATGGAACCCCGGCCGGGTTTAGCAGCCTCGTCACGATGGAGATATTGAAGCGAATGGGCGTCACCGAATTCGGCGCCCTCGTCACAGATTTTCCTGGCGCCATCCCGGCGCTCATGGCGCAACGCTCCGACATCCGTATCGGCGGGCTCACACCGAATGACGAGCGTTGCCCTGTGATGGCCTTCACGAAGCCCTCGCATGTCCTCACCTATGCCTTCGCGGTGAAGCCGGGCAACCCACTCGATCTGCACAGCCTCGCTGACCTTGCCGCGACGAACTCCAAGCTCGGCACGCAGGGTGCGACCACGCAGGAGCGCGTTGCCATCGAGGTCATGGGCGGCAGCGAGAACATCGTCATCTTGCCCGACCGTCAGAGCGGCATCGACGCTTTGCGCACAGACCGGGTAGACGCCTTTGTTGCACCACTGGAGACGCTTGTGCAGTTGCAGTCGACGAACCCTGGTGCCTTCGACATTGCCGACGGCATCGTGCCCGACCTTCCCATCCTGGCGCAGGCGAGCGTCGTGCGGAACGAGGACAAAGACTTCGTCGAGGCCTACGACAAGATCTTCGACGAGCTGGTCGCTGAAGGCTGGCTCGAGGAGCTGTCCGACGAGTACGGATTCGACTTCTCGCTGCTCTCATCGCCCGAGCTGACCACCTGCGACTGACGCAGGGGCACTGGGTGCAGGAGTCGAACACACCCCTGCACCCAGTGTTGCGTCGCTCGCTCAAACATCGCCATTGAGAGAAAGCGTGCAGTAGATGGATCTGTCTTGGCTTGAAGCCTCAGCCAGCCCACTGTTTCAGGGCATGTGTACTACGTTGCTGGTCTTCTTCGGCTCGATCATCATCGCCACGGTCATAGGGGTGCTGGTCGGCGCGCTGCGCTTGTCGCGCTCGTCGATCGTTCGCGGTATCGCCTGGGTGTACGTGGAGTTCTTCCGGGGCGTTTCGGTCATCGTCCTCATCTTCTGGGCATTCTTCGTGCTCCCCCTGTTGGGAATCCACCTCAGCACCCTGGTCACCTCGTGGCTCGTGATCGGTCTCAACCAGAGCGCCTTCATCGCTGAGATCGTGCGCGGTGGCATTCAGGCCGTTCCACGAGGTCAGATCGAAGCGAGCATCGCTATCAACCTCAGCCCTCTGACGCGGCTCCGCAACATCGTCTTCCCGCAGGCGCTGCCGATCATGCTCCCGCCCTACGCCAACCAGCTCGTCAACACGCTCAAAGAGACGGCCGTCGTCTCACTCATTGGGCTCGCAGACCTGACCTTCAGCGCCAACGAACTGCGAACGCACATCGGTCACTCACTCGAGATGTTCTTGAGCATCGGGATCATCTACCTCCTGCTCGCCTATCTCTTGACCCAGCTCACCAAGTGGCTCGAGACAAAGACTCGGGTCGAGCCGTTACGAGGCTCCAGCGCGAACAAGAATCGACGACTCAGCAAGTCGCTTACCGAAGGGCTTTCCTCATGAACTGGGACTGGGGATACGCAATAAGCATCATGCCCATGCTGCTCAACGGGCTGTTGGTCACCGTGGTCGTGACCCTCATCGCCACCGCATTCGGCCTCGCCGGGGGGCTGCTCCTCGGCATCGTGTCGTCGATGCGCATTCCGTTCTTTTCCAAGATCGCCGACGGCTATGTGATCGTGTTTCGTAACTCGCCCTTCTTGGTACAGCTGTATCTGATCTTCTTCGCGCTGCCCGAGATCGGCATCGTGCTGACTCCGCAGGTGAGCGGCGTACTGGGCCTCGGCTTGTTCATCTCGGCCTACATGGCCGAGGTGTACCGCGCAGGCATCGCATCGGTGCCGGTGGGCCAGTGGGAGGCGACGACTTCGATAAACCTGTCGAAGTTCCACACCTGGACACGGGTGATTCTTCCGCAGGCAATCCCGCCGATCATTCCCATGCTCGGCAACTACGCCAACCTGGCGTTCAAGCTCAGCGCGTACGTCGCCGTCATCGGCACGGTAGAGCTGTTCGGAACCGCGCTCCGACTGGGAGAGCAGTCATACCGCTATATAGAGCCGTTCACGCTTGTCGGCCTCCTCTACCTGGTGGTGAGTGTCGCGGCAACCATATCGCTGCGCCAGTTGGAGAAGCGGATGCAGCGTAATCGCCCGCAGATGGCGGACCTGTGAGCAACACCATGTCAGAGACAGACCTAGAGAGAGTGGGAGTCCACGCTGTGAGTGGAATTGAAGCTGTGAACCGGACCCAAGCGATGGTGGAGTTCAGGAACGTCGTCAAGCAATACGACGCCACCGTGCTCGACAGCTTGAACCTGTCAGTCGCGCCAGGTGAGAAGGCGGTCATCATCGGGCCGAGCGGTTCAGGCAAGACGACGATTCTGCGCATCCTCATGACCCTCGTGCGTCCCGACGAAGGCCATGTCTTCATCGATGGTGAGCCGCTGTGGCATATGGAGAAGAAGGGCGAGCTGGTCGACGCGGATGAGAAGCATCTGCGTTCCATGCGCAACTCGCTGGGCATGGTGTTCCAGCAGTTCAACCTGTTCCCGCACATGACGGTGTTGCGCAACGTCACAGAGGGCCTTATACGAGTGAAGGGCATGGCGAAGGACGAGGCCGAGCATGAGGCGCTCGCGAACCTTGAAAGGGTGGGCCTACGACACAGGGCAAAGGATCACAGCTGGCAGCTATCAGGTGGGCAGCAGCAGCGGGTAGCCATCGCCCGCGCGATTGCGCTCAAGCCTCGCGTGCTGCTGTTCGACGAGGTGACGTCTGCCCTCGACCCCGAGCTGGTCGGTGAGGTCCTCGAGGTGATCCGCGACCTCGCGGTCAACACGAACATCACCATGCTGTTCGTCACTCATGAAATGAGCTTCGCGCGCGATATAGCCGACCGGGTCATCATGTTCGACCGCGGACGCGTCGTCGAGCAGGGGCCGCCTGCTCAGATATTTGACAGCCCCCAGGAAGAACGCACTCAGAACTTCCTGCGAAAGGTCGGCTGATATGTGTGCCGTCACTGGCCGGCGGGGCCAAGCACGGGGGGATGCGAAATGAGCGAGCACTCGCGTCTGCTCATCACCGATGTGCGGTTGCCTTTCGGCGATGCTGAGTCCCTCGATCTCTTGATCGAGGGTGAGCGAATCGCGCGAATCGAGCCCAGCATCGAGGCAGGGCCGAACGATCGCGTTGAGCGAGCCAACGGGCGTCTTGCGCTGCCCGGTTTCGTCGACGCGCACTGCCACCTCGACAAGACCCTGGTGGGCCGCCCCTGGCACTCGCATCGTGCGGGCAACAGCGTCGCCGAGCGGGTGCGAATCGACCATGAGCTGAGACGCGGGCTTGGAATGCCGAGCGTTCACAACACGACCGCGCTGGTCGAGCAGATCATCAGAAGTGGCACGACATCGGTGCGCACGCACACCGAGATCGACACAGAAGTCGGCCTTGCCGGCGTGGAGGTCGTCAGCGCAGTCGCCGAGCGATTCCGCGGTGACATCACGATTCAGCAGGTCGCGTTTCCTCAATCAGGAATGCTCGCGGATGCTGCCGTCGAGGGACTCCTGTCCGAGGCCATCGACCGCGGTGTGAGGGTCATCGGCGGGCTCGACCCCGCCGGTGCGGAACGGGATCCGGTGGGACATCTCAACCGGATCTTCGCGCTCGCGGTGGCGAAGGACTGCGAAATCGACCTGCACCTGCACGACCCCGGCGAGTTGGGGGCATGGGAGCTTGACCTCATCAGCGAACGCACGCGCGTGGAGGGATTATCGGGCCGAGTGAACGTGAGCCACGCGATCGCCTTGGGGCAGGTGGATGCTGGACGCCAGGCGCGCTTGGCCGAGGCAATGGCGGCAGCGGGGGTGTCAATGACGACGTGTGTCGCCCACAATGATCCGCCGCCTCCCGTGGAGCTGCTCTTCGACTCAGGCGTGTTGCTCACGGCGGGCAATGACAGCATTCGCAACACCTGGTCCCCGTTTGGGACGGGCGACATGCTCGAAAGGGCCTGGATTCTCGCGGTGCGCTGCGGGCTCCGCACAGACGAGCAGCTTCAGCTGGCGCTCACCATTGCCTCGGCGCACGGTAGCGCGCTCGTGCGGGGCGAAGGCACGAGCGCACTCGAGGTTGGCTCGATCGCCGACCTCGTGCTGGTCGATGCTCTCAACGTTGGTGATGCACTAGCGCGTCGGCCGGCCCGTGACCTTGTCGTGCATCGCGGCCGTGTGTCCGCCCGAGCGACCCCGGAAGCCGCCTAGTGCATCGTCCAAGAACCGATTGGCAAGTAACAAAGGAGAGTGCCCCCTTGAGAGGGAACATTTTAGAACTCAACGGTGTCGCCCACATCGCCTTGACGCCGTTCAACGAGGACGAAACGATCGACTTCACCGGCATCGAGAACATCGTTGACGAGGCGGTGAATGTCGGATGCACGGCGGTCGTTCCCCTGGGGATCATGGGGGAGTCACACAAGTTGCTCGACTCCGAACGCGATGAGGTGTTGCGCGCCTATGTCGAACGGGCTGGTGACCGGCTTCACGTGATTGCGGGCATCACCTCCGAGTCGACAGCGGTCGCAGTTGCGCGGGCTGAGAGTGCCTTGCGTCTCGGAGCGACCGCAGCCATGATGGCTCCTCCCCGCAACTTCAAGCCCGGGCCTGGGCTCGTCGAACACTATCGAGCGGTTGCCCGGACGGGCATTCCCGTGGTGGTTCAAGATGAGCCGGTGACGACCGGCGTGATCATGCCGGGTGAGTTCATCGGTCAACTCGCTGAGATTCCCGGGGTGTTCTGCGCGAAGGTCGAAGAAGCGCCGAGCCCCCCGAAGGTGTCCGCGATTCTGGAGCACGCCCCGAACCTGCTCTGCTTGGGCGGGCTGGGTGGTGTGGCCATCTACGAAGAGTTGGCTCGCGGTGCGGTCGGCATCATGACCGGTTTCGGCTTTCCGGGCATCCTTGTCCAGATCTGTGAGCGCTATCTTGCCGGCGACCATGCAGAGGCGCGGCGCATCTTCCACCACTACCTGCCGATCATCCGTTTCGAGGCGCAGCTGGGAGTCGGCGGTGTGGCCATTCGCAAGCAGCTGTTCTACGAGCGGGGTCTCATTGCCACCCCGCTCGCCCGCAGGCCGGCACGGCCGGTGGATGCGCGCACGGTAGAGGAGCTCGGTGAGTTGCTCGACATTCTGGAGCTGAGGAACACTAATGATTGAGATTCTGCGTGGCGCTCGACTTTTCGAGTCGCCGGAGGCTGGTCCGCGCGACATCGTCATCGATGGCGGCGTCATCGTTGCCGTCACCCAGGCGGGTGCAGCCGAGGGCGGCGCGGTCATCACCGACCTCGACGGCCTGGAGATCATGCCGGGGGCGATCGACGCTCACGTGCATCCGATACACGATGAGACATTCGCGTCAGTGGCGCAGGCGGCCGTGCATGGTGGTGTGACGACAATAGCCAACCAGCTGTACCCGCAAAGCGATGAAACAGCCGCTGCCGCGATCGATCGCATGATCGCCGAGAGCGTCGGCGGTACGGCCGACTATGCAGCGCATGTTCGATGGGATCGCACACGCGGCCTCGAGGATCTGCTCGGCGCGGCGGAGGCAGGCGCGATCTCGATCAAGGTCTTTCTCGCGCACCCTGACAAGCAGATTCAAAGCAGTCTGGGCGACCTCGTGAAAGCCATGTCGTCGGCGGGAAAGGCCGGGCTCCTGACGCTCGTGCACGCCGAGTTGGGCGACGTCGTCGATGACTTGGGTGCCGTCGGCCTCGGCTCAATGGGGTCGATGCGCGAGGTGAATGCATGGCGATCGACGGCGATCGAAGCGTCGGCGGTGCGCGCCGTTGCCGTGGTCGCACAAGCGGTGGGTGCGCCCGTCTACATCGTGCACGCGTCGTGCGAGGAGGGCGTCCGTGAGGCCTCCGAGGCGAAACTGCGGGGGACCGAGGTGTATGTGGAATCGTGCCCGCACTATCTGTTTCTTGATCTCGATGATGTGCCGCCGGGCGGGCAGGGTTTTGTCCTGCCCCCACTCCGCGAACGCGGCGATCGGGATGCTCTGCGCCGTGCCGCGGCGAGTGGACTCGTCGATACGCTCGGGAGCGACCATTGCGGTCATGGCCCGGCCGCGAAGCCGACGCACCAGATCGCTGGAGCGAAGGCGGGTCTCCCGGGTCTTGAGTCAATGCTGCCGCTCATCGTGGATGCCGTGATCGGCGACGACCCATGGTTATCACGGCAGCGAGCGGTGCAACTGCTGTCGTCGAATGCGGCGTCGGTCTTCGGTCTGGCAGGCAAGGGCTCGATCGACGTGGGTTTCGACGCCGACCTCGTCGCGATTGACCCAGCCGGCCAGCGGCGCCTCTCGGTGGCGGATTTCCATGACGCGGCCAACTACAGCCCCTACGAGGGCATGACGACGCGCGGCAGCATCGCGAGGGTGTGGCGGCGTGGTCAGCTCGTGGTGCGTGACGGCGAGGCGCATTCAACCGGTGGCGGGCGTTTCGTACGCGGCTCTGGGGCTCAGCGTCGGGGCGGTGCGTGATGGTGCTTGGTGTCAGTTCGCGGCGCGTGAAAGGGAGTGTCTGGTGGATCTAGGGCTGAAGGATCGGGTCTTCGTGACTACGGGGTCGACGAGTGGCCTGGGTGGCGCGTGTGCTGAGGCCCTGTTGGCGGAGGGTGCCCGTGTAGTGATCTCCTCGCGCGCTCAGGCGCGAGTGGATGCATCGGTGGCCTCTCTGGAGGAGCGCTTTCCCGGCCAGGTGCTCGGAGTGGCAGCCGACTTGGTAGATGGGGACGCTGCGGAGCGCGTCGTCGGCGGTGCGGTCGAGAAGTGGGGGCGGCTCGACGGTGCCATCATCAGCGGTGGTGGCCCGCCGGTAGGCGGTGTCATGGTCGCGACAGACGAGCAATGGCTGAGTGCGTTTGAGAGCGTCTTCTTGGGCCCGTTGAGGGTGGCGAGGCGGGCAGCTTCCCTGATGTCTGAAGGTGGATGCATCGCGATGGTGCTGTCGGGCAGTGCATTGGCACCTATTCCAGATCTGGCGCTGTCGAATGGACTTCGGCCTGGTGTGGCGATGACGATGAAGACGCTCTCAGATGAGCTAGCTGGGTCGCGCATTCGCACCGTGGGGCTTGTGCCGGGGCGCATTGCGACGTCGCGCACGCTCGAGTTGGACAGTGCGCACCCAGAAGTGTCGGAGCGTCGCAACAAGGCCATCCCGGCGGGCCGCTTGGGCACGCCGGAGGAGTTTGCACGGGTGGCGACGTTCATGGTGTCGCCCGCGGCGTCGTATGTGAATGGCACGTCGATCGTGATCGATGGCGGTGCGCGGCGGGCGCCGTGACGGTCGAGTAGCAGTTTCAGGTTTGAGACAAGGAGAGATCGATGGATCTGGGTATAACGGGTAAAGGCGCGCTTGTGTTGGGCGCGGGAGGTGGCCTCGGTGGGGCGATCGCGAAAGCGTTGGCGCGTGAGGGTGTGCGTGTCGCGGTGGGAGATTTCGTCGAGGATGCTGCCAATGGCACTGTGGCGGCGATCAGGGAGGCCGGTGGTGAGGCCGTTCCGTTGATCTGGGATCTTGCTGATCTTGCCGCGATGGATGCTGCTCTCGATCGTCTGGAGAAGGACCACTGGCAGGTCGACATCGTGGTGCACATCACGGGCGGGCCGCCGCCGAGTCCTGTGTCGGGCCAGTCGGATGACGTGTGGCGTGACCATTTCAACAGCATGGTGCTGCCGATCATTCACCTCACGGATCGGGTACTGCCAGGGATGAAGGCGCGGGGCTGGGGGCGCATCATCACAAGCACGAGCTCAGGGGTAGTGACGCCGATTCCGAACCTCGGGCTGTCGAACGCGCTGCGGTCGGCGCTGCTCGGGTGGTCGAAGACGTTGGCCCGCGAAGTCGGCCCGTCCGGTGTCACTGCGAACCTGGTAGTTCCTGGTCGCGTGGCGACGAAGCGCATCACCTTCCTTGATGAGGCGAAGGCTGAGCGTGAGGGTCGGGATGTGAACGACGTGACAGCAGAGAGCGTGTCGTCGATTCCGGTCGGTCGATACGGCGACCCCGATGAGTATGCTGCGGCGGTTGCGTTCTTGGCGAGCGTGCAGGCGGGGTACATCACCGGTACGACGCTGCGTGTGGATGGGGGCCTCATCCCGTCGATCTGAATCTCGATAGAGGCGATCGCGGGAATCCATCACCGATGTCGTTGGTGAATGCGCTCGCACAGGCACCAGCGACATCGGGGCATCCGTCGGCTTAGGCCTCGCGAAGTAGTCCCTCGATGCGCCGGTACGTCGCCTCGTCGAACGCGACCACGCGGACATCCTCGACCGCCGTCTCGGCAGTCCGGATCGTGTCGACAGCGGCGGCGACCGCGTCATCCTTCGGCCAGCCGTAGGCGCCCGCGCTGATCAGCGGGAACGCGATACTGCGCGCACCGAGCTCGTCCGCGACGGCCAGTGAGCGACGGTAGCAGGACTCGAGCAGACCGCGGTCGCGCTCTCCGGCAGCGTAGTTCGGGCCGACCGTGTGGATCACCCACCGCGCCGGAAGGTCGCCCGCGGTCGTCCACCCTGCATCGCCCGTCGCCAGCCCGCGAGGGAACCGGGCGATGCAGTCCTCCAGCACCGCCGGGCCGCCCGCGCGATGGATCGCGCCGTCCACGCCGCCCCCACCGCGCATCCGATTGTTCGCGGCGTTGACGATCGCGTCGACGTCTTGTGTGGTGATGTCGCCGAGCACGGCGCTGAGTGCGGTCATGCCAGCACTCTAAACTTCCTGGCACAGACGCCCGGCAATCGAAGGTTCTCGCCCACGGCCAGATCCTCGACCGACAGCGCGTCATCGACTCCCTCACGGATGCACCGCAGTGGCGCAGCTATGACATCGCGAACGAACGACTCATCACTTTGAGCCACGACCACGCGATTCTCGTCTACACCGGCCGGGCCTACCGAGACGCGGGGGAGCCCGCGTTCAGTGCGCTCATGTCCAGCGTCTACACCCGCCAAGGGGACGCCTGGCGACTCGCCCTCTACCAGCAGACGCCCGTCCCCGCCGAGGCGTAGAGCCGGGTACTTCGGCCCACACCGGCGCCTCATCGACCGTCACGACGAGTCTCGGGCCCGCTTCGCTCCGGCTTCCCGTCGGTCAGACGTTAATGTCGAAGCCGAGATCGATGTCCGAGGCTGGCAGCCCGGCCCTCGTTCCCCAGTTCTCTTGCGAGATCTCGTGCAGGATCACCGTCACGTGGTCTCGCGGGATGCCGACCGCTTCGTGAAGCCGGTTGGAGAGCTCTGCGAACAGATGGCGTTTCGCATCGATGCTGCGACCGGCGAAGCAATCGATCGTCACGAGCGTGTATCGGTCTGGTTCTGCGAGCCCGTCGGGGGTTGTGAAGCGAGTCGGTGGGTGCTCGATCAACCGTGCACCGCGATCCTCCTGCGGTATCCGAAACGCGACGACCAGCGCCTCGTGCACGGCGTCCAGGATTGCTGCAGCCGCGTCGTCCGTGTACTGACGCCGTACCTCAACCAGTGCCTTGGGCATATCGATCCTTTTCACGCGAAGTGCACGTCATCGAGGACCAGGGCGTGTCTTCGAGGCACCCACCGGGATGAGGGCGGTGGGCAATGTGCGGGAGTCACGTCTGACTCTAGGGTGATCTCGTGAAGATCATCGTATTTGGGGCAAGCGGCGGGGTAGGGCAGCGCGTCGTCGAGCGTGCAGCCGCGGCTGGCCATGAGGTCACCGCGTTCGTTCGGAACCCGGAGAAGCTCGGCCCCCACGAGGGCGTGACTGTGGTGCAGGGCGATGCCTTCGATGCTGAGGCAGTCGCCTCCGCTATCGAAGGGCACGACGCGGTCGTCTCCTGCCTCTCATCGTCGACCGCATTGAAGAAGTCTGATGAGCTCGCCCGCATGACCCGCAACATTGTCGAGGGAATGCAGCGCGGTGGCGTCAATCGCATTGTGTACTGTGCGTCTGCGGGCGTCGATGGTGAACTCCCCGGTGCGATCGGCAAGACAGTGATGTGGATGCTGCGCTACCCGCTTGCCGACCATGCCGCCGCTCTCGGCCTGATCGCGGCGGCCGGGCTCGATGCGACGATTGCGCGCCCCATGTCGCTCACGAATGATCCATACGCCGACTACGTGGAGACGATGGACGGCGCGCCCGAGGGTTCGAAGCCGATCCCGCGGGCCTCGGTCGCCGACTTCATGGTGAAAGCACTCGAAGAGCCGCAGGCGTACAGCGGCACATCGGTCGGCTTGGGGCTCCCGTAGTAGCCCCCGAGAAGCCTCGGGAATCGAGCAGTGTGACTTAGGACCCAAGCACACGACTCGGCCTCTGTCACTCTGCTAGAAACGATGCGTTCCGAGCATCGCTCTCTATCAGGAGGAATAGCGATATGAACGGTTTTTACGGCTTCTGGGACGTCATCGGCACCGTGTTCTGGGTCTTTGCGTTCGTCGTCTATCTGATCGCGGTGTTCGCCGTCATCGGCGACCTGTTCCGTGACGAATCCCTGAACGGATGGTGGAAGGCGCTGTGGGTGCTGGCGCTGGTGTTCCTCCCGTTCATTACCGTGCTCGTGTATCTCGTCGCCAGAGGATCCGGGATGCGCAAGCGCGCTGAACAGGCGGCCAATGACGCGCAGAAGGCGACCGCGGACTATGTGCGCAGTTTGGGCGTGGCGCACTCGCCGGCCGATGAGATCGCCAAGAGCAAGGCGCTCTTGGATGAGGGGACCATCACTGCGGAGGAGTACGAGAAGCTCCGCGCGCGCGCCCTTCAGTGGACGTGAGACGGTTAAGGTCGACCGCCGGGCGTGCATACAGGTCTACGAACTCGGTCAGGCGCGCCCACGCGGTGTCTCCCTCTCCCAGTGCGGAGAATGACCCGTCGACCTCGTAGATCCCGCGAGGCGTCGCGCATACGAGAACCCCAAGGTCTTCCGGTGTCGACGCGCGGTGATCCTCGTCGAGGAGCAGGCTCTCAGGCGGGTTCCACCCGCGAATCGCAACGAGGTACTCGTAGGTGAGGTGATCCGGTGGGTCGATCGAGAGGAATCTCACGGTGTTCCCCGTAGCGAGTGCAGAAGACGCATGCAGCGCAGTGTCCTCGGGAGAACACGCGGGGGAGGAGATGAGGATGATTCGCCCAATTCGACGGCGCTGGCGCACGATCCGTCGTTCCAGCGGAACCGCGCCGAGGGCCTGCCGCGCGCGGGCGATCCATACGATTTGAGCGTACGTCTCGGCTAGCTGGGCGGTCGCGCTCCTTTGGTGGGCATCGACTGTGCTGCCAGCCGTGTGTGTGTGCATGCCTACCGCAGCCTCTCCTTGGCCGGGCTCACGGGAACGGCCACGTACTCGGTGAAGTCGATGGAGTACGTCGGCGGCAGTGCGATTGCCGCCGGGTCAATAACAGTGGCCCAAGCAGATGGCCACGCAGACGTCGTTTCCATGACGGCCTCCTTGGTTCTGAAAGCCCATACTCACCCTCAACGCGCTCCGCGATCGGGCCAAACGTCCCACCGCCGAGGCCTCCCCACAGGCCATTTTCGGCTGCGAAGGGGGCCGTCATGCCGGGGGACCTTGGTCCCATCTCCCTCAGCGATCTCGGCATTAGATGATCGCGCTCGTAGCGGAATCAGGGGTTGGCGAAGGGGGTGGGCAAAACGGATGTTGCGCTGTTTACTTTGTCCATGTGAACAAGCCTCGACGCAAGCAGCCGGGTGCAACCGGTCAACGGTTGTCGGATGCGTAGTCGATGAACCCGAAGAGGAGAATCGATTATGAATGGTCGCGAGGGGGATAGCACATACTCCTACGGCACCGGCCGCGAGGCTGAGCGAACGGTCAGGCAGGTCGCCGAGCAGCCAAGCCCCATGTCGCGCGCAGATCCTCGGGTGAATCCCTTGTTTCTCGCCCTGGAGAGAATGAGCGCAGCCATCGAGACCAGGGCCGTTCTGCAGCGATTCGTCGATGTCGCGGTCGACATGGTCGGGGCAGAGCGCGCGGTGCTGGAAATCGATGACCGAGGTGGAAGACGTTCCGAGCTCATCATGGCGACCCGCGACGGTGATGTCGACCGAGAACCGTGGACGCATGGCAACGCCGCAGAGAACGACGAACGCTGGCATTCCTTGCCGGTTCGCCTCGGGAACGGCCCTTTCGGCACCCTCCACCTGCGCAGCGGGGACCAGAGACGCCTGGAGCGTGAGGACATCGAGCTCGCAGCGGGACTCGCAAACCTCGCAGGCAACTTGATTCGAAGCGCCATCCTCTATCAGGAGATCGAAGTGCGGGAGCAATGGGGCAACGCGTCTTCTCGTGTCAGCACCGCGCTGCTGGCGGTCGACCCGCATGAGAGCTTGCGGACGATCGCGGCCGAACTCGCGGCCGAGCGCAAGGGGGAGAGAATCGCCGTGCTGCAGCCTGGCCCCGCATCCGGATCGATTCGAGTCGTGGCGGTCGAAGGGCCCGACCGTGAACGATGCGTCGGCAGGACCTACTCGGCCGGCGAGACGCTGGGAGCCAGTGTGCTGGGAGATGGCATGCCCCGCGCCACCGGTGCCCGAACCAGTCACGGCCCGGAGACGCTCTCCCTCGAGACCGATGGCATGAGGGGTCCCGTGCTGTTCTTCGCCATCACGCGTCAGAAGCGGGTCTGCGCGGTGCTGGCGGCGGCCAGGCAGCCTGGTTCCCCCGAGATCAGCGACACAGAAGTGCACGCTGCCGCTGATTTTGCCGAGCGCATGTCCTTGGTCTTGGATCTCGCCGTAGCTCGTGAGGCGCATGAACGATCAACCGATCGCGCTCGCATAGCGAGGGACCTGCATGACCACGTCATACAGATCCTCTTCAGTGTGGGCCTGGACCTGAAGAATGTCCTGAGCCGAAACTCCAACGTGCTCGAGGAGGCCCTCAGCGCGAGCCTGATCGATCGTATCGATGACGCCATCCGGCGGATAAGAACGACCATCTTCTCCATCAACCCCGCCCCGCCTGAGTCGGCCCGACAGGCGCTGATGGACCTGGCGGAGGAAGCCTCGCGCCTGCTACCCCAGCCGGTGAACATGAACCTCTCGGGCCCGATCGACACGATGGTGACTGGCTCCTTGCTCAATGACGTCACCGCGGTCGCCCGTGAGATGCTCGCCAATGTGGTGAGGCACTCAGGCGCCGATCGGGTAGAGATGGATGTTGCAGTGCTCGATGGCTCCTTCGTGCTGACCGTTGAGGACGACGGGGTAGGCATGTCGGCGACGCCGCCAAACGGTGGGCTGGCCAACATGCGTAAACGGGCGCTGGCGCGCGGGGGCTCATTTGAAGTCTCGAAGAAGCCACGCCGGACATCTGCGACCTGGGTCGTGCCCCTGCCATGACACTCACGATCCCGCCCCGCCCCATTCGCGTCTTTCTGGTCGACGACCACGAGGTCGTGAGGCTCGGCATTGCCAGCGTGCTGAGGGCCGACCCGGGGCTGGAGGTCGTCGGCGAGGCAGCGAACTTCCACACGGCTCTCAGAAGGGTCCCGGCGCTTGCCCCTGAGGTGATGATCGTCGATGTTCGCCTCCCTGACGGGAGCGGAATCGACCTGTGCCGACAACTTCGCTCACTCAACTCGGCCATCAAGTGCCTGCTCTTCACCGCGTACGACGACGACGAAGCGAGTCGCAGCGCCATCCTTGCCGGTGCCTCGGGCTACATCCTGAAGAATGTGGGGGCGTTCGATCTCGCCGCAGCCGTACGCGCGGTAGCCGGCGGGGCGACGCTCATGCACCAGATGGCCGCGCAACGGATTCGCTCGTCCTTCGCTGCCGGAGATGCGCCTGATCCCCGCTTCGCCTCGCTCGGTCTCCGCGAGCGACAGATCCTTGCGCTCATCGGTGAGGGCCTCACGAATCGCCAGATCGGGCAGCGGCTCGGGCTGGCGGAGAAGACGATCAAGAACTACGTCTCCGGTCTTCTGGTCAAGCTTGGGATCGAACGACGCACTCAGGCAGCAATCCTCAACGCGCAGTGGCGCAGCAGGGGATGAGGCGACCACAGACGATTCCGTTCGGGATCGCGGGATTCCTCACTCGCGACTGCTGCACGGATGGGTGACACATCGTCGTGTGGCTCAGACGTTGCTGCTCGAGCCCCACGCTGTCCCGCCGTGCTCGTCGGCGTCGTTGAGTGCGCGAATCAGGGCGTCGACATCCAGCGGTTGCGTAATCGGCAACGAGGCATCCTCGGGGGTGTACCGCGCGGAATCAGTCATGCAGCTCTCTCCTCCACTTCCCTGGCCCCGCAAATGGGGCCTGGGTTGGCTCAAGCATCGTCTCCGCGACGTTCGCACGAATAGGGGAATTGGTCCTGCCATGCGATCCCGCCTTCGGCAGCACGGAACGCGGGACCTATGGCTCTACACCGTGCAATGAGCGGCGTTAGCGTGTACGACACCAGTCCCAGATAAGGAGAGCCACCATGGCACGCAACCTAGTTCGATTCGATCCGCTGGCGGAGTTCACCTCCCTTCAGAAGCAGCTCTTCTCCGATGGGTTGTTCGGTCATTCCCGCACGGCAGCGCTGCCGACGACGGACGTCTACACCGAGAACGACAAGCAGTTGACGGTCGAAGTGCACCTGCCCCACTTTTCCGACGAGGATGTGAGCGTCAACGTCGACCAGGGTGCGTTGGTGATTCAAGCGGAGAAGACCGAGAAGGAAACGGACAAGAAGAAGAAGTATGTCGTGCGCGAGAGCGCCACCAGCTTCTATCGAAGGATCATGCTTCCCGAGCAGGCAGACGAGGAGAACGTCAAGGCGAGCTTCCACCACGGGGTGCTCAAAGTGAACGTGCCATTCAAGGAGCTGCCGTCGCCGCGCAAGATTGCCTTGACCAAGGGCGACAAGGAGAGCGAGTAAGACTCGCCTCCGTGCACTGCCAGGAGTATCCTCCTCGCATGTGTCGCAACATCCGGGTGCTCCACAATTTCGATCCGCCGACCACTGACGAAGAGGTCCATGAGGCCGCCCTCCAGTTTGTGCGCAAGGCGAGTGGGTCCACCCACCCCTCGCGCGCCAACGCCGAGGTATTCGAGCGGGCGATCGACGAGATCGCGCAGGCCACGCGACGGCTGCTCGATGACCTCGTGACGAACGCTCCCCCCAAGAGCCGGGAAGCGGAGGCGCTCAAGGGTCGCGCGCGTCACGAGAAGCGCATGGAGCGAGAGGTGCGCATCCGAACCTCCTCGGCGTGAGGGCCGTCAGAACAACAGCGAGACGGACGACGCGATGAACCCGGCCGCGCCCGTGGCCAGCATGACGATGGCCAGCGTCATGAAGATCCGCTCGGCCTGTGAACGCCTGGTGAACGCCACGCGCTCGGGACGCGCGGGGGAGACGTAGCCCGTGACAGTCCAGTCCGGGAGGCGGATGCTGGGGTCGATCGCCTGCGAATAGGTGCGGTCGTCGACGGTCCAGATCGCGACGAGGCGGTGTTCGAGGTCGTCGACCACCGTGACCTGCACGGGTTGCCGCTTGCCGCCAGCCACGCGCAGCACGAGCGCGACCGAGAAGCAGAGAACGCCTACTACCCCGCCGATCCACGACATGAGCTCGCCGATGATGCCGACGGCCTCGGCGGTGGTCATCCTCGGGCGTGAGGGGGACGTGGCGTCAAGGGCGTGCTTTCGAGTCGGTGGCGCGGGATGGGTGCGATCGGAGTCTAATCTGCCGCGTGCGGCCAATCGCTGATGGCCGCATCGATCGCGCGCCGCGTCCGTGCCGGCACCGGCTCCACCAGCTCGATGACAGGCGCTTTGCCCCGCGGCATGCGCCACGTGCCGACGACCACGCCATCGACCAGGATGCCCGGGCGGAACACGCCGTTGTTTCCGGGCACGAGTGCCTCAAGCATCCGCGGGCTTGCGACGAGCGAGCGGTCTGCGTAGCCGAGGATCCACTCGTCGAAGGCCGGTATGAGCGTCACCCCGCTTGCCGCGGCCGGCGCCGGTTCGCCGATCATCCATGCGGGCGCGCCGTCCACCGAGACGGTGACAACGTCGTCGACGGATGCCACGGCGCGGCGCAGCACGCCGAGCGGCAGTTTCGTCCACCACGCCAGGTCGGACTCACTCACGGGACCTCTCGCTGAGACGTAGCCGCGCACCACCGCGGCGAGCGCCGCATCGGGGTCTGCCGGTACGTTCGCGGGGGAGAGGGTGAGCAGTTGCTCGGAGCCGGAGCCGGCGAATGCTCCCCAGTGCACGAGGCCCGCGATCGCGAAGTGGGCGATCAGGTGGTAGCCACGGCCTTCGGTGGTCCCGATGCCCGCGTCTTCCCAACTGGCGAGCACTTCGGCGCGGGTGAGTGGCCGCGAGCCGAGCCCGTCCAGGAGAACCTCGCGGGCGGCGTCGACGACACGATCGTCGAGTCCAAGATCGGTTCGTCGGCGCGCCGCCGCTCGGTGAAGACGCTCACCAGTGAAGTGCAGCAGGGCGGCCAACTGCTCGGGCGTGGTCGCGAAGAGCGTGCCACGCATGGGCCACGAGCGCACGAGTTCTCCGGCTGCGAACGCCGCGCGCACATCGGCGAGGGTCGTGCCCGCACGGGAGCGGATGGCGATCGCCCGCAGCACGCCCGGGAGATCCTGTCCCTGGAGGGCGACGGCACGTCGCACGACCTCGGCGGGGGTGAGGGACGAGCCGCCCAGCAGTTGGGCGTGCCAGCGCATCCGCCGAGCCTGCGCAGCGGTGAGAAGCTCGTCGGCCTCAGCACGGCGCAGCGCTGTCGCACGATTGAGCGCCTCCGCCAGCGGCATGTCGGATCGCGACATCGCGGGTTCCTTCCCAGCCACAGTGCGCTCCTCTTCCGCTCGTTCACAGGCTCGGATGCCGGTCACACTACAGCGGAGGCGGCGTGAGATGCCTGGGGTGCGGCGTTCGTGTAGGCGAATGCGTACAGGGCAGCAGCATAAACTTCTTCTAGTGCTGAACCGTTACGTGAGCGACACCGCGAGAGCCAACTGGAGCTCCCTCATCTCTGCGGTCGTCGGCGCGGGACTTGCCCTCGGCCTCACGGCGATTCGCGGCGACTTGGGCAGGATCGACGCGCTCGCCTTCGGCATCGACGCATACCTGCTCATCTGGCCAGCCTTCGCCGCCATCTACCTCCTGTGGACCCACCGTGCCTACTCCCGCCCTGGCCCGCGCGCCCTCGCGGTGCAGGTCGAGCGTGAGCGTGCGTACCAGGGCAAGTGGTGGTCGACGCTGCTCGGCTACGGCGGCGCATCCAGCTGGACCCTCATGGCCGCGATCGGTGCCGTCGGCGTCACCGTCCTGATCGCGCAGGATGCCTCGTACCGCGGCAACCTGCTCTACGTGGCCTTGGGCCTGCTCTGCGTGGCTGGCTCATGGGCGCTCATGGTCTACGCGTTCGCCCTGCAGTACATGCGCCTCGGCAGCAGCAGTGACCGCGAGCATCCGCACATCGTGATCGGCATCGACGGAGACATCCGCTTCGCCGACTACCTCACCCTCGCGGTGCTCCTGTCGACAATGGCGGCAACGGTCTCCGCCGACATCCGGTCCCGCGAGGCGTGGGGGCTCGTGCGCACCAACGTGCTCTTCGCGTTCACCTTCAACTCGGTCATCGTCGCAATGGTCGTCTCGCTGCTGCTCGGCGGTCTCGTCAGTCCCGGGCCATAGCTCGCGGAGCCGCATCCCAACGGTGTGGCAGGGCCTACGCTTCGAGGTCGAAGTCGTCGTAGTAGCTTGGCGCGGTCTGGTCGCTGGGGCTCACGAGGCTAGGGGTTCCGAGCCGCTTCATCTTCGCCCGCATCACCCTCACCGCCTCAGTGTTGTCCGGTTCCGCCATCGAGGTGTGGGTCGTCTCAGCCATCAGCGCGGAGCCTTGGTTCAGCACGAAGGTGGCATCCACCTCGTCAGCATCCGCCCCGAAGCACCGCAGCGTCACAGTATCGGCCGTGCCGTACTGGCCCAGCAGGGCGCTGTACTCCATCAGGACATCAGCCGCCTCGTCGCCCATCAATAGGGACTTCTCCGAGTAGGTGACATGCTTCACGATTGGCTTCTTCCTTTCAGCTGCCGAAGGTGCGGTCAGAGCGCTTCTTCGCCCGACGAGGGCTCGACGATCAGCGCGATCGACGTGGAGGGACCGACGAAGACCTCGGCCGTCCTTGGGGCACCCTCGCCCTCGTTGACCCTCACCCAGCGCGGTCGTCCAGAGCTGACCGCCTCCTCGATGGACGACTTCAGCCGGTCGAGGTCCTCCGCGGCGACCGAATACTGCATGCCGTCGTAGATCACGAGAACGCGCTTCATTCCTGTTCCTCCGCCGCATCAGGGAGTCGAACGTCTGGCTCCGGTATCAGTCTCAGTCCGCCCGGTGTATTCGCCGTCAGCATGAGCGCGTCGATCCACGAGCGGTTGATCGACGGCGGGCGGCCCCCCGTGAACTTGAAGTAGAGCGGGATCGCGGGATGGATCCACAGCGAGCCCCGGCCGTCCCCGATGTCCTGCGCATTCGTCCAGGTGAAGAAGAACGACTCCTTTCGTCGGAGCTTCGCGCCCATCACCACCTGAAGATGCGCCAGCACCCGGTCATCGAAGTCGATATGCGTCGTCGAATCGTAGGTCAACCGGCCCATGAAGACTCCGCAATGAAGTGCATGGCCTCAGCCATCGTCGAGCACTCTGCCCGGGTGCCCGCGCGTGGCGCGAGCATGAGCACCGACAACCGCCCCGGCTTCCGCTCCTCCACGTAGGCCAGGACGCAGTGCCGGTGTGCCGGTCCCAGCTCGACACTCGCGACTCTCCACGAGTGCTCGTCGAGCGCTACGACGTCCAGCTGTGCTGGACGCAAAGCTTCCGTCAGCATGTCAAGACCTCCTGAGGCGTCCGATGCCCAAGAGGGTAAGGAGTCCTGTCGTTCGGCGTCAGGGATTGAAATCTGTGGAACGAGAGAGTATTTGGAGTGCCCTGCCGTTCCGCTGTCTCGTCGCCTGCAGGCGAGTCTCGTGGGACGAATCTCGGCGTTCTGCCCAGTGTGCAGGAAACGGCCTCGGAGGTACGTTCGGGCATGTGCGAGCGAGCGTTGTGGTTCCGGTATTCAATCCGGGGCCGGGTCTAGAGACCCTCATCGAGTCCTTCGATGCCCAGACGCTGAAGCCTGACGAGTTCGAGGTGATCCTGTGCGACGACGGGTCTGACGAGGCGACGCGCCGTCGGCTCGCCGAGATCACCGCCACGCGAGCAAACGTCCGCGTGCTCACGCTCGCACACACGGGTTGGCCGGGGACGCCTCGCAACCACGGCATCGATGCCGCCCGCGGCAGATACGTGTTCTTCTCCGACCAGGACGACGTGATGTTCGAGCGGGCGCTCGAACAGCTCTGCGACTACGCCGATCGCCACTCTTCCGATGTTGTCATCGGCAAGGTCGTGGGGATTGGGCGCCGGATTCCGCGGGCCATCTTCCGCCGCGATATCCCCAGGGCGACGCTAGGGAAAGACCCCATCCTCGAGTTGCTCACGCCCCACAAGCTGTTCAGGATGTCCTTCCTCCGTGAGCACAACATCCGCTTTCCCGACGGTCGGGTGCGCTTAGAGGATCACCTTTTCGTCATGCAGGCGTACTTCAGCGCGCGCACGATCTCGGTTCTCGCGACGGAACCCTGCTACGGCTGGGTCAAGAACCAAGGCAGCGCCAGTTCGTCGCGAATCGACCCCGCCACGTACTTTCCCCATCTGGAGAGGGTCCTCGACCTGGTGGAGGACAAGACAGCACCCGGCTCCTTGCGGGACACCCTGTTTCGTCACTGGTATCGCGGCAAGATCCTGAAGCGCCTCGATGGAGCGCGCATGGTTGCGTACCCTGAGGTCTACCGCGAGGCGTTCCTCGACGCCGTTATTCCCATCGCCCGCCAACGATTTGGCCCTGGCGTCGAGAAGGGCCTCGCCTTCCCGTTGAGGATTCGTTCGAGGTTCTTGAAGGAAGGACGACGCGCCGAGTTATTGCGTCTTGCCGAGTTCGAGGCCGGTCTCGAATGCCGAGCTGAAGTGATCTCCGCACGTTGGACACGGGGCGGAACCCTCACGCTGGAGATCCGGGTGCGCGTATTGCGGGACGGGCAGGATGCGCTCACCTTCACTCCCCGCGAGGTGGCACGCGTCCGTCCCTCGTCGTCGATGACACGCGCAGCGATCTGGCAGCCGCCGCCGGGGGTCGAGCAGAGCGCGCTCACAGAGCGCGACCTCGACGCGAGCAGGGACCTGCGATCGGACTGGGTGGAATTGCGTTTGCTTGACAGCATCGAACGAGCCGAATACCTGGTCCCGGGCCGGGCTCGCGTGAGTTCAGGGCTCGCAAGGGCAACGCTCGACCCGATCCGTGTCTTCAGCCGAAGGGATACATCCAGCGGTGGGCGCCTCGTCGCCAGCGTCCGACGCGCCGGTTGGACCTTCGAGACGCCGCTGCGAGCAGACCCAGCGGTTCTCGCTGACGCCGCCGGGTCTCCGTTCCTCGCAGGGCACAGGTGCTGGCTGGCGCTTCACAGCGACGGCACGCTTGAACTCCGCCGTGATGTTGGAGGCGGACAGCTCAGGGAGTTCGTCGCGCGTGCGGCTCGCCGCGCTGCACGAGCACTGCGACGCGTCGCGCGGTAGCAAGGCACGATTCCGTCGGGCAGGTGGCAGGACGATGCCGCGTGCTGGGGCACGTCTCACGCTGGCGGCGACTGTCTCCGTCGTCAGATGTTCAGCAGGTGGGCGAGCGCCGTGACGACGCCGTGCTCCTGGTTGCTCGGCGCGAGGTAGCGCGCGTTATCGCGGACCGCCGGGTGTGCGTTGGCCATGGCGAACGACCACTCCGCGGCATCCAGCATCTGGAGGTCGTTGAGGTAGTCGCCGAAGACGGCCGTCTGCTCGGGTGTGATGCCGGAGGACTCCTGCAGCGCGCGCAGGCCGCGGCCCTTGTCGACGCCGTCGTTCATGATGTCGACCCAGTGCTTGCCAGAGACGACGACCTGATGGGTCTCGCCGAGGTTGCGGAAGGTCGTGCTCGCGGTGCTCTCCGCATCCACGTCGTCGAAGGTCGCCAGCTTGAGCACCTCGTCGGTGACCTCGGTCAGGTCGGCGACGGTCTCCAACCGGGCGTAATACTTCTGCGCCTCGGCGAGGAAGGTCGGCTCGGTGCGTTCGACATAGGCACTTTGGAGGCCGCAGACGACGAGGCCGAGCTCCCTCTCGCTCGCTCGCACGGTGTCGATCACCTCACGAACCGTGCTGGCGTCCATCGACGTGGACGAGAGCACCTTCCCATCCCGCACGACGAGGTTGCCGTTCTCAGCGATGTAGGTCAGCTCACCATCAATGCGTGAGAACACCTTCTTGAGCGCCGCATACTGGCGGCCACTCGCGGGAACGAAGGCGATGCCGCGCGACCGCATGACCTCCAGGAGCGGCCAGAAGGAATCGGGTACCGCGCCGTCATCCGTCAGCAGCGAGCCGTCCATGTCGCAGACCACGAGGCGGATGTCGTGCGGCCCGCTCGGAATTGAACTCCAGGGAGTGGGCCTCGTCGTGTGCTTCTCGTTCGGGATTGGATCCTCCTGCCGTCGCCCTTCAAGGCTAGCGCTCGGCTAGCGTTGACCCATGCCCACGAACCTTCTCGGCCCCGAGCCGACCCTGCTGCCAGAAGAGCCCGAAGTGCTTGAGTCGATCGCCGACGCTGACTTCGCGGCATCCGATGTCGCGATGGCCCACCCGACGTCATCCCTCGCGTGGGCGCTCCTCGCCGATGAGGCCTTCGAGGCGGGCAAGACTCTCGAGTCCTACGCCTTCGCACGGGTCGGCTACCACCGCGGCCTCGACGCGCTGCGCCGGTCCGGATGGAAGGGCCAGGGCCCCATCCCGTGGTCGCACGAGCCCAACAGGGGAGTGCTTCGCGCGCTCTTCGCCCTGCAGCGCGCCGCCGACGCGATCGGCGAAGAGGACGAGGTCGAGCGCTTGGCCACGTTCCTCGACGACTCCGACCCCGGCGCGGCCGAGAAGATCCGCAGCGGGGAATAGCGGGCCGCACCCGGCCGGGCCATGCGAGCACCCGACACGCGCATCCGGGGCCTCGACATCGCGCGAGGTGTCGCCGTGCTGGGCATGTTCACCGCCCACACGATCTCGGTCAGTGAGCCGTCGGGAGTCTTTGTCGTGCTCGACGAGCTTTCGGGTGGCACCAGGCCACGGATGCTGTTCGCCCTGGTCGGCGGCATCTCTCTCGGCCTGTTCGTGGCGGGGACTCCACGGGTGCGAGTGCGCCTGCAGGTCGCCATCCGCGGCATCCTGCTGCTCGCGCTCGGCCTGCTGCTCCAATCGTTCTTCTCGGGCGTCAGCGTCGTCATCGACGAGTGGGGGCTGCTCTTCCTCCTGATGGTTCCGCTGCTCATCGTGCCGAGCCGGTGGCTGCTGCTCGGCGCCTCTGCCCTCATGCTCGTCGGGCACATAGCGATCGCTGCGGGTGTGGGGCGGATGCCGTACGCGAGTGACGGTGGAGTACCGCGCGCCGTCTTGGAGCAGGCGCTGAGCTGGACGTTCACCGGCGACTACCCGCTCGTCACGTGGCTGCCCTCGGTCATCGGCGGCTATCTCCTGGCCCGTGCCGACATCACCCGGCCCGCGACGCAGGGCTGGATGGGCGGCCTCGGTGCCGCAGCATTCCTGCTGGGACTCGTGCTGACGCCCGCGCTCGACCCCTCGGCCGACCCTGAGGCCTGGCCTGCCACGCTGGCCCTGCAGCTCTCGGCCCTCGGTGCCGCGGCCGTCGTCGTCGCCATGCTGGTGTGGGCCACCTCGCCGCGGGCCGGTGCCCCTGGCAGGCTGGCCGGCGCCATCCTGTACCCCCTCGCCGCCGCGGGCGCCATGCCCCTCACGGTCTACACGGCGCACGTGCTCGCCCTCGCAGCCTGGTACCTTATCGACCCTGCCGGGTGGGCCCCGGATGCCACGACCTGGATGATCTTCACGGTCGTGACGCTCGTCGTCGCCCCCGTGTGGAGGAAGACGATCGGGCAGGGGCCGCTCGAGTGGCTGCTTGCCTTCCTCAGCGGGCGGAAGGGGTTCGTGCCTCGGCTTCGCGCGAACTGAGCTCAGGCGGCGGGCGCGCCGAACCAGCGGCCGAGGTGTTCGGGGAGTTCGGCCCCGTCATCACCTGCCCATGCGACGTATCCGTCGGGTCGCAGCAGCACGGCCGGAGCGCCGAGTTCGTCGCAGCGCTCAGGCACGTGGTCGACGCGGTCGGCCCAGCCAGTGACGGAGCACCGGCCGGCGGGGTCAATGAGCAGACCGCGTGCCCCGCGCATCCGCTCGTAGAGCCTGCCGTCGCCCAGAGGCATGTCGCGCAGGTGGGTGCCGACAAGGCGGTGCTGGCCCGGCTCGTAACGCACATCGACGCCCGTGACCTTCTCGGTGAGCGTGCGGTTCACCTCGCCGATCTCGATGAGTTGCGCAAGGAGCCGACGTACCGCCCGGGCTCCCGGCTCGAGTGACATGAGTTCCATCTGGGCGCGGGTGTTGTCGAGCACAGCGGATGCCACGGGCCGCCGTTCGCGCTCGTAGCTGTCGAGCAGCCCATCCGGCGCCCGGCCGAGCACCTCGGCGGCGAGCTTCCACCCGAGGTTGGCGGCATCCTGCAGCCCAAGATTGAGTCCTTGCCCGCCGACGGGAGGGTGCACGTGCGCGGCATCTCCCGCGAGCAGCACCCTGCCGACGCGGTAGCGCGCGGCGAGTCGGGTGCCGTCACCGAAGCGTGAGAGCCAGCGAGGGGAGTGTGCGCCGAAGTCGGTGCGGGCGGCATGCCGCATCGCCTCCTTGAGGTCATCGAGGCTCGGCGGCACCGAGCGATCCCGTGCCACCTCGCGCGCCGGCGCCACGACGCGGTAGTAGCCGTCGCCGATCGGGCCCGCGCCGAAGCGGAGCTGCGTTGTGCGCACCTCCGCGACGGTCGCCATGATCTCGGCGAGCGGTGCGCTGAGCGCCACCTCGGCGAGGAGGGTGTCGTTTCGGCTCGGTTCGCCGACGAAGTCGACGCCAAGGATCCCTCGCACCCGGCCGCGCCCGCCGTCGCATCCGACCACGTAGCGAGCCCGGAGGGAGGAGGCATCCGCGAGCTCGACCGTCATCTCGTCGTCGTCCTGCCGCAGGCCGACGACCTCGCACCCGCGCCGCAGTTCGACGCCGAGTTCCTCGGCCCGCTCGAGCAGGATGCGCTCCGTGACCGTCTGTGGGATGGCCAAGACGTAGGGGTGCGCAGTGTCGAGCTTGGGTGCGGGTGCCGTGAGCGCCGCGAAGAACCCGCCGAGCGGGTACGTCTGGCCCAACGGGAGCATGCGCTCCAGGAGGCCGCGCTGCCCCATGAGCTCGATGCTTCGGACGTGCAGGCCGAGCGCCCTCACAATCGTGGTCGGCTCGGGATCCCGTTCCAGTACGAGTGCCTCGACGCCCTGCAGTGCGAGCTCGCATGCCAGCATCACCCCGGTCGGCCCGCCACCGACCACAATCACATCGTGCATCGCATCCCCTTCGCTCGGCGAATGATCTTGCACCAGCGAGGGGGTCTTGCGGCAAGTCCCCACTGCCGCAGTACCATGGAAATGCGGGGGAAGCGCGGTTATCCCCGCTTGCGCCGCCGAGTGAGAATCAGAGCCATGACGGCGGCTGCGAGGCCCGCAAGCATCGGGAGCGCAATCGAGCCGAACGCGGGATGATCGCTCGCCATATCGATCGTCGCCCAGAAGCACAGGATGAGCGCCCCGAGCGCCGCAGCGGGGGCGAGCCACCGGATCATGTCCCGCAGCAGGCCCGGGCGGCGGGCCTTCTCGCGCAGCGATCCCCTCGCGAGGGTAAGCAGCCCGAGGCCGACGGCAATGACCGAGAGTGCCCCGACCAGCGCCGTCGGCATGTTCTTCTCCGCCTCGATCTGGTCGAGCGCCGAGGCGTCGGGCCCGGCGAAGGTTCCCTCCGGGAAGTCGAGGATCGTGCCGAGGTCGGTCCAGCCGAGGCGCGAGGGGTAGCTGCCGTGCTCACCATGGCGGAGCTCCAGTAGGTACACCCGAGTGCCCTCCTCGCTGCGTGACGTCGTGTCCTCCGTGACGCTGCCCGGCTCGGGAGCGTCATCTCCGTAGTGGTCGAGGCGTGCGACGGTGCCGAAGGGGATGGGCGCCTCCATCCACTCCCGTACGACCTCGGAGGTGTCGGGGTCTTTCGTCAGCCAACCGCCGTCACGCATGAGTTCTTCGAGCCCCTGCGGGATGCGCAGTTCCAGCGTGAACGGCTCGAGTTCGCCGTCCTGGTCCCACCCGTAGTCGTACTCCCAGCCCTCGACCAGCGCGGCCCATCGCACGCGTTCGACGCGGTCGCCACTGACAGCATCCGCCGCCGTGGCTGCGGAGGTATAGCGGTAGTCGATGCGCACCTCGTGCTCACCGCTCATGACCTCGACCATGCGCGTCACGACGTAGGTGTCGTCGCCGTCGAGGCCCGTGTCGAAGGGCACCGCTGTGCCGTCCACCGTCACGCGCTCGATCTCGAGTCCGAGGTCCTGGCCATCGTGCATGCGGGGCCACTGGTGCATGTACTGGGGCGGATGCCGCATGCTGTCGTCGAAGTCGACGAGGGCCGTCTGGCTCACCTCGAGCACGGCCCGGTCGTCCGCGCTGCGACTCAACTCGGCGCTCGCCTCAAAGGAGCGCACGGTGTGACCCCACGTACCGGGCAGGTCGCCCTCGTACATGAGGGCATCCGGCTCGCGCTCGTACGGGCTCGTCATTGTGCTCGCGATGGCGATCGAGCCGCCAACGAGTGCGAGGGCGAGCAGGCGCACGAGGATGCGAGCCGGCGAGAGGTAGCCGACGGGGTCCGGTTCGCGCTCGGCCGCGTCATCCGGAGCCGTCGCCTCCTGCGCGGCGAGCTCGCCGACCCGGCGCGCGGTCGCACGGGGAGCACCGAAGAGCACGACGTAGGGGAGCAGCCTGTCGCGTGTCGTCGTGCGGTCGAGGAGCTGCGTGCGCTCGGCGTAGACCTCGATGCCGCGCAGGTGCTGCCGAACGAGCGCGCCCTTCTCCGTGAGCGGCCGCGCCGAGAGCGCGATCGCGAGCACGATGATCGCGATCGCCGAAGACGCGAGCACGAAGGCAACAGGCCACCACACGATCGCGAGCGTCGCCTGGTGCGAGAGCTGGCGCACGAGCCCCCACTGCACGATCGTCAGCGCGATGGGCGCGGCGATGAAGAGGTCGCGCACGAAACCGCGCGGGATGCGCCGCAGGCCCCTGGTGAGCTGCTCACGGCGTTCCCGGGCGGTCAGGTATCGCGTCAGCGCCCGCGGCAGGTCGCCCACGCGGCCGGCTCGCCGCGCCACCTGTGCGACCCGCACCCGCCTGCGACTCTCGAGGGCCTCCGCGAGCTCCATCGTGCGAGGCGTGCGCAGGATCTGCGCGGCGAGACGCGGTGACACCGTGTGCGGAGGCTCCGCCTGCGCGGTGAACCACGGACGCCCCCGCTCATCGCCCCACGCGACGGCGCGTGCCGCGAGCGCGAACAGGAGTGTGACCGCGAGGAAGGCCAGCGGCGCGAGCGGGCCGAAGGTCTGCACCCACCAGAGGGTGGACTTCGGCGGCATCGTGAAGGTGTCGGCCTCGAAGGACATCGTGAACCACGCGCTCGAGTGCGGCGGCATGTTCTGCTCGTTGGTGAAGTTGTAGACCGCGGTGCCGGGCGGGGCATCCGCCTCTGCCTCGATCCAGTCGCTCGCCGACAACAGTGTCCACGCGAGCCCGCCGCGCGGCTGCCGCAGTAGCCGCTCGTCGAGTTCCTCGGGCAGCGTGACCGTCACGTCGAGTGCCGCGAATCCCTGCGGCCACGACGGCCCGAACACGTCCCACTCGAGCATGTCGATCGGCGCACCCGACGCCTCATCCGTCGTCTGGTAGGCGAGATGGTGCAGCGTGTACTCGAGCACGTACTGGTGGTCGCCCGTCAGCTCCTGATCGCCCATCATCGAGAGCCGAACCTGATCGGGCGTCGCGCTGCGCCGCACCTCGATGGGGGCGCCATCGAGGGTCGCGCGGATGTCGCTGGGCGCGAGGTCGTGTCCCTGGTAGTTGCTTGCGAGCACGCGTTCGATGCCGCGCTCGGTCACGTCCTCCGGGAAGAGTGCGTCGATCGTCTCGACAACCTCGGCACGCACGGTGCCGTTGGGCGCGCGGGTGATCGTGTAGTCGACGTCGAACTTGCGGGCGATCCAGGTCTCGGTCACGGAGGATGCCGAGGAGGTGATGTCCTCGAGCTCCATGGGCTTGTTGATGACGGGGCCGAACATGAGCACGAGGCCCGCGACCCCGACCATGGCCCAGAAGGCACGGATGCTGTACTGCAGCTTCTTGCCGCCGTGCGAACGCAGCCACGCCTCGAGCGAGAGCAGCGCCGCGGAGAGGAACGCCCAGACGGGTGTGTGCCTGGGGGCATCGTCGGGAATCCGCTCGGCACCATCCTGGAGGGATTCGTCGCCATCCTGAAGGGGGTCGTCGACTGGCGGACGGTCGTGTGGCACGCGTGCAGTCTAGCCATGCGCCCGCGAGTGCCCAGGCAGCCGCGCGCACAGCGTGCGAGTACCCTGAACATCGCGCGACCGTGCGCTCACCAGGATGCTGCAAGGGGCCAGGATGACCGACAACACTCGACGCGGCGTGCTCGTCACAGGAGCCTCGAGGGGCCTCGGACGGGCCACCGCCATTGCGTTCGCTGCTGCGGGCGACCGGGTCGCGGTGCACTACGCGAACAGCCGTGCCGCGGCGGAGGAGACCCTCGCGCTGCTGGCGGGCGAGGGCCACGCTGTCGTGGCGGGTGACCTCGCGGACGCCGAGGAAGCCCGCGGCATCGTCGACCGCGCCGTCGCGGGCGTCGGCCCCCTGGACGTGCTCGTCAACAACGCGGCCGACGGCCCCTCGCTCGACAACCAGCACCCGATCGACGAGGGCGACTGGGAGGCGTGGCGCAGCGCCTGGGAGGGGATGACCCGCACCAACCTCCTCGGCCCCGCCCACCTCACGTGGGCCTTCGCCCGGCACCTCATCGAGCGGGAGGCTCCCGGGGCGATCGTCAACGTGGGGTCACGGGGCGCGTTCCGCGGTGAACCCGACTACCCCGCCTACGGCGCCACGAAGGCAGCCCTGCACGCTCTCGGGCAGTCGATTGCACCGCGGCTCGCGCCGCACGGCATCTCCGTGGCATCCGTCGCCCCGGGCTTCATCGCCACAGAGCGACAGGCAGCGAAGCTCGACGGCCCCACCGGCGACGCCCTCCGCGCGCAGAGCCCCTTCGGCCGTGTCGGCACGCCGGAGGAGATCGCCGAGGCGATCGTCTACCTTGCCTCGCCCGGGGCCGTGTGGGCATCCGGCGCCATCCTCGACCTCAACGGGGCCTCCCACTTCAGGATGTGACGCTCTCGGGCAATACAGAGGTGACGCTCCTACCGTCGCGACACAAGCGGCACAAGGAGGATACGGATGCCGGGATCACAGGAACTTCCCTCGACCCTCGAGCGCTCACCGAAGCACGCGCAGCAGATCTGGATCAAGGCCCACGACTCGGCCGTGGAGAGCTACGGCGAAGGCGAACGCGCCCACCGCACCGCCTTCTCGGCCCTTAAGCACGAGTACGAGAAGGTCGGCGACCGCTGGGAGAAGAAGTCATCGAGTGGCCCCTCCGACACCAAGGCATCGGGCGGGCGCGGCTCGAAGGGCGACACCAAGGGCGGTGTCAACGCCAACGCGACCAAGGAGCACCTCTACGACGTCGCCAAGCGCCTCGACGTGCCCGGCCGCTCCCGCATGAACAAGGACGAACTCGTCGACGCGATCCAGAAGGCCAACGACCGCGAGACGCGCAGGAGCCGTTAGACGCTTTCGGGCGCCAGCGGCCCTCCGTCGCCGAACGCGAGCCTCGCGAAGCGCTCGCCCATGAAGGCATGGGTCGCGGCGTCGGGGTGGAGTGCATCGGGAAGCGGGAACTCCGTGGCATCCGCTTCGCCGTAGAGTTCCCTGCCGTCGAGGTAGAACAGGTGCGGATCGCTGCTGCGGCGCTCGGTCACAACCCTCTCGATCTCGCGCCGGATGACGGTGAGCGTGAGCTTGCCCTGCGCGACCTCGGCGGGATCGCCCGTCGCACGGAAGCGCATGTCGCCGTCCTTCAGCGCTTCCAAGTCGAAGGCGCCCGGACCGGGGGTGTCTTCGTGGATCTCGCAGAAGATCGGCGACATCACCAGCAGGGGCGTCGTGGGATGCCCGTCGCGCACGGTGTCGAGGAAGCCGTGGAGCGCCGGACCAAACGCCCGCAAGCGCATGAGGTCGGCGTTCACGACGTTGATGCCGAACTTCAGGCTGATGAGATCGGCGGGCGCATCGCGGATGGTGCGAGCCACGAAGGGATCAAGCAGCGCGCTGCCGCCGAAGCCCAGGTTGCGCAGTTCAACACCGCCCAGTCTCGCCGCGACGGCGGGCCAGATTCCCGTCGGGTGGGCGGCATTCGAGCCGTGGCTGATCGAACTGCCGTGGTGCACCCAGAGCGGGCGATCGGATGTCGCGCGCGGCAGGACCTCCGCATCGGCGCGGAGTGCCACGATCGAGACGTTCTCGATGTGCGGCAACCACAGTTCGACATCCTTCATCCCGGCGGGAAGCGCGTCGAAACGCGCGGTGAAGGGCGGCCCGTCGTCGACGGCGCTCGTGCCGGTCGCAAGGTCGATCGTGACGAGCGTTCCACCGGAAGTGACGGCGTGGGCATGCCGCTCGCCGTCGATCACCAGGTCGACGATGCCGTCCGCGCGGGGAGGAACGCCGGCGTAGGTTGTGCGCGAGCGCAGGAGGTCGAGCTCGATGTGGGTCGCTTCCGAGCGGAACGCGATGCGCACACCGGATGCCTGCGCCTCCACCATGGCCAGTTGCGGGTCTGCGCACTGGGCGCGCGCCCACGCGGGCAGGCGGTGCGGCACGAGTCCGCGCTCGGTGCGCACGATCTCGGCGGCCCCGACGATCAAGTCATCGGTGAGAGGGATTGTGCGGAGGGGCGCTGCCGTCATCACATCACCTCGCCGATGTAGGAGTACTTGACGAAGACCTCGGACGCGATGCCCGCCTCTTCCAGCAGGCCCTGCAGTGCCGTCAGCATGTACTTGGAGTCCCAGCCCATGTAGATGAAATGGTCCGCATCGATCTGGTCCCAGTGGCCCGTCCACGCCTGCTCGTCGAAGATGGGGCCGCCGCGCTGCTCCGTGAACGCGATGACGGCTGCCCGGTCATCCGCCCACAGGCGCTTGAAGACACGGTTGAAGAGGTACTTGACGTCGTAGACCTCCCAGTGCTCGCCGCGATACTCGACGTACTCGAACTCGCGCTCCCAGCCGCGCGGCCAACCGCTGCGGCGCTGCGCGTCGAGGATCGGCGTGAGGCCGTCGTCGTCGATGCCGACCTCCGGTGCGGTGGGCCAGATGCGCAGGAACTCGGAGGTCAGGGCCGCCGTGCGCTCACCGATGGCCGCCGTGCCCCAGCCGGGCAGCTCGGCGAGGTCCCGCGAGATACCGACCGCGCTTGCGCCGTAGACGGCGCGTTTCTGCGGGAACGGCGCCTCCATGCCGCGTTCCGCGAGATCTTCCTCGAGCAGCGTCAGGTTGCCGATCGTCGGGGCGAGGGCGCGGTGGCTGTTCTGCTCGTCCTCGCTCAGTTCGGCCCAGCTGCGCTCGCCGTCGCCCGTCCACGCATCGCCAGGGGCAAGCGGCAGCACGTGGTCGACATCGAGTCCCTCCGTGCTGTCGACCCCTGCGATGCGACCCAGCACGTAGGCGGGGTGGGGGAGCGCCCCGTACTTCAGGGCGACCCGCACTCGGGCATCCGATGGCGTGACGCGGGCGATCGCGCGCAGCAGCTGCTCCGTGCCCTCAAGCCGCGCGCGGCACATGCGCGCGACGAGGCGCTTGGTGCTGAGGCCGATGACCGAGCGGCGCAGGAGGAGCGATTGCAGGCGCTCCAGCACCTCGATGAGCTCTTCCTTGCTCGCGGTGCCGCGCGAGTAATCGCGGTAGGCCTGCATCGCGAGCGGGAACATGCCCCGGCCGAAGGTGCCGAGGTAGGAGAGGTGGCGCGAGACCGTCGCATCCGCCTCGGACTCTGGATGCAACAGGGTGCGGTAGATCTCCGAGAACTCCCGCCACTCGGTCGCCCTGGCCCGCAGCGTATCGACGTCGAGCCGGGGGAACTCGTGTCGGAAGGCGTCATAGACCGCGCGCGGGATCGCGGTGTCGACCTCGCGCCCCGTCGTCGCGATCAGGTAGTGCCGCCAGAACTCGCCGATCGTCGTGCCCGTGTTGCGCTCGATCGGCAGCCAGAACTCGTCTTCGATCTCGCTCTGCTCGGCGTGTGTCAGCCCCATGAGCACGTAGTTGTGGATGAGCTCGTGGTCACGCAGGGGCGCGCCCGTCGAGTTCAGGCTCTCGAAGATCTGCTGCGCGTTCGCCTCCTCGTGGAGGGCGATCGCGACATGCTCGAGGCGCTGCAAGCCGCGCCAGATGCGGGGAACCTCACTCGCGGGGATCTGGCTGCGGAAGAAGGCGTAGTTGTCGTCGAAGCGTGAATCCCGCAGCTCGGCATCCGCCCCACGCCGGTCGAGCACGACACTCTCGAAGACCTGCGCCCACTCGCGGTGGGGCCGCAGCTTGGTGCGGTTCGGGTCGTCCGCCCTCGCGAGCACAGCGCGCAGCTTCTCGGCAAGCGTCACGTCTCCCGTGAGCTCCGGATGCTGCAGCACGGCGTGGTGAAGGGCCGCGACCAGCAGCATGAGGGTCGTGATGCGCTGCTGCCCGTCGATCAGCACGAGCTCGCGCGAATCACCGTCATGGCTCGCCGACGAGAGAATCGAGCCGATGAAGTGGTGGTGGCCGTCGCGGGAGTCTGCGACCGCACGGATGTCTGCCAGCAGCTGTTCGCATCCGTCGATGTCCCAGCGGTACTGGCGCTGGTAGACGGGAACGACGATCGTGGTGGCGGGATCTGAGAGCCAGCGCATCGTGTTGACCGCGGTGGCATCGACATTCGTGGCTGTGGTCATCGCCTCCGAGTCTATTCACCCCCGGATGTTAGGCTGCCCTTAGTTGGGCCTGTTAAAACGTGCTGGCCCTCAACGAAAGGGATGATCCACCTCATGGGTTACATCAAGTCCGCCGCGCTCGAAGAGACCGGCTACGTCGTCCTCGACAAGTACAACCGCGAAATCGACCCCAAGGAATGGCTCGACATCGAGTATGTCGACTGGAAGTCCTCGGGTGAGACTCGGTTCGCCCCCCTGGCCAGCGCCAAGGGTGAGATCGAGGTCAACGGGTTCTGGAACCACACGCCGCCCCGCACCGACAAGGACGGGGTCTGGATTCCGTCGCAGGTCGAGAAGGCCCCCACGCTCACCGAGCGTGCCCTCGAGCCGGGCGCCAACGTCGGTCGTTGCCGCGTGATCGAGCTTCTGCCCAACACCTACGCGGACGCGCTGTACAACCTCCACCAGGACGACAACAACCGCCTCAACCCCGATGGTACGGGCTGGGTCGTTCGTGGCTTCTTCAACCTCACGGATGACAAGGACAGCTACTTCGTCCTCCGCGAGAACCGCACCGACCCGAGCGTCGAGTATCGCATCGCGCTTCCCGCCGGCGCACAGATCATCGTCGACACGCAGCGCCTCTGGCACGCCGTCGCGCACAACGGCACCGAGCCGCGCTACTGCCTGATCACCTCGTGGGAGTCGGGCGAGGAGCTTGACGCCTACATGGCCAAGTACAACGCGGTCAGCCGCGTGCCCAACGTCGAAGTTCCGCAGGACGTGCTCGACGCGGGCCAGGCGGAGCAGGAGCGTCGCATCGCCGCTCGTGCCGCCTACTACGCGGCGAAGGGCCAGGCCGAGAAGACGGCCATGAGCGAGGCCTGATCCTCCTCTGACGCGAAGAGCCCCCGATGCCCGGCACCGGGGGCTCTTCACATCTGGGCATCGATATTCTTGGGGGCATGGGCAAGAAGGACGACCGCACGCTCGCAATCCGGCAGAAGGCCAACGAGGCCCGCATGCGGGAGAAGAAGGCTGAAGCGCGCCGTCGGGCCCTCATCCAGGGCGGCATCATCCTCGGCGTGCTCGTCGTCGTCGCAGCGATCGTCATCGCCGTCGTGTTGGGCAACCGGGCGGCGAGGGAGGTCGCGATCCCGGAGAACACGGCCACCATCTCGGTGGGAGAGACGAGTGACATCCCATTCCAGATCGCGGGCACGGCCGTGCGCGTCGGTTCGGAGGAGGCGCCCGTCACGATCTCCCTCTATGAGGACTTCTCCTGCCCCCACTGCAAAGACTACGAGGCCGCCGTGGGGCAGACGCTGCAAGAGCTCATCGCCGAGGGTGATGTCGCGGTCGAGTACCACCCCATCAACGTCGTGAGCGAGTACGGCATCCGGGCCGGCAGTGCTGCCGCCTGCGTCGCCGCCCACGAGCCTGAGAGCTGGACGACAGCGCACGCCTCACTGTTTGCGGTGCACGACGCGTCGACGGATGCCTGGAACAACGAACAGTTCGCCACCTTCCTCAACGGCCAGGGCATCGGGGGAGACGAGCTGACGGAGTGTGTCGAGTCGGGACGCTACGCCAACTGGATCAAGCAGAACACGCTCGAGGCACGCGACGCAGGCATCGCCTCGACCCCGACGCTGCTCATCAACGGAGAGCGCCAGGAGGCGCTGCTCAGCCCGGAGCAGCTGCGCGCCGCGGTGGGGGAGATCGTCTCCTGATACCCAGTTTTCGAGGGTCACGGCGCGTCGCGGAACTGGGGCTTCTTTCGCGCCCGTCTGCATGCGTATGATGTGCGAGACATCGCCGATGCCCTAGCAACATCCGTCCACTCGGGGGCTCTCCCCAGGACCGTCAGAAAGACCAGAACAGCCCTATGGACATCGGCAGCATCGTCGTGAACGCGCTCGGTTTCATCGGCACCGCGTTCTCAATCCTCATGTGGATCCCGCAGGCGAGGATCACCTGGGGCGCGCGCAACGATCCGGCTCGGCTTGCTGGCATCTCCGAGACGACACAGTGGCTCCTCACGGGCAGCTACCTCGTGTGGGGTGTCTACGGCGTGCTCGCCGGCTCGCTGTGGATCGCCGCGCCGAGCGTCGTCGCGCTGCCGATCGCCATCGCATCCGTCGTCATCGTGCGCCGCGGGCGCCGCCTGCCGTTGACCGTCTCGGTGCCGATCATCTCGGCCGACGAGACGCACTCCAACCTCGACGAGACACACCTGGATGTTGCGACCGGGTCGATCCCCGTCACGCCGGTCGCTGACGAACTCGGCAAGTTCGATATCACGACGCCCATCGTCGTGATCCCGGCAGACGCCGAGGCAGAGTCGACCGCGACGGGCACGATCCCGATCCTTGCGAGCGAACCGCTCGGGGCCGACATGGCCGTTGAGGGCCATACCGAGCCGACCGAGCCGACGCGCAGCGCACCTACCGCGGCCCAGGCCGCCTCGGGCAGCGACACCGGCATCATCACCATCCCGGCGTGACTCCTCCCTGAGCACTGCGCCCCTTGCGCGCGGCCGGGACCGAGGGGAGCCTGTGCTGGTGGACAGCAATCAGTGGGATGTCATCGTCATTGGGGGTGGCTCCGCGGGTCTGAGCGCCGCGCTTCAGCTCGGCAGGGCCGGACGGCGCGTGCTCGTGATCGACGCGGGGGAGCCAAGGAACCGTTTCGCCGAGCACATGCACGGCGTGCTCGGCAGCGACGGCCTTTCCCCGCTCGAGTACCTCGAGCGGGGGCGCGAGGAGATCCGGCACTACGGGGTTGCACTGCACCGCGGTTCGGTCACGACGGCGGCAGAGGAAGGCCAGCTCCTGCGCGTCGAGACCGCGGCGGGGGAGGCCTTCTTGGGCAGGCGGGTGATCGCGGCATCCGGATGTCGTGACGGCGTCGCAGACGTGCCCGGCATGGGGGATCGCTGGGGCAGGGATGTGCTGCACTGCCCTTACTGTCACGGATGGGAGTTCAGAGGCGCACGGCTGGGCGTGCTCGCGTCGTCGTCCGCGAGCATCCACCAGGCACTGCTCGTGCGCCAATGGAGTGAGAGCCTCGTGTTCTTCAATGCCGAAGCGGGGGACCTGCCGGTGGATGTCTCGACTCGCCTGCAGGCACGGGGCGTGATCGTCGAGTCACGCCCGCCTTCGCGGCTCGTCGTGAGCGAGGATCGCCTCACGGGCGTCGAACTGCACGGTGGGGATGTGATCCCGGTCGACGCGCTCTTCACGACGCCCCTCCTGAAATCCAACGAGGAATACCTCGACGGGCTCGCCCTCGAACGCGAGGAATCCAAGCTCGGCGGCTTCCTGAGGACCGACAAGGCGGGACGCACGAGCAACCCGAAGGTGTGGGCGGTCGGCAACGTCGCGCGGCCCGCCGAGACGGTGCCCATGGTGCTGGCAGCCGGATCAGCCGCAGGGGCTGCCGTCAACATGGACCTCATCGAAGAGGAGTTCGAGGCCGCGCTGGGCGGCTGACGCCGCGTGCGGTTCTTGATGCAGTTTTGGGGCGACACGCCGTGCCGGAGAATTCCCGCACGGCGTGTCGGGCAAGAGTGTCGCCGAAACCCCGCAGGCGACCCGGCGCTTAGCGGTCGCGGCGCTGCTTGCGGCCGCGGTCCGGGGCGATCTCGATGAGCTTGCCGCTGATGCGCGTGTTCTGGAGCTTGCCGAGCACGTCACGGGGCAGGTCGGCAGGCAGCTCGACGATCGAGAAGTCGAGCATGATCTTGATCGCACCGAAGTCCTCGCGGCTGAAGCCGCCCTCATTCGCGAGCGCGCCGACGATCTGGCGCGGCTCGACCTTGTGGCGACGGCCCACCTCGATGCGGTACGGCGCATAGGTGGAGTTGCCGCCGCGCGATCGGGGCTCGCGACGCTCTCCGCGCTCGGGCCGGTCGTCGCGTTCGAAGCGCGCCTGGCGAGCGGGGCGCTCGTCCTCCTTCGAGAGGAGAAGCGGCGTCTCACCCTGGGCGACGACCGCGAGCGCCGCGGCGACGTCGAGCTCGGGCACGTCATGGTGCTGCACGTAGTGCGTGATGATGTCGCGGAACGCCGAGATGCGGCCCGTCTCGCTCAGCGCCGCCGTGATGGCGTCGTCGAAGCGGGCGAGGCGAGTGACGTTCACGTCCTCGACGCTCGGGAGCTGCATCTCGGTGAGCGGCTGGCGCGTCGCACGCTCGATCGCCGTGAGGAGCCGACGCTCGCGCGGGGTCACGAAGCTGATCGCGGCTCCGCTGCGTCCCGCACGACCCGTGCGGCCGATGCGGTGCACGTAGGACTCGGTGTCGATGGGGATGTCGAAGTTGACCACGTGGCTGATGCGGTCGACGTCGAGGCCTCGCGCCGCGACATCCGTTGCCACCAGGATGTCGAGCTTGCCCGACTTGAGCTGCCCGACCGTGCGCTCGCGCTGGGCCTGGGCGACGTCGCCGCTGATCGCGGCGGCGGAGTAGCCCCGGGCGCGGAGCTTCTCGGCGAGGTTCTCCGTCTCGCTCTTGGTGCGGACGAAGACGATCATGCCCTCGAAGTTCTCGACCTCGAGGATGCGGGTGAGCGCGTCGACTTTCTGTGGGTAGGAGACGATGAGGTAGCGCTGGGTGACGTTCGCGGAGGTCGTGGTCTTGGTCTTGACCGTGATCTCTTCGGGGTCGTGCAGGTACTTCTGCGAGATGCGACGGATCGCGGCTGGCATGGTCGCCGAGAACAGGGCAACCTGCTTCTCGTCGGGCGTCTCGGCGAGGATCGTCTCGACGTCTTCGGCGAAGCCCATCTTGAGCATCTCGTCGGCCTCATCGAGCACGAGGTACTTAAGCTCGGAGAGGTCGAGGGTGCCCTTGGCGATGTGGTCCATGATGCGGCCCGGGGTGCCGACGACGACGTGCACGCCGCGGCGGAGGGCCGAGAGCTGCACGCCGTAGGCCTGGCCGCCGTAGACGGGGAGCACGCTCACGCCGCGGAGGTGCGCCGCGTACTGTTCGAAGGCCTCACAGACCTGGAGCGCGAGTTCGCGAGTGGGGGAGAGCACGAGCGCCTGTGGCGTCTTCTGCGCCGGGTCGAGGCGAGAAAGGATGGGCAGGGCGAATGCCGCGGTCTTGCCGGTGCCCGTCTGGGCGAGCCCGACGACGTCGCGACCCGTGAGGAGCACGGGAATCGTCGCGGCCTGGATAGCGGAGGGGGTCTCGTAGCCGACGTCCTTGACGGCGCGCAGGACATTGTCACTGAGGCCGAGATCGGAGAACGTCGTCTGGGGGCTGGCGGCGTCGGTATCGGCCTGCGTGGGGGTGTCGAGCGTGGTCATCTAAGCAACGTTACCGGCGGCAGCCGCAAGAGTGCTGGATCCTGGGCTCGACAGGCGGGACATGCCTCGTCAATCACGGCAATGTCGGTGGTGCTCCCTACCCTTGAAACATGGAGATCAAGAACTGCCCCGAATGCGCTGCTGAGACGGTATCCGCCGGCCACGCCCTCTGGGCCGACGGCGACGAGCTCGTCCTTGTGATCGAATGCGTCGAGCCCGACTGCGGCTGGGCGACGGTCGAGGCCGAGTGGGTCGACGCGGGCGAACGCTCGGAACGCGACGGCGTGCTCGCCGCGTAGCGAGCGTTCGCTCCCTAGACAACGGCGATGCCGCGGCGCCAGCGTCGGCGCGCATCCCGAAGCAGCACGTTGAATGGAAACTCCCGCAGCGCCCGAGGCATGCGCCGGTTGACCGCCGCGACCACGCGGATGAGCCGATCGAAGCGGCGCTGCTGCCGCCCACTCCAGGGCAGCCCCAGCTCGGTACGGAACTGCTCCGGCAGGAAGCCCAGTGTCAGGAAACGGTTGAGCGGGCCTGCCGTGCGGTCGAGCGGAAACGGCAGGAACGTGGCATCCGCGATGCCCCGCAGGTAGGCGCGCGTGACGTCATCCATGCGGATCGAGGCGATCCCGTGCTGCCAGTACCGCTCGAACGCCTCGCGACCGTCCGGCCACGCCTCGGCGGGCACCTGCAGTGTCGTGCCGAGGACGGCGCCGCGGCGGTAGAAGTCCTCGGCGCGATCCCCGAGCGGGCCGTGCATCTTGACGGCCACATCCTCCATGCCCCAGTACAGGCAGGCGGCCACCCACAACTGCAGGCGCTCATCGAAGGCGTCATACGCGACCTCGTCTCCGGGCCGGGATCGCACCTGCGCGTGCACGCGGTTGATCTCCCGCCGCAGGCGCTGGCGGTCATCCTCGGTGCCGCCCGTCGCGACGGCCAGGTAGGTGAGGGTCGTTCGCGCACGTTTGAACGGATGCCGGTCGACCCGTCCGCTCTCGACGCGACTCTCGGCGACACCCCGGCCGACGGGCAGCATCGACAGCTGCATGATGACGTTTGCGCCAGCCGCGAGCAGGCCGACCCCGTCATGCAGGCCGGCGCCGTCGTTCGCTGCGTTCGACGCGTCCATCTCCCCAGAATGCCACCGGGTCGCTGGCATCCAACCGGATGCCTGCTCTCGGCTCGCCCGTGGCTGGGAACCCAAGGTGAGAGTGTGCCGCAAGGGCACGACCCGCTCTCGGCGGTCCCGCTGAGCGCGATCGACCGGAGCCGGGACGTGCTCCAGCACGCCTCAGGTCTCAGCGCTTGGCGATGCGCCGCACGATTGAGAACGCGGCAATGCCGGCCAATACCCACGGCCCCGCGACAAGGATCGGGTCCATCCAGGTGTGCCGGTTGTCGGCGCGACCCCGACCGAAGCGGGAGCGGAAGCCGCCGTGCGTGAACTCGGCCTTGATGCCCGTCTCGCTGATGGGGTTGTCGGGCCGCAGGGTGAAGAGCGAGCGCAGGTGGCTGCCAGCAGCATCCACTCGGTCTCCCGCGATCAGGATGAGCCAGTGGGCGGCGCGCCCCTCGCTGAACTTCTCGTAGGCGAAGCGGCGGATGGCGCCCGATAGGCCGTGCAGGGGTGCTGAGGTGCCGAAGACGGGCGTGACGAAACGGTGCTCGATGGAACGCTCGCGCGTTTCGGCCCCAGCCTGGCGTTCGGGAAAGTCCCAGTGCGCGCCTGTCGCCTCGGGGGCGAAGCGCTCCTGCGGGAAGGCGGGTCGGTCGGCCGGGTCGAGGTCGACGCCCCAACCGGGGATTCGCGCCTTCAGCGCTTCAGTGGACTCGCGACGGTCGGGTGCCTGTGCGGTGTATGGCATGGTCTCGTTCCTCTCAGCTGGCGTCCGTGACAATGATGGGCTTGATGCAGTCATCCAGCTTCGCCGAGAAGATGTGGTAACCCTCGGCGATGTGCTCCAACGGGATGCGGTGGGTCACGATGTCGTTCGGCTTGAGGTAGCCGTTGCGCACGTGCTCGAAGAGCCTCGGCCACTGCCGCTTCACTGGGCATTGGTTCATGTTGAGGGTGAGGCCCTTGTTGAGGGCGTCACCGAACTTCACCGCCGAGAAGATGGGGCCGTAGGCGCCCATGACGGAGATCGTGCCGCCCTTGCGAACCGAGTCGATCGCCCAGTTGAGGGCGACAGGGGAGCCTCCCTGCATCTTGAACTTGGCTGCGGTGATGTGCTGGAGCAGGTTGCCGTCGGCTTCGGCCCCGACGGCGTCGATCGCGACATCCGCCCCCAGGTAGTCCGTGGTCTTCTTCATCTCGACGACGATGTCGTTGTACTCGTTGAAGTTGAGCGTCTCAGCGTGGGCAAAGGTGCGCGCCTTTTCGAGCCGGTAGTCGAGGTGGTCGATCACGATGACGCGGCCCGCGCCCATGAGCCAAGCGGACTTCGCGGCGTAGAGCCCGATGGGGCCCGCTCCGAACACTGCAACGGTGTCGCCCTCCACGATGTCGCCGAGTTGGGCACCGAAGTACCCGGTGGCGAGGGCGTCGGTCATGAGGAGGGCGTCCTCCTCCTCCATCCAGTCGGGGATGATCGAGGGGCCCACATCGGCGAAGGGAACCCGCACGTACTCGGCCTGGCCTCCGTCGTAGCCGCCGCAGGTGTGCGAGTAGCCGTAGATGCCGCCGACCGCGGTCGCGTTGGGGTTGACGTTGTGGCAGTTCGAGTAGAGGCCACGCGCGCAAAAGTAGCAGGAGCCGCAGTAGACGTTGAATGGCACCATGACGCGGTCGCCTGGCTTGAGGTTCTGCACCGAAGGCCCGACCTCGTGCACGACGCCGATGAACTCGTGGCCGAAGGTCGTTCCGACGCGGGTGTCGGGCATCATGCCGTGATAGAGGTGCAGGTCTGAACCGCAGATCGCGGCGTGCGTGACCCGCACGATCGCATCGTTGGGATGCTCGATCCTCGGGATGTCCTTCTCCTCGACCCGCACCTTGTATGGCCCCCGGTACACCATCGCTCGCATCGCATCGATCCCTTCGCTCGGAGCATCATCGTTCACGTCGTTCGGGGCACGGTACCTCCCGCCGGGCACTGGCGTGCGGAGCAAATTTGCAGAAAGGGCGCTGCGGCGTCCGCTGGGTAGGCTGACCACATGCCCGAGATGGATGACGCGCGCGCGCAGCTGCGGCGGCTCTGCGACGGCGGCTTCAAATGGCGCATGGATGCTTCGCGCTTCGACTTCGATCGTTCACGGGCCCGTCGCTCAGGGGTGCTCGTGCTCTTTGGACGCCTCGACGCTGTGCCCGCGAGTGCAACGGGCACCGTCGCGGGTGACCTCGATGTGCTCCTGCAGCGTCGCGCCGCGACGATGGGGCATCATCCGGGGCAGATCTCGTTCCCCGGTGGCGGCGTCGAGCAACAGGACGCGGATGTCACGGCCACGGCCCTGCGCGAAGCCGTGGAGGAGACTGGGCTCGACCCGGCCGGCGTCGAGATCCTGGGCACCCTGCCGGAGTTGCCGCTCGCGGTCAGTCACAACCTGGTGACTCCCGTGCCCGCATGGTGGACCAGGCCCTCGGATGTCGCGGCGATCGACCATCGCGAGGCGGTCGACGTGTTCCGCATGCCGGTTGCCGACCTGCTCGATCCGGAGAATCGACGCTCGGTCGTGCACCGGATCGAGGGCCGCAGCTTCACGACACCCGCGTTCCAGGTGGGCGAGCGTCTTGTGTGGGGCTTCACGGCGATCGTGCTGTCCAACATGTTCGACGCGCTCGGCTGGGGCGTTCCGTGGGATGAGTCCCGCACGGTCACCCCGTAGCGACTACTGGGGGCGCAGTACCCACTTGAGCGCCTCGATCATGGCGCCATAGCCGACCCCGGCCATCTCGTCAGCCATGCTCTCGTTGCGCTTGACTTCGAGTTCGTTGATCTTGAGACGCACGGCCTCGTCATCGGCCTTCGTGTCGAGCACCCAGGTGAGCGCGCCCATTGCCCCCGTGTTGCCGAGCACCATTTGCTTCGTCACGAGGCTCTTGCGTTCGGACTTCAGCTCGCTGAGCCACTCGTTGATCTCGTCGGTGTTTTTCATCGTGCCCCTATTCTCCCGTGCGCGGGGCGTGCCGCGTCTCCGAAACCTGAATGTTAGCTGAACGTCTGAGCCGCCAGATGGGGAGCGCGGGTAGCGTCCGACAAAACAGATACCCGCTCAGTTGCGTGCCCAGACCCGGGCGCGGCAGCCGCGGGGGAATGGAGCAACAGCACATGGCTACCCTCCTTTGGATCATTGCTGCAATCCTCGTCATCGCCGGCATCGTCGCGATCGTTCGCAGGCAGCTGCTGTGGGGCATCGTCCTCATCGTCGTCGGCCTGCTGGTCGGGCCGGGTGGTGTCAGTCTCTTCACCTGATTCGGCACGCGCGCATCACCGCGCGTGCGGCGCGAATGCCCTCGGCCACCTGCCGAGGGCATTCGTGCGTCCAGGCCGAGTTCGGTGTCAGACGGGGTCGTCGGGGTGGATGCTGCGGGTCTCCGTGCGACGATTCCGGCTCGTGTACAGGTCACTCAGGTAGATCCTGGGCAGCATCTTCGCGACGGCCAGGGCGACGAAGATGATGGTGTTGATGGCGACGACGGTCGACATGACGGCGAAGACCTCGGAGTAGAGGAAGGACTCCGGCAGGAGGATGCCGATCCTAATGTCAGGCATTCGACACCTCCGGCGTGCTCCGCTGGCCCCGGTCGACATGATTCCACGTCGCCTGCCGGCCCAGTGTGATGTCGATGATGCCCTTGACGTAGATGACGTTCAGCACGAGGTCGAAGATGAGTTCAGGAAAGAACGACAAGGCCAGGAGGCGTGCGGAGCGGCCGCCGTGCCACACGGTCACCACTCGCTCGACAAGGAACACGAGGCCCATCCCGAGCCAGAACGGGAACCAGATCCACGTGTCGACAGCGAGCAGTGTGAGCGCCATGAAGACGAGGAACAGCCCGAAGGCGAACACTGAGTAGCCGAGGCCGAGTTGCTGCGCCCAGTACCGCACCGTTTGCAGGGAGACACCGTAGGACCCGATGTTCTCGAGCGCTCCACGTTCCCAACGCAGCCGCTGCTTCCAGAGCATCCGCCATGTCGGCATGACCTCGGTCACGACCGTGCATTCGCGGGGCGAGATCATGAGGGCCCCGAGCGATTTGAGTGCGATCGTGAGCTCGTTGTCCTCCGTCAGCGCCGCCGTGTCGTAGACATTTCCAGGGGTTCCCGGGATCCTCGTTCCGCGACTGGCGGCGACGGTCCGCAGCGCGACTGGCCTGAAAAGGGAGGCCGTCCCGGTGAGGATGTAGACGCGGCCGCGGCGTCGGCGGATCTCGCGGGAGTACCGGATGTACTCGTTCCGTTGCAACTGGCCGAGGATGCCACTGCCCTCCTCCCCGTAGAAGAGGCCGCCGACCGCCATGAGGGCGCGGTCCCGCGTGAAGGCGTCGACCGCGGCCGCGAGAAAGCCGTCGTCGAGTGTCGTGTCGGCGTCCATGATCATGACAACGTCGTTCAGCCCCTGCTCCGGCAGCACGAGCTGCAGCGCCTGGTTCAGGGCGCCGGCCTTCTTGTGCCGGTTGTTGCGAGACTCGATCACCTCGACGCCGTGCTGGCGCGCGAGGGCGACGGTGGCATCCGTGCAGTTGTCCGCGACGACGATGATGCGATCAGGGCTGTGCGACTGCCTGCGGAGCGAGGTGAGTGTGGCGGGAAGGGTCGCCTGTTCGTTGTGGGCGGGGATCATGACGGTCACCGTGACCGGACCGTCGTAGCGCCCGCGCGTCTCGGCCATGATCACCCGTGCCGACAGGGGAGTGCTGGTGTCGTCGAGCGAACGGCGGGCTTTGCTCGTCGCCTGATGCTCGAGGAGAGCGATGAGCCCGGCAGCGAGCAGGGCGAGCGCCACCGCTGCCAGGAGTACGCGAGCCGACGGTGCGGAGGTTACGTAGAAGAGGTCCCAGATGCCGAGGACCAGCCCGTGCGCGGGAGGCTCCGCTGCCTCCGGATCGGTCCATGAGACCGCGAACCACAGCAGCACTGCGGCGGCCCCGATGACCACGGCGATCACGACGCCGACAGCGCGATCCAGCCAAGCCTTCTTCATCCTGTCGATGCTATCGGGGGACAAGAGGGCACGTTGGGGTACACGCGCTGGGGCAGGATTGCCTCATGACGCCACCCGACCCCGACGTGTACCGGGCACCCATGCGCTCGCGTGATGACAGCGTGCCCGACGGCATCGCCGTCGAACGCGCCCTCCGAATCGGCGTCTGCGGCGTTGGCGGACGCCTCTCACAGGTGCCCGCGAGCCTCGTCGATGCCGCGGCCGCCGTCGCAACGGAACATGACGAGCGGGTCGCCCGCCGCCTCGAGCGTTTCGCCGATGCGCCCGATGGCTCCTATATATGGACGCGAGACGTTGACGGTCTCGCCTGGCTCGGTCGGCTGGCCGGTCCGTGGCGTTACGATGACTCCCGCGAAGCCCGCGACGTGGACCTCGTGCACGTGCGGCCGTGCGAGTGGGTGGCGCGGCCAGTCCCCGAAGCGAGCGTGCCGCCCGCCGTGCAGCTCACCTTCCGTCGAGGTGGGCGCAACTGGCAGCAGACCCACGACCCGCACGTCTCGGCCCAGACGGCGGCCCTATGGCGTGAGATGACGAAGGGGCCGGATGCCGCGGCATCCGACCCCAGCCATCTCGCGTGAGGCGACTCAGCGCAGCGGCGTGAAGTCGCGGCTCGCGATGTGCGTCGGCCGCGGCGACTTGGCCGCGTAGGGCTCACGAAGCGTGTTCTCGACGCTGTTGAAGACGAGGAACACGTTGGAGCGCGGGTAGGGCGTGATGTTGCTGCCCGAGCCGTGCATGATGTTCGAGTCGAACCACAGGGCGGAACCTGCGGCGCCGGTGAACTGGTCGATGCCGTAGCGGCGAGCCAGCTCCGTGACGGCCTCCTGGCTGGGCACGCCGGCCTCCTGCGCCTTGAGCGACTCCTTGTAGTTGTCGTCGGGCGTCTCGCCCACGCTCGGCACGAAGGTCTTGTGCGAGCCCGGCATCACCATGAGCCCGCCGTTGTAGGGGTAGTTGTCGGTCAGGGCGATCGACAGGCTCACGGCGCGCGGGATGGGCATGCCGTCCTCCGCGTGCCAGGTCTCGAAGTCTGAGTGCCAGTAGAAGCCTGTGCCTTTGAAGCCGGGCATGTAGTTGACGCGCGTCTGGTGCAGGTAGACCTCGGAGCCGAGGATCTGGCGTGCGCGGTCGAGCACCTTGGGGCTGCGGGCGAGCGCGGCGATCGGCGCGCTGAGTGATTCCACCTGGAAGACGGATCGCACGGCGCCCGTCGCCCGCTCCGTGATGAGGCGGGCGTCGCCCTTCAGGGACTCGTCGGCCGCGAGGCGGTCGAGTTCGTCGCTGTAGAGCTGCACCTCGTCGCTCGAGATGAAGTCGTCGAGGATCGTGAAGCCACGTTCCTCGTGCTTTCCCAGTTCATCCGCGGTGAAGGGGCCGTCGGCGGGCGACCCCCAGACGGCGGGCTGTGTGCGCTCGATCATGTCACTCGGCTCGGCGAGCCGTGTGGGGAACAGGTCCTCGGCGGTCGTCGTGGTCATTGACATTCCTCCTCCTTCGTCGTTGTTCCGTGCGGTGTGTGCCGGTCAGGCTACCTCTGTCACCAGCGGGTAGACACCGTTCTCGTCGTGCACCTCGCGGCCCGTGATGGGCGGGTTGAAGACGCAGACGGTGCGCATCTCGGTGCGCGGGCGAACCTCGTGCTTGTCGTGGTTGTTGAGCAGGTAGAGCGAGCCGGGGCCCAGCTGGTGCGTCTCTCCCGTCGCGAGGTCGGTGATCTCGCCCTCGCCCTCCACGATGAAGACGGCCTCGATGTGGTTGGCGTACCAGAACTGGTTCACCGTGCCGGCATAGAGGGTCGTCTCGTGCACCGAGAACCCGACCTTCTCCTTCGCGAGAACGATGCGCTTGCTGCGCCAGTTCTCGGTCTTGATATCGGCCTCGGTATCGGTGATCTCGTCAATCGTGCGAACGATCATGCGCTCGTCGTCTCCTTCTCTGTCTCGGATGCTGTCAGCTCTGGGTTGTCGAGGACGGCAGCGACGGATGCCTCGATGATGGCGAGCCCCTGCTCGAGCTCGGCGTCGCTCAGCGTCAGGGCGGGGAGGATCTTCATGACCTCACCCTCAGGCCCTGAGGTCTCCATGAGGAGGCCGCGCTCGAAGGCCTCGCGGCACACGGCATCAGCCAGGTCGCCCGTCGCGAACTGGAGGCCGCGGGCGAGGCCGCGTCCCTTGGCGATGAGGCCGCGCTCGGGATAGCGGGCGACGAGGCCATTGAAGCGGCTCTCGACCTTGGCGCCCTTGGCGATCGTCGAGTTCTTGAGCTCGTCATCCTGCCAGTAGGTGCGGATGGCCTCGGCGGCGGTCACGAAGGCGGGGCTGATGCCGCGGAACGTGCCGTTGTGCTCGCCCGGCTCCCAGATGTCGAACTCCGGCTTCACGAGCGTGAGTGCCATCGGCAGGCCGTAGCCGCTGATGGACTTCGACAGGCAGACGATGTCGGGAACGATGCCAGCCTCTTCGAAGCTGAAGAAGTCGCCCGTGCGGCCGCAGCCCATCTGGATGTCGTCGAGGATCAGCAGGATGCCGTGGTTGCGGCACACCTCGGCAAGCTGGCGGAGCCACTCGGCGCGGGCCGCGTTGATGCCGCCCTCGCCCTGCACCGACTCGACGATAACGGCGGCGGGGGTGTTGAGGCCGCTGCCACTGTCGTCGAGGAGGCGCTCCATATAGAAGAAGTCGGGGTAATCGCCGTTGAAGTAGTCGTCGTAGGGCATGGGGGTGGCGTGCACGAGGGGCACGCCGGCCCCACCTCGCTTGAGCGAGTTGCCCGTCACCGAGAGCGCGCCGAGCGTCATGCCGTGGAACGCATTCGTGAAGTTGATGACCGACTCGCGACCCGTCACCTTGCGCGCGAGCTTGAGCGCGGCCTCGACCGCGTTCGCGCCGCCGGGCCCGGGGAAGACGACCTTGTAGTCGAGGCCCCGCGGCTTGAGGATCACCTCGGAAAAGGTGTGCAGGAAGTCATTGCGCGCGCTCGTGAACATGTCGAGCGAGTGAACGACGCGGTCGTCGCTGAGGTAGTCGATGAGTGCCTTCTTGAGCACGGGGTTGTTGTGCCCGTAGTTGAGGGCACCGGCCCCCGCGAAGAAGTCGAGGTAGGCGCGACCGCTTTCGTCGTACATGGTGCTGCCGACGGCGCGGTCGAAGACGACGGGCCAGGAACGCGAGTAGCTGCGCACCTGGGACTCGAGATGAGTGGATGTAGACATTTCCGTGTTCTCCTCCTGTGTGGTGTCGTGCGGAGTGCACGCCACGCCCCGGTCGAGGCGATGGGTGGGTGATGGTCTTCAGTGCTGGGCGGCCAGGGGGCCGATCTCATAGAGGGGCTCCGGTTCGTGCTCGCCCTCTTCGGGAAAGTGGTCGCGTTCGAAGAGCGGCCGCACCGTGACGGATGCCCCGCCCCAGCGCGCGGCAAAGGAGGCGAAGGTCCTCTGCGAGGCCGGGTTGTCATCCGTGATGGTGGTCTCCAGCATGCGGATGGAACCGTCGGCGACGCCGTCCTCGACGAGGCTGTCGAGCATCCGCCCGGCGAGCCCGAGCCCGCGGAACGCCTCGTCGACGGCGACCTGCCAGACGAAGACGGTGTCGGGGGTCTCCGGCCGCCGGTAGCCGATGACGAAGCCGGCAATCTCGCCGTCGACCACGGCGACGCGACAGGTCGAGGCGAAGTCACGCGCGAACAGGATGTAGGCGTATGACGAGTTCAGGTCAAGGGTCTGCGAGTCGCGCGCGATGCGCCACATAGCGGCACCGTCGCCGATCCGCGGGGGCCGGATGACGCTGTCGGGGGAAGTCAGAGCGTGTCACCATCCCGGGTCGGCGTTGCGGGGCCGGCCTGCCAGGGGAGCGCTCCCGTGATCGGGTCGGCGACGACCGCCTGCAGGAAGTCGCGTGTGCGCTGCTCCTTCGGATTCGTGAAGAACTCCTCGGGCGTGCCCTCCTCGACGATGCGGCCACCGTCGAACATGAGGATGCGGTTCGACACGTCGCGGGCGAACTGCATCTCGTGGGTCACGATCAGCATCGTGATGTCGGTCGTGTCGGCCACGTGCTTCAGGATGCCGAGCACCTCGCCGACGATCTCGGGGTCGAGTGCCGAGGTCACCTCGTCGAGCAGGAGTATCTCGGGGTCCATCGCCAGCGCCCGCGCGATCGCGACGCGCTGCTGCTGGCCACCCGAGAGCTCGAGCGGGTGGGCGTCCTCCTTGTCGGCGAGACCCACCTGCCGCAGGAGGCCGCGAGCCTTCTCCTTGGCATCATCCTTCGACATCCCGAGCACATGCACGGGCGCCTCAATGATGTTCTCCATGACGGTCATGTTGGGAAAGAGGTTGAACTGCTGGAAGACCATGCCGATCCGCTTGCGGATCTCGTTCTTGTGCTTCTCGCTCAGTTCGACTCGCTTGCCGTCGACGTTGTCATGGCTGAGCGGTTCGCCATCGATATAGATGTAGCCGCCGCTCAACTCCTCGAGCGTCATGACGAGGCGCAGGATGGTCGTCTTGCCAGACCCCGAGGGGCCGATCAGCGTGACGCGGTCGCCCTTGTTGACGGTGAAGTTGAGGCCGTCGAGCACGACGGTGTCGCCGAATCGCTTCTCGACGTCGACGAATCTGATGGCGGGTGCGTTCCCGCCGTTCGGGGAGTCAGTGTGTGAAGGCAAGGCGCTTTTCCAATCTGCCGATGAGAAGCGATGTCGGGTAGCTGGCGAGCAGGAAGATGACGCCGGCAAGAGTGATTGCTTCGATGTACTTGAAGTTGTTGCCCCCGAAGATGAGCCCTGCCTGCACCATCTCGACGACGCCGATCATGAGGAGGAACGGCGTCTCCTTGAACATCGAGATCGCGTAGTTGCCGAGGGCCGGCACGGTGGCCCTGACAGCCTGGGGGATGATCACGGCGACCCACGTGCGGGTGCGCGACATCGACAGGGCTGTCGTCGCCTCCCACTGGCCCTTCGGCACGGACTCGATGCCCGCACGGTAGACCTCCGCCATATAGGTGGCGTAGTGGATGCCGAAGATGATGATGCCGATCGTCAGCGGCGTGATGCTGGTGAACGCGAAGTAGGCGAAGATCAACTGCACCACGATGGGCGTCATGCGGATGAAGTCGATGATGAACTTCAGGATCATGGCGAGCGGCTTCGGCAGCGACATCCGGAGTATCGCGAGGACGAGGCCGAGGACGGCGGCAATTGCCGTGCTCACCACCGTGACCAGGAGGGTCACCGTGAGGAAGCTCATCAAGAGCCGGGGGAGGGCTTCGAAGGCGAGGTCCCAGTTCCAGAACTCGTTCATGACCTGGCCGCCTCTCCTGCTGCGACTCCCGTATCGGGGGAGCGGAGGCTCAGGGCCTCCTTGAGCGACTCTCCGCGTCCGAGGCGGTGCTTCGCCTGCACCTCAAGCGCATTCATGATGAGCGTCAGGACGTAGGCGAGCACGAAGTAGATGACGAGACCCAATCCATAGGCGAAGAAGGTGTTGGTGTCGCGCTGGAGCGAATCCAGGCGGAACGTGAGGTCGGCGATCGTGATCGTGCCGACGACGGCCGTGCCCTTGAGCAGGTGGATGAGCAGGTTCGTCAGTGACGGGATCATGAGCGCCCACGCCTGCGGGAAGATCACCCGGCGCATCCGTTGGGCCCTCGTCATGCTCAACGCGGTCGTTGCCTCCCACTGCCCGGTAGGCACGGAGTTGATTGACCCGCGAACGACCTCGGCGGCATAGGCGCCGTAGTTGAGCCCGAGCGCGAGGATGCCCGCGGCCATGGGGTGGAGTTCGACGCCCAGCTGCGGCAGGACGAAGAAGAACCAGAAGATCTGGACCACGAGTGATGTGCCGCGGAAGAACTCGATGACCGTGCGAGCGAAGCCGCGGACGAGTGTCCTCGGGCTGCGCGCAAGGATCCCGAAGACCACTGCGATGACCATGGCCAGCGCGGCGCCGCCGAGGGTGAGCTGGATTGTGATCCACACGCCATCCAGGATTCTCGGCAGCGCCGCCACCAGCGCTTCGATATTGCTATCCATGGGAGAGGCGATTAGCCCAGGTCACCCGCGCAGAGCATCTCGGTCGTGAGGTCAGCGGGGGGCATGTTCTCCTTCGTGAAGCCGTACTCGCCCACCAGCTCGAGGTACTTCTCCTCGCTGTCCATGATCTTCGCGAGCTCCTCGTTGTACGCATCGAGCAGCGTCGTGTCACCCTTGCGGAAGACGGTCGAGCCGGCACCGACCTGCTCGACGCCGTCGATCTCCTGCACGAAGGCCTGGGTGGTCTCCACGCCTGCGTCCGGGTTGTTCTCGACCATCCAGTTGAGGGAGATCGCGGTCATCGCGAAGGCGTCGGCGCGGCCGTTGGCCACGACGTCCATGCCGGACTGCGCGTCCGGAACGCTCTGCACGTTCGTGATGCCGAGGGCATCGGCATAGCCGGCCTCGATGCCACCCGCGAGGACGGCCAGGTTCACGTCGCCCGCGTCAACGACCGAGTCGAGGTCGCTGAGACCCTTGGGGTTGCCCTCGGGAACCATGAGTGCGGTCGTGTACATGATCTCGGGGTCGCTGAACGCGGCCTGCGCGCAGCGGTCGGGGAGGATCGACATTCCGGCGCTGACCGCGTCGAAGCGGCCCGCGTTGAGGCCGGGGATCAGGGAATTCCAGTCGACCTGCACGACCTCGACGTTGTCGATCCCCATGTTGCCGAAGATCTCTTCGTGCATGGCGATCGTCGCCCCCGTGGGCTCGTCGCCGTCGAGCCAAGAATAGGGACGCTCATCGGCGATGGCGACGGTGATGGTGCCGTCTTCCTGAAGCGTTGCCAGCAGGTCCTCGTCGGAGTCACCGCCGTTGCCGCCTCCTCCGCTGCACGCGGTGAGTGCGAGTGCCGCGACCCCCGTCGTGGCGATTGCTAGACGAGCTTTCTGGCTCCGTCGCTTGTTCATCATGCTCCTCATTCGGTCGTGTAGGACGAACCTCGTCTGCGGACTAGGGAGACGCAGACAGACCCGACCCGAAGTGGTGATGGGCCCCCACCATACGCACGGGCTCCGACGGGATGCCACCCCTCTGGGGCTGCGCGGGCGGCGACTCGCCGGGGTCTGAACGAACCTTGCTGGCTCGCGTGATGCGTGCTAGCGAGGGCTTCGGGGCGCCGCGAAAACAGGACGATTCGACCGCTCCATGCGGCGTTTCGGGCTGCTGCGTGACACCGCCTCCTCGCCCATGCTCGCGGCGATCGGCGGGGGTCGCGCAACCGGCAGTGTGGAGTCATGGTCACTTTCGCGATCGCGCCCATATCGCGACGGCAGTCTCTCGGCCGCGAATGCCTCCGTTGTCGAATGTCACATTTCAATAACAGGTCCAATTCTCGGGTGGATTCGCCTACGATGTCGCGACTCACCGCTCGCGCGTGATCCCCGCCTGCTCACCTTTCTTCGGAGCGCGCTTGATGAAACCGACGACAAGCGCGACGGCGCCGAGGCCGAGGGCGATCGCTCCTGGAATGTGCAATGCGGTGGCGAGGATTCTGGACGACATCATCTGGATGGGCGATCTCTGCGGCGATACTCAGGTGCGCATAGGCTGGAAGCGACGACCGAGAGCAGGACCACCATCACCCCCGCGACACCGACAAACCAAGCGCTGACCCCCGCCGAGGTCAGCGCAATCCGCGCAGACTTCCCGAGCCTCGAGCAGGAGGTCAACGGGCATCCGCTCGCCTACCTCGACTCCGGCGCCACCTCGCTCAAGCCGAGGCAGGTGCTGGATGCCGAACGGGAGTTCTATGAGCGGCACAACTCGGCGGTGCACCGCGGTGCCCACACGCTTGCGGCACTCGCGACGGAACGCTTCGAGGATGCCCGGGCGACGGTCGCGCGCTTCATTGGCGCAGCGGAGGATGAGGTCGTCTGGACCTCGAATGCGACCGAAGCCATCAACCTCGTGGCCTACGGCATCTCGGCCGCGAGCGCGCGCGGCGGGGCTGACGAGGTCAGCCTGCGCGCCGGAGACGAGATCGTCGTGACCGAGCAGGAACACCATGCGAACCTCATTCCCTGGCAGGAACTCGCGGCTCGCACCGGGGCGACGCTGCGCTTCATTCCCGTCGATGACGCGGGGGAGCTCATGCTCGACAGGCTCGACGAGGTCATCACGGAACGTGCGCGGCTTGTTGCCTTCACGCACGTGTCCAACGTGCTCGGCAGCATCAGTCCCGTCGAGCGCATTGTGGCCCGCGCCCGCCAGGTCGGGGCGATCACGGTGCTCGATGCGTGCCAGTCCGTTCCCCATATGGTCGTCGACGTGGCATCACTCGACGTCGACTTCATGGCCTTCTCAGGGCACAAGATGCTCGCGCCGACCGGTATCGGCGTGCTCTACGGGCGCCGCGAGTTGCTCAATGCGCTGCCGCCCTTCCTCACGGGCGGCTCCATGATTACGACCGTGACGATGGAGCGCGCAGAGTACCTCCCCGCGCCGCAGCGCTTCGAGGCCGGCACGCAGCGCGTCTCCCAGGCGGTCGCCCTCGCGGCCGCGATCGATTACCTCGATGCCGTCGGCATGCACAGGATTGCGGCCCACGAGGCCACCCTCGGCGCTCGGCTCGCCGACGGCCTTGCCGGGATCGAGGGCGTGCGGATGCTCGGCCCAGCGGCGGGCGCCGAGCGAGTCGGCCTCGCGAGCGTCGACGTTGCCGGCATCCACTCGCATGATGTCGGCCAGTTCCTCGATGACCGGGGTATCGCGGCGCGCGTCGGCCACCACTGCGCCCAGCCCCTGCATCGTCGCCTCGGTGTCACGTCATCGACGCGGGCGAGCACCTACATCTACACGACAGAGGAGGAGGTCGACCGCTTCATCGAGGCGGTCGCCGACTCCCGCGATTTCTTCGGAGTGCGCCCGTGAGTTCCTCAGAACTGCAGTCCCTCTACCAAGAGATCATCCTGGACCACTCCCGCCAGCCGATCGGCTTTGGGCTCGTCGGCAATGCCGACGGGAGCTCGCACCAGCTCAACCCGACCTGCGGCGATGAGGTCACGCTCGAGATCGCGGTCGACGAGCACGGCCTGGCCCACGTGCACTGGGAGGGCCACGGCTGCGCCATCTCGCAGGCCTCGGCGTCGCTCTTCAGCGAGATGGTCGGGGAGGGCATGTCACTCGATGACCTTGGCCGGCGCATCGAGAGCTTCCGCACGGCCATGCGTTCGCGCGGCAAGATCCAGCCCGATGAGGAGCTCCTCGGTGACGCGGCCGCGCTCGGGGGAGTCTCGCGGTACATCGCGCGGGTCAAGTGCGCCATGCTCGCCTGGGTCGCGGCAGAGGATGCGATCGCGCAAGCGCGCGCCTGAGCAGACGCACTCATACCGGCTGGTCGGTGTGAATGCTAGCGTCGATACGGGTCCAGCGCCGGACCCCACCGACAGGAGGTATCGTGGCATCACCCGACCATTCCAAGAGCATCCAGATCCAACTCGCGGAGCGCCCGAGCGGCTGGCCCACGGACGACACCTTCCGCACCGTCACGGTTGACCTGCCCGAACTCGGCGACGGCGAGGTGCGCGTCGCGAACGAGTTCGTCTCCGTCGACCCCTACATGCGCGGCCGCATGGACGACGTGAAGTCATACGTGCCGCCCTACGTGCTGGGCGAGACGATGGAGGGCGGGGCCGTCGGCCGCATCGTCGCGAGCAACTCGGAACGGCTGGCCGTTGGCGACCTTGTGCTGCACTCGCTCGGCTGGCGTGATGTCGCCCAGGGCGAGGCATCCGCCTTCCGTAAGGTCGAGGAGATTCCGGGCATCACCCCGTCGGTCTACCTTGGGGCGCTCGGGATGCCCGGCTTCACCGCCTGGGTCGGCCTGCGCAAGATCGCCCGACTGCGGGAGGGCGACATCGTCTTCGTCTCCGGCGCTGCGGGGGCGGTCGGCAGCTCGGTGGGGCAGATCGCCCGGCTCGCCGGGGCCTCGCGGGTCATCGGCTCGGCGGGCTCGGAGGAGAAGGTGCGCACGCTCACGGAGCGCTACGGCTTCGATGCCGCGTTCAACTACAAGGAAGGTCCCGTGCGCAAGAGCCTGCGCGAGGCGGCGCCCGACGGCATCGACGTGTACTTCGACAATGTCGGCGGCGAGCACCTCGAGGCCGCGCTTGGGGCCTTCCGCGACGGCGGCCGCGGTGCCATCTGCGGCATGATCTCGCAGTACAACGCGACGGAACCGGCACCCGGGCCGCGCAACCTCGCGAACCTCATCAAGCGGGGCCTCACCCTGCAGGGCTTCACCGTGAACCGCTACAACGAGCACTTCAAGGAGTTCGCGGCCGAGGTCACGCCCTGGGTGCGCTCTGGTGAACTCATCTACGACGAGACCGTCGTCGAGGGGATCGAGAACACCCCCGCGGCGTTCCTCGACATGATGCACGGGGCCAACATCGGCAAGATGGTCGTGCGCGTCGGCCGAGGCTGAAATGCGTTCGGCCCCGGGCTATGATGGGGCCACACATACACACACGGGAGTCCGGTGAGCCGGGCTGAGAGGAAGCTACTCCAAGCTTCGACCGTCGAACCTGATCTGGATAATGCCAGCGCAGGGAGGGAAATATGAACACTTCAACTGCACCTGCCGTCGCGTCCGCCAAGGCGAAGCCGAACCTCCGCTGGAGGGTTGTCGACATCGTCGTTGCGAGCGTCATCGGCGTCGCATCCGGCCTCATCTTCCTGGCCTGGAACGTTGCCCACGAGCCCCTCAGCGGGCTCGTCGGATTCCTGCCCGGCCTCCAGGCGCTCTTCGGAGGCGGCTGGTTGTTCGCGGGCGTGCTCACGGCGCTCGTCGTGCGCAAGCCCGGCGCGGCGATCTATGGCGAGATGATCGCGGCGACCGTCTCGGCCCTCGTGGGGAACCAGTGGGGCGCGCTCACGCTTGTCTCAGGCTTCGTGCAGGGGCTCGGCGCCGAGCTCATCTTCGCGCTCTTCGTCTACACGAACTGGCGACTGAGCGGCGCCATCCTCGCGGGCATGGGCGCTGGCCTCGCGATGGCGATCACCGATCTCACGCTCTGGTACCCGGGTGCGGCACCGCTGTTCGCGACCGTCTACACGATCTCCGCGATCATCTCGGGCGCCATCCTCGCCGGCGTGCTTTCGTGGCTCGCCGTCCGCGGACTCGCGAGTGCCGGGGCACTGAACCGCTTCGCCTCGGGGCGCGTCCCCACGCGGCGCTGACGACCATGGAATCCCGGATGCCCGGGGCCCGCATAAGTGCCCGGGGATGGGGTTGGCGGCACGCAGGCCGGGACGACTGGGCCGTGCGCGACCTCGACCTCGCGATCGAACCGGGGGAGCGAGTGCTGCTGCTCGGTGCCTCCGGTGCGGGCAAGTCCACGGTCATCCACGGGCTCGCCGGCGTGCTCGGCGGGGATGAGGAGGGCGAGAGCACGGGAGAGCTGACGCTCGACGGTGACCATCCCGCATCACGTCGGGGCCGTGCGGGGCTCGTGCTGCAGGACCCCGACTCCCAGGTCATCCTCGCGCGGGTCGGTGACGACGTGGCCTTCGGCTGCGAGAACCTCGGCGTGTCGCGTGAGGAGACCTGGCGCCGCGTGCGGGATGCACTTGCGATCGTGGGCCTGGACCTGCCGCTCGATCACTCGACCGAGGCGCTCTCAGGCGGACAGAAGCAGCGGCTCGCCCTCGCGGGTGTGCTCGCCATGCGGCCGGGACTCCTCCTCCTCGACGAACCGACTGCGAACCTCGACCCCGAGGGCGTGCGCGAGGTCGTGGACGCTACGCGCCGCGTGCTCGACGAGACCGGCGCAACTCTCGTGGTCGTCGAGCACCGCGTCGAGGTCTGGCGAGAATTGGTCGACCGCGTGATCGTGCTCGGCGCGGACGGGGGCGTGCTCGCCGATGGGGACCCCGCGCGGGTGCTCACCGACGAGGGTGAGTCGCTCGCGGCATCCGGAGTCTGGGTTCCGAGTCATCCGCCGCGGACGCCCGTACGACGGGAGCGCGGCAGCGATGAGTCCCTCGTGTCCGCCGAACGGCTGTCGGTCGCTCGAGGCAAGCGCGTCGTGCAGCAGGGGGTCGACCTCACGGTCGGCGCTGGGCAGGCAATCGCCCTCACCGGAGCGAACGGTGTCGGCAAGTCGACCCTTGTGCTGACCCTCGCGGGGCTGCTTGCGCCGGCGGCGGGCAGGGTGCTCGCGCATCCCGTGCTGAAAGGCGGGGTGGGGGATGCGCCGCTCAGGTGGCGATCGCGCGACCTCCTCACGCGCATCGGCACGGTGTTCCAGGACCCCGAGCACCAGTTGCTCACCGGCCGGGTGCGCGATGAACTCGCGATCGGGCTGCGCGCGCTCAAGGTCGGCCGAGCCGAACAGGAAGCACGCATCGACGAACTGCTGCAGCGGCTCCGGCTCGCACACCTCGCCGACGCGAACCCCTTCACGCTGTCAGGCGGCGAGAAGCGGCGGCTCTCCGTCGCAACAATGCTCGCGACGCGGCCGCCCGTGCTCATGCTCGACGAACCCACCTTCGGCCAGGACTCCCGCACGTGGGAGGAACTCGTGGCGATGCTCGCCTCCCTGCTCGATGACGGCAACGCGATCGTCATGGCGACGCACGACGAGCGGCTCGTCGACGCGCTCGCCACGTCGACGCTCCGGCTGCAGCCGCGCGCGGAGGTGCTCGCATGACGGCGGTCGCCGCACGCCCCGACCGCGCGGTGGTGACAATCAATCCCGTCGCGAAGCTGGCGACGGCCCTCCTCGTCGCCGGGGTGCTCGTGCTCACGATCGACTGGGTCTCGGCGACCGTGGCCCTCGTGCTGGAGTTCGCCCTCTTCGCCTTCGCGGGCGTGAGCGCCCGCACCTTCTGGCTGCGCACACTGCCGATCTGGATCATGGCGCCGCTCGCCGGCGTGACGATCGCGCTCTATGGCGAGGCATCCGGCGCCACCTACTTCGAGTGGCTCTTCGTGCACGTGACAGAGGGCTCGGTCACGCTCGCGATCGCGACCGTGTTGCGAGTGCTCGCGATCGGCCTCCCCGCCGTCGTGCTCTTCATCACAATCGACCCGACCGACCTCGCCGACGGGCTCGCGCAGGTCGCCAAACTGCCGAGCCGCTTCGTGTTGGGCGCGCTCGCGGGGCTCCGGCTCGTGGGCCTGCTGATCTCCGACTGGCGCAGCCTTGAGCTCGGCCGCCGCGCCCGGGGCGTAAGCGATCACGGGCGTGTGCGACGGCTGCCTGGGCAGGCCTTCGCGCTGCTCGTGATCGCGATCCGGCGGGGCAGCAAGCTCGCGACGGCGATGGAGGCTCGCGGCTTCGGCGGCGCCACCCCTCGATCGTGGGCGCGTGCGTCACACTTCGGCCGCCCCGAGGTGCTGCTGATCATCATCGGTGCGGCGATCGCGGCGACCGCCGTCGCGGTCTCGGTCGCGACCGGCCACTGGAACTTCATCTGGGCGAGGGCATGAGACCGGATGCCACGCCTGACCCCGCGCCAGGGCGGCAGCCAGAGACGGCGCATGCGATCGTGACGCACGTGCCCCGCATCGTCGACGCCGTTGCTGTGGATGCCCGCCCGGTCGTGCTCATCGACGGCCGCTCCGGCTCAGGGAAGACGACGCTCGCCAGGGCGCTCGCGGCGGCGATCGACGGCGCGCAGCTCGTGCGGCTCGACGACTTCTACCCCGGCTGGGACGGGCTCGACGCTGGGAGCGCGATGGTCGTCGCCGACGTGATGCGGATGGACGACCCCGGGTGGCGAGGCTGGGATTGGAACGTGGGCCGGCCAGGCACGTGGCATCCGCTCGATGCGGCGCGGCCGCTCGTGATCGAAGGCTGCGGTGCGCTCAGCCGCGCATCGCGTGCGCTCGCGACCTTCGGCGTGTGGGTTGAACTCGACGCCCCCACCAGGAAGCAGCGCGCCCTGGCACGGGATGGGGAGGGCTATGCGCCGTACTGGGACCGGTGGGCCACGCAGGAAGACGAGTTCATCGCCCGCGAGCACCCGCGGTCGCTCGCCGACCTCGTGATCGACGAGACCGCGACAGCGTCCGGGAGAGTCGGGACTCAGCCCCAGTAACCCGGATCGTCGGTGGGGTCGTCCTGCCAGTAGCACGTCAGCACGGCATGCGTGCGGTAGAAGACGGCCAGGGTGCGGTCGGCGGCTCGTGCGTCCAGCCCGCCGGGGGAGATCGACCCGCTGATCGTGCCGGGGGCGAAGCAGTAGTCGTCGCGCGCGAACTGCGGTCTGCTCGGCGCCGTCCAGTCGCCCTTGTATGCACCCATACAGTCCTCGCAGACCGGGATGAACTCGGGCACCCCGAAATAGCAGATCATCGTCAGTGAACCGCGATACCGCAGCTCCGCGACATCCGTCGTGTACAGGTTCGTCGAGGGCCCGCCGGAGGCACTGTTGCCGCGCTCGCATCGCTCGGTGCCCTCCATTCCCGAGAAGTGGTCGGCGCTCGCGGGGGCCGCACCGAGCAACACGAGCACGGCAGCGCCGAGGAGGGCGAGGGATGACGTCACAACACGGGACATGGCAGCCACCTGTCAACGAGGGGGTGAGGTACCGGGAGTGTAGAGCGGCGGTTCGCGTTTGGTGAGGCGTCAGATCATGAGAGTTCTGTCATCCGGAACGCCCTGTCGCCGGTGCCGATCAGCAGCACCGTCCTTCGGGGTTCCGGTCGCGGCGATCGTCGCGGTCCCGCCAGAACTCACGCTCCGTCATGGGCGGATGCCCGTCGTGATGCGTCGCATGGAACTCGAGGTAGCGCTCATAGGCATCGGCTCCCATGATGCCGCGGAGGATTCGCCTTGCCTCGACGACCGTGGCCACGAGGGCATCGGCTGCGGTCATCGGTGCCCACCGCCCTGCGTGCGGGCCGGCTCGCCGCGGGCGTCCCACTGTTGCTGGATCTTCTTCTCGGCGGGCGTTGCAATCAGGCCGGCCGGAGCGAAGATGCGGGAGGGCACCGCGGCATCCTCACTCGTCGCGGTCGACCGCCGCTTGTAGGAGCGCCACACCGCGAGGACTGCCGTCAGGATGACGATGATCGCGAGGAGCACGAACAGCACCGAGAGGATGCCCTGCACCATGGTGTTGCGCACGACGGCGTTCATCGCCTCGACGCTCGTGGCGGTGCCGAAGCTCGTCTCGCCTGCCGCGAGCGCCTCGCGGAAGGCCGCGTTCTGGGCGAAGTACCCGATGGCCGGCACGGTCGAGAAGATCTTGAGGAACGACGCCCAGATCGTGATGACGGCCGCGAAGCCGAGCGGGAGTACGACGACCCACAGCCACTTGAAGAGCCCGCGCTTGGCGATGATCGCCATGCAGATCGCGAGCGCGATCGCCGCGAGGAGCTGGTTGGCGATGCCGAAGAGCGGGAAGAAGGTGTTGATGCCGCCGAGCGGGTCGGTGACCCCGAGCACGAGGATTGCGCCCCACGCGGCGACCATGACGGCCGTTGCGAGCCACGCGCCCGGGCGCCACGAGGTGTCCTTGAAGCGGGTCCAGAAGTTGCCGATGCTGTCCTGCAGCATGAAGCGGGCGACTCGCGTGCCGGCGTCGACGGCCGTGAGGATGAAGAGCGCCTCGAACATGATCGCGAAGTGGTACCAGAACGCCATCATGCCGGTGCCGCCAATGAGCTGCTGCATGATGTGGGCGAGGCCGACGGCGAGCGTGGGCGCGCCGCCCGTGCGGCTGACGATCGACTCCTCGCCGACATCCTTCGCCGTCTGCAGCAGTGCCGCCTCGTCGACCTCGACCCCCGTGAGGCCCAGGTTGTTGACGAATGCGACAGCGCCCTCGACAGTGCCACCCGTTGCCGCCGCCGAGGAGTTCATGGCGAAGTAGATGCCCTGGTCGATCGAGAGGGCCGCGACGAGCGCCATGATGGCAACGAAGGACTCCATGAGCATGCCGCCGTAGCCGATGAAGCGCGTCTGGCGTTCCTTCTCGACGAGCTTCGGGGTCGTGCCGGAGGAGATGAGGGCGTGGAAGCCCGAGAGGGCACCGCAGGCGATCGTCACGAAGAGGAATGGCCAGAGCGGCCCCGCGACGACGGGGCCCTCGCCCGTGGCGGCGAACTCGGTGAAGGCTGGCACCTCGATCTCGGGCCGCACGATGACGATCGCGACGGCGAGCATGACGATCGTGCCGATCTTCATGAAGGTCGAGAGGTAGTCGCGCGGGGCGAGCAGGAGCCACACCGGGAGGATCGCGGCGATGAAGCCGTAGATGACGATCGCGATCGCGATCGTGAGCGGTTCGAGGGTGAAGAGCGAGGCACCCCATTCGGTCTCAGCGACGGCGCCGCCGCCGATGATCGCGGCCAGGAGCAGCACGAAGCCGATGATCGAGACTTCCATGACCCTGCCGGGGCGGAGGAAGCGGAGGTACACGCCCATGAACAGTGCGATGGGGATCGTCATCGCGACGGAGAAGACACCCCACGGGCTCTCGGCGAGCGCGTTGACGACGACCAGCGCGAGGATGGCGACGATGATCACCATGATCGTGAGGGTCGCGATGATCGCCGCAGTGCCGCCGATCACGCCGAGTTCGTCGCGCGCCATCTGGCCGAGGGAGCGACCGCCGCGGCGCATCGAGAAGAAGAGCACCAGGTAGTCCTGCACGGCGCCGGCGAGCACGACACCGACGATGATCCAGAGGGTGCCGGGCAGGAAGCCCATCTGGGCGGCGAGCACGGGCCCGACGAGAGGGCCAGCGCCCGCAATGGCGGCGAAGTGGTGACCGTAGAGCACACGCCGGTCGGTCGCGACGTAGTCCTTGCCGTCGGCCCTGTACTCCGCGGGCGTGGCTCGCCGGTCATCCGGCCTCGTCACGTGACGCTCGATGTACTTCGAGTAGAAGCGATAGAAGATGAAGTAGGTGCAGACCGCCGCGAACACGAACCAGATCGCGTTGACCGTCTCGCCGCGAACGATCGCGAGCATGACCCACGCGACCCCGCCGAGCAGGGCGATCGCAGCCCAGATGACGATCTTGAGTGGGGTCCAGCGTCGGTCCTCCGTCTCAAGCTCCGCGGCGGGGACCGCCACGGGTGGGAGGGAGGGATCCTGCTCCAGGGTGGAACCGTCGCCGGGTCTCGTCGTCGAGTCCATCTATGCCTCCTCGGGGCTGCCTAGTCGCAGGCTAGAACTCACCCGCCAGCCGCGCTAGACCCAACTTTCTGCCCCGTTCGGGGCACGGGCTCGGCCCTAGACTGGAGCCATGCTTGTTGCCTTCTCTGTCTCGCCAGGCGGCACCGGCCGCACCAATGGATCCGTGCATGACGCGGTCGCTGCCGCCGTCAAGGTTGTCCGCGAATCCGGCCTCCCACACCGCACGGACGCGATGTTCACGACGATCGAGGGCGAGTGGGACGAGGTCTTCGATGTCGTCAAGCGCGCGACGGATGCCGTCGGCGAGTTCGGCTCGCGCGTCTCGCTCGTGCTCAAGGCCGACATCCGCCCCGGCTACACGGGCGAGCTCGACGGCAAGGTAGCACGCCTCGAGCAGGCCATCTCAGGAGAGTAGCTACGCGACCGCGCGCGTCGGCTCGCCGAGCGTTCGGCGCGCGAGCAGCGTCGCGCCGGCAACCGCCGCCGGCATGGTGGCGACGGCACCGAGCGGCACGAGGAACAGCACGAAGGCTGCGACGCCGAAACCGAGCGTTACCGAGCGGCGCTGGCCGAGCATCCGTCGCCGTGCACCGAAGCGGATGCCGCGGCGCTCGAATGCCGTCGCCGTGAGTTCGAGCGCCAGGAACCACCCGCCAGTGAACGCACCGATGATTGCGGCCGTGACACTGCCCGCGACCGGGATGAGCCCGAGCAGGAACAGCCCGAGCCCGACGAGGATGGTGAGCGCCAGCACGGCAATGGCCTCCCCGATGCCGCGCAGGATACCGCGAAGCATGGGCACCTCCGGCCCTTCGGCCACGGGGGAGATGCGGTCGTCGACGGCGCGGGAGATGCGCTCAAAGAATGGTGCCCCGATCGTCAGGGTGACGACCGTGAACGTATAGACGGCCACGAGGGCCGCGGCGCCGATGATCCCGATGCCGACGGCGATCTGGATGACCGTGCGCCACAGCTCGGCCCAGCCGTCGGCGAAGCCCGTGAGCCACGTCACGAGCTGGTCGAGGTTCATCAGGAGGGCGAAGATTGCGGCACCGAAGACGAGTGACGTGATGAGGCCGGGCACAAGGCCGAGCAGCATCGCGCGGGGGTTGGACCCCCAGGCCCGGAAGCCGCGGAACAGCAGCCCGACGCCCTCAGCGAAGCCTCGCAACATGCCGGGCGCCCTCGGGGCAGTGGCGGCGGCGGGCATGCCTCGAGAATATCCGCTGAGGCATGCCCGCGTGCCTCACGCCGAGACCGCGTCCCTCGCGCTGCCGCCGACGAGGGCACCCTCAGCGAAGGCGCCCCGGTAGCGGGCGGCCGGGTGCCGCTCGTTCACGCGGTCGGTGCCGAAGAGCTTGCGACGCAGCGACCCGGGCGTGTACTCCGACTGGGCGAGCCCGCGCGCCTGCAGCACGGGGATGACCTTCTCTGCGAACTCTTCGAAGGAGCCCGGGATGACCCAGTTGATGACGTTGATGCCATCGACGCCGGCGGCCTGCCAGCGCTCCAACTCGTCCGCGATGTGCTCGGGCGTGCCCACGATGACGGTGTGGTCGCCTCGGGCGCGTGCCGCAAGGTCGGCCACGACCGGCTCGCGATCGGTCACGAGGGCGGCCGCGGCATCCAGGAAGCCCTTCGCGGTGTTGGTGTCGACCTCGCAAAGCGGCGTCTCGGGCGGGTAGGTGCGACCATCCTTGTCCACGATCGCGGCGTGGGCGAGGTAGCCGTCGAGGCTCGAGTACTCGCGGTACTCCGCCCACTTCGCCTGCGCCTCCTCCTGCGTGTCTCCGATCACGAAGGAGAGGCCCTGGAAGAACTTCACATCCTCCGCGCGGCGTCCCGCAGCGACCGCCTGCGCACGGGTGTCTTCAATCTGCGCGCGTGCTGCCTCGGGCGTCGGGCTGATGATGAAGACCGCCTCGGCGTTGTTCGCGGCGAAGGCGCGGCCGGCGCCCGACGAACCCGCCTGGTACAGCACGGGCGTGCGCTGCGGCGAGGGGGAGGGCAGGTGCGGCCCCTCGACCGTGTAACGCTCGCCGACGTGGTGGATCTTGTGCACCTTTGACACGTCGGAGAAGACGCCGCCCTCCTTGTCGACGAGCACGGCGTCGTCGTCCCACGAGCCCTCCCAGAGCTTGTAGGCGACGTCGACGTATTCCTCCGCCCAGCGGTAGCGCTCGGCGTGGTCGGTCAGCTGTGGCAGGCCGTAGTTGCGCGCGCCGTTGTCCTGCGTGCCGGTCACGATGTTCCACGCGACCCGGCCCTTGGAGATGTGGTCGAGCGTCGAGACCTGGCGGGCGAAATTAAACGGATGCTGCTGCATCACGTTGCTCGTCAGCGCGAGTCCGATGTGTTCCGTGGTGACGGCGAGCGCGCCGAGTAGCACGAGCGGGTCGTTGCTGGGAATCTGCAGTCCCTCGCGCACGTAGACGCCGTAGTCGGCATCCGCGTCGCCGTAGTGCCCGCTGACGTCGGCGAAGAAGAGGGCGTCGAAGCGGGCGGCCTCGAGCGTCTTGGCGAGGTCGATCCAGAGGCCCACGTCTGCGAACTCGTGCTGGCGGGCATCCGGTCTCCGCCACTGGCCGTGGTGGATGTGGGATCCGGTGTTCATGACGAAGGCGTTGAAGCGCAGGGGGGTGGTCATGCTGTTCCTTTCGAGGGGGCGGGGCGTTCGAGGCGTGGCAGTGAGGCGATGAGTTGTCGCGTGTAGGGCTGTTGCGGGGCGGTGAAGACGGCGTCGGCGTCGCCGTGCTCGACGACGCGGCCGTCCTTCATGACGAGCACTCGGTCGCTCACGTGGTGCACGACCCCGAGGTCGTGGCTGATGAAGAGGTAGCTGACGCCGAGCTGCTGCTGCAGCGCGCCGAGCAGGTCGAGCACCTGCGCCTGGATCGAGACGTCGAGCGCCGACACCGCTTCGTCAAGCACCATGACGGAGGGGCGCGGGGCGAGGGCGCGGGCGATCGCGACACGCTGGCGTTGGCCTCCCGAGAGGGTCAGCGGATGCCGCTCGCGCACGCTGCGCGGCAGGCCTACCCAGTCGAGCAACTGGTCAACGCGGGCTGTGCGCTCACGGGTGGGTCCGGCGACGCTGTCGGCGATGATCCGTTCGACGGTCCAACGCGGGTCGAAGGAGCTCAGTGGGTCCTGGTACACGGCCGTGATCTCGCGGCGGAGCGGGCGCCGGATGCTGCGGCTCGCCTCCGTCCACGGCTGGCCGTGGAGCAGCACACGCCCCGCGTCGGGGTGCGTGAGGGCGAGGGCCATGCGCGCGACCGTGCTCTTGCCGGAGCCCGATTCGCCCACGATGCCGAGCGTCTCACCCGCTGCGAGGCTGAATGAGACGCCGTCGACCGCAGTGCGGCTCGTCCGTCCCGGTCCAGGGAAGCGCTTGGCGAGCCCCTCGGCCGTGAGCACGGGCCCACCGCCCGGGTCGCGGCGCTCGCCGGGGCCCGGCTCGTGCACGACGATTGGCACGTGCGGCGCGAGTCGGCTGCCGCGGGTGTGCGCGCTCGGGACCGCGTCGATCAGCGTCCGCGTGTACTCGTGGCTCGGTGCGGAGAGCACCGCGCGAGCGGCACCCTGCTCCACGATGCGACCGTCGTGCATGACCGCGATGTCATCCGCCAGGCGGGAGACGACGGCGAGGTCGTGGCTGATGAGGAGGAGGGCGGCACCCCGCTGCTTCGCAGCCTCGAGCAGGTGGAGCACCTGTGCTTGCACGGTGACGTCGAGCGCGGTGGTCGGCTCGTCGGCGATGATGACGCCGGGGGAGAGTGCGAGGGCCGAGGCGATGAGTGCCCGCTGCCGCAGTCCACCCGAGAGCTCGTCGGGACGCTGCCGTGCCCGCAGTTCGGGGTCGGGCACGCCGACCGCCGAGAGCAGGTCGATGACCTTGCGTCGCCTCGCGGCACGGTCACCCCAGCCGTGGAGGCGCAGGGCCTCCTCGATCTCGCGGCCGACGGGCCGCAGGGGGTCGAGTGAGACGAGCGCGTCCTGCAGCACGAAGCCGACGCGCTGGCCCCGGATGCCACGCCACTGGCGGTCGCGCAACGCCGAGAGGTCTCGGCCCTCGAGCTCAAGCCGACGCGCGCGCACCGAGGCGCCTGCGCCCGTGAGGCCGACGAGCGTGCGGGCGGTGACGCTCTTGCCTGAGCCGGACTCGCCCACGAGCGCGAGGCAGCGGCCGGGTGCGAGCGCCAAGGAGACCCCCTGCACGGTGGGCGCGGTGCGCCCGGGGAACGTGACCGACAGGTCTTCGACGAGGTAGCCCGTGGCCGCAGCATCCCGAATCTCGGTCGTGGCGGGGTCGAGGGTGAGGCTCATGCGCGGTGTCCTTCCAGATGCTGCTGCAGGTGGCGGCCGATCGTGGTGACGGCGAGGGCGAGGAGCACGATCGCGAGTCCGGGGAGCACCTCGAGCCACCACGCGTGGGTCATGTAGGCGCGGCCCGCGTCGAGCAGGGCGCCCCACTCGGGTGAGGGTGGGGCAACGCCGAGCCCGAGGAATGAGAGGCCGGATGCCCACACAATCGACTGCCCGACGCTGAGGGTCGCGACCGCCACGAGTGGGCGCACCGCGTTGGGCACGATGTGCTGGCGAAGGACGCGCCACGAGCTGTGTCCCACGGCGTGCGCCGCCTCGACGTAGGGCGACGTGCGCACCGCGAGGACCTGTCCACGGATCATGCGCGCGTAGCCGGGGGCCGTGCCGATGCCGACCGCGAGCACGAGGGTCGCGGGTGAGGGGCCGAACGCGGCCACGAAGAGGAGCGCGACGAGGAGCATGGGGAAGGCGAAGAGCACATCCAGGCCGCGCGAGACGATCGCGTCGATGAGCCGGCCACCCAGCCCCGCCGTCACGCCAAGGACGAGCGCGATCGCGAGGCTCAGCGCGGTCGCCCCGAGCCCGATCGACAGGGACTCGCGGGTACCGAAGATGATGCGGGAGTACAGGTCACGACCCGCCTCGTCCGTGCCCGCCAGATGCGAGAGCGAGGGGCCCTGGAGGGCGGCGGCGAGGTCGAACTGGAGCGGATCGTGCGTCGCAAGTGCGCCGGGAACGATCGCGGCCGCGAGGAAGAACGCGACCACGAGGAGCGAGAGCACGAGCGTCGGGGAGGGCGTCCTGCGGGTGCGGGACAGCGGGGGAGCAGCGGTCGCGGTCATTCGGTGGCCAATCTTGGGTCGACGGCGGAATAGGCGAGGTCGACGACGAGGTTCACGACGACGTAGACGAGCGCGACGACGATCACGACGCCGCCGACGACGGGGAGGTCACGCGAGTTGACTGCCGAGACGAGCACGCGGCCGATGCCGGGTCTGGCAAAAATCGTCTCGACGATGACGGCGCCCGATATGAGCGAGCCGAGCGCCCACCCCGAGAGAGTGATGCCAGGGAGTGCCGCGTGCCGGAGCACGTGCCACACCCGCACGCCGAGGTCGCTCATGCCGCGCATCCGTGCTGAGGTCACGAAGGGCTCATCGAGCGCCCGCTCGAATGCTGCTCGCGTCGCCTGGCCCATGAAGCCGGCGAGGGGGATGCCGAGCGTCAGGGCGGGGAGGACGAGGCGCGCGGCCTCGGAGCCGCCGATGACGGGGAACCAGCCCAGCCCGAGAGCGAAGACCACGAGCAGGATGACGCCGAGCCAGTAGGGCGGCAAGCCCGCGGCAACCGTCTCGACCCCGCTGCCAATCGCGTCGATGCGGGCTGAACGGCGCGTCGTCGCGACGGTCCAGATGACCGTGAGTACCCAGGCGACCGCGAGCGCCGTGACCGTCAGGAGGAGGGTCGAGGGAATCTGTTCCGCGATGAGCGCCTCGACCGGCTGGTGCATCTGGTACGAGACACCGAGCCGGCCGCTCAACAGGCCGCCCAGGTAGTCGGCGTACTGCAGAAGGATCGGGTCGTCGAAGCCGTACTCCGCCCGGATCGGTGCGAGCTCCTCATCGCTGCGCGCCTCAGTCTGGCCCGTGCGCTGGTTGAGTAGGAGTGTCGCCCGGTCGCCCGGGAGGAGCGCCTGCGCGAAGAAGGTCGCGCTCGCCGCGGCGAAGAGCACGAGCACGGCGCTCCCAAGTCGCCCAAGCACCCTCAGGGCAACCCCGCTGCCCACTCGACGCTTCACCTGCCGCTCGTCTACGGCCAGCGCGGTCACGGTGTGGCTGCTCACTGGACGAAGTAGGCGTCGTGGAACACGGGCTCACCCTGGGAGGCTTCCAGCCACACATCCCGCAGCTGCTGCCCCACGGCGAGCGACGTCGTCTGTGTGTAGAGGCCGACCGCGACGGCGCGGTCGCTGATGAGCTGCTGGGCTTCGGCGAAGAGGCGCTCCTGCTCAGACGGCTCCGTCGTGCCGTTGGCCCCCTCGATGAGGGCGAGCAGCTCGTCGTCGTTGTAGAAGGTCGAGTTGGCGCCGTTCGGCGACTCGGGCAGGTGGTGGCGGTAGTTGATGTGCAGGATGCCCGCGGTCGGCGACGTCCAGTAGCCGACGTAGATGTCGCGCTCGTCTGGTTGCGAGTAGGCGCCCCCGAAGAGTTCACTCTGCGTGACGGGGATGAGCGTGACCTTGAAGCCGACCTCCTTGACCTGCTGCTGGATCGCCTGCAGCACGGCCGAGCCTTCCTGCGTCAGGATCGAGCCAGCACCGTAGGGGATGACGACCTCGAGGGCCTCGCCGTCTTTCGTGCGATACCCCGCGGCATCCGTCGCGGTCCAGCCGGCCGCGTCGAGAAGCTCGGCGGCGCGGTCGGGGTCGTAGGGGTAGGCATCGGCGACCTCGGCGTTGTAGTTGCTTGTGCCCTGGCTCACGGAGCCGTTGCCCTCGAAGGGCACCGCGCCCCGGAACACCGTCTCGACGATCGCCTTGCGGTCGCTTGCGAAGGCGAAGGCCTGCCGCACGCGCTCATCGACGAAGGGGCCCTCGACCGTGTTGAAGGAGAGTGCGACCGGCCGACCGGGCGTGATGTAGCGCTGCACCTCGAAGTGCTCGCCCGCGGTAGCCCACTCGATGCTCGGCACGTCGTAGATGACATCGGTCTCACCCGAAACGAGCGATCCATAGCGGGTCGTGGCGTCGGGGAGGAAGCGCCACTCGATGCCCTCGACGTAGGCCGGGCCGTCGTGTCGGGCGTTGGCGGGCGCCGAGTTGTAGTCGTCGTTGCGCTCGAAGGTCACGCTCTCACCGCGCTTCCACCCGGCGACCGTGAAGGGTCCCGTGCCAACAGGCTGTTCGCAGTTCGCCTCGTTGCCGCGGGCGAGCGCGGTCGGCGACTGGATGCCGAAGTAGCCCTGCGACAGCACGGTCAGCAGCGGCGAGTACGGGGCCGAAAGCGTGACCTCGAGGGTCGTGGCGTCCACCGCGCGGCTCGACTCGTAGTAATCGGCGAGGTAGGCCTGCACGGTGCCATTGCCGCCGTCGAGCCAGTACTCGAAGTTGTCGCTGACCGCCTGGGCATCCAGCGCGGTGCCGTCGGTGAAGGTGACATCGTCGCGCAGGGTGAAGGTCCAGGCGCGCTGGTCGCCCGACACGGTCCAGTCGGTCGCGAGCCACGGCACGACGGTGCCGTCGTCCTCGAGCGAGACGAGCGAGTCGAGCACCTGACGCGACAGGTACGCCTGCTGCACCCAGCCGCCGAAGATGCACGGCGGCTCCTGCAGGTGGCCGTAGACGATCGTGCCGCCCTCGACGCGCTCGTCCCCGACAGCGGCCTGGGGCCCCGAGCATCCGGCCATCAGGGCGATGGCGAGGGATGCTGCGGCCGCCGTCATCGCTACGGGGCCGCGTCGACGATCACGGGGTGCGGGGGTGTGGATCGGTGTTGGCACGATGGCGCTCCTGGTTCTCGACGGCGGGGTGTGCCGAGAGTAGGACGCCGGTTCGTGCCGCGACAACGTGCCAAGTCACGCGCGGTCACAGGTCGTCACATGACGTCAAGAAACGTCACGCGCGGTCATCTAGTGGGTGGGTGCGACGCCTTCGCCGTGGACCATGTCTGCGGGCTTGCGCACGAAGAGCGCCAGGATCACAGCGGCGGATGCGACGGCAGCTCCGACCAGGAACGCCGCGTGGATGCCCTCCCCGGTTGCGAGCCTCTCGCTGGTGCCGGAGCCGAGCGCCGCAGCCGCGGTCACCGACATGAGCGTCACGAAGAGCGCCGTGCCTGCAGCGCCCGCGACCTGCTGCACGGTGCCGACGATCGCGCTGCCGTGCGGGTACAGGTGCGGCGGCAGCGAGCCGAGCGCGGAGGTAAGGAGCGGGGTGAAGACGAAGCCCAGTCCGAGGTTGAGGGCGAGATGGACGGCGATGATCCAGGCGATGGAGGTGCCGGGGTCGAAGGTCGCCATGCCCCACAGGGCCGCGGCCGACACGATCATGCCCGGGATGACCAGCGGAGTCGGCCCGAAGCGGTCGAAGAGGTTGCCGACGACGGGGGCGATCGCGCCCATCAGCACGCCGCCGGGCAGCAGCATGAGGCCGACGCCCAGCACGTCGAGGCCGAGCACCTGCTGCAGGTAGATGGGCAGCAGGATGAGCGAGCCGAACAGGCTTGCCATGACGATCACGACGAGCACGATCGCGAGGCTGAAGGTCTTGCTCTGGAAGGTGCGCAGGTCGAGGAGGGCGCTGTCGACCTTCTGCAGCTGCAGCTGGCGCAGCACGAAGAGGATGAGCGATGCCGCACCACCGATGAGGGGAATCCAGATCGGCACGGGCGTGTGGCCGGAGGCGGCTTCGCCGATGCTGCTGAGGCCGTAGATCAGGCCACCGAAGCCGAGGCCGGAGAGCACCACCGAGAGCACGTCGAAGCGAGCATCCGGACGCGTGTTCGTGACGTTGCGCACCCAGACAGCGCCCAGCACGAGTGCAAGCAGGGCGATGGGGAGCATTGACCAGAACAGCATGTGCCAGGTGGCGACATTGAGGATGAGCCCGGACACCGTCGGGCCGAGCGCCGGAGCAACGGCGATGACGATCGAGATGACGCCCATCATTCGGCCGCGGTGCGAGGCCGGCACGACGTTGAGCACCGTCGTGAAGAGGAGCGGCATCATGATCGCGGTGCCGCTCGCCTGCACGACACGACCCGCGAGCAGCACCTCGAAGCCCGGCGCGAGCGCGCCGATGAGGGTGCCGAGCGAGAAGAGTGACATCGCAGCGAGGAAGACCCCCCGCAGCGGAAAGCGCTCCAGCAGGAAGCCGGTCAGCGGGATGACGACGGCCATCGTGAGGAGGAAGCCGGTCGTGAGCCACTGGCCTGTTGCCGCGGTGATATCGAGGTCCTTCATGATGGGCGTCAGCGCGACGCCCATGACGGTCTCGTTGAGGATGACGACGAAGGCGGACACCACGAGGAGCGCAATGACGAGACCCGGCTTGACTGCCGGGGTCGTCGGCTGTGCGGGCACGGAGGCGGTGCTGGGAGAGGAGTCCTGCAGGGTCAAGAAGTGGCTTCCTTCAGAAGAGTGATGGGCACTGCGCGCGGAACAGACGGCGCGAATGACAGGGGATCGAGACTACCCGAGGGTGACGCCGACACCGAGCAAACGCCGCGAGGGGTCTCGATATTCCCGAGCATCCGCAATCTCGCCGCGAGGGCGCAGCGAGCTGGCTCTGGCCACAGCGGGCGACTCTCCGACATACTCGAAGCTGAGCGGATGTCGGCGATCTTCGTGCGCTCGTGTGACAGCTTCCACGACCACCCGAAAGGCTCTGCATGTTCTTCTTCGACGCGCTCCTCGGTACGGCGCTCCTCGCCGTCGCCGGCGTAGTCCTGCTGGTGTTCCTCTTTCTGACCCTGCGCGGCATCAAGATCGCAAAGCCCGACGAGGCGATCATCGTCACCTCCCGGCAGAAGGCGGGTGCGCGAGCGGAGAGCGGCGAGATCGAGAACGCCGGACAGAAGGTCGTCTTCGGGTCCCGCGTCTTCGTCAAACCGATCGTCGAGGCGCACTTCAAGCTCAGCCTCCGCAGCCGGCAGCTCAACGTGCAGGCGACGGCGCAGACGCGCGACGCCATCACGATCCGCGTCAATGCCGTCGCCGTCGTCAAGGTCGGCGGCACGGAGGAGATGGTGCGTGCCGCGGCGCAGCGCTTCCTCAACCAGCAGGAGGAGATCGAGGCCTCCACCGAGGAGGTGCTGAGCGGTTCCGTACGATCGATCGTCGGGCAGCTCACGGTGACCGAGATCATCACGAACCGTTCCGCACTGCAGGGGCAGGTGCTCGAGGCCGTCCGCGAGTCACTCGACGTGCAGGGGCTCCAGATCGATACCCTCCAGATCAAGGAGATCGACGACGACAACGGCTACATCCGCGACCTCGGTCGTGCGGAGGCCGCCCGCGTCAAGCAGGTGGCCGAGATCGCGGAGTCGGTTTCGAAACAGGCCTCCGAGGAGGCCCGCATCGGAGCGGAACAGGCCGTCGCCGAGCAGCAGCGCAAGCTCGACCTGCGCAATGCCGAGATCCAGAAGGAGACCGACAAGGCCCGAGCCGAGGCCGACGCCTCGCGCCCGCTCGCCGAAGCGATCGCGCAGCAGGAGGTCATCTCCCAGCAGGAGGTCACGGCCCAGAAGCGCGTCGGCCTGCGCAAGCAGGAACTCGATGCCGAGATCCGCGCAGTCGCCGACGCCGAGGCGTACTCGGTGGAAAAGCAGGCCGAGGCATCCGCCGCCGCCGAGAAGAGCCGCCGCATCGCGGCCGCCGAGGCGCTGCGTGCCGAGGGTGAGGCCGAAGCCGATGCGATTCGGGCCCGCGGCTCCGCTGAGGCCGAGGCTGCGAGGGCCCGTGCCGAGGCGCTCGAGGAGCGAGCAACCGAACTCCTGCGCCAGCAGCTCATCGAGAAGCTCCCAGAGATCGTGCGCGCCGCCTCCGAGCCCTACGCTGCCATCTCGAACTTCACGGTCATCTCCGGCGACGGGGGCACCCAGCTCGGCCAGAACGTCGCAGCGCAACTCGCCACATCGACCCAGATCATCAAGGACCTCGTCGGCATCGACATCGCCGACATCGTCACGGGCCGCGCCTCGGGTGAGGCCACAGGGTCGGCGATCGCCGAGGCGATGGCCGCCCCGTCTACGTCGACAGCGACGCAGTAACCGCCTCTCGCGCGCTCTGGTGACGGAAGGCGAAGCCGTCACCAAGGAGCTTCCCCGCGTCGACGTTCTGATCGGCGAGCAGCAGTTCCCGGCCGGCGTCGGCGAGCCCCGCCGTGATCGCCCAGCGGGGAGCACGGAGCCAGTACGGTCGGCCCATCGCCCGTGCGACGGCCCTGCCGATCTCGTCGGCCGTCGCGGGTGCGGGCCCCGCGAGGTTCACGGGCCCGGAGAGCTTCGAGTCGAAGAGAAGGTGACGGATGGCCGCGGCCTCATCGTGCAGGCTGATCCAGGGCCAGTGCTGGCGGCCCGTGCCGATGGGGCCCGCGAGCCCGAGCCGGGTGAGCAGCTGCAGGGGCGCAAGTGCACCCCCGCTCCCGAGCACGATGCCAGTGCGCGCGTGCACCACCCTGGTCGCGGCATCCGCTGGCGCAGTGGCGCCCTCCCACGAGGCGACGACCTTGGGGAGGAAGCCCGCGCCCCGCTGGGCGCCTTCCGCGAGCACTTCGCCGGGGCGATCGCCGTAGTAGCCAACGGCGGAACCGCTCACGAAGACCTCGGGTCGCGAGGATGACCGCGCGATCGCGGTCGCGAGCGTGCGGGTCGCCTGCAGGCGGGAGTGGAGGATCTGCCGCTTGTAACGGTAGGTCCAGGGGAGGCGCGAGAGGGATGCACCGGAGAGGTTCACGACGGCATCGGCGCGTTCGATCGCCTCGACGGGAAGCGCCCCGTGCTCAGGGTGCCACTCGTATTCGTCCCGCTCTTCGGCGGGCCTGCGTACGAGCCGCAGGACGGGGTGTCCATCGGCTCGGAGCTGCTGCCGCAGCTCTGAGCCGATGAAGCCTGACGCCCCGCTCACTAGCACGGTGCGTTCTGTCATGGTCACGGTGCGGCCGTCACAGTCCCACGGTGCGGTTCTCGCCGATATCGGGCTGGCCGCCCGTGATGAGGGCCTTGACGCCCTTGACGGCCGCGACCACGCCGGGCTCGTCCGAGTGCCAGTACTCGGCGGCCTCGGCCCGCACGCGGATCAGAGCGACCTTGGGGTCTTCGCGGCCCTCGGGGAACCATGCCTCGACCATGGGGTTCCAAAGCTCGTCGATGAGCTGGCGATCGTGGATGATCTCGGCTGTCCCCGCGATCGAGACGAAACCCTTGTTTGACTGGAAGCTCGCGTTGACCTGCGGATGCGTGCGGATCGCCTCGACCTTGTTGCTCGGGTCCTGCGTGAAGAACCAGAGGTCACCCGCGAACTCCTCCTCCTGCACCGCGAGCGGGCGGCTCTCGTGCCGGCCCTCCGCCGTCATGGTCGTGAGCATCGCGATCTTCGACGCCGAGACGAGCGCGGCGATCGTGGAGAGGTCCTGATCCGTGGCGGGTGCCGTCGTCGTGTTTGCCATGGTCATCCTTCCTGTCATGGCTTCGGATGCCGCGGACGCTACCCGCGATCGCTGGCAGTGGGGTGTGTGATTCAGGTGCGGTGCAGGCGTCGCTCGACGATCGCAACCATGTGGCGGGCATCCGGGCTGAGCGTCGGCTCTTCGTGTCCGTCCAGGCTCAGGGGGTGCTGCCGTTCGAGCGCAGCGAGGCGCACGATCGCGTCTCGTGCCTCCTGCACGGCATCCTGAGCGCCCCGCCTGGCATCCCACGCGCGCAGCAGGTCGGCGAGACGCCTCAGCACCAGCTCGACCGTCGCGGAGGCCGGATCGCTCGCGCCCTCGAGGCAGTCGCGCCGCGCCTGTGCGTCCTCGATGACGTGCCGCAGCTGGCTCGCCAGCCGGGTGAGCGCGAGCAGGTCATCGAAGTCCTCATCGATGTCGTAGTGGTGGCGGCGGGCCCTGGGATTGAGCCGCCTACTCTCGGCGGCATCCGCGGCGGTCGACTCCGCCTCGCGAAGGGCCGAGTCGATCTCCCGCACCTGGTCGAGGGAGCCGTGCAGTTCCGATCCATCAACGACTCGCAGCGCCAGGTCATCGAGCGTCTCGGCGATGCGCTGTCGCAGCCCTGACACCGAAGCGGAGGACTCCTGGATCCAGAGGGGAGGCATGATCGCGGCGTTGATGGTGACACCCACGAGCATCCCGACCCCCATCTGCACGAGGTAGCCCAGGGAGAAGTCGTCTGCGTTGGCGCCGCCGAGGACGAGCACGAAGAGTGCCGCGATGGGCACGTAGTCGCGCCCCGCGCCCAGGCCACCCAGCCCGCCCAGGAGCACCCCGAGGCCGACGGCGATCGCGACGCTGAGGGAGCCCGGCAGGGGCGAGAAGATGACGGCGAAGGCGAGGCCGATGCCGATCAGCAGGCCGAGGGCCGTCTGCAGGGTCGAGCGCAGCGAACTCATGAGTGTCGGCATCATGACGATGAGCGCCCCGAGGGGCGCGTAGTAGGAATACTCGTCGACTCCCGGCAGCAGGTGCCCGACGGGCCAGGCAACCCCCGCAGCGAGCGCCGTCTTGAAGGCCAGCACGAGCCGAGCCGGGCGGATGCTCGGCGCGATGACACGCGAGAGCCTCCGCTTCAGGCCTACACGCGACGTCACCGGTCGGTACGCTCGTGCTCCGCGTACTCGTCGAGCAGCGCGTTGGCCCGTTCGCCCGACTCGCCCTCCTGCGCGATCGCGTCATGCATGCCCTCGAGCTTCTCCCCACCGGCGGGGAACGGGGGCAGGAGCGGGGTCGATGGGTCGGTGATGACCTCCAGCACGACGGGCCGGTCAGCAGACAGGGCCTCGTCCCATGCCCGCCCCAACTGCTCCGGACTGTCGACGAGGATGCCCTTCAGCCCGAGGAGCTCGCCGTAGGAGGAGTAGCGGAAGTCGGGCAGGGCCTGGCTCGCGGCGAAGCGTGGTGCCCTCTCGTTCTCCCGCTGCTCCCAACTCACTTCCGCAAGGTCGCGGTTGTTGAGCACGCATAGTACGAAGCGCGGGTCGTTCCAGCGCATCCACATCTTGCTGAGGGTGATGAGCTCGGCGACCCCCGTCATCTGGGTTCCGCCGTCGCCCGCGAGCACGATCATGGGTCGCTCCGGGTGGGCGAGCTTGCCCGCGATGCCGTAGGGCATGCCGCAGCCCATGCTCGCGAGGGTCGACGAGAGGTGCGCGGGAACCCCTGCTGGCAGGCGAAGCTGCCGGGCGTACCAGTAGACGACGCTGCCGATGTCGAGCGCGACCTGCGCGTCGTCCGGTATCCGCTCACTGAGGGTGCGCACGACGAGCTCCGGGTTGACGCCCTGCACCTCGACGTGTGCCCGCAACTCATTGATCTCGTGCCAATCGCGCACGTGCCCTTCGACCTCCTCGCGCCAGGACGTGTCGGATGCCTCAGGCAGCAGCTTCACGAGCGCCCGCAGCGTCGCGGCCGCGTCGCCGACCAGCCCGACCTCGACGGGGTAGCGGTCGCCGATGCGACCGGCGTCGAGATCCACCTGCACGGCCCGCGCCTGGCCTGGCTTCGGATAGAACTCCGTCCACGGGTCGCTCGACCCCACGATCAGCAGCGTGTCGCAGTTGTCCATGAGGTGGGCGCTCGCGGTCGTGCCGAGATGCCCCATGACGCCCGTCGAGAACGGTAGTGACTCGTCGACGTGGGGCTTGCCGAGCAGGCTCGTCGTGATGCCCGCGCCGAGCTTCTCAGCGATCGCAACCACTTCCTCGTTCGCACCCTTGGCGCCCTGGCCGACGAGGAGGGCGACCTTGGACCCGCTCGCGAGCAGGCGAGCGGCGTCTTCGAGCTGCTCGGCGGAGGGCAGCATCCGCCCGGTCTCGAAACCGGCCGAGGTGAGCACGACGCCGTGCGTGTGCTCGTGTTCTGGGGCATCCGCGATCTGCACGTCATGCGGCAGGATGACGACGGCGGGCGAGCGCGTGCTGAGCGCACTTCGGAACGCCCTGTCGACCACCATGGGGATCTGCTCGGGGGTGGCGACGACCTGCACGAAGGATGCGACATCGGCGAAGAGCGTCGAGAGGTTGATCTCCTGCATGTAGCCGGAGCCGAGCACGCTCGCCGTCTGCTGCCCGACGATCGCGATGACGGGCACGTGGTCGAGCTTGGCGTCGTAGAGCCCGTTGAGCAGGTGCACGGCGCCCGGCCCCTGCGTTGAGGTGACGACGCCGACACCGCCCGTGTACTTGGCGTGGCCCACCGCCATCAGCGCGGCGTTCTCTTCGTGACGGGCCTGCACGAACTCGGGCCCGCGCTCGGAGCGCTGCAGCGCCGCAAAGAATCCATTGATGCCGTCGCCGCTGTAACCGAAGATTCGGTCGACGCCCCATTCCAGCAGGCGCTCGACGATCACGTCGGAGACGGTCGCGGTGGTGTCGCTGTCGGCCATTGCCCCTCCTTTGTCGGGTGCCCGGCATGCTATTCCCGCCCCGCGGCCGGGACGTCCAGCGATCGCACAGCCGAGGGCTTAGCGGAAGTTGCGCGACTCCGTGCGCACGGGCATCCGCAGGGCCTCGAAACGGTCAGCGACGAGGTTCACGACCCCATCGGGGGAGCGCTCGAGGATGCCGCGCACGATGAGCGCGGGTGACTCGCGCGCGACCCGGCGGTACCTGGCCCACACCCCCTTGCTCGCGAGCACGTTGAGCATGCCCGTCTCGTCCTCGATATTGAGGAAGGTCATGCCGCTCGCCGTCTGCGGTCGCTGCCGGTGCGTCACGACGCCGCCGATCTCGATGCGGCGGCCCGATTCGCCCGTCTCGAGGCGCGAGATCGGCCAGGCCCCGCGCCGGTCGAGGTGGGGGCGGATGTGGCGCACCGGATGATCGTCGGTCGACACTCCCGTCGCCCACAGGTCGTAGGCGACCTGCTCGGCGGGGGAGAGCATGGGCAGGAGGGGTGGCTGGATCGAGACGGACGTGCCCTCGAGCGTGCCTGGACGTTCCTGCGCGGCCGCGCCCGCATCCCACAGTGCCTCACGGCGGGACATGCCGAGGGAGTCGAAGGCGCCCGCCGAGGCGAGCGCCTCGAGCTGCTCCGTGCTCAGCCCGACCCGCCGGGAGAGGTCGGCGAGGTCGCGGTAGGGCCCGCCCTCCTCGCGCTCCGCCACGATGCGCGTTGCGAGGCTCGCGCCGATGCTCGTGACCCCGGCGAGTCCGAGGCGCACCGCGAAGGCACCGTCCCTGCGGTGGTCGATCGGGTCAGGCTGTGAGCGGTCGAAGGGGGCGACGGGGGGCTGCGTGAAGCTGCGGCAGGCGTCATCACCCGTCGCCGCGGCATCCGGCCCCACGGGCTCAAGGGTCGCATCGGCGGCCGAACGAAGGATGTCGGGTCGAAGCACCTGCACGCCGTGCCGCCGCGCATCCGCCACGAGGGTCTGCGGCGAGTAGAAGCCCATGGGTTGCGCGCGCAGGAGGGCAGCGAGGAAGGCGCCCGGATAGTGCAGCTTGAGCCACGAACTCGCATAGACGAGCACGCCGAAACTGAGCGAGTGCGACTCCGCGAAGCCGAAGTTCGCGAAGGCCTCGATGCGGGCATAGACGTCATCGGCGACCTTGCCAGTGATGCCGTTGCCCGCCATGCCCTCATAGAGCTTCGCCTTGAGCGACTCGATGCGTTCGATGCCGCGCTTGGAGCCCATCGCCCGCCGCAGCAGGTCGGCGTCCTCCGCCGAGCAGCCGCCCACCGCAACCGCCATCTGCATGAGCTGCTCCTGGAACAGGGGAACCCCGAGCGTGCGCTTGAGCACCGGCTCGACAATGGGGTGCAGGTAGGTGACATCCTCCTCGCCCGTGCGGCGACGGATGTACGGATGCACCGCGCCGCCCTGGATGGGGCCGGGCCGGATGAGCGCGATCTCGATCACGAGGTCGTAGAAGCAGCGCGGCTTGAGGCGGGGGAGCGTCGCGAGCTGGGCGCGACTCTCGACCTGGAAGACGCCGATGGCGTCCGCCCGGCAGAGCATGTCGTAGACGCCCTGTTCCTCCCGGGGAATGGTCTCGACGGTCCAGCGCTCGCCGAGGTTGTCGGCCACGAGGTCGAAGCAGTACTGCATGGCCGCGAGCATCCCGAGGCCCAGCAGGTCGAACTTGACGAGGCCCATCCACTCGCAGTCGTCCTTGTCCCACTGCAGCACCGTGCGGTCTTCCATGCGGGCGTGCTCGATGGGGCACACCTCGCCGACGGGGCGCTCTGTCAGCACCATGCCGCCCGAATGGATGCCGAGATGGCGCGGAGCCTTGAGCATCCGCTCGGCCAGGTCGACGACGGGGCCGGGAATCTCGTGATCGCTCCCGATGTCGTGCCAGCGCTCGACCTGCTTCGACCAGGCATCCTGCTGGCCCTGGCTGTAGCCGAGGGCCTTCGCCATGTCGCGCACGGCGTTCTTGGGGCGGTAGCTGATGACGTTGGCGACCTGCGCAGCGTTGCGCCTGCCGTACTTGCGGTAGACGTACTGGATGACCTCCTCGCGCCGGTCGGAGTCGAAGTCGACATCGATGTCGGGCTCCTCCTCGCGCAGGCTCGAGAGGAAGCGCTCGAAGGGCAGGCCGTAGAAGATCGAGTCGACGGCCGTGATGCCGAGCGCGTAGCAGACGGCCGAGTTGGCGGCCGAGCCGCGGCCCTGGCAGAGGATGCCTTGGCTCTTCGCGAAGCGCACGATGTCGTAGACGATCAAGAAGTAGCCGGGAAAGTCCTTTGCCTCGATCACGCGCAGCTCCTGCTCGAGGCGGGCGTGCACCGACTCGTCGGCATCCGGGTACTTCTCGAGCGTGCCGAGCCGCACGAGTTCCCGCAGCCACGACATGGGGGTGTGGCCCTCGGGCACGTCCTGCTTCGGCAGCTTGGGTCGTGCCGCGCGGAGGGGGAAGGCGAGCTGGTCCGCGAGCTCGACCGTGCGCGCGACCGCCCCCGGGTAGCGCGCGAACCGCTCGGCCATCTCGGCGCCGCTGCGCAGGTGCGCGCCGTCGGTGGCCGGCAACCAGGCATCCATCTCGTCGAGGCTGCGCCTGGCCCGCACGGCCGAGACGGCAGAGGCGAGCGGATGCTCATCGGGTGTCGCATAGTGCACAACGTTGCTCGCGATCGTCGCGAGGCCCGTGCGGGCGGCGATGCGCGCGAGGGCGTCGTTGTGCTCGGAGTCGAGGGGGCCTCCCTGGTCGAAGAGCTCGACGACGACATTGTCGTGGCCGAAGAGGCCGACGAGCCGCTCGACCTCGCGCGCCGCTGCCGCCTCGCCCTCGTCGACGAGGGCCCGCCGCACGGCGCCCTTGCGGCATCCCGTGAGCACGACCCAGTGCCCGTCCGCGGCCGCGGCAAGCTGCTCCAGGTCGTAGACGGGGCGGCCCTTCTCCGCCTCGTTCGCGAGCTGCGCTGTCGTGATGGCCCCCGCGAGCCGGTGGTAGCCCCCCTCCTTGCGGGCGAGCACGAGGAGGTGCTCGCCCTCCGGATCGGCCTGGCCGTTCTGTGGCGCTCGCAGGCCGAGGGAGAGCTCGGCGCCGTAGACCGTCCCCAGCCCCGTGCCCTCGGCGGCCTCCGCGAGGCGCACGATGCCGTAGAAGCCGTCATGGTCGGTGAGCGCGATCGCGTGCAGGCCGAGTCGCACGGCCTCATCGACGAGCGCCTGGGGTGAGGATGCGCCGTCGAGGAAGCTGAAGTGGGAGTGCACGTGCAGCTCCGCATAAGGCACGACCGCACCGGGCTCGGCAGGGGCGGGCGGATGCTCGCGCTCCCGCCGCGGTCGTGCTGGCATCGGCTCGCCCGAGAGGGCACGCTCAAGCTCAGCCCAGGTCACGGGCGGGTTGTTCCACCCCATGTCTCACCTCCTCGCGCACGGTCATGACGGTCAGTCGTAGCGGGCCTCGACCCGCCAGTGCTGTTGCTCCAGCAGGAGCAGCCAGCCCTCTCCTCTGTCATCGAGCAGCTGGAACCGGTCGATGCGCCGCGCCCTGCTGGGGTCCCACCAGCGCTGCCGCAGCGGCCACGGGCCGGCCCAGGCGGCAATGCGGCGCTGCCGGTGGTGTTGCTCGTCGGGGAGGTCGAGCCAGGCTGGCTCGGCACTCAGGCGACCGCGCCGGTCGACATCGACGGGAGCGTCGGCGTCATCGAGCACCCGTGCGTCGCGGGGCGGGTCGTAGACGGTCGCGGGCGCGGGGTCGGGCAGGCTGCCGGGCCAGGGCCGGTCGGCGGCGAGCCGTTCGCGCGCCGGCGGGGCGTCGCCCCAGGGCACGAGCACCCGCCGCTCCGCGAGCAGGCGGCCCCCACCGGGCACGGCCGTGAGCACGGCGTCGTGGCCGAGCATGCTCTGGATGCGGGAGAGCCCATGGTGGATGCGCTCGTCGGGATTGCGGCCCCACAGCCCCTCCTCGTGGTTGGCGATCGCGTCGACCTGGCTGGGGGAGAGCACGACGCGCGCGATGGGGGAGTCGAGTCCCGCATCCACTCCGCCCGAACCCTGCAACTGCCAGCGCACGCGGTCGACCAGGTCGGCGGGGGTGAAGTAGCGCGGGTGGCTCCATTCCCGCTCGGAGCTGCCGCCCCGGTCACTCGTGACGGTGACGCGGATGCCCGTGCACACGAGTCCCGCATCCGTGATGCCGCTCGCGAAGCGTTCGGCGACCGTGCGCAGGGCGAAGGCGATCTGGTCGACGCGGTCGAGCGGCGGCTCGAAGTCGATTGCGGCGTCGAAGTCGCGGGGCGGGATGCGCGGGGTCACCGCCCGCCGGTCGAGTCCCGCCGCCCGTTCGTGGGCCGCCGCGCCCGCCTCGCCGAAGCGGGCGCGCACGTCGCCCGGCTTGAGGGCGGCGAAGTCGCCGAGGGTGCGGGCGCCGAGCCGCCGCAGGAGCGGGGCGAGTTCGGGGGCGTCGACCGCCTCGATGGCGAGGGATGCGAGGAAGGCGGGTGACTCACCGGGCGGAACGATGTGCACGGCGGGGCCAGCGGTGGCGCCCGTGAAGGCATGGAGTGCGGCCTGTTCCGCCGTGTACCTGCCGTCGGCGATGCCGATGACGGCGGGTGGCCTGCCGTCGTGGAGCATGCGGTCGAGCACGGCGTCGGCGGCCTGCTGCTCCCCGCCGTAGTAGCGGGCCGCCCCGCGCGCGCGGACGGCGCACAGCCCGGGGCGGATGAGCTGCACCCCCGGGATGGTCTCCTCGATTGCGGCGATGACGGGCTCGAAGGTGCGGGCGTCGGTATCGGGATCGTGGGGGTGCACCGTGAGGGTGGGGCAGCGCAGTTGCGCTTCTCGTACGCGTAGCCCTCGCTTCACGCCCTCCGCCCGCGCTTCCGCGGAGCAGGCGATGACGACTCCCTTGTCGATGATTGCGACAGGGGCTGTCGGGGGAAGGCCCTCGCTACTGCGCGCCGCCGCAACGGGCCAGTCGGGAAACCACATGACCATGGCGCGCACGATCGTCTCCATCGTCATCCCGCCAGGTGGGGAGCGAGGCGCAGCCGGGGGACGGAGGCGCCCTGCGTGCCAGTCGCATCCGCATCCGCGTTGCGTGCGGTGGGGTCGAGCGTGATGACGCGGGCCCGTGCCCGCCCGCCGCGCGGGGTGGTCTCGACCCGGAGGCGCTGCGCCGTGAGGTGCCCGTGCCCGCGGCCGAGCCCCGTCCAGCCGCTCTCGGTGGCGTGCAGCACGGCGTCGGCCTGCGGCCAGGGGCCGAGCATGATGAGGGTGCTCTCCCGCTGGCGCAGCCGGGCGGCGAGCCGTGAGGCCTCGCTGGGGGCCACGCGGGTGGGTGCCGCGATGATGACACCGAGCACGTCGGCCATGGCGGCCGCGACCGTGAGCCACTGCCCGCCCGGCTGCGGCACGAGCACGAGGCGGTCGAGGTCGATGCCGAGCCCAGCGGCAGCCTCCGTGCCGAGGTGGGGGAGGCCGAGCACGCCGCACCAGGCACCCTGCTGCGAGGGGGCGGCGAGTAGGGCGAGGGCGAGGCTCGTCGAACCCGTGACGGAGTAGGTGGCGCCAGCCCGAAGGCCGCTCGGCAAGACGGCGCGAAGACCGTCGAGCATGGGAAGCGTGCGTTCCGGCAGGCGAGTCGACTGCATCTGACGGATGCGCGCCTGCAACTCCTCCTGCACACTCGAACGTTCCGCAGGAGCGGAGGTCCGAGGGTCGGCGAGCATCGTCATGCCCTTAGTTTCGAACATATGTTCGAACAACGCAAACGTGTTCTTTGCTCGGCGGCGATAGGGCATGCTGGGGGAGTGACTCCGAGCGACGCCACCGCCGCCCCGCCCACCGCCTATGCGCGCAAGCTGCTGCCAACCGCCCTCGTGTCGGCGTCAGCGCTGCTGCTCTTCGGCATCCAAACGCCCTTCGGCTATGCGACCCTCGCGGCGGGGTTGCTCGTCGCCATGGCGGTCGACAGGCAGTTGCTCAAGCACCTGTCCCTCATCGCGGCGGGCCTGCTCATCATCAGCACTGTTCCGCTCAACGCAGACTTGAGCCTCGGGCACATGGCGGCGATGGGCGCGGCCCTCGCGCTCGCCGTGATCGTGCCGTGGGTCATCGACCGCTACATCTATCGCGAGCGGATCATCCGCTTCCCAATGTTCACGGGGCAGAAGTGGTCGCTCGCGGCGAAGCTCTACCTGCCCGGCGTCGTGCTGCTCGGGTATCTGATCCTGCCCGTCTACCTCATCAGCACCGACGTCTACCAGAACTGGCCGGATGCCTCGAGCGACACCTCGATCTTCTGGCGCCTCTTCGTCGGGGTCAACGCCGTCGGCATCTGGGACGAGCTGTTCTTCATCTGCACCTGTTTCACCCTGCTGCTTCGGCACTTCCCCGTGTGGATCGCCAACGTGTTGACGGCGGTGATGTTCTCCTCGTTCCTGTGGGAGATCGGGTACGAGGCGTGGGGTCCGCTCCTGACCTTCCCCTTCGCACTCCTGCAGGGCTACACCTTCCGCCTCACGAAGTCCTTCACCTACGTCGTCTCGGTGCACCTGCTCTTCGACCTCGTGCTGTTCCTCGCGCTCGTGCACGCGCACGACCGCTCCTTCCTGCCGATCTTCATCTACTGACATGAGCGAGACGGATGCCACGGGCGACAGCTCCCTCGCGGAGCTGCTGCGTGTGCGCCTCGGGCGTGCGCACCCCGTCGCGGCGGCCGCAACGGTCGCGCGCGGCGAGACCCGGGCTGCATCGCTCGGCACGGGCCTGGACTCGCGTTACGAGATCGGCTCGATCTCGAAGGGCGTGACGGGCCTGCTCTATGTGGACGCGGTCAAGCGCGGCGAGGTTGCTCCCGAGACCGAGGTTGGCACCCTGCTCCCGCTCGGCGGGAGCCCCGCGGCGAGCGCGACGCTCGCCGCCCTCAGCACCCACACCTCCGGCCTGCCCCGACTCGCGATGGCGCACGTGTGGCGCAAGAGCTGGGAGCTTTACCGTCGCGGCAGCAACCCCTACGGCGAGTCGCTCGAGGGGCTTCTAGCGGTGGCGCGGGAGGCGAAGGTCACGCCGTCGCCTCGCGTGAGCTACTCGAACCTCGGTTTCGAACTGCTGGGGCACGCGCTCGCAGCGGCCGCCGGCACGAGTTACCCCGCGCTCGTGCGGGAGCGCATCGCGACTCCGCTCGGCCTCACGTCGTGGACCGTGCCGACTTCCGCCGAGGAACTCAGCGCCGTCGACATCCCGGGTCGCAGTGCTCGCGGCCGCGCCATGGAACCATGGACGGGCGAGGACCTCGCCCCGGCGGGTGGCATCCGCTCGGCCGTGGGCGACATGGCCCGCTTCGCATCCGCGCTGCTCGACGGCACGGCACCCGGAGTCGCCGCCCTCGATCCCGTCACGAAGATGAGCCGCGACATGCGCATCGGGGCCGCCTGGATCACCCTTGAGGTGAAGGGCCGCCGGATGACGTGGCACAACGGCGGCACGGGCGGCTTCCGCACGTGGATGGGCCTCGATCGTGAGGCGGGCACCGCTGCGGTCATCCTTTCTGCGACCGCCGCACCCGTCGACCGCCAGGGGTTCGGCCTGCTCGGCACGCTCGCCTGAGCGCAGATCGACGGTGAGATTTAGCACGGCGCACCTGTGGATGGCGCCGGGTTCCGCATACCGTGAGCGCATGGAAACCTGGCCCGGATCGGCATACCCCCTCGGAGCGACGTACGACGGCAGTGGCACCAACTTCGCGCTCTTCAGCGAGGTCGCCGATGTTGTCGAACTCTGCCTCTTCGACGAGCAGCGGGGCGAGACCCGCGTGAAGATGCGGGAGGTGGATGCCTTCATCTGGCACTGCTACCTGCCGGAGGTGCAGCCGGGGCAGCGCTACGGATACCGCGTGCATGGGCCATGGGACCCCGCGCAGGGCCAGCGCTGCAACCCCAACAAGCTCCTGCTCGACCCCTATGCCAAGGCGACGTGCGGCGAGATCGACTGGGACCAGGCGCTCTTCGCCTACAACTTCGGGGAGCCCGACAGCCGCAACGATGACGATTCGGCGCCGCACGCGATGCTGAGCATCGTCACGAACCCCTACTTCGACTGGACGGGCGACCGGCATCCCCGCACCCCCTACAGCGAGACCGTCATCTACGAGGCCCACGTGAAGGGTCTCACCCAGCTGCATCCGGAGATCCCGGAGCAGATGCGCGGCACCTACGCCGGCGTCGCCCACCCGGCCGTGATCGAGCACCTGCAGCGCCTCGGCGTCACCGCGCTTGAACTCATGCCCGTGCACCAGTTCATCAACGACAGCACGCTGCAGGAGAAGGGCCTCTCCAACTACTGGGGCTACAACACGATTGGCTTCTTTGCGCCCCACAGCGAGTACGCATCCTCCGACTCCGGCCAGCAGGTGCAGGAGTTCAAGGCGATGGTGCGAGACCTGCACGCGGCGGGTATCGAGGTCATCCTCGACGTCGTCTACAACCACACGGCTGAGGGCAACCACCTGGGGCCCACCCTGAGCTTCAAGGGCATCGACAACGAGACCTACTACCGGCTCGAAGAAGACGACAAGCGCTACTACACCGACTACACGGGCACCGGCAACAGCCTCAATGTGCGCCAGCCGGCTTCGCTGCAGCTCATCATGGACTCGCTGCGCTACTGGGTGACCGAGATGCATGTCGACGGATTCCGCTTCGACCTCGCGGCGACCCTCGCCCGTGAGTTCTACGACGTCGACCGGCTCTCATCGTTCTTCGAACTCGTGCAGCAAGACCCCGTGGTCTCGCAGGTCAAACTCATCGCCGAGCCCTGGGACATCGGCCCCGGCGGCTACCAGGTCGGCAACTTCCCGCCGCAGTGGACGGAGTGGAACGGCAAGTACCGCGACACGGTGCGCGACTTCTGGCGGGGGGAGGTGTCGACGTTGGGGGAGTTCGCCTCCCGCATCACCGGCTCTGCAGACCTCTATGAGCACTCGGGTCGCCGCCCCGTCGCATCCATCAACTTCGTGACCGCTCACGATGGCTTCACCCTCGCCGACCTCGTCTCCTACAACGAGAAGCACAACGAGGCCAACGGCGAAGACAACAACGACGGAGAATCGCACAACCGCTCCTGGAACAGCGGGGTCGAGGGGCCCACGGATGACCCGGAGGTGCTCGGCCTGCGGGCGCGGCAGCAGCGCAACTTCCTCGCAACGCTGTTGCTCTCGCAGGGGGTGCCCATGATCGCGCACGGCGACGAGATGGGTCGCACGCAGCAGGGCAACAACAACGGCTACGCGCAGGACTCCGAGCTCACCTGGATGCACTGGGACGAGGCCGACCAGCCCCTCGTCGCGTTCACCGCTGCGATCTCGCGACTGCGGCGCGATCATCCGGTCTTCCGGCGCAGCCGCTTCTTCGACGGCAGGCCGGTGCGCCGCGGCGAGGGGGAGCCGGTGCCCGACATCGCCTGGTTCGGCCCCGAGGGTGAGCCCATGCAGCCCGAGGACTGGGATGAGCAACTCAACCGCAGCGTCGGCGTCTTCCTCAACGGCCTCGGCATCCGGGAGCGGGATGCGCGTGGCCGGCCCGTGACCGACGTCAACTTTCTCGTCTATTTCAATGCCGCGCCGGAGGACGTCGAGGTCGTGCTGCCGCCGGATGAATACTCGCCGAAATGGGAGATCGTCGTCGACACGGCGGGGGAGGAGGTTGACACCGTGGCGCGCCCCGCGGGCGCGCGGCAGACGATCGCAGCCCGTTCGCTCGTCGTCATGCGTGCCTGGTCAGAACCCGAGGTCGTGGAAGACCACTCGGTTGCGGCATCCCTCGCGGCCAACGCGACCAGCCCTCTGCCTTTGGCGGACCGATGATGCCGCGACCCGCCTCCACCTACCGCATCCAGGTACGGCCGAGCTTCGACCTCGAGGCGACGCGGGGCATCCTCGACTACTTTGACGCGCTCGGCGTCGACTGGCTCTACCTCTCGCCGCTGCTGGTCGCGGAGGAGGGCTCCGACCACGGCTACGACGTCACCGACCACGGCACGGTTGACCCGAGCCGCGGTGGGCCCGATGCGCTCGCCGACCTGGCGACGGATGCCGCGGCCAGGGGCATGCGGCTGATCGTCGACATCGTCCCCAATCACGTCGGCGTGGCGACCGCCCGCGCCAACCCCTGGTGGTGGGACCTGCTCGCACACGGGCGCGACTCCCGCTACGCCGAGGCCTTCGACGTCGACTGGGATGCGGCGGGCGGTCGCATCCGTCTCCCCGTGCTGGGCGACGACGGCGTCGATGCGCTCACGCTCGAGGGCGGGCTCCTTCGTTACCACGAGCAGGCGTACCCGATCGCGCTCGGCACGGAGGGCGACGACCCCGCCGAGGTGCACGCGCGCCAGCACTATGAACTCGTGCACTGGACCCGCGCCGACAGCGAGCTCAACTACCGCCGCTTCTTCGGGGTCAACACGCTCGCGGGGGTGCGGGTCGAGGTGCCGTGGGTCTTCGAGGAGTCACACCGCGAGATCCTGCGTTGGGTGCGCGACGGCCTCGCCGACGGGCTCCGTGTCGACCACCCCGACGGGCTCGCCGATCCGCTCGGCTACTTCGAGCGGCTGCGGAGCGAGACGGGGGACGCTTGGCTGCTCGTGGAGAAGATCCTCGAGGGTGACGAGCCGCTTCCGCCCGAGTGGCCCGTCGATGGCACAACAGGCTACGACGCGCTCGGTGACATCGACCGCGTACTCGTCGACCCGCGCGGGCAGGCGCCGCTCGACGCACTCGAGGCGAGGCTCCAGGGCCGGGCCGTCGAGTGGGCCGAGCTGGTGCACGAGGGCAAGCGCGGCATCGCGGATGGCATCCTGCGCTCCGAGGTGCTTCGCCTCTCGCGCCTCATCCCGGGTTCCGATCCGGATGCGATCGCCGAGGTCCTCACCTGTTTCCCCGTCTACCGCTCCTACCTTCCGACTGGGCGCGAGCACCTCGACGTGGCGCTTGCGGAGGCCCGCCGTCGTCGCCCGGACCTCGCGGAGGCGATCGACTCGCTCGCTCCCGTGCTCGGCGACCCCGGGCATCCGGCCGCCGTGCGCTTCCAGCAGACCTCAGGCATGGTCATGGCGAAGGGCGTCGAAGACACGGCCTTCTACCGCTACAGCCGGCTCACGTCACTCGCCGAGGTCGGCGGCGACCCCGGGCACTTCAGTGTCTCGGTCGACGAGTTCCACGCGCGCCAGTTGCGGCGGCTCGAGTCGCATCCGCAGTCCATGACGACCCTGTCGACGCATGACACCAAGCGCGGGGAAGACGTGCGCGCACGCATCGACGTCATCGCGGAGATCCCGGGGGAGTGGGATGCCGCGCTCTCGCGCCTGCGCGAGCTGCGGCCGATCGGCGACCCGCCCTTCGAGAACCTGCTCTGGCAGGCGATCGTGGGCGCGTGGCCGGCGTCGCGCGAACGGCTGCACGCCTACGCCGAGAAGGCCAGCCGTGAGGCCAACACCTCGACCACCTGGACGACACCGAACGAGGAGTTCGAAGCGGCCATGCACGCGCTGGTCGACGCCGCGTTCGACGATGCGGAGATCGCCGGCGTGCTGGACGGCATCGTCGAACGCCTCACCGGCCCCGGTCGCATCAACTCGCTGTCGGCCAAGCTGCTTCAGCTGACGATGCCGGGCGTTCCCGACGTCTACCAGGGCAGTGAGCTCTGGGAGACCTCGCTCGTCGACCCAGACAACCGGCGTCCCGTCGATTTCGACGAGCGTCGCACGCTTCTCGCGCGGCTCGACGAGGGCTGGCGCCCGCCCATCGATGAGACCGGCGCCGCCAAGCTCCTGCTCACCTCCCGGGCCCTCAGGCTCCGCCGCGACCAGCCTGAGTTCTTCCGCGGCTACGCGGCCCTCCGGGCGGAGGGGTCCGCAGCCGATCATGTCGTCGCATTCGATCGGGGCGGTGCCATCACGGTCGTCACCCGGCTGCCCCTCGGCCTCGAGGCCGCGGGTGGTTGGCGCGACACGACGATCGAACTCCCCGGCGGGCTCGTGGACGAGCTCACGGGCACGAAGCACGGCGGCACCGTCCAGCTCGCAGAGCTGCTCGCCGACTACCCGGTCGCCCTCCTGCGACCGGCCTCAGGGGAGGAGCAGTCATGACGTACACGGTCTGGGCACCGGCGGCCGAGACGGTCGAGCTCGTGCACCCGGGCGGCAGTGTCGCGATGCGGCGCGGAGATCGCGGGTGGTGGCATCCGTCATCTCCCGTCGACGCGCAGGATTATGGCTTCCGCATCGATGGGCGGGGGCCGTTCCCCGATCCGCGCTCGCGGCGCCAGCCCGACGGCGTGCACGGCCTCTCGCGCCGTTTCGACCCCGCCGAGCATGAGTGGGCGGATGCCGCGTGGACGGGCCGCCAACTCGCCGGCGCCGTCATCTACGAGCTCCACCTCGGCACCTTCACGCCCGAGGGAACCCTCGACGCGGCGATCGAGAAGCTCGATCACCTCGTGTCGATCGGCGTCGATTTCGTGGAGCTGCTGCCCGTCAATGCATTCAACGGCACGCACAACTGGGGTTACGACGGGGTGGGCTGGTTCGCGGTGCACGAGGGCTACGGCGGGCCGGCCGCCTACCAGCGCTTCGTCGACGCGTGCCACCGCGCAGGCCTCGGGGTCATCCAGGATGTCGTCTACAACCACCTCGGACCAAGCGGTAACTACCTGCCAGAGTTTGGGCCCTACCTGAGTGAGGGGCGCGGCAACACGTGGGGCTCGTCGGTCAACCTCGACGGCGACGGCTCAGACGAGGTGCGCCGCTTCATCATCGACAACGCACTCATGTGGCTGGGCGACTACCGCGTCGACGGGCTGCGGCTCGATGCCGTCCACGCGCTCGTCGACTCCCGTGCCGTCCACGTGCTCGAGGAGATGGCGGTCGAGGTCGCCGCGCTGAGTGCCGCGGTGGGCCGCCCGCTCTCGCTCATCGCCGAATCCGACCTCAACGACCCAAAGCTCATTACGCCGCGCGAGGGGGGCGGCTTCGGGCTCGACGGCCAGTGGAGCGATGACTTCCACCATGCCGTGCACGTCGCGCTGACCCGGGAGACGAGCGGCTACTACGCCGATTTCGAACCTCTCGAGGCCCTCGCGAAGGTGCTCGAACGCGGCTTCTTCCACGACGGAACCTGGTCATCCTTCCGGGGACGCACGCACGGCCGTCCCGTCGATGTCGAACGGATGCCCGGCTGGCGTCTCGTCGTCGCGAACCAGAACCATGACCAGATCGGCAACCGCGCGACGGGTGATCGCCTCACGGCGCACCTCGATGCCGGCCAACTCGGCATCGCGGCGGCGCTGACCCTGCTCGGCCCCTTCACTCCCATGCTCTTCATGGGTGAGGAGTGGGGCGCCTCGACCCCGTGGCAGTTCTTCACGTCACACCCGGAGCCGGAGCTGGGCGAGGCGACGGCCAAGGGGCGCATCGCCGAGTTCGCCCGCATGGGCTGGGACGAATCACTCGTGCCCGACCCGCAGGATCCGCAGACCTTCGAGCGCTCGAAGCTCCGCTGGGATGAGCTGCGGCAGCCCGAGCACGCCCGGCTGCTGGCCCTCTACCGCGACCTTGCCGGGATGCGCCGCGAGCATCCGGAGTTCTGCGACCCGCGCATGACGCGGACGCGCGTCGAGCTCGACCCCGCAGGGCGCTGGCTCGTGATGCATCGCGGTGGCCTCGCCGTCGCGGTCAACCTGGCGCCCGAGTCGCGCGAGGTGCCCGTCGCCGGCGAGGTGCTGCTCGCGTTCGCATCGCGGCAGACGGATGACGCGGCCGAACGCGGTCACGGCCTGCTCGAGCTGCCCGGGCACGCCTTCGCCGTCGTCGACACGCGCCCGGCAGACGCCGCCCGTGGCAACTGAGCAAAGATCAACAGTGTCCGGATCCGGGTAGACTTGCGCGGGGTTCAACGGCCTTGGGGCCGCCCCACGTTCGCATGCCTGAAAGGATCCCCATGGGCCACTCGTCCGACCAGTACCTGCACAGTTGGAGCGACCGCGAGACGGTCGCCGAGGCAATCATCCCCCTCGTCGGACGGCTCTATCGGGAGAACGGCGTCGTGACCTCGATCCACGGTCGCCGCCTCATCAACAAGTCTGCGATCGGCGTGCTCAAGGCGCACAACCTCACCCGCCAGGGCACTGAGTTCTCCGTCACGGAGACCCTCCCCATCATCGAGGCGCTCACGACCCTCGACCTCGGTCCCGCCTCTATCGACGTCGCGAGCCTGCTCCTGCGCCACCAGCATGAAGGCGGCGACCTCACCGAGTTCCTCCGCCGTGAACTCGCGGCCGTCGTCGGCCACAGCGCCGACGAGGATGCCGAACCCGTCGACGTCGTGCTCTACGGCTTCGGCCGGATCGGCCGCCTGCTGGCCCGCATCCTGATCGCCCACCAGGGCGGCGGCTCGACCGGCCTGCGGCTCCGCGCGGTCGTCGTGCGCAAGGGCTCGGAGAACGACCTCATCAAGCGCGCGAGCCTCCTGCGACGCGACTCGGTGCACGGCCCATTCGAGGGAACGATCGAGGTGGACGAGGAGAACAACACGCTCCTCGCCAACGGCACCCTGATCCAGTTCATCTACTCAAACAGCCCGGCCGAGGTCGACTACACGGCCCACGGCATCAAGAACGCGGTCATCGTCGACAACACGGGCCGCTGGCGCGACTCAGAAGGCCTCTCGGAGCACCTCAAGAGCCCCGGCGCCTCGCGCGTGCTGCTCACGGCGCCCGGCAAGGGCGAGATCAAGAACATCGTGCACGGCATCAACCACGACACCATCACGGACGACGACCTCATCCTCTCGGCGGCATCCTGCACGACCAACGCCATCACCCCCGTGCTCAAGGCCGTCAACGACGCCTACGGCATCGTGCACGGCCACGTCGAGACGGTGCACTCCTTCACGAACGACCAGAACCTGATCGACAACTTCCACAAGGGCGACCGTCGTGGCCGTTCGGCCGCGCTCAACATGGTCATCACTGAGACCGGTGCGGCGAAGGCCGTCGCGAAGGCCCTCCCCGAGCTCGCGGGCAAGCTCACGGGCAACGCGATCCGCGTTCCTACCCCCAACGTGTCGCTCGCGATCCTCAACCTCACCCTCGACCGGGAAGCGCCGCGCGAGGAGGTCAACGACTACATCCGCGACCTCGCCCTCAACTCGGTGCTCCGCCAGCAGATCGACTACGTCGAGTCGGCCGAGATCGTCTCCTCCGACTTCGTCGGCACGAGCCGCGCCGGCATCGTCGACGGCCTCGCGACGCTCAGCACGGGCAAGAACCTCGTGCTCTACGTCTGGTACGACAACGAGTTCGGCTACAGCCGCCAGGTCATCCGTGTGCTCGAGACGATCGCGGGCAACCACCCGCACGTCTTCCCGGAGCGCACGCCGGTCGCTCCCGGCTAGCCCTCGTCCTCGCGCTGATCCTGGCCCCGGCCGCGCAGTCGCTCGAGTTCGCGGCGCTCCCTCTTGGTGGGGCGCCCGGCTCCGCGGTCGCGCACCGGGGCCAGCGGTCGTTCCTCCCTCGGCGGGGGAGGCGGGGTTGTCTCGTCGTAGGCGGTGGCCGCCTCGGGGGCCCCGACGCGCTTCGTGAGGAGCCTGCGCACGATGAAGGTGCGGTCGAAGCCGGCGATGCGCACGCGCACCTCATCACCGATGCGTACGGCCTGGGCCGCTTTGACCCGTTCGCCGCCGACCCTCACATGGCCGGCACGGCACGCGGATGTCGCAGCCGATCGGGTCTTGTAGACGCGGATGGCCCACAGCCAGCTGTCGACGCGCGCACTCGTTGCCTCCACAATGCCAGCGTAGCCGCGTGCCTCGCTGGAGCTTCCCGTACTCCGGCGATACAGTGACCCACGATGTCAATCACGCGGCGATCCTTCATCGTCGGCTCGGTCTCCGGGCTGACCATGCTCGCCGTCGCGGCCTGCACCGAGGCAGAGCCGCAGCCGACACCGAGCGTGCCGCCGACCCGGTCGAACATCCCGCAGCCGAGCGCCTTCGAGCGCAGCAACTGGGCCGACGACCCCTTCACCTTGGGTGCCGTGAGCTACATCCCGGTCGGCGCGACTCCCGAACAGCGTGCCACGCTCTGCGAACCCGTCGATGGCCGCATCTTCTTCGCAGGTGAGCACACGGCTGCCGTCGGGGCCGGCACGGTGCAGGGCGCGCGCGCCTCGGGCCGTCGGGCGGCAAGTGACGTGCTCCTGCGGGCTGAACCTGGCGAGCGCGTCGCGGTCGTGGGCGCGGGCCTTGCGGGGGCCACCGCCGCGAGGGTCCTGGCGGATGCAGGCTTCGACGTCGTGGTCATCGAGGGCCGCGAGCGTGCGGGCGGTCGCATCCGCTCTGTCGCGGGTGACGCGTGGCCGTTCCCCGTCGAGTTGGGCGCGTCGCTCGTGCATGACCCGCGATCGAACTCCGTGTGGATGTCGCTCGTGGATGCCGGAATCGAGACGGTGCCGATCGCGGCGACGACCGAGCGGCGCACGCGGGCGGGCGCGGTTGTCGAGCCCTCTGAGGGGCCGGCCGACGCGGTCGAGTCGGCGCGCGAATGGGCCGCCGGCCAGCTCTCAGACCTTTCGATCGCCGATGCGATCGTGGAGTCGGGGGAGGGCGATGTGAGCCAGGCGACCTCGCCTGAGGGCGTCTCCGATGCCGACCTGCTCGAGAACTATGTCCTTTCCAATGTGATGCTCGCATCGAGCGCCGACGCCGACGAGCTGTCGTCGTGGTATTCCGAACCGGTACTCGCGCTGCGCGAGGGCGATGCCCTGGTCGTCGGGGCCTTCGACGACTTGGTCGCGGGCGAACTGGAGGGCATTGACATCCTGCCCTCGAGCACCGTCTCGCACATCACGACGACCGATCGGGGCGTGAGTCTTCGGCTTGCGCGCGGCGAGTCCTACTCGGCTGACCGCGTGGTCGTCACGGTTCCGCTCGGTGTGCTCAAGGCTGGCGCGATCGAGTTCGAGCCGCCGCTTCCCTTCGAGCACCGCGGCGCCATCAGCGCGCTCGGCATGGGCATGCACGAGCGGGTCGTCATCCGCTTCGATGCGCCCTTCTGGTCGACGGATGCCACGTGCTGGAGCGTCGTCGACGGCGATTCCGACTTCCCACTCTGGGTCAACCTCCTGCCCTCGACAGGGGAGCCGATCCTCGTGGGCCTCACGGGTGGTGAGGCCGTGGCTCGCCTCGCTGAGTACTCCGACCAGGAGTTCCTCGACGCAGCGCTCGCGAGTCTCGAACCGTTCCTCGACCCGTCGCTCGTGTCACCGGCCCCCTCGGATGGTGTCGACGGCTGAGCGCAATCAGCAGCGCGACGATGAGCGAGAACACCGCGACGATCGCGAGCAGGTAGAGCGCGAGCTCGAACGGGATCTCGACGAGGGCCGGGTCGAGGAAGAAGTAGGGATACCAGTAGACCTGTAGCCCGCGGATCATCGTGTAGACGACCCACGCGGCGGGAAAGAGCATGACGATCCCGAGGGTCTTCCACGGCACCTCCCTGCCGGGAGCGAGCCACCAGTCGAGCAGGGCATAGGCGGGCAGCACGAAGTGCAGGATCTGGCTCGACCACGGCGCCCAGACGGGAACCCCCCGCGTCGTGCCCTCGACCAGCAGCACGCTGAAGACGATCCCCGAGACCGTCACGTAGGTCGTCACGAGCGCGCGCACCTGGTCGAGCCACACGGGATCCCTGGGCTGCCTGAGCGCGATGAGCGCCCCGATCACGAACACGATGACGGCGAGCATCATGCTCTGCACCGTGAAGTAGCTGAAGAAGTTGCCGATCGCGAAGGGGCTCGTGCCGATCGTGAAGTTCACGTCACCGATGAGCGCGACGACGGCCGTGATCGCGGCGATGATCCTCGCGATCCCGAACCACTTGCGTCTCGATGGCACTCGTCTGCTGGCGGCCGCGCTCAGGCGTCGACGAGGGAGCCCTTCCAGCGCACGAGCTTGCGCACCGTGTCGCTGGGATCGGCTGAGAGTCGGTGCATGACGTCGGCGGGTACGTGGTAGTTGACGGCGAGCCATCCGCGCACCTGTTCGGAGGGGTCCCCCGCCATGCTGCGCAGCACGTCGCATGATGCACGCTCATTGCGGGCGACGCTCTCGCGCACCCTCTCGTCGGGGTCGCGCGCGAGCTCGGCGAGCACGTCTTCCGGGGTGTTGTAGTTGCTTGCGGCGCTCTCGCGGATGCGCGGGTTCGGGTCCTTCGCAAGCAGCCGCAGGCGGCGAAGCTTGCTCGCCGTCACCGGGGGAGCGGGGTGCAGTCGGGCCGCCTCTTCAGCGGTGAGCATGGCGGGGGCGAGGTCTCGCATCGCCTCACGCTGGGCTGGAGTGTTGAAACGGATGCACGACATGCCCTCGAGGGTACTCCGGGGGCCTGAGCGTCCCCGGCTGTTCGCTGGCGTGCCGTGGCATCCGTCGCCCCGCGCGCGCCCGCCCTGCCCATGCCGCCCGCACTCGATAGACTCGGGGCTGTGGAGGATGTGTCGAGCGGTTCCGTCTCGGGTCGCGTGTTCACGGTCCCCAATGTGCTGAGCATGCTGCGCCTGCTCATGGTGCCGGTCTTTCTCGTGTTCGTCGCCCGCGGTGACGACGTCGCGGCACTCATCGTCCTGGCGATCTCGAGCATCACCGACTACCTCGACGGCGTCATCGCGCGCCGCTTCAACCAGATGACGAAGCTGGGCCAGATCCTCGATCCGGCGGCCGATCGGCTCTTCATCTTCGCCGCGCTCCTCGGGCTCGCGCTCAGGGACGTGCTGCCGTGGTGGCTCGTCGCCGTCGTCGTGGCTCGCGACGTCTTCCTGCTGGCGGTGGGCGTCGTGCTCGCCAACCACGGCTATGGGCCACTGCCCGTGCATCACATGGGCAAGCTCGCCACGTTCTGCCTGCTCTACGCCTTCCCCCTCCTGATGCTGGGGCAGGCGATCCCAGTGGCCGCACCCATCGCTGACCCGCTCGGCTGGGCGTTCGGGCTGTGGGGCGCGTTCATCTACTGGTGGGCGGCCGTCATCTACGCCCGGCAGGCCGCCCGGCTTGCGGCAAATTCGACTCCCGACGAGTTGCCGGAATCCGATACGCTGGGACGCTAACGAGCTAGGGAGGTTCACATGGTCGATTCGACGTCGTCGCCGCATGACCCGAAGGCCGGTCGTCCCGCTCCCTCGCCCGAGGTGCGGCCCGAGCCTGTCTCGAGTGACACGGTGGCCGTCACGCCGCAACAGCGTGACGCCAGTACGGTCGACACGACCGCGCACTTCGGACCCGAGTTCGAGTCCCAGCTGGCTGCCCTGAGCGGGGATGTCACGCCGGAGGAACTCGAGGCAGTCGGTGCGCTCCCGTCGCGCTCCGCGCTCCTGATCGTCAGGCGCGGCCCCAACATCGGCGCCCGCTTCCTGCTCGACTCCGACCTCACGACCGTCGGTCGTCATCCGGATGCCGACATCTTCCTCGACGACGTCACGGTGTCGCGCAAGCATTCACAGTTCGTGCGCACGGGCACCTCGTTCGAGATCCGTGACCTGGGCTCGCTCAACGGCACCTATTTCGACGGGGTGCGTGTCGATTCCGCCGTGCTGACGGATGGCTCGGAGGTCCAGATCGGCAAGTTCCGGCTCACCTTCTACGCCTCGCGCGTCGACCTCGCGTCGCGGGCGGGGAGCTAGTGGCCCGGGCCGCGGCCCAGGTCAAGGTCCTTCCCGAGGCGCAGGGGGCGCTCACCGGTTCCTCCGCCCCGCTCCTCAGCATCGGGCAGGTCCTGGCCCGCCTGACCTCAGAGTTTCCCGACCTCACGCCGTCGAAGCTGCGCTTCCTCGAGGAGCGGCGACTCGTCTCGCCAGCCCGCACCGAATCGGGCTACCGCAAGTTCTCGCACGACGACGTCGAGCGTCTTCGCCTCGTGCTGACGATGCAGCGCGACCACTACCTGCCGCTCAAGGTCATCAAGGGTTACCTCGACGACCTCGACGCGGGGCGCCAGCCCGAACTTCCGGGCGTGCCGGGCAGTTCGGCACCCTCCATGCTCTCGACCGAGCGTCGCTTCAGCCGTGAGGAGATCATCCGCGAGGCCGGCGCAACACCCCAGCTGCTCTCCGACGCCGTGTCGTCGTCACTCATCGTCGCGGCAGACGTCTACGGGGAAGATGCGCTCCGAGTGCTCACGGCACTCGTGGAACTCAAGCGTTCTGGCATCGAGCCGCGCCACCTCAGGGGGTTCCGCGCCGCCGCAGAGCGTGAGCTGGGCCTCATCGAGAGTGCGCTCATGCCTGTGTCGCGACGCAAAGATGCCTCCAGTCGGGCGAAAGCGAGCGAACTCGCTCGCGAGATCGCGGGACAGCTCGAGGTCGTGCGCAGCAGCCTCATTCGCGGTGCGCTTTCGCGTCTCGACCCGTAAGCTGGGGGCAGCGCATCCGCCTCCGCGGCGACACGCCGCGGGTGACACGGCTCAATGCCGAGCAATCACCCTGAGTGCTCGTAGCGTTGGTGCAAGATGAACTTCAACCTCACGTTGAAAGTTCATCCGCCGCCGTCACGGCGGCATGAAGCATCCAAGACCCACCGTGGAAGGCACAGCGAGATGAGCGAACTCAGCAATCGGAACGAAGAGTCTCGCTACGACCTCGGGCTCCTCTTCACCGATGGTCTCCCCGACCTCGACGACGCCTCCGGCTATCGCGGTGCCGTTGCGGCTCGCGCCGCCGGTATCAGCTACCGCCAGCTCGACTACTGGGCCCGCACCGAGCTCGTGCAGCCGACCGTTCGTGGCGCCGCCGGCTCGGGATCACAGCGTCTCTACGGTTTCCGCGACATCCTCGTGCTCAAGCTCGTCAAGCGACTCCTTGACACGGGCATCTCGCTCCAGCAGATCCGCACGGCGGTCAACCAGCTGCGCGAGGCCGGGGTCAACGACCTCGCCCAGACGACCCTCATGAGCGACGGTGCGAGCGTGTATCTCTGCACCTCGAACGACGAGGTCATCGACCTCGTGAACCGCGGCCAGGGCGTCTTCGGCATCGCCGTCGGCAAGGTGCTGCGCGAGGTCGAGACGAGCCTCGTGGAGCTCGAGACCGACAAGCCGGAGGCGATGGACGAGCTCGCGGCGCGCCGCGCCACCAAAGCCTCCTGACGCTACGCAAGCCGCAGGTGAAGTAGCGCGGTTCGCTTGCTGGCAATCGCGCCAGCGATTGCGCGAACCGCGTCGACCGAGCCTGCGCGGGAGGGGACCAGGGCCGTATCGAAACCCCGCCGCGAGTCAGACCAGGCCGGCGGTGCGCATGATGCGCTCAAGCAGTTGGTCGAAGTTCCGCGCCATCTCCTGCGCGCTCTCGCCGGGCCACATGTGGAGCGGCTTGGCGGCTCCCTGGGCCTGCTGCAACGAGGTGCGCTCTGGCAGCTGGGGGCTCAGCACGAGGGGACCGAACATGTCCCGCAGCTCCTTGATGCGGAACTGGTGCTCCAGCGACTGCACGCGGGCGCGGTTGACGATGATGCCGAGCGGCTGCAGCCGGGGGCTCAGGCCGCGTCGAATCTCCTCGATGGCGCGGAGCGCCCTGTCGGCGGCCGCGACCGAGAAGAGGCCGGGTTCCGTCACGACGGCCACGCGATCGCTCGCGGCCCACGCCGTCCTGGTCAGGGCATTGAGTGAGGGGGCGCAGTCGATCAGCACGAGGTCGTAGTCGTCCTCGACGTTTGCGAGTGCCTCCTCGAGCTTCCAGATGTCCCGGATGCTGGGGTGTGGCCCGTCGAAGTTGATGGCGGAGGGGCTGCCGATCAAGACGTCGATCTTGCCGGGGCGACCCTTGGTCCAGCCGCTCGGCGCGATCGCCTGCCTGACGATCTTTTCCTTGGGGGAGGCGAGCACATCGGCGATGTTGAGGCGGCCGACGACGTTGATGTCCATGCCGGTCGAGACATCAGACTGGGGGTCGAGGTCGACGACGAGGGTGCGCAGTCCCTTGGCGAATGCCGCAGACGCGAGGCCAAGCGTGACAGTGGTCTTTCCGACGCCTCCCTTGAGAGAGCTCACGCTGAGTACATGCACAAGAGCAGACTCTACCTTCAGTAGTCTGGACGCATCCACTACCGACGCTCCGGCATGTTTCGTGTGTCTGCGCTCGGTCGTGATCGGGTGCAATGCCGCACGGGTGCGGCGAAAGGGGCAGGATGTTCTCCAAGATTCTCGTGGCCAACCGTGGCGAAATTGCTATCAGGGCCTTCAGAGCGGCCTACGAGTTGGGGGCGCGCACGGTCGCGGTCTTCCCCTACGAGGACAGGGGCTCGCTTCACCGGCAGAAGGCTGACGAGGCCTACCTGATCGGCGAGAAGGGGCATCCGGTTCGCGCCTATCTCGATGTCTCGGAGATCATTCGCGTCGCGAAGCTGAGTGGCGCCGACGCGATCTACCCGGGCTACGGCTTCCTCTCCGAGAACCCTGAGCTGGCGCGCGAGGCGGCGGCCGCGGGCATCACCTTCATCGGCCCTGGCGACAGCGTGCTGGAGATGGCGGGCAACAAGGTCACCGCCAAGGAGTATGCGATCGCTGCTGGCGTGCCTGTGCTGGCCTCGTCGCCTGCGACGACCGACATCGATGTGCTCGTCGCTGCGGCTGACGAGATCGGCTTCCCCGTCTTCGCCAAGGCGGTCGCGGGTGGCGGTGGCCGCGGCATGCGCCGTGTCAACACGCGCGAGGAGCTTCGGCCAGCGCTCGAAGAGGCGATGCGCGAGGCAGACAGCGCCTTCGGCGACCCCACGATGTTCGTCGAGCAGGCCGTGCTGCGGCCGCGCCACATCGAGGTGCAGATCCTGGCTGACACGACGGGTGAGACGGTGCACCTCTTCGAGCGTGACTGCTCGATCCAGCGCCGCAACCAGAAGGTCGTCGAGATCGCCCCGGCCCCCAACCTTGACGAGGCCACGAGGCAGGCGCTCTACCGCGACGCGGTCGCGTTCGCGAAGTCGATCGGCTACGTCAACGCGGGCACGGTCGAGTTCCTGCTCGACACCGAGGGGGAGCGCGCAGGCCAGCACGTCTTCATCGAGATGAACCCGCGCATCCAGGTTGAGCACACCGTCACCGAGGAGGTCACGGATGTCGACCTCGTGCAGGCGCAGATGCGCATCGCCGCGGGGGAGACCCTCGAGCAGCTGAAGCTCACGCAGGGCGAGCTGCGACTCCACGGTTCGGCGCTCCAGTGCCGCATCACGACGGAGGACCCGACGCAGGGCTTCCGCCCCGACACGGGCAAGATCACGACCTACCGTTCGCCCGGTGGTGGCGGCATCCGCCTCGACGGCGGCACGGTCGCGACGGGCTCCGAGATCAGCCCCCACTTCGACTCCATGCTCGTCAAGATGACGTGCCGCGGCCGTGACTTCGGGGCGGCGGTAGGCCGTGCGCGCCGCGGTCTCGCGGAGTTCCGCATCCGTGGTGTCTCCACCAACATCCCCTTCATCCAGGCGGTGCTGGAGGACCCCGAGTTCATCGCCGGCGACATCAGCACGGCGTTCATCGATACGCGCCCGCACCTTCTGCACGCCCACCCCTCGCGCGACCGCGGCACCAAGATCCTCAACTGGCTCGCGGATGTCACGGTCAACCAGCCGAACGGAGCGGCCCCCGTCGCATCCGCCCCCATTGTCAAGCTTCCGAGCATCGACCTCACGCAGCAGCCGCCGGCGGGTTCGCGCCAGCGACTGCTCGAGCTCGGCCCGAAGGGGTTCGCGACCGCGCTGCGGGAGCAGAAGGCGCTTGCCGTCACCGAGACGACCTTCCGCGACGCACACCAGTCGCTGCTCGCGACGCGCGTGCGCACGCGCGATCTCGTGGCGGTCGCCCCCCACGTGGCACGCCTCACACCCGAGCTGCTCTCGGTTGAGGCTTGGGGCGGCGCGACCTACGACGTGGCCCTCCGCTTCCTCGGCGAGGACCCGTGGGAGCGCCTGGAGGCCCTCCGTGAGGCCCTGCCGAACGTTGCGATCCAGATGCTGCTGCGCGGGCGAAACACGGTCGGCTACACGCCCTACCCGACTGAGGTGACGGATGCCTTCGTGCGCGAGGCCGCCGCGACCGGCGTCGACATCTTCCGCATCTTCGACGCCCTCAACGACGTCTCCCAGATGCGGCCGGCGATCGACGCCGTGCTCGAGACGGGCACGACGCTCGCCGAGGTCGCCCTCTGCTACACGGGCGATCTGCTCGACCCGGCGGAAGACCTCTACACGCTCGACTACTACCTCCGCCTCGCTGAGCAGATCGTCGAGTCCGGCGCGCACATCCTCGCGATCAAGGACATGGCCGGGCTGCTTCGCGCGGGTGCCGCCGAGACTCTCGTGACGGCGCTTCGCGATCGCTTCGACCTTCCCGTGCACGTGCACACGCACGACACGGCGGGCGGCCAGCTCGCAACGCTGCTCGCAGCCGCGAGGGCCGGCGCAGATGCGGTGGATGTGGCATCCGCCCCCATGGCGGGCACGACGAGCCAGCCCTCGATGTCGGCCCTCGTCGCGGCACTGTCGCATACGGACCGCGATACGGGCCTCTCGCTCTCGAACGTCTCGGATCTCGAGCCGTACTGGGAGGCGGTGCGCGAGGTCTACGCGCCCTTCGAGTCGGGCCTCGCCGGCCCGACCGGCCGCGTGTACCACCACGAGATTCCGGGTGGCCAGCTCAGCAACCTGCGCCAGCAGGCGATTGCACTCGGCCTCGGCGACCAGTTCGAGCGCATCGAAGACGCTTACGCCGCGGCCAATGCCATGCTCGGGCGTCCGCCCAAGGTCACGCCCTCGTCAAAGGTCGTCGGAGACCTTGCGCTCGCCTTGGTCGCGGCCGACGCAGACCCCGCCGACTTCGAGGCGAACCCGCAGAAGTACGACATCCCCGACTCTGTCATCGGCTTCATGGCCGGCGAACTGGGCGACCTGCCCGGTGGATGGCCGGAGCCCTTCCGCAGCCGGGTGCTCGAGGGTCGCACCGTGCGTGTCGGCCTGACCGATATTTCCGAGGACGATTCAACCGCACTCGAGGGCTCTTCTGAGGAACGTCGCCAGGCACTCAACCGCCTGCTGTTCCCGGCCCCCGCCGCGCAGTTTGCGGAGGTGCGCGAGCAGTACGGTGACCTCTCCATCGTCGACACGGTCGACTACCTCTACGGTCTCCGGCAAGGCGAGGAGCACATCGTCGAGATGGAACGCGGCGTGAGCCTCTATGTCGGGCTTGAGGCGATCGGCGACGCGGACGACAAGGGCATGCGCACCGTCATGGCGACCATGAACGGCCAGCTCCGCCCGGTCTTCGTCCGCGACCGCAGCATCAAGGTCGAGACGCGCGCAACCGAGAAGGCGGATGCCTCCAAGCCCGGGCATGTCGCGGCGCCCTTCGCGGGCGTGGTCACCCTCCAGATCGAGGAGGGTGCAACCGTGCAGGCGGGCCAGTCCGTCGCCACGATCGAGGCCATGAAGATGGAAGCGTCGATCACGGCCGGCATCTCGGGCACCGTGCAGCGGCTTGCCGTCAAGGCCACATCTCCCGTGGAGGGCGGTGACCTGCTGCTCGAGATCGTCGCCGACTGAGCCTTTGGTAGGCTCGATCGTTGGTCTCAGGCGAAAGGAATGCTTCTGTGGCGGTCAAGCGCGGTGCATCAGGCGATGCTGACGACGCGACCCGTGGGCGCGAATTCGCTGGGGAACAGGAGGGCGCGTCTGATCTTGCAGACACCGTGCTGTTGGAAGACGGCGGCGAGGACCTCGCCGCCGACGTGCCGCCCAGCCTGACGGTGAGCGTCGACCTTCCGGCCCCGGTGCGCACGGTTCCCGAAGACGAGATGGCGGTGAGGATCTCCGACGAGCCGGTGAGTCCTGGGCTCCTAGCGGGCGTGGACGCGAGCAACCTCTCGATCAGCGTCGATCCGGGGCTCTTCGAAGCGGCCGACGACGATGGGGTGGACGACGCCGTGGACGTGCTGCCGCTGCCAGCGCGCGAGGAACGGTCCTCCGATAGCCAGAGCAGGCGCGACCGTCTCCGCGGGGAGGTGTCGATGTCGCCTGAGTCGGCAAGCATGCTGACCGCCGATCGCCTCATCGACGTCAAGAAGCGCCGCCGGCCCGCACCCGAGGGTGCGTGGCAGTCGTTCGTCTACACCGCGACACTGCACCTCGTGAACCTCGGCGATTCACCGAAGGCACGCCAGCGCAAGGAACTCGAGGCGCGCATCGACAAGCAGTTCGAGGGCGGAACGCGCTTCGTGCCCGTGCTCACGCGCAAGGGCGGAGTCGGCAAGACGACCGTCACGGCGCTGCTGGGCATGGCGCTCTCCGATGTGCGTGAGGATCGCATCATCGCGATCGATGCCAACCCCGACAGGGGAACGCTCGCCGAACGCATCAACAAGCAGACCAGGTCGACCGTTCGCGATGTCGTCACCCAGGCGGCGTCGATCACGAGCTTCAACGACTTCTCGATGATGGTCTCGCGCGATGACACCCGGCTCGATATCCTCGCCTCCGACACCGATCCGCTGCTCTCAGAGGCCTTCGACGAGAACGACTACAACGTGGTCGCCGATCTCGCAGCGAGGTTCTACTCGATCGCCCTGACCGACTGCGGCACGGGCATCGTCCACTCCGTCATGCGCGCGACGCTCCAGCGCGCGGACTCGATCGTCATCGTCTCGGGTGGCAGCGTCGACGAGGCCCGCCTCGCATCCGAGACGCTCACCTGGCTCGAGTCCAACGGCTATTCCGAGCTCGTGCGCAATGCGGTTGTCGTCATCAACACGGCGACCCAGGGCACCAACCTCATCAAGCTCGACGAGATCGAGTCCCACTTCCAGTCTCGCGTCCGCGAGATCGTCCGAATCCCCTACGACCCGCAGCTCGCTGCCGGCTCCGTCATCGACTACGCAACGCTCAAGCCCCTGACCCGCGACGCCGCCCGGCGGCTCGCCGCGCTCGTCATGGACGGTCTTCCTGTGCGTCGCGGCAGCTGACGCCCACCTGGAGAACCACATGACCGTACGACAGATCAGGATCTTCGGAGACCCCGTGCTCAAGACGGTGTCTGACCCCGTCGGCCCCGGCGTCGACGTGACCGGCCTCGTGGAGGACCTCATCGACTCTGTCAAGGTTCCGGGGCGCGCGGGCGTCGCCGCGCCGCAGATCGGCGTGAACCTGCGCGTGTTCAGCTACAACGTCGACGGACGCATCGGTTACGTCATCAACCCCGAGCTGCTCGAGGTCTCGGGTGAACCCGAGCTCGTTGACGAGGGCTGCCTCTCAGTGCCGGGGCTCTACTTCAAGCGCCGTCGCTACCCCTTCGCGAAGGTGCGCGGTGTCGACCTCGAAGGCAAGCCCGTCGAGCTCAGCGGCACGGGAACGATGGCGCAGGCCCTGCAGCACGAGACCGATCACCTGAACGGCGAGCTCTACATCGACGGGCTCGATAAGGACACCAAGCGCGAGGCCATGCGCGCCATCCGCGAGTCGGATTGGTTCTAGGCGGGCACATCCGCTCTCTCCACGAGCCTTCCGAAGCGACGAGGGGCCCGCATGCCAGGCATGCGGGCCCCTCGTATTGCTAGGTGTATCAGCCGCTGACCGAGATGCCCTCGGTTGCGGGGGTGCCGCTGTACATGCTCTCGATGACATCGGCGAAGTCGGCGATCACGCGGTCGCGCTTGACCGACAGCTTCGGCGTGAGGTGACCGCTCGCCTCCGTGAGCTCGCGATCGAGGATCGTGAACTTGCGGATGGACTCGGCACGCGAGACGGTCGCGTTGGCCGCGTCGATCGCACCCTGGACCTCGGCGATGACCTTCGGGTTCTTCGCCGCCTGCGCCGCGTTCATCGTGGCGTCTTCACCGGCGTTGTTGAGCCAGACCGGGAGCATCTCCTCGTCGAGCGTGATGAGCGCCGAGACGAAGGGCTTCTGGTCGCCGACCACGACGACCTGGCCCACGATCGGGTTGGCCCGGATCGGGTCTTCGAGCGCGGCGGGAGCGACGTTCTTGCCGCCGGCCGTCACGATGATCTCCTTCTTGCGGCCCGTGATGACGAGGTAACCGTCGGCATCGATCTCGCCGATGTCACCGGTCTTGAACCATTCGCCGTCGAACGACTCGGCCGTCGCGGCGTCGTTGTTCCAGTAGCCGGGGAACACGCTGACGCCCTTGGCCTGCACCTCTCCGTCATCACTGATGCGGATGGAGTTGCCGGGCACGGCCGGTCCGACCGTGCCGATCTTGAACTTCTTGACGAGGTTGACCGTCACGGGCGCGGTCGTCTCGGTCAAGCCGTACCCCTCGAGGATCGTGAGGCCGAGGGCGCGGTAGAAGTGCCCGAGCCGCAGTCCAAGGGGAGCGGAGCCGGAGACGGCGTACTCCACGCGGCCACCCATTGCCGCACGCAGCTTCGAGAGCACGAGCGTGTCGAGCACCTTGAACTTGAGCTTGAGCCCGAGCGGGATGCGACCGGTGTCGAGTGCCTTCGAGTACTCGATGGCCGTTGCAGCGGCGGCGTGGAAGATCTTGCCCTTGCCGCCTGCCTCAGCCTTCTGCTCGGAGGCGTTGTAGACCTTCTCGAAGACGCGGGGAACCGCGAGGAGGAAGGTCGGCTTGAAGCTTCCAAGCGCCTGCAGCAGCTTCTTGGTGTCTGGCTCGTGGCCCACCTTCACACCGCCGTGGATGCTCAGCACCGAGATGAAGCGTGCGAAGACGTGGGCGAGGGTGATGAACAGCACGGTGCTCGAGTTGTCGTGCATAACCTCGGGCATGTTGAGGCGGCTGTTGCGCGCGAGCTCGTAGAAGTTCGCGTGGTTGAGCCGAACGCCCTTGGGCTTGCCGGTGGTGCCTGAGGTGTAGATGATCGTCGCGATGTCGCCTGCCTTGGCGATCGAGCGGCGGCGCTCGATCTCCTCGTCGGTGACGGCGGAGCCAGAGGCGGAGAGCTTGTCGATGTCGCCGAGGTCGATCTGCCACACGCTGCGAACCTGGGGGAGGTCCGCGCGCACCTCGTCGAAGCGTGCGAAGTGGTCTGGCGTCTCACCGAAGAACGCGACGGCGTTCGAGTCGGAGAGGTACCACTGGATCTGCGCAGGCGCGGAGGTCTCGTAGATGGGCACGAGCATCGCACCCGCATACCAGGCGGCGAAGTCGATGAGGCTCCACTCATAGCGGGTCTTCGCCATCAGGGCGATGCGGTCGCCCGGCTCGATGCCGGCCGCGACGAAGCCCTTCGCGAGAGCGATCACCTGGCGCTCGAACTCGCGCGACGAGATGTCCTTCCACGAGCCGTCGGGCTGGGGAATGGCAAAGAGGGCTTTGTCTGGTGTCTGCTTCACCCGCTCAACCAATAGGTCGGTGGTGTTCGCGTTCGGATCTGCCTCAACCAATGCGGGCACGCTGTACTCTTTCACGGCAACTCCTTCGGTACCTCAGAGGGTGCGGGTATTCGATATACCCTACTCGCAGCGGGCTCCCAGTCTCGATGCCGTTGTCGAATCTCTACACTGGACAGAACGCATCAGCGAACACTGTTATCGCGCATCGCACCGTGGGCTGCGAGCGTCGTCCACCCTCGGCCCTTAAAGTGAGGATTCTCGATGCACGCAGTCGGAATTGACATTGGTGGCACCAAGATCGCGGGAGCACTCGTCGCTGAAGACGGCACGATCCTGCGCTCCGAACGCTCGCCGACGCCAGCCGGCAGCCCCGCCGCGATCGTCGAGGTCGTCGTCGGCATGATCACACGCCTTTCGGAAGGCCACGACGTCATGGCCGCCGGCGTCGCGGCGGCGGGCTTCATCGACGAGCAGCAGTCGACCGTGTATTACGCGCCCAACATCAACTGGCGAAACGAGCCGTTCCGCGACCGCCTCATGGCCGAGCTCGACCTTGACGTCACGATCGACAACGACGCGAATGCCGCGGGATGGGCAGAGTTTCGCTTCGGCGCGGGTCGCGGTGTCGACGACATGACGATGCTCACGATCGGCACGGGTGTCGGGGGAGCGGTTGTCGCGGGCGGACAGCTGGTGCGCGGCGGTTTCGGGGCGGGCGCGGAGCTCGGCCACCTGCGGGTGGTGCCCGGTGGCCTCCCGTGCGGTTGCGGGGCCCGCGGATGCATCGAGCAATACGGTTCGGGGCGCGCGCTCCTGCGCATGGCGAATGAGATCGCCGACGTGGGCGGAATCGGCTTGCGCCTTGCCGAGATTCGCGAGCACAATGGCACACTCCGCGGCGAGGACGTGGCCGAGCTGATCGCCGCCGATGACCCCGGCGCCGTGCAGGCGCTCCGGGAGTTGGGCGGCTGGCTTGGCCAGGCCTGCGCGTCGCTTGGTGCCGTGCTCGATCCGCGGCTCTTCGTCTTCGGCGGCGGCGTCGCTGCCGCGGGGGAGCTGCTGCTGGCGCCAATCCGCGAGACGTACCTCGCGCATCTGCCTGCTCGCGGCTATCATCCCGAGCCGAGGTTCGTCACGGCGCAGCTCGTCAACGATGCTGGCGTCGTGGGCGCGGCCGACCTTGCCCGGCTGCACTTCCGCTCGCGCTAGAGTGTTCGAGCCACTGCAGTAGAGAGGTCTCGATGTTCTATTGGTTCATGAAGAACCTGGTCGCAGGCCCGATCCTGCGCACCGTGTTCAGGCCGTGGGTGGTTGGGCACGAGAACATCCCCAAGACGGGCGGCGTGATCCTCGCAAGCAATCACCTTTCTGTCATCGACTCGGTCTTCCTGCCGCTTGTCATGGATCGGCGCATCAGCTTCCTCGCCAAGAGTGACTACTACACCGCCAAGGGCCTCAAGGGCTGGGCGATCAAGAACTTCCTGACGGCAACGGGGATGCTGCCCATCGACCGCTCGGGCGGCAAGGCGAGCGAGGCATCCCTCAATACTGGCCTCGGCGTGCTGGCGAGGGGCGAGGTGCTCGGCATCTACCCCGAAGGCACCCGCAGCCCTGACGGCAAGCTCTATCGCGGTCGCACGGGCGTCGCCCGCATGATCCTCGAGGGCGGAGTGCCTGTCGTGCCCGTCGTCATGGTCGACACCGAGAAGGTCATGCCGATCGGCACCAGAATCCCCAAGGTGCGCCGGGTCGGCGTGATCATCGGCAAGCCTCTCGATTTCTCTCGTTTCGAGGGCATGGAGGGTGATCGCTTCATCCTGAGGTCGATCACCGACGAGATCATCTACGAACTGATGCGCCTGGGCGAACAGGAGTATTCAGACGTGTACGCGTCGTCGGTCAAGGAGAAGCGCGGCTCCCTCAGTCGCTGACGTGCACGGCGCCGCCCACGACGTCCAGTAAACTTGCCGCAACTGGGCAGGGACGCCCGGCATTTCATTGTTCACCCGAATAGGAACCAGCCGTGGCCAAGTCGTCTGAAGAACCCGTCGTGCAAGCAGATCCTTCAGTGCTCACAGGCCTCGACTATTGGCGCACGCTTCCCATCAAGCAGCAGCCGCAGTGGCCCGATGCCGACGCGGTCGGCGCCGCCTCGGACGAGATCGCCTCGCTGCCGCCGCTCGTGTTCGCTGGCGAGGTCGACCAGCTGCGCACACGTCTGGCGGATGCCGCTGCGGGCAAGGCATTCCTGCTGCAGGGTGGTGACTGCGCCGAGACCTTCGCGGGTGCCACGGCCGACCAGATCCGCAACCGGGTCAAGACGATCCTCCAGATGGCGGTCGTGCTCACTTATGGCGCCTCGATGCCGATCGTCAAGATGGGGCGCATGGCGGGCCAGTTCGCCAAGCCGCGTTCGAGCGACACCGAGACCCGCGGCGATGTCACGCTTCCGGCCTACCGCGGGGACATCGTCAACGGCTACGACTTCACGCCTGAGTCGCGGGAGGCGGATCCCCGCCGCCTCGTGCAGGGGTACCACACCTCCGCGTCGACGCTGAACCTCATCCGCGCATTCACGCAGGGTGGCTTCGCCGACCTGCGCGAGGTGCACAGCTGGAACCGCGGCTTCGCCTCGAACCCGGCCAACAAGCGCTACGAGGCGCTCGCCCGCGAGATCGACAAGGCCATCCGGTTCATGGAGGCTGCGGGTGCCGACTTCGAGGAGCTCAAGCGCGTCGAGTTCTACTCGAGCCACGAGGGCCTCCTCATGGACTACGAGCGCCCCATGACGCGCATCGATTCGCGCACGGGCACGCCCTACAACACCTCGGCGCACTTCCTCTGGATCGGTGAGCGCACTCGCGACCTCGATGGTGCCCACATCGACTTCTTCTCGCGCCTTCGCAACCCGATCGGAATCAAGCTCGGTCCGAGCGTGACTGCGGATGAGATGAAGAGGATCATCGACAAGCTCGACCCGGAGCGCGAGCCAGGGCGACTCACCTTCATCACGCGCATGGGCGCTGGCAAGATCCGCGACGCCCTGCCGCCACTCCTCGAAGCGATCAAGGGCATGGATGCCAATCCGCTCTGGGTCACCGACCCCATGCACGGCAATGGGATCACGACGCCGACCGGCTACAAGACCCGCCGTTTCGACGATGTCATGGATGAGGTCAAGGGCTTCTTCGAGGCACATCGCGCCGCCGGCACGCACCCCGGCGGTATCCACATCGAGCTCACGGGCGACGACGTGACCGAGTGCCTGGGCGGTTCTGAGTTCATCGACGAGGCGACCCTTGCGACGCGCTACGAGTCGCTGTGCGACCCGCGACTCAACCACATGCAGTCGCTCGAACTTGCGTTCCTCGTCGCGGAGGAGCTCAGCGCCAGCTGATCTTTCCAGCTGATCAGTGATGGCGCTGTGTTCCTTATCGCGGGGAACTCAGCGCCGTCACTCTTGGTGCTGTGGCTTGCCTACAGGACTCGTAGCTTGAGCTGGACTGCGGAACCCTTGTCGACCATGCTTCCGGCCGCGGGATTCGCGCCAGTCACGGTAGCCACGTTGGCCAGTGGCGAGTTCGCAATCGTGCCGCTGAGCAGGTCGGCGAAGTCAACGGTGAGCCCCGCCCCTTCAAGAGCTGCCTTCGCGTCGGCCCAGAAATCGCCCTCCACGTCGGGCACGGCGACCTGCTCGATGCCCTTCGAGATGATCAGATCGACAGCGCCGCCCTCCGGGACTGTTGCCTGGCCCTGCGGCGCCTGCGCGCGGATGACGAGCCCGGCGGGGATCGTGTCGTTGTACTCCTCGACCGCCTCGACGCCCGTGAGTCCAGCCTCTGCGAGGAGGGCCTTCGCCTCCTCGACCGCCTGGCCGGAGACATCCGGAATAGGGCCGCGCGAGACGATCAGCGTGATCTCCTGCTGCTCGCCATAGGTCTCGCCCGGCACCAGGTCGACGTCTCCCGCGCCGAGCGCTTGGAGCACGGTGCCCGCTGCGGAGTCGGCATGGAAGACGTAGCGCGATGTTCCCGCTGTGAAGCGCGCATCGGCGATCGCCGTGAGGGCATCCGCCTCCGACAAGCCAACGAGGGTGGGGATCGGGAGCATCTCCGGTCCCAGCGAGACGATGAGGGTGACCGTCGAACCATGCTCGACAGCGCTGCCGACGGGCGGGTCGGTGCCAATGATCCTGTCAACGGGAACGGTGGGGCTGTGGGCCGTCGCGTTCTCAGCCGCGACCACGAGGTTCTGTGCCTCGAGCGCTTCAGCCGCGGCGGCCGGCTCGAGTCCGGCGACGTCGGGAACCGACACGCTCGCGCCCGGCCCTGCGCCGAAATACCAGCCAGCTCCCGCCGCGAGTCCCGCCAGCAGGAGCACGAGCGCAACGAGCCAACCGCCGCGCGACTTGCGCTTGGCGCTCTTCTCGGTGAGCGTGGCGACGTTCGGGCCGAGGTCGGCGTCTGGGCGTATGGGCTGCACGGGCGCGATGACCTGTGTCGCGTCGGTGCCGCCAACCGCCATGGGGAGCACCATGGTGTGCTGCATGGGCGTCGTGTCGTCGTTGCCCAGTCCCGAGAGGATCCTCTGCGTCTCGAGCAACTGGCTCAGCATGATGCCGGCGTCGCGGGGCCGCTGTTCGGGGTCGCGAGCGGTCGCCCAGAGCACGAGCTCGTCGAGTTCCGCGGGCACTCGCGGGTTGAGTGTGCTGGGAGTCGGCACGGTGTCATTCGCGTGCTGCTGAGCGACGTGGAAGGGTTGCTCGCCCTGGAAGGGCTGCTCGCCCGCGAGCATCTCGTAGAGCATGATGCCGATCGCGTAGATATCGCTTCGGGTGTCGGCGACACCGCGCGTGACGAGTTCGGGGGAGAGGTAGGCGACGGTTCCGAGCAGCGCGTTGCCGGTCGCAGTGGCGGCGGATGCGGCGCGCGCGAGCCCGAAGTCGCTGATCTTGATGCGTCCGTCGTCGGCGAGGAGCACGTTCTCGGGCTTGAGGTCACGGTGCACGATCCCGCTCCGGTGCGCCGCGGCGAGGCCGCTCAGCACGGCCTCCATGATGTCGAGTGCCTGTTCGGTCGTGAGTACGCGGTGGTCATTGAGGAGGTCGCGCAGCGTGATGCCGGGCAGGTACTCCATCACGAGGTAGGCGGTCTCGTCATCCTGACCCTGGTCGTAGACGTTGACGACGTTCGGGTGGGCGAGCCTCGCGGCAGACCTGGCCTCCTGGATGAATCGCAGGCGGTACTGCGAGTCATCCGCCAGGTGTGGGTGGATGACCTTGATGGCGACGCGCCGTTCGAGCCTCAGGTCGGTCGCGAGGTAGACGGTCGCCATGCCACCGCGGGCGATGCGTGAGCGCACCTGGTATCGGCCGTCGAGCAGACGTCCAATCATCGGGTCAGAACTCACAGTGCTCACCGCTCAAGTCTAGAGTTGGCATGCACGGTCGACCGGGTGCGAAACACCCGGGGCCATCACGGCTGGGTATCAGCTGAGTTGTGCGAGCCATGCCCGCGCCGAGGTCTCCCACTTGGCGTAGGCGTCGGGGAACGCGGAGATCTGCACGGCCTGCGCCGCCTGGGTCACGGTCATTCCGTGCCAGCCGGGGATGTCGAGGAGGCCGCGGGTCACGCCGGCATTGGGGTTACTCGGACCGCCGAAGAACAGCCTGGCGGCGTAGTCGGGGGTCGTGAGCTGTGCGACGGTTCCCCAGCCAGCGCTCGGGCGCTGCTGGAAGAGCCCGACAGAGTCGAGGTCGCCCCAGTCGAGGTTGCGCAGCGTGGACTCCTGGGCCGCCGCCGCGAGCGCGATCACGAGACCGTAGTCGTCGACGCCGAGGGAGCGCCCGACGGAGACGATCGTGCGCGCGTGGCCCTCCATCTCCGGGGTCATGGGCACGACGACGTCCGCCGCTGCCGGGACGGTACCGGCGGGCTGCACGCCGGGGACCACGAGGCTCTGGCCCGCGAAGATCGTGCTCGATGTGGTCAGGCCGTTGGCGGAGAGGAGCGCCCCGAGGCTCACGCCGTGGCGCTGTGCGATTGAGGTGGCGGTCTCGCCGGAGACGACCGTGTGGCTCGTTGCTGCATGGGTGGCCGCAGCGGTGGGAGCCGCGGATGCGACGGTGCTGCTGCTCGGGATGGTCAGCTTCTGGCCCGGGTAGATGATCGACTGCGCGCTGAGGCCATTCGCGGCAAGCACCGCCTTCGCGCTGACTCCGAACTTGGAGGCGATGCCACTGATGGTGTCTCCTGCGGCGATCGTGTAGGCCGATGCGCTGCGGACGGCGGGCGTGGGAGTCACAGGGACCGCGGTCTTCGACAGCACGAGCACCTGGCCGGGGTGGATGATCGACTTCCACCCGAGTCCATTCATGGCGAGCACCGTCGCGGTGGAGAGACCGTAGCGACCGGCGATACCGCTGATCGAATCACCCTCCTTGACCGTGTAGGTCGCGGGGGCTGAAGCGAAGGCGAAGTCGCCCTCAGGAGCACTCGCGGTCGCTTCGCTCTTCGCGTGCACGCCGGCGAATGCCGCGCGCACGTTCTCCCTGAGGTGGGAGCGCGAGTCGGAGTCGTCGCGATCGGTAGTCCGTTCCGTGTCGACCACGACGGGGCCCGTGAGGTTCATGCTCATGGCGAGCGAGGACGCGATGACGATCGGCACCGTGGATAGCGAGGCGCGTGCGGCGCGAGAGCGGTCGCGGAACAGTCCGCGCGAGGTGGCTCGGTCAGTGAGAGTGGTCATGGCTGTCCCCGGGGGTCTCGTGCTTCAGTGCTGCGCAGTAACAGCCAAACTGACACAGAAGGATAGTCCTGTCAACCAATGTGACTGATGAGGCTGATGTGGTTCAAGTTTACGTATCCGTAACATTGTCTGGCGCGACTCGTGGCCGAGGCGTTGCGGAACCCAGAGGCAATATCTGACAGGATTTTGTTGTGACTGAAGCCACAGACATCCGTTGGTTGACCATCCCCGATCTTGTGGAGACACTCGGGATAGGCGTGAGCAAGGTGCGCCGCCTCATCGAGGACCGAAGCCTCGCCGCGCGTCGCATCGATGGGGTGTGGCAGGTGCCGGAAATGTTCATCCGTGACGGGGAGCCCCTGTCGGAACTGCGGGGCACGCTCATTGTCTTGACGGATGCGGGTTTCAGTGATGACGAAGCGCTCGACTGGCTGCTCTCACCGGAGGAGAGCCTCGGCACCTCGCCCATCGAGGCGTTGCGGGCCGGACGCAAGGCCGAGGTTCGACGGGTCGCACAGGCCCTCGCCTGAAGCCGCCCTGCGCTGGCTGCCGGCGTCGCGCCTCAGACGACGCGCTGCGTAACCTTCTCGACGAGCTCGATGAGCCGTCCCCGGGCCTCGGGGTTGATCGACGCCGAATCGAGGGCTGCGCGGGCGCGGTCTGCGTTGCGCTGGATGGCCCGCTCCACGTCGTCGACGGCGCCACTCTGCAACAGGGTCGACTGGAGGGTCCTGACCTGCTCGTCGCTCAGTTCGGGGTCGCCGAGGAGTTCATCGAGCAGCCGGGTCGAGGGCCCGGGCATCCGTCGACGCGCCTGCGCGACGAGCACCGTGCGCTTGCCTTCGCGAAGGTCATCACCCGAGGGCTTGCCGGTCTCAGTCGGATCGCCATAGACGCCGAGGAGGTCGTCCCTCAGCTGGTACGCGATGCCGAGGGGAAGCCCGAAGTCCCGAAATGCCGTCGACTGCTCGATGCTCGCGCCGCTCAGGGCCGCCCCGATGAGGAGCGGGGCCTCGACGCTGTATTTGGCGGACTTGTAGACGATCACCCGCTGGGCGCGCTCGAGTAGTGAGTCATCCGGCCAGGACCGCCACGAGTGCTCCTCGAGCACATCGAGATACTGGCCAGCCGTGACCTCGGTGCGCATGCGGTTGAACTCGCGACGCGCGGTGAGGGCAGCGGATGCATCGCCGAGCGAGTGCAGGCCGGCATCAAGGATCTCGTCGCTCCAGCCCAGGAGCAGGTCGCCGAGGAGGATCGCGCTCGATCGCCCGAAGGAGTCGGCGTCGCCCGACCATCCCGTCTCCCGGTGGAGGCGTTCGAAGCGCCGGTGGGCTGCCGGCATGCCGCGGCGAGTGTCGGAGTTGTCGATGATGTCGTCGTGCACGAGAGCTGCTGCGTGGAAGAATTCGAGGGCCGTGGCGGCATTCACGATTGCTTCGAGCGGCCCGTCCGGGGAACCCCCCGCCGCACGCCACCCCCAGTAGCAGAACAGCGCGCGGAAGCGCTTGCCGCCCGAGAGCAGCTCACGTGACCAGTCGATAAAAGGACTCAAGTCGGGGGAGACGTCGGCCAGTTGTGTCGCCTGGGCCTCGAGAGTGCGGTCGATGTTTGCCTGAACCTGCTCAACTATCCGCGTACTCTCAGTCACGCGTATAGCCTAGCCAGCGAGAGCGGCATACACTTGGGGTGGCAGTTCAACGGATCCGCCGGGAGGAGTCACCATGCCGCTGTCTGAACGTGAGCAGCGTCTCCTCGACGAGATGGAGCGCAGCCTCTATCAAAATGACGCCGACTTCGTGTCGACGGTGAGTCAGCGCCGGGGCGCCCCGAACTATCGCCTGCTCGTGGGCGGTGTGCTCATCGCACTCGCCGGTGTCGCAGCGATCGTGGTCGGTGTCGTCATCAAGCAGCCGCTTGTCGGCGTTCTCGGCTTCATCGTCGTCTTCGGCGGTGCGCTTCTCGCGATCTCCTCGCCCCGCCGATCGGATTCTCCCGTTAGCCCCGTCGCTGGTCCATCTCGCGGCAAGTCCCATGCAGGGTTCATGGATCGTATGAACGAGCGCTGGGAGCGCCGACAGGGCGAACGCTGATGCAGTAGTTCCGCTCCACAACAGGGTCGACCTTCGGGTCGGCCCTTTTTTGTGCCCCTCCGGACTCCGGATGGCGAATATTCCCTCCACCCTCCTCCACTCCCTACTTCGCTGTGATTTCGGGCCTCTTTGCCGGCAATGTGCGTCTTTCCTTCTCAGTTTCCTTGTTAAGTGGGGGAGAGTGGAGTAAAGTGGGGCATACCGAAGCTGGGCCGGAGTGGAAGGGGGTGCCGAGATGTTCCTTGGCACCTACGCGCCCAAGCTCGACGACAAGGGTCGAGTGATCCTTCCCGCCAAGTTCCGCCAGGAGCTGGAGAACGGCGTAGTGCTTGCTCGCGGCCAGGAGCGTTGCCTCTACGTCTTCAGCACGCGTGAGTTCGAGGAGCTCGCCGACAAGATGCGTCAGGCCCCCGTCACGGGCAAGCAGGCCCGCGACTACATGCGCCTCTTCCTCTCCGGAGCCACGGCAGAGGTGCCGGACAGCCAGAACCGAGTCACGATCCCCGCTGCCCTGCGCGCCTACGCGGGCCTCGACCGCGAGCTCACCGTGATCGGTGTGGGCAACCGCGCCGAGATCTGGGACACCGCCGCGTGGGAGGCCTACTACGCCGAGCAGGAAAGTGCCTTCGCTGACACCACGGAGGAGGTGATCCCGGGACTCTTCTAGCGCCCTGGGCCTGACTCCCAGCCGAACGCCCTGCCGCACTTCCCCGGCGGCAGGTCGAGTCGGATGGGGATCAGACCGAGGGGGCATCGGGAAATGACATGACTGAAGCCAACGAGATCCACACCCCCGTCATGCTCGAGCGCACGATTGAGTTGCTCGCGCCCGCCATCAGTGAACCCGGCGCGGTCGTCGTGGACGCAACCCTCGGCATGGGAGGTCATTCCGAGGCCCTCCTCGAGCGGTTCCCGGGGCTGACCCTCGTCGGGCTCGACCGCGACCCCGAGGCGCTCGCCATCGCGGGCCAACGCCTCGAGCGCTTCGGTGACCGAGTGCACCTCGTCCACACCATCTACGACGAGTTTGAGGAAGCACTCGACGGGCTCGGCATTGCGGAGGTGCAGGGCATCCTCTTCGACCTCGGCGTCTCGTCGCTCCAGCTCGACCGCGTGGAGCGAGGCTTCTCCTATTCGAAGGATGCGCCCCTCGACATGCGCATGGACTCGACATCCGACCTGACTGCCGAGCGCGTGCTGGCGGAGTACTCCGAGGCCGAGCTTCGGCGGATCTTCCGCGACTATGGCGAGGAGCGACTCGCCCCCCGCTACGCCCAGCGAATCGTCGCGGAGCGCGCTCGCACGCCGCTCACCTCATCCGCTCAACTGGTGCGCATCATCACGGAGGCGACGCCTGTCGCGATCCAGCGCAAGGGCCACCCCGCCAAGCGCGTCTTCCAGGCGCTGCGTATCGAGGTCAACCAGGAGCTCGCCGTGCTCGAGCGGGCCATCCCGGCCGCCGTCGACAGCCTCGGGGTCGGCGGTCGCATCGTCGTGCTTGCCTACCAGTCCCTCGAGGACCGCCTCGTCAAGCGGTATCTCGCAGCCCACTCGACGTCGAGCGCGCCGGCCGGGCTCCCCGTGGAACTGCCGGAACACGCGCCCGAGCTTCGGCTCCTCGTCAGGGGTGCAGAGCTCGCGCCCGAGCAGGAGCGCGAACTCAACCCACGTGCCATCCCCGTGCGGCTCCGCGCCGCCGAACGCATCAGGAGGGCGGCATGAGCGCCGTTCACGCACAGGCCCGTGTGGCGCCACGCCCACACGAGGAGCCGGCCCCCTATATCGAGATCGCGCCGACGCGCCAGCAGCGCCGTTCCCGCCCGCGGCTCGCCTACGCGATGGTCGTCGTCGGCGGCCTCTTCGCCGTGCTCGTCTCGCAACTGCTCCTGAGCATCGCCCTCGCTGACGGCGCCTACGAGATTGCAGCGCTTCAGGCCGACCGCAAGGAGTTGAGCCGCGACGAGCAGATCCTGAGCGAGAAGCTCGACGTGCTGAACTCGCCCCAAAACCTTGCCGCGCGCGCCGAGTCACTCGGAATGGTGAGCAATGAGAGCGCGGTCTACCTGAGTCTCGCGACGGGTGCCGTGCTCGGCGTGCCGACGGCAGCGAGTGAGGGTGCGGGAGGCGTCATCGGCGAGAACGGCACGCTCCTCATCTCCAACGAATTGATCGGCGAGATTCCCGACATGGGAGGCCTTCTTGCGGCGGAGTCCGCCGCTGCCGCCGCTGCCGCCGCGGCTGCTGACTCGGCAGGCGACGCGGCGGGCGTGGCGCAACCGGGTGTGGCAGACCAGTCTGTACCGTCGTTCCCGGACGGCATCCCCGCCCCCGTGACGCAATAGCGGCGACCACGGGTGTTCTCAGAATGCAGGATCCGAGCAGTGATGGGCGAGGTGGGTAGTGAACGACAGGCGGATGAGTAGTCGCAGGCTTGCAACCGCGATCGTCGTGACACTCGCGATCGTCGCCGTCTTCGTGGTTCGCCTCGTCGACTTCCAGGTCGTGCGGGCAAACGAACTCAATGAGGCGTCCGTCAACAAGCGGGCCGTCGCGATGACGACACACGGCATCCGCGGGCAGATCCTCGACACGAATGGCACCGTCCTTGCCGACACGGTGCTGCGCTACAACGTGACGGTCGCGCCGAAGATCGTCAAGGACACCTTCGTGCGGGAGCTCGATGACGACACCGTCGAGACCGTCACCGCGCTCGACGCGCTCGAGGAGCTCGCGGCCGTCACGGGCGGCAACGCCGCTGACCTGTACATGCAGATCACAAGCAATCCCGACTCGAACTACGAGATCCTCGCGAAGAACCTCGACACTGAGCAGTACCGTGCCGTGCGGGAGCTCAATATTCCGTGGTTGTACTTCGAATCCCTTCCCGATCGCACCTATCCGAATGGCGCGGTGGCGGGCAACCTCGTCGGCTTCGAGGGCACGGACGGTCCCCAGAACGGGCTCGAGTACACCGAGAACGACTGCCTGAGGAGCGAGCCGGGCACCTCGACGTATGAGCGCGGGGTCGACGGCGTGCGACTCCCCGGGAGCACCGTCGTGACAAAGGAGGCGATCGACGGCGGATCGCTCTCACTCACGATCGACAGCGACCTGCAATGGTTTACCAACCAGCGCCTCGCAGAGCAGGCGATCGCAATCGGGGCCGATTCCGCATCCGCGATCGTCGTCCGGGTCAAGGATGCTCACATCATGGCCCTCGCGGACTGGCCCGCCGTTGACCCGAACAACGTCGACGCGACACCCGTCGAGCACCTCGGCTCGGCCGGGTTCAACGCCGCCTACGAGCAGGGCTCGACCTTCAAGCCGCTCAGCGCAGCGATGCTCCTCGAGGAGGGCGCGGCGACGCCGGCGACGCAGCTCACGGTACCGTCGCTGTGGCAGACGCCCGAGGGCGGTCAGGTGCGGGATGCCGTGCCACACCCCGAGGCGAGATTGACGCTCGCGGGAGTGATCCAGACCTCGTCGAATGTCGGCATCTCGATGCTGTCGACCAAGCTCTCGAACTCCGTGCGGTACGACTATCTGAAAAAGTTCGGCATGGGCGCACAGACCTCGGTCGGCTTCCAGGGCGAGAGCGCCGGCATCCTCTCGGACTACTGGGACTCGCAACAGAAATACGACGTCTCCTACGGCCAGGGCGTCGCCGCGACCCTCGCGCAGCTTGCGGGCGCCTACCAGGCGCTCGGCAACGACGGAGTGCGCCTGCCGCTCACGCTCGTCGACAAGTGCACGCTGCCCGATGGAACCGTCGTCGAGAAGCCGAAGCCGGAGCCCGTCAGCGTCGTCTCCCAGTCGAGCGCCGAGCAGGTCGTCGGGATGATGGAGACGGTCGCCACTGGTGGAGACCTCGCCAACATGCTGACGATCCCCGGCTACCGCGTCGCCGCCAAGTCGGGAACGGCGCAGCTTGCCATCAACGGCGTCTACAGCTCGGAACGAGTCGTCTCCGTCGCAGGCATGGCTCCCGCGGAGGATCCCGAGTACGTCGTGATCGTCAGCTTCGTCAAGCCGGATACAATTAGGACTTCCGCGGCGGCGGCCCCCACCTTCCAAAAGATCATGACCCAGGTGCTCAAGACCTACCGTGTCGAGCCGTCCACGCAGCCGGCCCCGAGCCTCCCGACCACCTGGTGAGAAAGAGGACCCATTGGCTGATCGGATACCCCCGGTCCTTCGCCCTGAACATCCGTCGGCGAGATCGCTGACGGGCCTCGTCTCCGAATTCCAACTGGAGTCAATCGGCTCGCTCGACGGCGTCGAACTGACCGGAATCACGCTTCGCTCCAACGAGGTGCAGCCGGGTGACCTCTTCGTCGGCATGCCGGGAGCGGCGGCACACGGTGCCCAGTTCGCAGAGGCAGCCCGCGACTCGGGCGCTGTCGCCCTGCTGACGGATGCCCGTGGCGCTGACATCGCCGCAGGCTGCGGACTCCCCATCGTGCTGGTCGACTCGCCGAGGGCGGCCCTGGGCGAGGTCTCGTCCTGGCTCTACCAAAGCAACGAACATCCGCCGCTCATGCTCGGCATCACCGGCACGAACGGCAAAACCTCGACGGCGTACATCCTCGAGGGCATCCTTCGCCAGCTCGGTCTCGTGACGGGCCTCAGCACGACGGCCGAGCGGCACATTGGGGACCTCACCGTTGTGAGCCGTCTGACCACCCCCGAGGCGAGTGAGATCCACGCGCTCCTCGCACGGATGCGCGAGAGCGAGGTGCGCGCCGCCGTGCTCGAGGTGAGCGCGCAGGCGCTCAGCCATCACCGGGTGGACGGCATCTCCTTCGACGTCGTTTCGTTCACGAACCTCAGCCACGACCACCTCGACGACTACGCCGACATGGACGAGTACTTCGAGGCGAAGCTTGCCTTCTTCGACCCGGAACGCGCGCGTCGCGGCGTCGTGTCGCTCGATTCCCCCTGGGGGCAGCGTGTCGTTGATGAGTCACGCATCCCGGTCACAACGATCGCATCGACCGAGGGAACGGATGCCGAGTGGGGTGTCGAGATCCTTGAGGAGCGGGCCGAGTACACCTCATTCCGCCTCACCGGCCCGCAGGGGCGCTCGATCGAGACCAGTGTGCCCCTCATCGGCCGGCACATGGCGGCGAATGCCGCGCTCTCGATCGTCATGCTCGTTGAGGCCGGTTTCGAGCTCGAGGCCATCGGGCACGCGGTCAAGGACGGCATCGAGGCGTACCTGCCCGGACGAACCGAGCGGGTCTCGGGCGAACGCGGCCCCGCAGTGTTCGTTGACTTCGGGCACAGCCCCGACGCCTTCCTCAACACCCTCACGGCGGTCCGTCGCTTCACGACCGGCCGCACGATCATGGTCTTCGGCGCCGATGGTGACCGCGACGCGACCAAACGTCACGAGATGGGGCGCATCGCATCCGAGTACTCGGACATCCTCGTCGTCACCGATCACCACCCGCGCTTCGAAGACCCGGCGGCGATTCGCAGGACCCTCATCGAGGGGGCCAGCCTCGCCGAGAACCAGGCCGAACTGCACGAGGTGAGCCCGCCTGAGCAGGCGATCCGCCACGCCGTGTCGCTTGCCCGTGAGGGCGACTCGATCCTGTGGGCGGGACCAGGTCACCAGGACTACCGCGACATCCGCGGGGTGCGCACGCCGTACTCCGCTCGTGCCGAGGCGCGCGCCGCCCTGCGCGAGGCGGGGTGGGCATAGTGCAGGCGACCGCGAGCGTCGCGACGGTCGTCGGTACCGTCGGCCGCTCGTCGACCTCCGCCATGCTCACCGCCGTGCTGGGCGCCACGTCGCACAACCCCAGGCGCACGGTCGTGCTGCTCTCGCGCGGCAGCTCCGAAGCGGCGCCTGATGCGCCAGCGAAATCGTGGGGCGAAGTGCTCTCCTCGCTCGATCTCGAGTCAATCGTGGCCGTTCCAGCCTCGGACGCCCGCCTCATCGAGGCGGCCCGGCTCACGGGCGCCCGCGTCGTGACCTTCGGCTTCGACGCGACGGCCGAGGTGCGCGGGGCTGGACTCCACGCGAGCACAGGCGGCACCGACTACGCCGTGACCATCGGCTCGGACCGCGCCGACGTGCGCCTCTCGCTCCTGGGCGAGCACCTCGCCGAGAACTCGCTCGGAGCCCTTGCCGCGGCACACGCCAATGGCGTGCCCCTCGCGAACGCGGTCGCCGCGCTCGAAGCTCTCAGCGCAGCGGGGGAGGGCATCATGAGCCCCGTGGATGCCGGTGGCGACATCCTGCTGATCGACGACTCCGCGTCGATGGCACCCGAGTCGGTGACGGCCGGGCTGAAGGCACTGGCCATGTTCGGCACGGAGGGCCACCGCACTGTCGCGGTCATCGGCGAACTCGACCTCGGTCCATCCGAGGACTCTGCGGCGCTTGCTGCCGAGTTGCACCGGGAAGCGCACGACAGGATCGGGCGCATCGTCGTGCGATTGAACATTTCCTCCCTCATCGTGGTCGGCGACAACGCCCGCCACATCCACAACGCGGCGGGCTTGGAAGGCTCATGGAATGGAGAGTCGGTGCTCGTGGCGGATGCGGCGGCAGCCTACGATCGAGTGCGTGAAGTCGTGCGCCCGGGAGATGTCGTGCTGGTGAAGAGCCGCGAAGCGGCGACAACGATCCTCTCCGCCCTCGGCGCGCAGCAGGGAGGCGCCCGATGATCCCCCTGCTGGTCGCGGGCGGCGTCTCCCTCGCCTTCTCGCTCCTGCTGACGCCGCTCTTCGCGCGGACGTTCCGCCGGATGAACCTCGGCCAGTTCGTGCGCGCGGACACCCCAACCACCCACGTCGTCAAGCGCGGCACCCCCTCGATGGGCGGTGTGGTCTTCATCCTGGCGGCCGTCGTTGGCTACTTCCTTGGCAACATCGTGGGCCGCGAGACACCCTCCGTACCGGCCTTGCTCGTCATCCTGATGATGGTCGGCCTCGGCCTCATCGGCTTCCTCGATGACTTCATGAAGGTCACGCGGCAGAACAGCCTCGGCCTGAGCGGTCCCGCGAAGATCATCGGCACCGTGATCGTCGCCGTCGTCTTCGCCGGCCTGGCCCTCAGCTACCGCGACGAGAACGGGTTGAGCCCCGCATCGACCGCCATCTCGCTGACGCGTGACTTGCCCTTCCTCGACCTGACGGCGATCTTCGGCGTGGGCCTCGGCACAGCGCTTGCGATCGCCTGGATGGTGCTCATCACGACGAGCGTGTCGAACGCCGTCAACCTGACCGACGGTCTCGACGGCCTCGCAGCGGGCTCATCGATCTTCGCGATCGGCTCATACATCATCATCGGCTTCTGGCAGCAGAACCAGTCGTGCTTCGCCCCGCGGCTCGACCCTGCCGTTGCCGAGCAGTGCTACGTCGTCTCGAGTCCTCTCGACCTCGCAGTGATCGCGGCCTCCATCGTCGGTGCCCTCATCGGCTTCCTCTGGTGGAACACCTCGCCCGCGCAGATCATGATGGGCGACACCGGCTCCTTCGGCCTTGGCGGCGCCCTCGCGGCCCTCGCGATCCTCTCGCGCACCGAGCTGCTCCTCGTGCTCCTGGGCGGCATCTTCGTCATCGTGACAGGCCAGGTCATCATCCAGCGCCTCTACTTCAAGGCGACCAAGGGCAAGCGCATCTGGCGCGCGAGCCCGCTGCACCACCACTTCGAGATGGTCGGGTGGCCCGAGGTCACGATCGTCGTGCGGTTCTGGCTCATCGCGGGGCTCTTCGTCGCGAGCGGCGTGTTCCTCTTCTACATCGAGTGGCTTGCGCTCCTGCCATGAGCCATCGGTGGGATGCCCTGCGCAGTTGGCACCATGATTGGGCCGGCCTGCGAGTGATGATGGTCGGGCTGGATACCCGCGGTTTTGCCGTTGCGGATACGCTCACCGAACTCGGCGCGGATGTCACGGTCGTATCGGAGGGCGAACACTCGTCCGACCTCGCCCAGCTCGTCGACGTCATCGGAGCACGACTCATCGTGGGGCTGCAGGAGGCCGAGGACCTCGTGGCCCAGTGGCGGCCAGATGTGCTCGTCGTGAGTGCCGGGAGCACCGAGCATCCGCTCGTCCAGTGGGCTGACGAGGAGGGCGTCCCGGTAGCGAGTGACATCGAACTCGCATGGAGGCTGCGTGACAAGAACGGCGAGCCCGCCCCGTGGTTGCTCACGGCGGGCGGCTCGGAAGCCGGTCGGGCCGCGCACCTGACGGAGGCCATGCTGCTGGCGGCAGGCGCACGGGCCATGGCCTGCGGCGACACCACGGCTGGCGTGCCGGTGCTCGACGCGCTGCGCGTCCCGGAGCAGTGGGAGTGCCTCGTCGTCGCCGTATCGGCAGAGGACCTCCGCTACTCGCCCTCGGTAGCCGCCTGGTCGGCTGCCTGCCTCACCTCGGGCACGGGCGCGGCCGTCGATCTGCTGGGCCGGGTCTACGAGGGGGCACAGGTCGCGTGCGTCTACAACCGGGCCGACGACGCCACCATGCACATGGTTGAAGAGGCAGAGGTCGAGGAGGGATGCCGCGCAATTGGCTTCGGCGCGGGCATTCCCGGCCCGAGCGATTTCGGCGTCGTGGAGGGAATCCTCTGCGACAGGGCCTTTCTCGAAGAGCGCCGGGAGTCGGCGCTCGAGTTCGGCACGGTCGACATGCTCGACGCCGCCGGACTGGCCACGGCGAGTGGACTCAACGAGGTGCTGGCGGCAGCGGCGCTCGCGCGCTCCTTCGGTGCACCCATCTCTGCCTTGAACGCCGCACTCAGGGGCCTCGGCACGGCATCCGAGTGATCGCGTGGGACGACACGCGCCGAGCGTGAGCCCGGAGGCGAGAAGGTGACCGAGACTAGACGGGTGACTGACACACCCACCATCGACTCGACGAGGTCGGCCCCCCGCGGTGCCGGCGCGGTGGTGGCCGTCCGCAAGCTCTTCGGTGCCGAGACAGCGAACTTCTACCTGCTCCTCGGCACGACGCTCTTCCTTGTCGCATTTGGGCTCGTCATGGTGCTCTCCGCATCGTCGGTCACCTCCTACACGGAATCGCAGAAGTTCTTCGGGGGCATCGAGCGGCAGGCGCTTTTCGCCGTGATCGGGCTGCCCATCATGCTCCTGGCGTCGCGGGCGCCGGCCATCTTCTGGAAGAAGTGGGCTCCCGTCGCGATCGTCGTCGCGCTCGGGCTCCAGCTCCTCACGGTCGCGACGCCCCTCGGATACGCCGTCAACGGAAACCAGAACTGGATCCAGGTCGGGGGCTTCAGCTTCCAGCCGTCCGAGACGATCAAGCTTGCCATGGTCGTGTGGATGGCCCTCGTGCTCGCGCGCAAGCAGGCCGCGCTCCGCAACTGGAAGGAGCTCGTGATCCCGCTCGCCCCCGTTGCGATCGCGGCCATCGTGCTCGTCATGGCCGGTGGCGATCTCGGCACTGCGAGCATCCTCACCATCATGGTGTTCGGCACCCTCTACTTCGCGGGGGCCCGCCTCGTGCACCTCGGCACGGCGTTCCTCGCGATGGCGAGTCTCGCCGCCATCGTGCTGTTCTCCGGCGGTTCCTCCCGTATGGTGCGCATCTCTGCCTGGCAGGGCGGATGCGTCACGACGGATGACGGGTTGGGCACCTGCTGGCAGACGCTCCATGGATGGTGGGCGCTGGCATCCGGTGGCATCTTCGGCGTGGGCCTCGGCAACTCCAAATCGAAGTGGAACTGGCTGCCAGAAGCCGACAACGACTTCATCTTCGCGATCATCGGCGAGGAGCTCGGCCTGCTGGGTGCGGTCACGGTGCTCGCGCTCTTCGTCGTGATGCTCATCGCCTTCGTTCGCATCATCCGCGCCAACCGCGACCCGTTCGCCCGCATCGCGGTGAGCACCATCATGGTCTGGCTCATCGGCCAGGCCTTTGTCAACATCGCGGTCGTGCTCGGCGTGCTGCCCGTGCTCGGCGTTCCGCTGCCGCTGATCTCCGCCGGTGGCACGGCCCTCATCTCCGGCATGGCGGCGATCGGCATCGCCCTGTCGTTTGCCCGCAAACCGGCCGAGCAGCGGCAGCGGGTCGCCAGGTGACCACGTACCTCCTCTGTGGCGGGGGAACGGCTGGGCACGTCAACCCCCTCCTTGCCATCGCCGATCGGATCCGCCGCGACGAAGCGGATGCTCGCATCATCGTCCTCGGCACCGCTGAGGGCCTCGAGGCCCGGCTGGTGCCCGAGCGCGGCTACGAGCTCGTCACGGTCGTGAAGCTGCCCTTCCCGCGCAGGCCGAGCAGGGCCGCCCTGGCGTTCCCCTCGCGACTGTCGGGCGTCATCCGTTCCATCGAATCCCTCATCCGCGACCGCGGTGTCGACGTCGTCGTGGGTGTCGGCGGCTACGTCGCCGCCCCTGCCTACCTCGCCGCTCGGCGAGCACGGGTACCGCTCGCACTGCACGAGGCGAACGCCCGCCCGGGCATGGCGAACCGCCTCGGCAGCCGGTTCACGCGTTTCGTGGGCGTCGCCTTCGAGGGCACGCCCCTTCGCCACGCCCGGTTCGTCGGGATGCCGCTGCGCGCCGAGATCGAGACGCTCGACCGCGCTGCCGTGCGCGGTGAAGCCCTGCAGTCGTTCGGGCTCGACCCCTCGCGCCGCACCCTCCTCGTGACGGGGGGATCGCTCGGCGCCGTGCGCCTCAACGAGACAGTGCGGGCATCCGTCACCGAGCTCGTGGGTGCTGGCTGGCAGGTGCTGCACATCACCGGCACGCGCGACTCGGGCGCGGCGGTGCGGGCTGAGCACTACCACCCGCTCGACTACTGCGACCGCATGGACCTGGCCCTCGCGGTGGCCGACCTTGCCGTCTCACGCGCCGGCTCGGCGACCGTCAGTGAGCTCACTGCGCTCGGCATCCCGGCCGTGTACGTTCCTCTTGCGATCGGCAATGGCGAGCAGCGGCTGAACGCGCGGCAGGCAGTCGATGCTGGCGCGGCGCGACTGGTCGACAATGCCGAGTTCACCTCCGAGTGGGTGCGTTCGTCGCTCGTGCCGCTGCTTCGGGACGAGGCGGCCATCGCCGCGATGGCGACGAGGGCTGGGGAGATTGGCGTGCGCGACGGCACGCGCCGCATGCTCGATCTCGTGCATGAGGCAGTCGGGATACGGTAGGCACGATGATCAAGTCGGATTTCTCCACCCCCATTCCCACTCGCCTCGACTCCGTGCACTTCGTCGGCATCGGCGGTGCCGGCATGAGCGGTATCGCCGCCATGTTCCATGAGCAGGGCATCGCCGTCACGGGTTCGGATTCCCGCGAGGGCGCGACCGTCGACTCCCTTCGCGAGCGGGGCATCCCCGTCGCGATCGGTCATGATGCCGCCAACGTGGGCGAGGTCGATGCGCTCGTGGTCACGGGCGCGATCTCGGAGTCGAACCCCGAGTACCTGGCGGCGCGTGAGCGCGGCATCCCGGCCCTTCACCGTGCCCAGGCGTTGGCATGGCTCACGCGCGATTCCCGCCTCGTCGCCGTCGCGGGCGCGCACGGCAAGACCACCTCCACCGCGATGCTCGTCTCCGCGCTGCTCAGGCGCGGGGCGGCCCCGAGCTTCGTCAACGGCGGCGTGATCCGGGAGCTCGGCACGAGTGCGGCCCACGGCGAGGGCGAAATCTTCGTTGTCGAGGCCGATGAGTCCGACGGGTCCTTCCTCCTCTACGACACCGCAGTCGCGCTCATCACGAACGTCGATCCCGACCACCTCGACCACTTCGGTTCACGAGAGGCCTTCGAGCAGGCGTTCGTGCGTTTCGCCGAGACCGCGAGCGAGTTCGTCGTCATCTCGGCCGACGATCCCGGCGCGCGGGGAATCACCTCACGTCTCTCGGCCCGCCGGGTGCTCACCTTCGGCATGTCGGAGAACGCGGACGTGCGCATCCATGCCGTCGACACGGGCCCGCAGGTGGCGTTCACGCTGTCCTGGGCGGGGGAGGAGCACCGGGTTACGCTGGCCGTCGCCGGACTCCACAACGCCCTTAATGCGGCCGGCGCATTCGCCGTGCTTGTCGGCCTCGGTTTCGATGCGGCGGACTCGATTGAGGCGCTGTCCCACTTCGCGGGTGCCGAGCGCCGATTCGAGTTCCGCGGCGAGGTCGGGGGAGTGCGCGTGTTCGACGACTTCGCCCACCACCCCACGGAGGTGGAGGCGGCGCTGTCGGGCGCCCGCGGTGTCGTCGGAACCGGGCGACTCATCCCCGTCTTCCAGCCTCACCTCTTCACTCGCACGCAGGATATGGCGCAGGAGTTCGCCGACACGCTCGAGCGGCTCGCCGACCACACGATTGTCGTGCCGATCTATCCCGCGCGGCAGGAACCCATCCCCGGCGTCACGGGCAGGCTCATCACGGAGCGCTTCTCGGATGCCTCGGTTGCGCAGTACATCGAGGACTGGTCCGAGGCAGTCGAGTATGCCGCGAGCATTGCACGGCCCGGCGACATCCTCATTCCCATGGGCGGGGGAGACATCCACCTCATCATCCCGCAGCTCCTTGCTGCACTTGAGCGGAACCAGCAGGTGGATGAAACGGCCTGACGGCTTCGACCCGCGCCCGCCCGCTCCTCCGGTGGAGGAAGACACGGAACCGCGGCACGCGGTGAGGGCGCGGGTCAGCACACTAGCGAGTCTCCCGAAGCGCCCAGAGCGAGCCCCCCGAGAACCGCATCCGGCGAAGCAGAAGCGGCAGCGCCGCGAGCCAAGTGAGGCAGAGCTCGCGGCGAAGGAGGCCAAGGCCAGCGCGCGCGCGGCTCGCCGCGACGCACGGAGGGCCGCTGCTGAGCGGCGACGTTTCGAGCGTTCCGAGGTACGTCGTTTCACGCGTCGCGCCCGAAACCGTCGCATGGCTTGGATCACGGCAGGCGGCGTCGTCACGGTGTTCGCCACGCTCATCGCCGTCGCCGTGTATTCGCCGCTGTTGGCCCTGCAAGAGATCAGGGTGACGGGCACCGCGCGCCTCGATGCCGAGCAGCTGAGCGAGGCGGTCGATTCCCAGCTCGGCACGCCCCTCGCGCTGCTCGACTTCGACAAGCTCACGGACGACCTTTCCGAGTTTCCGCTCATCCGCAGTTATGTGACGGAGGCGGTTCCGCCGCACACCCTCGTGATCCATGTCGTCGAACGGCAGCCCGTGGCATCCGTCATGGCATCGGATGGCTACGTGCTGGTCGACCCTGCCGGGGTGGAGATCGAGCGAACAGAGGCTCGGCCGGCTGGCGTGCCGCTCGTTGAGGTGGAAGAAGACGAGATCGGCGGTGACGTCTTCGACGCCATCATCGAGGTGCTCCTGGCCTTGCCCGAGCCACTCCTGCCGCAGGTCGACCAGGTCTCGGCGACGACGATGGACGACGTGACCCTCAAGCTGGCGGGCGGCCAACGCATCGTCTGGGGGAGCGCCGACCGTGCGGAGCTCAAGGCGCGCGTCCTCGAACGACTCATGGCGGCGCACGACCCCGGTGCCTCGGTCGAGTTCGATGTGACGGCGCCCCTCAGTGCCGTCGTACGCCCGCTCTGACGCCTCCTTCCTGCGAGTTTGGCGGTTCTTTTCGCGACACGCCCCTTGGGTGAGGGAATGCGGCGCGCGACGCGCATAGCGTCGCAGTCAGGAAATACATACTGAGCATAACTTTAAGCTTCTAGTAGAGGTTGAAAGTTCCCAGCGGAGGCCGGACGTGTCAACAAACCAGAACTACCTCGCCGTGATCAAGGTCGTCGGCATCGGCGGCGGCGGCGTGAATGCGGTGAACCGCATGATCGAGCTCGGGCTCCGCGGAGTCGAGTTCATCGCCATCAACACCGACGCGCAGGCTCTCCTCATGAGCGACGCCGACGTCAAGCTCGACGTCGGGCGCGAACTGACACGCGGCCTCGGCGCCGGAGCTGACCCTGAGGTGGGTCGCCGCGCAGCGGAGGACCACGCGGACGAGATCGAGGAGGCCCTCGCGGGCGCCGACATGGTCTTCGTCACGGCCGGGGAGGGCGGCGGCACCGGCACGGGCGGTGCGCCCGTCGTGGCACGCATCGCCAAGTCGATCGGTGCGCTGACCATCGGTGTCGTGACGCGCCCCTTCGGCTTCGAGGGCAAGCGGCGCGCGGCGCAGGCCGAGCTCGGCATCGCGGCACTCAAGAGCGAGGTTGACACGCTCATCGTCGTGCCCAACGACCGCCTGCTCGAGATCAGCGACCGCGGCATCAGCTTCCTCGAGGCCTTCGCGACGGCAGACCAGGTGCTCCTCGCGGGTGTCCAGGGCATCACCGACCTCATCACAACCCCCGGCCTCATCAACCTCGACTTCGCCGATGTGAAGTCGGTCATGCAGGGTGCCGGTTCGGCGCTCATGGGCATCGGCTCCTCCCGGGGTGCCGATCGGGCCATCAAGGCCGCCGAGCTTGCGGTCGCGTCTCCGCTGCTCGAGGCGAGCATCGACGGGGCCCACGGCGTGCTGCTCTCCGTGCAGGGTGGCTCCAACCTCGGCATCTTCGAGATCAACGACGCAGCAAAGCTCGTGCAGGAGGCCGTCCACCCCGAGGCCAACATCATCTTCGGTGCCGTCATCGATGACACGCTCGGCGACGAGGTTCGCGTGACGGTCATCGCGGCAGGCTTCGATGGGGGAGAGCCAGTCATCAAGCGCCAGGGTCACCGGTCGAACTTCGTCGACCCGTCCTCCGCCGATTCCGCGCCTGCTGCCAACTCATCCTCATCGTCGTCCTCATCCGAGGGCGAGGGAACGTCGTCCTCGAACTGGTCTGCCGAGCCGGAGCTTCCCAAGGCACCCAGCGACCCGGTGTTCGATGACAACAACGACAGTCTCGACATCCCTGACTTCCTGAAGTGACGATTTCCGACCCACTGTCATCGACTCCAGACCCTCGGCTCGCCGAGCGTCTCGACACGGTGCGGTCTGGAATTGCGGATGCCGCGGCATCCGCCGGTCGCAGCGCCGATGACATCACGCTCATCGTCGTCACGAAATTCCACCCCGTCTCGCTCATACGGCAGCTCTCGCAGCTCGGTGTGCGGGATGTGGGCGAGAACCGGCACCAGGAGGCACAGGAGAAGTTCGCCGAGCTTGGCGACGCGGGCCTCCGCTGGCATTTCGTCGGCCAGCTACAGGGCAAGAAGGCAAAGGCTGTGCGCCAGTACGCCGACGTCATCCACTCCGTCGATCGCGAGTCGCTCGTCGATGCGCTCTCGCGCGACGACGGCCGTGTCGTTGAGTGCTTCGTGCAGCTCAACCTGACCGACGACCCCGGCCGCGGTGGCGTCGCGGAACCCGACCTGGAGGCCCTCGTCGAGAAAGTCCTCGAGAGCGAGGCCCTGAATCTGCGTGGCGTCATGGCGGTGGCTCCCCTCGACGAGGATCCCGCCTCGGCGTTCGCGCGAGTGCGTGAGGCCTCGGAACGAGTGAGGCGGCTCTCGCCCCACGCCGACGCGATCTCCGCAGGCATGTCGCACGACTATGCCGCCGCCATCCGCGAGGGCGCGACACACCTCAGGATCGGCACGGCAATCACGGGAAACCGGCCGACGCCGGGTTAATCTCAAGACGAGACACGCAACGACCAGGAGGCTCACAACCAATGGCTAATCCACTTCGCAAGACGATGGTGTACCTCGGCCTTGCCGATGAGGAATTCGACTACGAAGAGCAGCCGGCCAACGCTGCGCCTGCCCCGGTCCAGCAGCACGCCGCCCCGGCGCCCGCTCCTGTTCCTGCCCAGAATTCAGCCCAGCGTGCGCCTGTGACGCCTCTTCGTCGCCCCGCGCCCGCTCGAGTGGTGGGACCCACTGAAATGAACGAGATCCTCACTGTCCACCCCCGCCAGTACAAGGACGCCCAGGTCATCGCAGAGAGCTTCCGCGAGGGCATCCCGGTCATCATCAACCTGTCTCAGATGAGCGAGCCGGATGCGCGTCGCCTCGTCGACTTCGCGAGTGGCCTCTCGCAGGGCCTCTACGGCAAGATCGAGCGTGTGACCTCGAAGGTCTTCCTGCTGTCGCCCGCCCACGTCGCCGTCAGCGGTGACCAGGGTCACAGTGATGACGCAGAGGCGCTGTACGGTCAGCAGTAGGCTCTCGCTACGGCAATAGAATGGCCGCGCGGCGTTCCGCCCGTCGGGCCTTGCGCCCCGTCGCATCCCGACTCCCGGGCCGCCCTCGAGCGGTACGGAGCGGGGCGGGCTCTCCCTCTGCATCCCCAGGTGGTCCATGATCCTCGTCGTTCTGCTCACAATCGCCTACGTGGCCCTCTTCGTCTATTTCCTGGTGATGTGGGCACGGTTCGTGCTCGAACTCGTGACCGTGTTCTCTCCGCGGTGGCGGCCGACGGGCGCGCTGCTCGTGGTCGCCGAGGGCGTCTACACGCTGACGGATCCACCGGTGCTCTTCACCAGGCGACTCGTGCCTCCCGTTCGCTTCGGCGGCATCTCGCTCGATTTCGCCTGGAGCATCGTGATGCTCGTGGTGTTGGTGTTGCTCTATGTCATCTCATGGGGTCGCCAATTGGCGGCTTACCTGTAATCTAGTGATCGTCCGCTGCGCCCTTCGGTCAGCCCAGTGGGTGGACAGCAGGCACTGATAGCGTTCACGCTCGACGGCACTGTCGATCGACAAGAGAATTTTCAGAGGTGACGAGAATGGCCCTTACGCCTGAAGACGTAGTCAACAAGCGGTTCCAGCCGACCAAGTTCCGCGAGGGCTACGACCAGGACGAGGTGGATGACTTCCTCGACGAGGTCGTCGTCGAGCTTCGCCGCCTCAACCAGGAGAACGAGGAGCTGCGCCAGCGTCTCGTGGCGAGCGAGTCGCGCATCTCTGAGCTCCAGCGCAGCGGAGGTGGTGAGCAGCAGCAGGCCGCTGCGGCCGCGCCGAGCTACACCGAGCCCGTGGCTGCTCCCGAGCCCGTCGCAGCGGCACCGGCCCCCGCGGCCGAGGTGGCCCCTGCGTTCGACGAGACCGGCAGCACCAACAACCTTCTCCAGCTCGCTCGTCGCCTGCACGAGGAGCACGTCCGCGAGGGCATCGAGAAGCGCGATGCTCTCATCGCCGAGGGCCAGTCGACCGCAGCACGCCTCATCTCCGAGGCCGAGGCCGAGCACGGTCGCAAGGTCACTGAGCTTGAGCAGCAGCGCACGGCGCTCGAGGCGCAGATCGAGGAGCTCCGTTCCTTCGAGCGTGACTACCGCAGCAACCTCAAGAGCTACATCGAGGGGCAGCTGCGTGAACTCGAGTCCGTCGACGCTGTGAACTCGGGAGCGAGCACTTCCCAGGCATCGGGTGACTTCGGTGGCGGCGACTACGGCGTGCCGGCCAACCAGCCGCCCGCCAGCTACCAGGGCTTTGTCGGCAACTGAGTCGGCCGCTCCCTCTCGTCAGTCCCGCCTGAGCCTCAAGGCCATCGCCGCGCTGGTCTGCACCGCACTTCTCGTCTACGGTGCAGACCAGCTCAGCAAGGCATGGGTCGTCTCGACCCTGACCGAGCGTGCGAGCGTGCCCGTGCTCGGCGACCTGTTGCATTTCACCTTCGTCCGCAATCCCGGTGCTGCCTTCTCGCTGGCAAGCGGGGCGACCTGGATCTTCTCGATTGCGGCTGCGGTCGTCACGGTCGTGATCGTGGTCTTCGCCCGTCGCATCCGTGCCCTCAGCTGGGCCCTCGTGTTCGGGATGTTGCTTGGTGGAGTGCTCGGCAACCTCACTGACCGGCTCGTGAGGGAGCCGTCCTTCGGCATGGGCCACGTGATCGACTTCATCGAGGTCTGGGGCTTCCCCGCAATCTTCAACATCGCAGACATCTTCATTGTGTCGAGCATGGGGCTCTTCGTGATCCTGACGCTGCGCGGTATCGGTCTCGATGGCACTCGCGAGGTTCCCGCATCGAAGGCGGGCGCGAGCGTTGACGCCGGCACGGATGGCGAGCGCGACTGATCATGGAGAGTCGCAGCCTTCCGGTACCTGATGGGCTTGTGGGGGAGCGTGTCGACGCCGCCCTGTCGAAGCTCATGGGCTTCTCGCGCACCTTTGCAGCCGAGGTCGTCGAGGCCGGGGGAGTGCGGGTCGACGGCGTGCCCGTCGCGAAGTCCGATCGGCTGAGGGCGGATGCCTGGCTCGAGGTCGAATGGACGCGCCGGTCTGCCCCGACCATCGAACCCACGCTCGTGCCAGGTTTCGGCATCGTGCATGACGACGACGACATCGTTGTGATCGACAAGCCCGTCGGCGTCGCCGCGCATCCCTCCGTCGGGTGGACCGGACCAACCGTGCTCGGCGCCCTCGCGGGCGCCGGCTATCGCATCTCAACTTCGGGGGCGGCCGAACGCGCGGGCATCGTGCACCGGCTCGACGCTGGCACAAGCGGGCTCATGGTCGTGGCCAAGTCGGAGCGGGCATATTCGGAGCTCAAGCGCGCGTTCCACGACCGTGAAGTTGACAAGGTCTACCACGCGGTCGTGCAGGGGCATCCGGACCCGCTGAGGGGAACGATCGACGCGCCCATCGGGCGACACCCCTCCTCGGCATGGAAGTTCGCGGTGGTGGCCGGTGGCAAGGATTCCGTCACGCACTACGAGACGCTTGAGGCCTTCCCATCGGCGTCGCTGCTCGAGGTGCACCTCGAGACGGGGCGCACGCACCAGATCCGGGTGCACATGGCGGCCCAGCGGCATCCCTGTGTCGGTGATGCCATGTATGGCGCCGACCCCACGCTGTCAGCGCGGCTCGGGCTTTCCCGCCAATGGCTTCACGCCATGCGCCTGGGCTTCCGTCACCCGGCGACCGGCGAGCCGGTGGAGTTCGAATCCACATATCCGCACGACCTGCAGCACGCGCTCGACGTGCTCCGCTCCTCCTGATCGGAGCGGCTGGGCGGCGGCGTCGGTGCTCGGCCGTAGACTGGGAGACCACCCGAGCAGACGCCTGAACCAGACGGAGAAGCAGTGCCCGCGAGCAGCGATTCCTTCGTGCACCTGCACGTGCACAGCGAGTATTCGATGCTGGACGGAGCGGCCCGTGTGAAGCCCCTCATCGAGGCGGCGGTCGAGCAGGGGATGCCCGCCGTCGCCGTGACTGACCATGGCAACGTCTTCGGTGCCTACGACTTCTGGAAGACCGCGACCGCGGCGGGAATCAAGCCCATCATCGGCACCGAGGCCTACCTCACGCCCGGCACCCACCGCAGTGACAAGGCCCGTATCAAGTGGGGCGACGGCGGTGGCGACGATGTCTCGGGCGCGGGTGCCTACACGCACATGACGCTCCTGAGCGAGACGAACGAGGGGCTGCACAACCTCTTCCGACTCTCGTCGAAGGCCTCGCTCGAGGGCTATTACTTCAAACCCCGCATGGACCGCGAACTGCTCTCCCAGTACGGCAAGGGTCTCATCGCCACCACGGGGTGCCCGAGTGGCGAGGTGCAGACACGGCTTCGACTTGGACAGTACGACGAGGCGGTCAAGGCTGCCGCCGATTTCCGTGACATCTTCGGCCGTGAGAGCTTCTTCGCCGAGATCATGGACCACGGGCTCGGCATCGAGCGGCGCATCATGAGTGACCTCCTTCGCCTGGCCAAAGACCTCGAGCTGCCGCTCGTCGCGACGAACGACCTCCACTACACCCACGCCCACGACGCCACCAGCCACGCGGCGCTCCTGTGCGTGCAGTCGGGCACGACACTTGACGACCCGAAGCGCTTCAAGTTCGACGCCGACGAGTTCTACCTCAAGTCGGCGAGCCAGATGCGGACGCTCTTCCGCGACCATCCCGAGGCCTGTGACAACACCCTGTTGATCGCGGAACGCTGCGAGGTCGCGTTCGATGAGTCGGCGAACTACATGCCGCGCTTCCCCGTGCCCGAGGGTGAGACGGAAGACACGTGGTTTGCCAAGGAGGTTGAGAAGGGGCTCCACTACCGCTATCCGGATGGGATCCCCGACGATGTCCGGCGCCAGGCGGAGTACGAGAAGCAGGTCATCATCCAGATGGGCTTCCCCGGCTACTTCCTCGTCGTCGCAGACTTCATCAACTGGTCGAAGGAGAACGGCATCCGCGTCGGTCCCGGGCGTGGTTCCGGTGCGGGCTCGATGGTCGCGTACGCGATGCGCATCACTGACCTCGACCCTCTCAAGCACGGCCTCATCTTTGAGCGCTTCCTGAATCCAGACCGCGTGTCGATGCCCGACTTCGACGTCGACTTCGACGACCGTCGCCGCGGCGAGGTCATCAAGTATGTGACCGAGAAGTACGGCGACGAGCGCGTCGCACAGATCGTCACCTACGGCACCATCAAGGCCAAGCAGGCGCTCAAGGACTCCTCCCGCGTGCTGGGCTTCCCCTTCGGCATGGGCGAGAAGCTGACAAAGGCGATGCCGCCGCCCATCATGGGCAAGGACATCCCACTCACCGGCATCTTCGACAAAGCGCACCCTCGCTACAAGGAGGCCGCAGACATTCGTGCGGTCGTCGAGACCGACCCCGAAGCCAAGACCGTCTTCGACACGGCACTCGGCCTCGAGAACCTCAAGCGCCAGTGGGGCGTGCACGCCGCCGGCGTGATCATGTCGAGCGATCCGCTGATCGACATCATCCCGCTCATGAAGCGGGAGCAGGACGGCCAGATCGTCACGCAGTTCGACTACCCCGCCTGCGAGGCCCTCGGCCTCATCAAGATGGACTTCCTCGGCCTGCGAAACCTCACGATCATCTCCGACGCCCTCGAGAACATCGAGACCAACCGCGGCGAGACGCTCGACCTCGAGACGCTCACGCTCGACGACCCGGCCTCATACGAGCTGCTCGCGAGGGGTGACACGCTCGGTGTCTTCCAGCTCGACGGTGGCCCCATGCGCGGGCTGCTGCGGCTCATGAAGCCCGACAACTTCGAAGACGTCTCGGCCGTCATCGCGCTCTACCGCCCCGGCCCCATGGGCGCCGACTCGCACACGAACTACGCGCTGCGCAAGAACGGGCTGCAGGACATCACTCCGATCCATCCGGAGCTCGAGGAGCCGCTGCGCGAGATCCTCGATGGCACCTACGGCCTCATCATCTACCAGGAGCAGGTGATGGCGATCGCACAGAAGGTCGCCGGATTCTCGCTCGGACAGGCCGACATCCTGCGGCGCGCGATGGGCAAGAAGAAGAAGTCCGAACTCGACAAGCAGTATGAGGGCTTCAGCGGCGGCATGAAGGAACGCGGCTTCTCTGAGCCCGCGATCAAGGCGCTCTGGGACATCTTGCTGCCCTTCTCCGATTACGCCTTCAACAAGGCGCACTCGGCCGCCTATGGCGTGATCTCCTACTGGACCGCCTACCTCAAGGCCCACTATCCCGCGGAGTACATGGCCGCGCTGCTCACGAGCGTCGGCGACTCCAAGGACAAGCTGGCGATTTACCTCAACGAGTGCCGCCGCATGGGCATCAAAGTGCTCCCGCCCGACGTCAACGAGTCGATCGGCTTCTTCGCCGCCGTCGGTGACGACATCCGCTTCGGACTCGGCGCCGTTCGCAACGTGGGCTTCTCCGTCGTCGAACTCATCCGGGGCGCGCGTGAGGAGAAGGGCCGCTTCACGTCCTTCGACGACTTCCTCAAAAAGGTTCCCATCGGCGTTGCCAACAAGCGCACGATCGAGTCACTCATCAAGGCGGGCGCCTTCGATTCGCTCGGCCACACGCGCAGGGCGCTCTTCGAGATCCACGAGGATGCCACGGAGGCCGCTGTGCGCGAAAAGCGCGCGGAGGCCAACGGCCAGGTGGGCTTCGACTTCGACAACCTCTGGGATGAGCCCCAGGCGGCCAACACGGTGCCGGATCGGCCCGAGTGGTCGAAAGGCGACAAGCTCGCCTTCGAGCGCGAGATGCTGGGGCTCTACGTCTCCGACCACCCGCTGGCAGGGCTGGAACTGCAACTCGCGAAGCATGCCAGCACCACGATCGCCGAGATTCTCGCCGGCGAAACGGTGCACGACGGCGAGACCGTGACGATCGCCGGGCTCATGACGAGCGTGCAGCATCGCACCGCCCGAAACTCGGGCAACCAGTACGGGCTGGTCACCGTCGAGGACTTCGGCGGCGAGATCACGGTCATGTTCCTCGGCAAGACCTACCAGGAGTTCTCGCCAGGGCTCACCCCGGACTCGATTGTCGTCATCCGCGCCCGCGTGAGCCAGCGCGACGACGGAGTGAACCTCCACGCGAACAGCATGTTCGTCCCCGACATGGGAGCGAGTCTCGGCTCGGGCCCGCTCATGATCTCTGTTCCCGAGGTGCGGGCGACGACGGAGGTCGTCTCGGCGCTGGGAGACGTGCTCATCCGGCACGCGGGCGAGACGGAGGTGCGCCTCAAGCTCATCAAGGGCAGCACGGCGCGGATGTTCGAGGTTCCCTACCCCGTGTCGGTCACGGCAGACCTCTATGGCGAACTCAAGTCACTGCTTGGCCCCGCCTGCCTGAGCTGATCGCGCGGCGGTGGACGCGGCCGCGGCGACTAGAATGGCGTGGCCATGATCCAGACCATCGACCTGCGGAATCAGCGACCAGACATCGCAACGCTTCTTGCTCTCATTCCCCGCGCCCTCACCGATGTGGCGGCCGCCTCCTCGATCGCGCAGGAGCTCATCGACGACGTACGCAGCCGGGGGAGTGCGGCCCTCCTCGACCAGGCCGAGCGCCTCGACAGGGTGCGGCCACAGCAGGTGCGGGTTCCGGCATCCGAGATCGCGGCGGCCGTTGGCTCCCTGCAGGCGGATGTACGCGACGCCCTCGAGTCGGCGATCGAGCGCGTGCGGGCGGCAAGCGAGGCGCAGGTGCCCGCTCCCGTCACGACGACGCTCGGTGCAGGGGCATCCATCGTCCAGCGCTGGGCGCCGGTGCGCCGCGTCGGTCTCTACGTGCCCGGCGGCAAAGCGGTCTATCCGTCGAGTGTCGTCATGAACGTGGTGCCTGCGCAGGTTGCGGGCGTCTCCTCCGTGGCCCTCGCATCCCCGCCGCAGCAACAATTCGGCGGTTCCGTGCACCCCACGATCCTTGGCGCCGCCGGCCTCCTGGGCGTCGATGAGGTCTACGCCATGGGTGGTGCTGGCGCGATCGGCGCCTTCGCCTACGGTGTTGCAGACGCGGGCCTCGAGCCCGTCCAGTTGATCACCGGGCCCGGCAACGTGTTCGTCGCGGCGGCCAAGCGGCTTGTCCGAGGGCAGGCCGGCATCGATTCTGAGGCGGGTCCCACAGAGATCCTGATCATCGCGGATGATTCGGCCGATGCGTCGATCGTTGCGGTTGACCTCATCAGCCAGGCGGAGCACGACGAGCTTGCGGCCGCCGTGCTCGTCACGGACTCGCCAGCCCTCGCATCGAGGGTCGAGGAGGAGCTCGCGCGCCTCGTGCCCCAGACGGCTCACCGGGAGCGCGTCACAGAGGCTCTCGGGGGTCGCCAGTCCTCCATCGTGCTCGTGGATGACCTCGCGGTCGCCGCTGACTTCAGCAATGCCTACGGCCCCGAGCACCTCGAGTTGCAGGTGGCCGACGTCGACTCCCTCCTCGAGTCGATCGAGAACGCGGGAGCCATTTTCGTTGGCCGCTATTCGCCCGTGAGCCTCGGTGACTACCTCGCGGGCTCGAACCACGTGCTCCCGACGGGTGGTCAGGCGCGCTTCGCTGCGGGTCTTGGCGCCTACACCTTCCTTCGCCCGCAGCAGGTCGTGCGGTACGACGAAACGGGCCTCCGTGAGGTCGAGCGGCGGATCGTGGCCCTGGCGACGGCCGAGGACCTACCCGCCCATGCCGCCGCCGTCACGGCTCGCTTCGCGGGGGGCGAGCGTCCGCAGGGCTGACGCTTTCCCCATTCCAGCGGCTCGTCGCGACGCATCCGAGTCGCCGGGGCCTATCCTTGGGGCACCATGTTCTGCCCTTTCTGTCGCCACCCAGATTCCCGAGTCATCGATTCCCGCACGAGCGACGACGGCCTCTCGATCCGTCGCCGTCGGCAGTGCCCTGAATGCGGACGCCGCTTCAGCACGACTGAGACGGCAAGCCTGAGCGTGGTCAAGCGAAACGGTGTGCTCGAGCCCTTCAGTCGCGAGAAGGTCGTCGCCGGTGTTCGCAAGGCCTGCCAGGGCAGGCCTGTGACCGACACCGATCTCGCCCTCCTGGCGCAGCGCGTGGAAGAGGCGATCCGAGCGACGGGTGCATCCCAGATCGAGGCCAACGACATCGGGCTCGCGATCCTTCCTCCGCTTCGGGAGCTCGATGAAGTTGCGTACCTCCGTTTCGCCAGCGTCTACCAGGCCTTCGAGTCGCTCGAGGACTTCGAGTCCGCGATCGGCCAGCTTCGCTCCGAGCACGAGTCCGCGTAGGGCCGAGCGACGCGGCGGGTCTCCTGCCGCTAGTGTTGCCGTGGCATGTATCGCTTCCTTTTCACCATATTCCTGCGACGCCTCGATCCCGAGACCGCGCACGGCCTCGCGTTCCGCGTCATCCGTCTGCTTCCCTACGTGGGGCTCGGTGCGCTCGCCCGTGCCTACTCACGCCCGGATCCCGTGCTCGCGGTCGAGGCCCTCGGCCTCCAGTTCGCGTCGCCCTTCGGGCTCGCAGCCGGCTTCGACAAGGAGGCCCTCGCCATCCGTGGACTGGGCCAGCTCGGCTTCGGTCACGTCGAGGTGGGCACCCTGACGGCGCAGCCCCAACCGGGAAACGAGAAGCCCCGCATGTTCCGACTCGTCGAAGACCGGGCACTCGTCAACCGCATGGGCTTCAACAATCATGGGGCCGCGGATGCCGCTCCTCGGCTCGCCCGGGAGCGCCGGCGTCGCGGACGCCCCGTGATCGGCGTGAACATCGGCAAGAGCCGCATGGTCGACGTCGACGATGCGATCGCTGACTACCTGACGAGCACGCGCCTCCTCGCTCCCGAGAGCGACTACCTCGTGGTGAACGTCAGTTCCCCCAACACGCCAGGCCTCCGTGGCCTGCAGGAGCTCGATCGGCTCGAGCCGCTTCTCGCGGCCGTGCGGGACGAGGCATCCGGCACTCCCGTGCTGGTGAAGATCGCCCCGGACCTCTCCGACGAGGAGATCGACCGCATCGCGTCCCTCGTGACGAAACTCGGCCTGCCGGGCGTCATCGCGACCAACACCACGATCGCCCGCACAGGTCTCAGGGCGAGTGCTTCGGAGATCGAGAGGATCGGGGCGGGCGGCCTGTCAGGCGCACCGCTCAAGGCGCGCTCGCTCGAGGTGCTCACACGGCTGCGCTCAGTGCTCCCCGCCGACGCCTGCATCATCTCGGTCGGCGGAGTCGAGTCAGCGAGGGATGTCGCGGCACGCCTGCGTGCCGGAGCAACGCTCGTGCAGGGCTATACGGCGTTCATCTATGAGGGACCTCTGTGGGCTGCCCACATCAACCGTGTGCTCGCTCGCATGGCGAACGATGGCACGCTCAGGCGGGGTACTGCCCCCGCTTGACCTGCGGCTTCGGCAGGCGCATTGGACGCATCTGCAGGCAACGCATGGCGGTGTACCAGCGCACCTTCTCGACCTTGTCCTCGCCGAACTTCGCCTTCAGGCGCTTGGTGACGACGAGTCCTGCGATGACGCAGTCGAGGACAGCGAGGAGGAAGAATCCCCACAGCACGGCCATGCTGACGATCGCGATCATGGGGTCGGGGATGACCGTGAGCACGATCACGAGGAGCATGACGGGAATCATAAGCTCGCCGATGCTGAAGCGCGCGTCCACGTAGTCACGCACGTAGCGGCGCTGCGGGCCCTTGTCGCGCTGCGGGAGGTACCTCTCCTCGCCGTTGGCCATTCCGACGCGCGCACGATCGCGCGCCTCGTTGTACTTCGCGCGGGCCTCGCGGTTCGCCGCCTTGCGGTCGTTCGAGACGAGGGGACGGAGGTTCGCAGCCTCACGCTCCTTGCGCGTGGGGGTGGGGCGCCCCTTGCCCGTGGTCGTGCCCTGCTCGTCTGCTTCGACGGCGGGCTGTGATTCTGGTGCGGGCTTGGCCATGGGAGTTCCTTGCGTTGGGGACTGCTTAAGATTACCTGCATGACCTCGGACTCCAATCAGAACGTTCCGACCCGGCAACAGTTGAGGGAGGCGCTCGGCACTGCGGTGCAGTCGGGCTTCCCCTCGGCGGTCGCTGACCTGTCGCGCCTTGTGCGCATCCCGTCGGTGTCGTGGTCGGCGTTCGACCCGCATCACGTCGAGGAGAGCGCGAGCGCGGTTGCGGGCTTGCTGGAGGGACTTGGCGTCTTCGACTCGGTCATCGTCTCCCGCGCCCCCGTCGGTGATGGCGATGCCAACGGGTTGCCCGCAGTGCTGGCGACCCGTGCGGCACGCAATGGGCGTCCGACCGTCCTTCTCTACGCTCACCACGACGTGCAGCCTCCAGGGGACGAGGGGGAGTGGGACTCACCGCCCTTCGAGCCGACCCTCCGCGGTGAACGTCTCTACGGTCGTGGCTCCGCGGATGACAAGGCCGGCGTCATGGCCCACGTTGCCGCGATCCGCGCACTGCGGGAGACGCTTGGCGACGATTTCGATCTCGGTATCAGCGTCTTCATTGAGGGGGAGGAGGAGGCGGGCTCGCTGTCCTTCGCCTCATTCCTGCGCCAGCACCGTGAAGAGCTCGCATCGGACCTGATCGTCGTCGCCGACTCGGACAACTGGGACACGGAGACCCCCTCGCTCACCGTCTCGCTTCGCGGCAATGTCGCGTTCGCGCTCGAGGTGCGCACTCTCGCCCACGCATCCCACTCCGGCTTGTTCGGTGGGGCCGCGCCCGACGCGATGATGGCGCTCGTGCGGATCCTCGCCTCCTTCCATGACGACGACGGCTCTGTCGCGATCGACGGGTTGAGGTCCGCGTCCTTCGAGACCCCTGCGGATGACGAGCAGCGACTCCGTGACGAGGCGGGGCTCCTGGATGGCGTGACGCCGGTGGGTCGCGGCAGCATCTACTCGCGCGTCTGGGCCCAGCCGGCCGTCACGGTCACGGGTATTGACGCGCCCTCCGTCGGGCGCGCATCGAATACCCTCCTACCCAGCGCGAGGGCGAAGGTCAGCGTGAGGGTGGCCCCGGGGCAAGACGCGGAGGAGGCGTACGCCCTCATCCGCCGACACATCGAGGCCCACACCCCCTTCGGTGCCCACGTCTCCTTCGCGAATCCCGAACTCGGTGACCCCTTCCTCGTCGACACCGAGGGCTGGGCCGTGCAGGAGGCGCGGGACGCGATGGCATCAGCGTGGGGCAACGATGCCGTCCTCGCAGGCATCGGCGGGTCGATCCCCTTCATCGCAGACCTCGTCGGCGAGTTTCCGCAGGCGCAGATCCTCGTGACGGGCGTCGAGGACCCACACACGCGCGCGCACAGCCCCAACGAGTCACTGCACCTCGGAGTGTTCCGCAAGGCGATCCTGACGGAGGCGGTGCTCCTTGCGCAGCTCAACGAGCGTAAGGGCTTTTCACGATCGTGACTTCGCCCGCAGGGAATGATTTCCCAGCGCGCACGCTTACACTGGAAATGCCCCTCGTGGGGCCGAGACGTGAGGAGACGGCATGACTGACACCGCAATGAGCGTGGGAACGCTCAACGACCAGCAGGCCGCTGACGCCCCGGAGCACGGCGTGCTCCTGACCGACGCAGCAGCCGCGAAGGTGCGTTCGCTCTACGAGCAGGAGGGGCGCGACGACCTCCGCCTGCGCGTCGCCGTGCAGCCGGGCGGATGCTCGGGACTCATCTACCAGTTGTATTTCGACGAGCGCCTGCTCGACGGTGACGCGACAGTCGACTTCGACGGCGTGGAGGTCGTGGTCGACAAGATGAGCGTGCCCTATCTGGAGGGCGCGACGATCGATTTCGAGGACACGATCCAGAAGCAGGGCTTCACGATCGACAACCCCAACGCCGGCAGCAGCTGCGCGTGTGGGGATTCATTCAGCTGAGTTTTTGTGGCTGTTGCCAACGAAGGGGAAGTCGCGTCGCGACTTCCCCTTCTTTCGTCTCGCGAGCGGCCATTCGGGTTCGGCAGCGCGTCTCGGGAGCGATAGGCTGGTTGCTGTCAATAGACTGAGTTCCATCCAGTCCCGTGTCATCCGAGAGGTCACAGGTGCGCTCTAACCGCCGTCTTCGATGGGCTGCCGTCCCCCTGGCAGCATCACTTGTCGTCGTCCTAGCCGGATGTACGCAGGCCCAGCTCCGTGGCTACCTGCCGGGCGAGCCCGGCATCACTAACCACACCGACCGCATCGCGGGACTGTGGACCACCTCGTGGATGGTGCTGCTCGTCGTCGGCATCGTCACGTGGGGTCTCGTGCTCTGGGTTGCGACGGTCTACCGCCGGCGCAAGGGTCAGACCGGCCTCCCCGTGCAGCTTCGCTACAACATGCCGATCGAGATCCTCTACACGGTCGTGCCGCTCATCCTCGTCATGGGCTTCTTCGCCTTCACGGCGCGCGACCAGGCGGCGATCGAGGAGCCGATCGAAGACCCGGACGTGCAGATCGAGGTCTATGCCAAGCGCTGGGCCTGGGACTTCAACTACCTCAACGAGGGCCCCGGCGGCGAGGGTGTGCACTACCAGGGCATCCAGGCACAGGAGACCGAGAAGTCGCCGTACATCGACTACGACCTGCTGCCCGTGCTCTACCTCCCCGTCGACAAGACGGTCGAGATTGCGCTGGAGAGCCGCGACGTCATCCACTCCTTCTGGGTCGTCGACTTCCTCTACAAGAAGGACACGGTCCCCGGCAAGAGCAACTACATGTACTTCACTCCGCAGGAGGAAGGCGAGTACATCGGCAAGTGTGCGGAGCTCTGTGGCGAATACCACGCGCTCATGCTCTTCAAGGTGAAGGTCGTCTCCGAGGCGGAGTACGACGCATACATCCAGAGCCTCGTCGACGCCGGCAACACCGGCATCCGCGGCGCCGAGTACAACACGAACAGCAACCTGCCGGGCACCGAGCCCGTGCGCTCAAAGTAAGGCGAGATCATGAGCACCACTACTGAGAGTCGTCCGGAGGCCGCCCCCACGGCCGGCACCGCGACCATCGGTCACACGATGTCGCCGAGTGCCCGTCGCAAGGGCAACGTTCTCGTCAACTGGATCACCTCGACTGACCACAAGACGATCGGGTACATGTACCTCATCAGCTCGTTCGTCTACTTCTGCATCGGCGGCGTGATGGCACTCATCATCCGCGCGCAGCTGTTCGCACCTGGCCTGGACCTGCTCCAGACCAAGGAGCAGTACAACCAGCTCTTCACGATGCACGGCACGATCATGCTGCTCATGTTTGCGACGCCGCTCTTCGCGGGTTTCGCGAATGTGCTGATGCCGCTGCAGATCGGTGCACCGGATGTCGCGTTCCCGCGTCTCAACGCCTTCGCCTACTGGGCCTATAGCTTCGGTAGCCTCATGGCGGTCGCCGGCTTCCTCACGCCGCAGGGTGCCGCCTCCTTCGGATGGTTCGCCTACACGCCGCTGTCGACAACGACATTCACCCCGGGCGTCGGTGGGCATCTCTGGGTCGTCGGCCTTGCGATCTCAGGTTTCGGAACCATCCTCGGTGCCGTCAACTTCATCACGACCATCATCACGATGCGTGCCCCCGGCATGACGATGTGGCGCATGCCGATCTTCACGTGGAACACGCTCGTCACCTCGATCCTCGTGCTGATGGCCTTCCCCGTGCTCGCGGCGGCCCTGTTCGGCCTCGCGATCGACCGTATCTTCGGCGGCCACGTCTACAACGTCGACGCCGGGGGAGCGATCCTCTGGCAGCACCTCTTCTGGTTCTTCGGCCACCCCGAGGTCTACATCATCGCGCTGCCATTCTTCGGCATCGTGTCCGAGGTCTTCCCCGTGTTCAGCCGCAAGCCGATCTTCGGCTACAAGACCCTCGTGTACGCGACGATCGCGATCGCGGCCCTCTCCGTCACGGTGTGGGCGCACCACATGTACGTGACCGGATCCGTGCTGCTTCCGTTCTTCGCCCTCATGACGATGTTGATCGCGGTGCCTACCGGCGTGAAGATCTTCAACTGGATCGGCACGATGTGGCGGGGCTCCGTCACGTTCGAGACACCAATGCTCTGGGCCATCGGCTTTATCGTCACGTTCACCTTCGGTGGACTGACGGGCGTCATCCTGGCGTCGCCGCCGCTCGACTTCCACGTCTCCGACACCTACTTCGTCGTCGCCCACTTCCACTACGTGGTCTTCGGCACGGTCGTCTTCGCGATGTTCAGTGGCTTCTACTTCTGGTGGCCAAAGTGGACCGGCAAGATGCTCAACGAGAAGCTCGGCAAGATCCACTTCTGGGTGCTTTTCATCGGCTTCCACATGACCTTCCTCATCCAGCACTGGCTGGGCGTCGTGGGCATGCCGCGTCGTTACGCGGTCTACCAGCCTGAAGACGGCTACACGTGGATGAACCAGCTGTCCACTGTGGGCGCGATGGTCCTCGGCGCCTCGATGATCCCCTTCCTGCTCAACGTGTACATCACGGCCCGCAAGGCGCCGAAGGTGACCGTGGACGACCCGTGGGGATACGGACGCTCGCTCGAGTGGGCCACGTCGTGCCCGCCGCCGCGCCACAACTTCACCTCGATCCCGCGGATCCGTTCCGAGTCCCCGGCGTTCGACCTCCACCACCCGGAGGCAGGCATCCCGGTGGGAATCGGTCCCGCCAAGGACGCTCCGGATGCTCCCGTGTACGACAGCGCTGACGAGAAGGTGAAGTAGGCACAACATGAAGGTCAATGCAGTAATCTTCTGGGTCCTCACGGTCTTCTTCGCCATCGTCGCCGCGATCTACACCGGCTGGTCATGGGTGGTATCGAACCAGCAGATGGAGGAGTACGCGCAGCGCGTCGGGCCGGGCGGTATCGCCGCCGGGCACCCCGAGTGGGCTGGCACGGTGACTCTCTGGCTCTGCGCCGTGCTGGCGGGCTTCCTCGCCTTCTACGTGGGTAAGTCGTACAAGTCGCAGGGCGGCGAGCTGCCCGAGGACCGCCTCGACGCCAACATCGACGACGGTGACCCCGAGCTCGGGCACTTCAGCCCCTGGAGCTGGTGGCCCATCGTGCTCGCCGGTTCTGCTTCGATCCTGATGCTCGGATTCGCAGTTGGCTTCTGGATCTGCTTCATCGGTGCGGCGCTCACCGTCATCGCGGTTGTCGGTTGGACATATGAGTACTACCGCGGCAACTTCAGGCACTGACGTGGAGATACGCAAAGCGTCGTCGGCAGATGTCGACGGCGTTTTTGCGTTGATTGAGCAGCTTGCCGATACCTATGAGGTCGATCGCGCATCGTTCGACGCCGCGTACGCGGACGCCCTCAAGGATCCGGACCGCAGCGTGCTCCTCATCGCTGAGCTCGACGGTCGCGTCGCGGGCTATGCGCTCATGATCGTCTCGAGACTCCTCTACACGCGGGTGGACTCGGCACAGATTCAGGAGCTCATCGTCGATGAGTCGTTGCGTGGGCGGGGGATCGGCAGCCGCCTTGTGGCCGCCGTCGAAGACATCTGCTTCCAGCGCGGCCTGAACCAGCTGACCGTGGCAAGCAGCCGCACGCCCGCGTTCTACGACCGACTCGACTACCGCTCCACTGCGGACTTCCTGAAGAAGGTCTTCTTCTCGCACAGGGATTGAATGCGGCGCGCTCCAGTGTTCGCTGGATCTCGAAGCCGATCCGTACTGATGTAAAGGCCGATCTGGCGCACGCGTCCGACGAACGGGACGGACGCATGTATGTAGGGAAGCGGTCGCGGCGTGCGCGCGCGTTCGGTCCATGAGCCGCCTCGATAAGCCCCCGGCACCGGCCGCCCCGTGTCCCGGCTCAGAGACAGTGAACGCACGCGATCGCACGCGCGTCGTGACGTCATGACGGGGCGTTGCGTGCTTCGCTACGTCGCACAACTGGCGGTCCCCTCGAACGGCCGCTGTGAGCAGGCTCTATGCGGCGCCATACGGCGAGAGGATGTGAGGCCGTGCGAGCGCGTCGCTGACCGGCCGACATCCTCGAGCCAGCTGGCCTCTCCGGTGCATACACACGTCGTCCAGGTGTGCGGCACGGCGCTGTACAGTTCGGCTGGCCGCCCGATCGGCTGGTTGCGCCGGGCCGCTGATGCGGCGCGACGGCCGGTCCACCCGGTGTAGGCCTCGCAGTACTCGGATCGCCATACTCATACGGCCTCGTTTGAGTCCGTCGTAGCGCGATATGCCGCCGGCCGGCCTACCCTAGTGTGCCCCTCCGCGCGGAAAGGGCCCCGCAGCCGAAGCTACGGGGCCCTTCAGGTCAAGCACCTTGCGGACTAGTGGTGTCCGCCCTGTTCGAGCTCGCCCTTGGTCGCGGGTGAGACACGGTCCTCGAAGAACCATCGCGACATGCGCGCGCGGAGGCGCATACCGACCGTGATCTTGCCCTTGTCGTTGGGGCGCAGCATGAGGGGCTTGTAGTCCTCGTAGCTGACCAGACGCCACCGCTCATACTCAGAGACGGGCTGGTGAACCTCAACGTACTCGCCGCCGGGGAGACGGACGATGCGGCCGGACTCGTAGCCGTGCAGCGCGATCTCGCGGTCCTTCTTCTGCAGCGCGAGGCACACACGCTTGGTGACGAAGTAGGCGATGATCGGCCCCAGGAAGAGGAGTGCCTGCAGCGTGTGGATCACGCCCTCGATTGTCAGGCGGAAGTGCGTTGCCATGAGGTCCGAACTCGCGGCGGCCCACAACACGGCGTAGAACGAGACGCCGGCGGCACCGATGGCGGTGCGAGTCGGGGCGTTGCGCGGACGCTCTGCGATGTGGTGCTCGCGCTTGTCACCCGTGACCCAGGCCTCGATGAAGGGGTAGATCGCGACCATCACGATGAAGAGACCAAGCACCGCGACGGGCACGAGGATGTTCAGCGAGAACGTCCAGCCCCACAGTACGAACTCCCAGCCCGGGGGCACGAGACGGAGCGCGCCATCGGCGAACCCGATGTACCAGTCAGGCTGCGTACCCGCCGACACGGGGGAGGGGTCGTACGGCCCGTAGTTCCAGACCGGGTTGATCTGGAAGAGCGACGCGATGAGCACCAGGATGCCGAAGACGACGAAGAAGAAGCCACCGGCCTTGGCAGCGAACACCGGCATGACCGGAACACCCACGACGTTGTCATTGGTGCGGCCGGGGCCAGCGAACTGCGTGTGCTTGTTGATGATCATGAGCAGCAGGTGCACGCCGAGCGCCGCGATCAGGATCGCGGGCAGCAGCATGATGTGCAGCACGAAGAGGCGGGGGATGACCACGACTCCCGGGAACTCACCACCAAAGAGGAGGTAGGAGATCCACGTGCCGACAATGGGGAAGCCCTTGAGCATTCCGTCGATGATGCGGAGACCGTTGCCCGACAGCAGGTCGTCGGGGAGCGAGTAGCCCGTGAAGCCTTCAGCCATCGCGAGGATGAAGAGCACGAAGCCGATCACCCAGTTGATCTCGCGCGGCTTGCGGAACGCACCCGTGAAGAACACGCGGAGCATGTGCAGGCCGATCGAGGCGATGAACAGGAGCGCGGCCCAGTGGTGGACCTGGCGCATGAGCAGGCCGCCGCGGATGTCGAAGGAGATGTCGAGTGTCGAGGCCATCGCCGCGGACATCTCGATGCCCTTGAGCGGTGCATACGAGCCGTTGTAGGTGACGTGCGACATCGACGGGTCGAAGAAGAACGTCAGGAAGGTACCCGAAAGGAGGATGACGACGAAGCTGTACATCGCAACTTCACCGAGCATGAACGACCAGTGGTCGGGGAAGATCTTGCGACCGAGCTCCTTGACGAGGCCAGAGATGCTGGTGCGCTCATCGATGTAATTGGCTGCCGCGTTCGTGAAGCGCATGCCCTTGCCGACGGGCTTCTCGGTCACCGTCGAGGCGGCTGCGGCTGCGGGTGTGGTGGTGGTTGTCATGCGGAACGCTCCCAGAAGCTAGGACCAACGGGCTCATGGAAGTCGCTCTGGGCCACCAGGTAGCCTTCTGCGTCCACGGCGATCGGAAGCTGGGGGAGTGGCCTCGCCGCCGGTCCGAAGATGACCTCACAGTGGTTGGATACGTCGAACTCCGACTGGTGGCAGGGGCACAGGAGATGGTGCGTGTGCTGCTCGTAGAGAGCCACCGGGCATCCGACGTGCGTGCAGATCTTGGAGTAGGCGACGATTCCGTCGTACGACCAGCCCTTGCGGTCCTCCGCCTCGTGGAGGGCAGAGGGGTCGAGGCGCATCAGCAGGACAGCGGCCTTGGCCTTCTCGTCGAGCGGGTGGGCTGTCTCGTCGATCCCCTCCGGCATGACGTGGAAGACGGAGCCGATAGTGACATCCGAGGCCTTGATGGGGGTGCCGGCGGGATCGAGGGTGAGGCGGGTGCCCTTGTCCCAGGCCGTCTGCTTGAACAGCGTGACCGGGCTCTTGGCGGGTGCGAGGTCGCGGAACATGACGATCGCGGGCAGCGGGAACACGGCGAGGGCCCCGATGAGGCTGTTGCGGATGAGCTTGCGACGCGTGAAGCCGGACTCCTCATTGCCGAGCGTGAAGATCCGTGCCGCAGCGGCGCGGGTCTCTTCTGTGCCGCGAGTGGGGTGGCGCATCTCCACGTGCTCGTGGCTGCTCATGAGGTTCTTCGCCCAGTAGATCGCCCCGATGCCGAGGGGGATAAGTGCGAGCGTGATGCCGAGACCCAGGAAGAGCGTGTTGAGCCTGACGGAAAGCATGTCGCCAGGAACGATCGGGAACACGATGTAGGCGACGATCGCGAGAATACTGCCGATGATCGAGAGGATGAAGAGCATGCCGACCGTGCGTGACGCGCGGCGCTCCTTCGCGGGGTCGAGGTCAGTGACGCGCGGCTCGTGCGGAGGGAGCCCCGGGTTGGTGAACGCGTCTGAGGCGACGACGGCCGTGCCTGACGAAACCGGAACGGCTTCGTGATTCTCGACAGCCGAGCCGGCAGCGGCGGATGACTCGCCGTTGTCCTGCTTTGCCATTCTCTTCCCTTCGATTGGCACGCTGTGTGGTGCGGTGTGACTGTGACGGTTGGTTCAGTGCCTAGTTGGCGCGTGCGGCGATCCACACCGTCACGCCGACCACGGCTCCGAGACCGAAGATCCAGATGAAGAGGCCCTCAGATACAGGGCCGAGGTTTCCGAGGCCGAACCCTCCGACGCTGGGGCTCTCCTCCATGAACTTGAGGTAGGCGACGATGTCAGCCTTGTCTTCGGGGGTGAGGTTCAGGTCATTGAACACCGGCATGTTCTGCGGACCCGTGACCATGGCCTCGTAGATGTGCTTCGCCTCGACGCCCATGAGGCTGGGAGCCCACTTGCCCTCCGTCAGGGCGCCGCCGGCGCCGGCGACGTTGTGGCACATGGCGCAGTTGATGCGGAACAGTTCGCCGCCGTTGGCGAGGTCAGCCTCGCCTTCGAAGAGCGACTCATCGGGCACCGCAGGCCCGGGAGCGAGCGACGCGACGTATGCAGCGAGGGCGTCGATCTGCTCATCCGTGAACTGCACCGGCTTCTGCGGAGCCTGGGGTCCCTGGGCGGCCATGGGCATGCGGCCCGTGCCGACCTGGAAGTCGACGGCGGCTGCGCCGACACCGTAGAGGCTCACGCCTGCCTCGGTTCCCTCAGCATTGAAGCCGTGGCAGGTGGCGCAGTTTGCGTCGAAGAGCGCCTGGCCCTCATCGACCAGCTGCTGGTGCACGATTGCGGTGTTGGCGGTCTCCGCAGTCGCAGTCGAGGTGAAGAGCGCGTAGGCGCCACCGGTCGTGACGAGGCCCGCGAGGATCAGCGCGACGCTCGCGAGAGGGTGGCGACGTCCTGCTCGCTTGCCACGACGATCCGTAGTGGTCGAGTCATTTCCCATGGTGCTGTGGTCTTCCCGTTCTTCGAGTTGCGGTTGCGATGACGAGGCGGCCGTGACGTGGCGCCGTCGCGACTATTTGAGGACGTAGATGACCAGGAAGAGCCCGATCCACACCACGTCGACGAAGTGCCAGTAGTACGAGACGACGATGGCGCTCGTCGCCTCCTTGTGGCCGAACCGAGAGACGCTGTAGGCACGGCCGATGATGAGGAGGAATGCGATGAGGCCACCCAGCACGTGAAGGCCGTGGAAGCCGGTCGTGATGTAGAAGGCGGAGCCGTAGGAGTTTGAGCCGAGGCCGACGAACTCGCTGACGAGCACGGCGTACTCGAAGACCTGGCCCGTCACGAACATCGCACCCATGATGAAGGTGACCCAGAACCACTCGACCATGCCCCACTTGCCGATCTGCAGGAGGCTGCCCGTGCGTCGTGGCTGCATTCGCTCGGCAGCGAAGACGCCAAACTGCGCGGTGAACGACGAAGCCACGAGGATGATCGTGATCGTCAGCGCGAAGGGAACGTTCAAGAGGGCGGTCTCTGAGGCCCACAACTCGGGCGAGGTGCCGCGAAGCGTGAAGTAGATGGCGAAGAGCCCAGCGAAGAACATCACCTCGCTGCCAAGCCAGACGATCGTGCCGACCGCGACGACGTTCGGCCTGTTCACGACAGGCGCTCCGGTAGTGGGGGAGAGAGAGGTGCTGGTCACGAGTCCCATTATGGCCGAAATTCGGACGAAGGGTTGTCAGGCAGCCGTGTGTGCCGAATCAGGTTCATTAGGATTTGGATATGTCTTCACTTCCCACCTGGCCGGAACTCCTCACGACGCTGCTGGATGGGAAGGATCTCAGCATCAGCGAGGCCGCATGGGCCATGCGTGAGGTCATGGAGGGTCGCGCGAGTTCAGCACAGCTGGGCGGGTTCCTGATGGCGCTGAGGGCCAAGGGCGAGTCTGTGGGCGAGATCGTCGGCTTTCGGGACGCAGTGCTCGAGAACGCGATGCCGCTCCAAGTCGATCCCATGGTTCTCGATATCGTCGGCACCGGAGGAGACCGTCATGGCACGGTGAACGTATCCACGATGGCGAGTGTCGTGTGCGCTGCATCCGGCGCCCGCGTGCTCAAGCACGGGAACCGCGCCGTGAGTTCAAAGTCCGGTGCTTCGGATGTGCTGACGGAGCTGGGGGTCAACCTCGGCCTCCCGGCGGAGCGTGTGGGGGAGGTGCTCGAGCGCACCGGTATCGCGTTCGCATTTGCCGCGATGTTCCACCCGGGATTTCGCCACGCGGGCCCCGTGCGCGCAGAGCTGGGCGTGCCGACCGTGTTCAACTTCCTCGGTCCGCTCTGTAACCCGGCGCGGCCCGAAGCATCCGCAGTGGGAGTCGCGAATCTCGAGACGGTGCCGCTGTTCGTCGGGGTGTTTCGCACGCGCGGCGCGACGGCTCTGGTGTTCCGAGGCGATGACGGCCTGGACGAATTGACGACCACCGGGCACAGCCACATCTGGGAGGTTTCGCGGGGTGACGTGCACGAGCATGACCTGGATCCCCGCGAGCTCGGCATCCCGACGGCGAAGATCGAAGACCTCATCGGGGGCGACGGCGTCGCGAACGCCGAGATTGCGCGGGCCACACTCGCGGGAGAGGCGGGTCCGGTGCGGGACATCGTGCTGCTCAATGCGGCCGCTGGCCTCATCTCCTGGGAGCTGGCCCATGACGCTGCGCAGAGCCAGGTACCGATTCTGGAGCGTTTCAAGGAGAAGCTCGTCGTTGCCGCCGAGGCGATCGATTCCGGCAGGGCAATTGCCAAGCTCGACGAGTGGGTCGCCGCCACGCAATCCTGAGAATCACGCCAGTGGCGCGACCGGGGGAGTGGGCGTACCGTCGCAGCCATGGACCAGAGCACAGCTGGTACGTATGGCCAGCATCAAGGCAGGATCACACTCGCCCAATGGCTCGAACTGCCGCATGCCGAGCAAGGCGACGTTCGCTCGGATGATGAGCGCCGTGCCAGCGAGCGTCGCTTCGCTGAATGGCACTGCTCGGTATGCGGTCGGCAACTCTCGGAACACGTGCTGGACCAGACAGGCGAGCACACCGTGTTTTCCTGTCCGGTGGGTCCAGAGGAGTCGGACCCGCCTCCGGCGCCGCCACTCGGTGAGACAGGGCAGACCAAGTTCTAGCCGGGGGTCTAGGGGCGCTCAGTTCGCCATCTTGACCTGCTGTCCCTTAATGAGCGGATAGTCCGCGAGCGCGCTACCGTCGAGGTCTTCCTTGTGCATGTCGATCCCGGTGACCTGGCTGTTCTCGTAGGTCGTGTAGTAGTAGATCCCCTTGTTTGTGTTGCAGCAGGAGGAATAGATGGTGATCTCGAACTCGCCCGGCGACACCTCGGCGCATCCTCGCTGTTGTGCGACGGAGCCAAGGATCTGGAAGAACTGGCTGATCGATTCAGATTCGGACTCGCCCGAGACGGAGTTCATCTTCGTGAAGACAGCTTTGACGAACCGGGATGCCGACGACAGGTCTCCGGGAAGGCCGATTCCGCCCATGCCGCGGCTGTAGACGTCGAATTCCAGCTTTTCGGAGAAACGATTCTCGGGCGGGTTCTTCGACAGGTGCATGAAGTTGTTGAGGTTGAACGATTGGATGTCGAACGTCGGGTTGTTGGTGAGGACCCCGAACGGGTTGTCATACACCTTCAGGCCCTCCTTCACGCTCTCCACCGTGATCGATGCCGTCCGGTCGGAGATGATCCAATGCAGCGGTGACAGTGGGAATGCCTCGCTGAAGGAGATGTCAATGAGGTTCATCGTCTGCAGGGCGGCCTTCACCTCCTCCACGGTCTCGAACTGCCCGAGGATCCACGGGATGAACTCGAACGGCGTGATGTTGGTCTTGTCCGGCGCCTCGGGCTTGTAATCGGCATTCCCGGGGAAGTTGAGGCCCGCCATGCTGAGGCCCTTTTCGTTGGTCGCGTCGTAGTACAGGGGGTAGCCATCCGAAATGGTCGCCATCCCGATGATGGCGTGATGGGTGGGAAGCGGTGCTGCCTTGCGGAACTCGAAAGGAAAGTTTCGAGGCGTCACGGTGACTGTCTCGTGGTAGGAGATCTCAAGATCAAGATTGCGTCCGAAGTAGTGATCCCGAGTGGTGTAGTTCGCGCTAGTGCACATCTGTTCCTCCGACATAAGCTCGTCCGTCGTGTCTGGTCGTGCCACCGTACGTCGCTGAGGCAGGCCTCCCTACGGACGAAAGACCCTTCGCGCCTCCTCAATGAGGAGCCCCGGGGATGCATCTCACTGTCCCGGCGGGACCAACGGCTCTGCGATGAGGTCAACGCCACTGCAGAGTGGGTCCGAACCGTGTAAAGAGACCAACGAAAGGCAGATCCCAATGACCGACCGGAACTTCGAACTCCTCGTTGCCAGCTATGACGACGAGCAGACGGCGAAAGAAGACTTCTCTTCACTCAAGGAGTTGGACGATGTGCGGGTCGTTGCCGCGGTCGTGCTATCCCGCGATGCCGACGGTAACGTTCATGTCAAGGAACATGGCGGGAGGTTCGTCGCGAACGGCACCGCAGTGGGCGCAGTTGCCGGCTTGGTGATCGGACTCTTCGCCCCGCCGCTGCTTCTTCTCACGGGAGTCGTCGGACTCGGGGCCGGTGCCGGGATCGGCGCGATCGTGAAGCGGCACGAAGAGAAGTCCATCGGCGTCGACGCAGAGGAATGGCTTGTTCCTGGCACATCCGCAATCGTCGCGGTGGTGGATGATGTGTTCCTCGACCGCGTCGACAAGATTCTCGAGCGGGCCACGAAGCGAATCAACAAGGCAATCGACAAGGGCGATTACGACGCTGTTGTCAAGGCGATCAACGAGGGTGACGAGAAGATCGTCGAAGCCATCAACGCTTGACCATCATCGCAAGTCGGAGCCAAGAGCTCCGACTTGCGGGTGAAGGAGAGCGGGGGATCGACGTCGTATGGACACAACGCTGGAACTGCTCGGCACGTTCTTCTTTGCCATATCCGGTTCCCTGCTCGCTGCGCACAGGGGATTCGACATTGTGGGCTCGTTACTGTTGGGGTCGCTGACAGGGCTCGGGGGAGGGGTGCTCCGCGACCTCATACTGGGAGTCACCCCAACAGCCTTCTCGCAAACCCTGTACCTGCTCGCTCCGCTCGCAGCGGCAGCGGTCGTCTTCTTCTTCTACACTGCCGTCAAGCGGCTGCCACGCACCCTGCTCGTGTTTGATGCAGCAGGGCTGGGCCTGTTCTGTACCACCGGGGCGGCGAAAGCGCTCGACTTGGGGATGAATCCGGTCGCCGCAGCACTCCTGGGAGTGACGACCGGGGTAGGCGGCGGGCTCCTTCGTGACGTCGTCGCCAACCGGGACCCTCAGCTGTTTGACCAGAACGATATCTACGCCGTCCCGGCGATGATCGGCGCCACGCTCGTCACCGTGGCGTGGCTCACTGGCTGGTCTGGCGCGACGATCAACCTGGGGGTTGGTGTGTTCGTGTTCGCACTCAGGCTCGCGTCGCTGCGATTCCGCTGGCGGGTTCCCCTCGCGGTGGTCTCGTGGCACCGGCGCACCTAAACAGCCGCGTCGTGCGGCATCCGCGGCTCAGCTGGGGAGTTCTGCTGCGGAGGGCAGCGGGCTGAGCCATGCGCCGCGGCATCACTATTGACATAATGTGCATTATCGGCGGCTAAGGAGTGCGGCGCGGGTGCTGCAGTGAGCCCCTTCCCGCGTCGCGAAATACCCCGACGTGGTGTGGTGAGCGACTCGTACCAGCCAGCCTTCGCGCTCAGCAGTGTGCCGGGTCACGCGCTGACGTACTTGGCCAGGTGCTCCGCCGTCAGTGTCGCGCCGTCTGCGATGAGCTGCTCAGGCGTTCCCTGGAAGACGACCGTGCCACCGTCGTGGCCAGCGCCCGGCCCGATGTCGATGATCCAGTCCGCGTGTGCCATGACCGCCTGGTGGTGTTCGATGACGATGACGGTCTTACCCGAGTCGACCAAGCGGTCCAGAAGGCGCAGCAAGTTCTCAACGTCGGCCAGGTGCAGGCCGGAGGTCGGTTCATCCAGGATGTAAACCTCGGCTTTCTCGCCCATCTGGATTGCGAGCTTGATGCGCTGGCGTTCGCCGCCCGACAGTGTGGACAGCGGCTGGCCGAGCTTCAGGTAGCCGAGGCCGACATCATCCAGGCGGCTCAGGATCGTCGCCGCGGCCGGAATCTTCGCCTCGTCGGATGAAAAGAACTCACGTGCGGCCGCGACGGAGAGGTCGTAGACCTCGGTGATGTCGAGCCCGCCGAGCTTGTAGTCCAGCACGGCGGCTTGGAACCGACGCCCGCCACAGTCCTCGCAGGGGGTCTCGACCGTGTCCATGAAACCGAGCTCTGTGATGATCACGCCGGCGCCCTTGCACGTCGGGCACGCTCCCTCGGAGTTCGCACTGAAGAGCGCAGGCTTGACCGCATTCGCCTTCGCGAACGCCTTGCGAATCGGCTCCAGCATGCCGGTGTAGGTCGCGGGATTGCTACGGCGAGACCCCTTGATCGCGCTCTGGTCCATCGCCGCGACGCCGTCGCGCGCTGCGACGTAGCCGTGGATGAGCGAGCTCTTGCCCGAACCGGCGACACCGGTGACGACCGTGAGCACGCCCGTAGGGATGTCGACGTCGACATCCTGAAGGTTGTTGCGCGTCGCTCCCCTGACCTGGATCGCTCCCGAGGATGCCCTCACCTCGGGTTTGAGCTGCGCTCGGTATCCCAGGTGCCGACCGGTCAGGGTGTCGCTGTGCTTGAGCTCCTCGACGGTGCCCTCGAAACAGATCGTGCCGCCCTCTCCCCCGGCGCGCGGCCCAAGGTCGACGACGTGGTCGGCAATCGTGATCGTTTCCGGCTTGTGCTCGACAACGAGCACCGTGTTGCCTTTGTCGCGCAGGCGCAGCAGGAGCGAGTTCATCCGCTCGATGTCATGCGGGTGCAGGCCGATCGTCGGCTCATCGAAGACGTAGGTGATGTCGGTCAGCGATGAGCCGAGGTGCCGGAGCATTTTGATGCGCTGCGCCTCTCCCCCGCTCAGCGTGCCGGAGGGCCGGTCGAGGCTCAGGTACCCGAGGCCCAAGGTGACGAATGCCTCGAGGTTCGCGCGCAGTGCGTCGAGGAGCGGTCCGGCCCCGGGCTTGTTGAGACCTTGGACCCACGTGGTGAGGTCCGTCACCTGCATGCGGCAGGCATCCGCAATGCTGATTCCGTCGATCTTGGATGACCGTGCCCCCTCCGTCAGGCGGGATCCCTCACACTCTGGGCAGGTCGTGAACGTCGCGACTCGTTCCACGAATGCGCGGATGTGCGGTTGGAGGGCATCGAGGTCCTTCGAGAGCATCGACTTGGTGATCTTGGGGATGAGCCCCTCATAGGTCATGTTGATGCCGGAGATCTTGACCTTGGTCACCTCGCCATAGAGAAAGCTGTGGCGCTGTTTCTCGGTGAATTCCGCGATTGGCTTGTCTGCTGGATAGAGGCCGGACTCCGAGAAGCCCTTGACCATCCAGCCGTCGGCCGTGTAGCCCGGCACCATGATGGCGCCTTCGTTGAGGGACTTCGACTCGTCGACCACCTGCGACAGGTCGATATCGGACACCGCGCCCCTCCCCTCGCAGCGCGGGCACATGCCGCCGAGGTAGATCGCATCCTTCACGATTTTCTTCTCGCCCTTGGGGCCGGTCATCACGCCGCTGGCCTTCTGGGTGGGGATATTGAAGGAGAACGCCGTCGGCCCGCCGATGTACGGCTGCCCCAGACGGCTGAACAGGATGCGCAGCATCGCGTTCGCGTCGGTCACGGTACCGACCGTGGATCGAGGGTTCGCCCCCAGCCGCTCCTGGTCGACGATGATGGCCGTGGTGAGGCCCTCCAGCACGTCGACATCCGGCCTGGGCACGGACGGCATGAAGCCCTGGACGAATGCGCTGTAGGTCTCGTCGATCATCCGACGCGACTCTGCCGCGATCGTGTCGAAGACGAGAGAACTCTTGCCCGAGCCAGAGACGCCCGTGAACACCGTGAGGCGGCGCTTGGGGATCTCGACGCTGACGTCCTTGAGGTTGTTCTCCCGCGCTCCGCGGACACGGATCACATCGTGGGTATCGGCGATGTGCTCGGCGGCTGAGACCTCTGTGTCTTGGTTCTCCACGACTGCGATGCTGTCACGAACGACAGACATCGCACAGTGCGAAGTCAGCCGGTGAAGTCGCTCAGGTCTCCCACATAGCGCGTGTTGTCCCCGGGCACGGGGTCAACGGCCGCCGAGGCGACCTCGGCCGCGAACTCGTTGACGTTGTAGAGCTTGCCGGCCGCTTCCTTGCGCGCGCTGATCGCGCCCGGGTTGGCACGCTCGAGCAGGGTCGCCGTGATGGTGCCCTCGATCATGTCGCCCGAGACGACGACGAAGCCGATGTTTCGCTCTTCCAGCTGCGGGATCATCGCACGGAGGGCATCTTCGCCCGCCCGCTTGCTCAGGGCCACCTGCTCGTACTCGGGCATCGTGGGCACGGTCTTGATGAAGTGGGCCTGGTGGCTCGTGACGAAGACGACGCGTGCGCCCTCATCGAGCACGTCGAGTGCCGCCTCGAGCAGCTGTACCTGGGCGTCGCGGTTGAGGCGCATGGCGTAGTCCTCCGCCATGCCGGACTCCATGCCGCCGGACGCATTCATGACGAGGATGTCGAGGCCACCGAACTCCTCGCGGATGCGGGCGAACATCTGCGCGAGCGAGGCCGGGTCGGTGAGGTCGGCACCGATCGCGATGGCCTCTCCCCCGGCCGACTGGATCTTCTCGACCAGCTGAAGCGCCCGCTTCTCCTTGTTGCGGAAGTTGACGACGACGCGCGCGCCGGCTTCGGCCAGCATCGTCACGGTGTCGGCTCCGATGCCACGGGACGAGCCCGTGACGAGGGCACGCTTGCCCGCGAGAGATCCGGCTGCAAGGGGGTTGGTCACGAGTGGCTCCTCGGTCGTCGGGGGTGGCGCGGTCGCCCCCACGACAATAGCAACTGTCGCGACAGCGGCCGTCGGCTCGAAGACCGTGCTGCGGCATCCGCACGGCAGCCATGTCCGGTGGTAGTTTCGGTACACAGACCCGACCCCGCAAGGAGCCGAAGCCCATGGACGTGCTGTTCGTCGACCTGACCCAGTACATCTGGATTGTCTGGCTCGTGTTCATCCTGATCGCGGTCATTATCGAGCTCATCACGCTCGAGTTCACCTTCTTGATGATTGCCGCGGGGAGCCTCGGTGGCCTCGGCGCAAACCTCTTGGGCGCCCCCTGGTGGGTACAGATTGCCGTGGCCGCCATCCTGTCGGTGCTCCTGATCCTGTTGATCCGTCCCGTACTGTTGCGCCGACTCCGGCGCGGTGAGGACACCACTCCGAGCAACATCGATGCCCTCATGGGCATGGACGGTCGCGTCGTGATCGCGATCGGCGATTCCCCCGGGCAGGTCAAGCTTGCCAACGGCGAGGTCTGGACCAGCCGCCTCTCCGCTCTTACCGAACACCGTGTCGTCGCGGAAGGCGAACGGGTTGTCGTCACCGCCATCGAGGGGTCGACGGCCGTCGTCGTCCCCGTTGAGAGGAACCAAGGATGAACACCTTCGCCGATTCCATCGGGCAGCTCTTCGTCGCCGCCCTCCTGGTCGTACTGGGCGTCTTCGTCGTCGTCGTGCTGTTCAGGTCCATCCGGATCGTGCCGCAGGCAACGGCGGGCATCGTGGAACGTCTCGGGCGCTACCACAAGACGCTGCAGCCGGGCCTGAACATCCTCGTGCCGTTCATCGACCGTATGCGGCCGTTGATCGACATGCGCGAGCAGGTCGTATCGTTCCCGCCCCAGCCGGTCATCACGGAGGACAACCTCGTCGTCTCGATCGACACGGTCGTCTATTTCCAGGTGACGGATGCCCGTGCCGCGACCTATGAGATCGCGAATTACCTCGGTGCGGTCGAGCAGCTGACCACGACGACGCTCCGCAACGTCGTGGGCGGCCTGAACCTCGAGGAAGCGCTGACGAGCCGCGACAACATCAACGGCCAGCTCCGCATCGTGCTCGACGAGGCAACCGGCAAGTGGGGCATCCGCGTCGGACGTGTCGAGCTCAAGGCCATCGACCCGCCCCTCTCGATCCAGGACTCGATGGAGAAGCAGATGCGCGCCGAGCGCGACCGTCGCGCGCAGATCCTCACGGCTGAGGGAACCAAGCAGGCGGCGATCCTCGAGGCTGAGGGTGCACGCCAGGCGGCGATCCTGACGGCTGAGGGTGAGGCCAAGGCGGCCGTGCTGCGCGCCCAGGGCGAATCGGAGGCGATCACGACTGTCTTCAAGGCGATCCACGAGGGTAATCCTGACGGCCCCCTCCTCGCCTACCAGTACCTGCAGACGCTGCCCAAGATCGCGGAGGGTGAGGCGAGCAAGCTGTGGATCATCCCGTCCGAGTTGACCGAGTCGCTCAAGGGCATCGCGGCGGGCTTCGCGGGGGGTCGCGCACCGAGCGGGCCGGGTGCCTAGCACCGAGCCGTCGTTCTTCGAATCGGCCCTTCCGCGGGTCTTCGCGCACCGGGGCCTTGCAACCGACGCGCCGGAGAACACGCTTCTCGCATTCCTGAAGGCGCTCAGCGCGGGCGCAACGCACCTCGAGACCGATGTGCACGCCTCCGCTGACGGAGTTGCGGTCATCAGCCACGACGCCGACCTCAGGCGCCTCGCTGAGCGTGACGTGCGCGTCGAGCAGCTGACGATGGCCGAACTGCGGCGCGTCGACCTGGGTGAAGGCCAGGCCTTCTGCAGCCTCGCCGAGGCGCTCGATGCCTTCCCGACGGCGTGCTTCAACGTCGACATCAAGGCAGCCGCTGCGGTCGATCCCGTCGTCGCGGCTGTGCGGGATGCGAGGGCCGAGCGCCGCGTGCTGCTGGCATCCTTCGACGAGGGGCGCCGCGTGGCGGCGACGTTGCAACTGGAGGGGGTCGCGACATCCGCGTCTTCGAAGACGGTGGCCGCCGCCCTTCTCGCGGTGCGGATGAGGAGCGGCCGGATGCTCGCCCGCGCGCTCTCGGGAGTGCATGCCGTGCAGGTGCCCGAGCGCTATGGAAGCGTGCGAGTCGTGACCCGGCGCTTCGTGGACATGGTGCACGCGGCTGGCGTCGAGGTGCACGTCTGGACCGTCAACGAGCCGGACGACATGGAGCGCCTCGTCGAGATGGGCGTCGACGGGGTCGTGACCGACCGCGCCGACCTGGCCGTCGAGCGACTCAAGCCCGGAGGAAAGGGACGAGGCAGCCGTAAGTAGCCTGTGAGCCGGCCGACCTCACCGCCCAGGGAATGAATCTCCCAGCTTGACGGTTTATAACTTGAGCAACGCGAGGAGGGACCACACAATGGCGGATCGCAGTTTGCGCGGCATGAGGCTCGGATCCCAGAGTCTTCAGAGTGAAGAGGGCGTCACGTTCTCCGCGCGCAAGAAGAGTACATATCGTTCGGCGGACGGCTCGACCTTCGAGGTCACGTTCGCGGCAGACGCCGAGGTTCCCGCAGTGTGGGAATCGCCGAAGACGGGCGTCGAAGGCCGACTGGTGGCCGAGGACGGCGAACTCGTCGAACAGGTGCGGGGCGATGAGAAGGTCGCTCGTACCCACTGGGACATGCTCCTGGAGCGGCGCACCCGTGCAGAGCTCGAAGAGTTGCTGCAGGAGCGCCTCGACTATCTGCGTGCCCGCAAGGGCCAGCAGAAGATCGGCGCATAGACGCCGTCACACACGACGAAGGCCCGCGGGTTCGCCCCGCGGGCCTTCTGCATGTGCGCTCACCGCAGGGGCGCTCCGCGGCCGAGACGGTGCTGGAGCCCCCAGCCGGTCACCCGGATGAGCGCCTCGGCGACGATTCCGATGTGCATCTTCGAGCGTCCGACCGTGCGCTCCTGAAACAGGATCGGATGCTCGGCAACCGTGCATCCGGCTTGCTCGAGCCGCCACGCCATCTCGACCTGGAAGCAGTAGCCCTGCGACGAAACCCGCTCGAGGTCGAGCATCCGTAACGCGCTCGATCGGTACACCCTGAAGCCAGCGGTCAGGTCGAGGATGGTGGAGCCAAGCGCGGCGCGCGCGTAGCGATTGCCGAGCCGCGAGACCGCGAGTCGGTGACGTGGCCAGTCGTGCACGCCTCCCCCGGCGACCCAGCGCGAGCCGATCACGAGGTCGGCTGTCTCAGCCGCGCGCAGCATGGCGGGAAGTTCGGCGGGGTCATGCGAGCCGTCGGCATCGATCTCGACGACCCGGTCATAACCGTGGTCGAGGGCGTACTCGAAGCCGGCGCGGTAGGCGGCGCCGAGTCCCTGTTTGTCTGCACGGTGCAGCACGGCCACTCGCGGGTCCTCGGCCGCGAGTGAGCCCACGATCGCTCCCGTGCCGTCTGGCGAGGCGTCATCGAGCACGAGTACGTGGGCATCCGGAACTGCTGCGTGAATGCGCTGGATGATGGCACGGATGCTCGCCGCCTCGTTGTAGGTCGGTACGAGTACGACGGTCTCAGGCATCGCGACCATCGTGGTCGCCACGGCTCGCCGAGGTGCCGCCGCGGGCCCGCCGCAGGGCGACGAATCCCAGCATCGTGACCCCCAGCACGCCGAGACCCGAGACAGTCCACTCGATCGCGCGGCCGATGCTCGCGGCCGGGGTCACGGTCGTGCTGAGCGGCACCTGTTCGACCATCGCGCCGGGCTCGAAGGTGGGCAGGTCGGCGATCGTGCGGCCGTCGGGCGAGATGATCGCGCTCATGCCGACGGTCGAGATGTTGACAACCGAACGGCCGTACTCGATGGCCCGGAGCCTCGCGATCGCGAGCTGCTGCTCGCTCTCCGCACTCTGGCCGAAGTCTGCGTTGTTCGTCGGGGCGAGGATGATCTCTGCTCCGCCATCGATCATCTCGTGGAGCAACTCGTCGTCGACGATGTCGAAGCAGATTGCGACTCCCGCCGCAAGGGAATCGCCGTCGGGGAGCGCGATGTCGAGCACATTGGGGCGTTGCCCGAAGGAGTAGTCGCGCGGGATGAGGTCGAAGAGCTCCGGCGCGAGCGGGTACCAGAAGTCCCGGTCAGGGAGGTATTCCGCGAAGGGAACCGGGTGGATCTTGTCGTACTGGTCGACGTAGCCCTCTCCCGGCTGCCAGAGCAGGATGCTGTTGAAGGTCTCGTCCTCCGGGCCGTCGGTGATCGTGCCCGCGATGAGCGGCGCATCCATCTCCTCGCTCACGAAGTCGAGGACGGCCGCCGCCTGGGGGTAGCGCACCGGGTTAAGGTCGGCGGCGTTCTCGGGCCACACAACAAGGTCGACCTCTTCATCGAGGATCGGCACGGTAGCCTGCAGGTGATCGTCGAGGATCGCGCCGCGCTCGCGCTGCGACCAGAGGCCGGCATCCGCATTGCCCTGCACGGCGGCGACCCGCACCTCCCCCGTGGTGTCGATCGGCCAGGCCGGCACTACGAGCGCGATGAGCGTGAGCGCTATGGTCGGCGCGATTCGGATGACGCGGAGGAGCACCCTTCCCTGCCCGAGCATGACGATCACGGCCTGCAGGAGCATCGCCGCGATCAGGGCGACCACGAAGCTCAGTCCCGCGGCACCCACCCACGCGACGAGTTCGCGGAACGGTCCCTCCGACTGCGAGAACGAGAGCCGACCCCAGGAGAAACCGCCGTATGGCCAGACGCTGACGATCCCCTCCCTGGCGGTCCACAGACCGGCCAGGACTACGGGAAGGCCGAGGAGCTGCCAGGCTGGACTAGCGGAGAAGCGGGCACCCCAGCGCCATGCAAGCGAGACCACGACGGCGGCGACGGCGAAGAACAGCGTCTCCACCCCCGCGAGGGCGAGCCACGGCACCGGGCCGAGGTAGGTCGTGAGCCAGATGATGTGCGTTCCGTAGAAGGCGAAGCCCCCCGCGAGCCCCACGACGAACGCGGCCCCGACGCGGGCACCGCGAATCGACCAGAGCAGCAGTGCGGTTGCCGGAATGGCGAGGGGCCACCAGCCGAGGGGCGGGAACGCGCCTGCGAGCATGAAGCCGCCCGAAATTGCCGCGAGCAGCTGCCACAGCAGCTGCAGGCGTGGGCGCGTGGCGCGAACTCCGTCTGACTCGGGGCCCGCCGGTGTGGGTCGCTGTGTCACCGTTACCAAGCGTCAGCCCACGCTCGAGTAGGCGACGATGCCGCGCCGGATGGCGTCGAGCGCCTTGCGGGCCGTTGAGCCTACCGGCGCGTCGGCGACGAGGGAGAGCTGGTCGAGCAGGTCGATCGTCTGCTTCGTCATGCGCACGAAGTCACCGGCCGCGAGCTCGGCATCGCGCAGCACGCTGTCAAGCGACGCACCCTGCGCCCAGCGGTACATGGGTCCGGAAAGCCCCGTCGCGACGGGGTTGGAGCCGGGCAGGCGGTGGGCGGTCTCGAGGTCATCGAGCTGCGCCCACAACGTCGTCGTGTTGTCGAGCGCGGCGCGGAACGGGCCCTTCGGAAGGTTCCAGTCGGCACCCTGCTCGTCACGCCGGGGCTCGTACACGAGGGCTGCCGCCATGGCTGCCATGCCGGGAGTGTCGAGCGAGTCCCAGAGTCCTCGGCGGATGCATTCGGCGACGAGCAGGTCGCGTTCACCGTAGATGCGGCGCAGGATGCGACCGCCCTCCCCCACGACGACGGCACCGTGCCCGTTCCGTGTCAGGTAGCCGAGTTCGAGCAGCACCTCCGTGACGCGGTCGAAGACCTTGGCGACGGCACCCGTGCGGGTCGTAACCTGGCGGCGCAGCTCATCCGTCTGCTTCTTGAGCTTCGACCAGCGCTCGGCCCAGCGCGCGTGCGCCTCGCGGTCGCTGCAGCTGTGGCAGGGATGCTGCTTCATGCGTCGGCGGAGCGCATTGAGCTGCTTCTGTCGCCGCTCCTTCTCGCCACGGATGCCGTGGTCGCTGCGAACGACCCGTCGCTCCAGGTCGGTGAGTTCGCGGCGGATACTCCAGTACTCCTCGAAGTCGCCGAGGTGGCATTCCATCGCTTTGGCGTAGCCCTCGAGCGATTCCTCCTGCGTGCGCACCTTCCGGGCCATCGACACGACGGAGCGGTCGGCCTGGAACTGGGCGAAGGAGGACTCCAGGATGTCGCGAGTGCGCTCCCGCCCGAACTGCTCGATGAGGTTGACCGCCATGTTGTAGGTCGGCGAGAAGCTCGAATTCAGCGGGTAGGTGCGGCGCGAGGCGAGAGAGGCAACCGACTGCGGGTCGAGGCCCCCCTGCCACTGGATGACCGAGTGGCCTTCGACATCGATGCCGCGTCGACCGGCTCGTCCGGTCAACTGTGTGTACTCGCCCGGCGTGATCGGCACGCGAGCCTCGCCATTGAACTTCTCGAGCTTTTCCAGCACGACGGTGCGCGCCGGCATGTTGATGCCGAGCGCGAGCGTCTCGGTGGCGAAGACGGCCTTCACGAGTTTCTTCTGAAAGAGCTCTTCCACGACCTCCTTGAAAGCGGGGAGCATTCCTGCGTGGTGGGCGGCGACACCTCGCTGGAGACCATCGAGCCACTGCCAGTAGCCGAGCACGGCGAGATCCGCATCCGGAATCGCGCGGCAGCGCTCCTCGACGATCTCGCGGATCTCGTCACGCTCCGTGGCATCCGTGAGGCGAACGCCGGCTCGCAGCACCTGCGTGACGGCCTGGTCGCATCCGTTGCGGCTGAAGATAAAGAAGATCGCCGGCAGGAGGTGCTTCGACCCCAGGAGGTCGACCACCTGTGCGCGGTCGAGCCTGCCCTCCTCGAACTGGCGGGCGTGATAGCGATTGCGGTCACGGCCGCGCGCGCGACCCCGCTCGGGAGGGCGACTGCTGCCGCGGCCGCCGACGGAGGTGAGCTGGAGAAGCTCGGGGTTCACCCTGTTAGTGGCCGCCTGGCCGGAGGAGTCGAAAAGGTCGATGAGCTTGCTGCGCACCAGCACGTGCTGGTCGAGGGGCACGGGGCGCTCCTCCGAGACGATGACGGAGGTGTCGCCGCGCACGGCCTGCAGCCAGTCACCGAACTCCTCGGCGTTCGAGACCGTCGCGCTCAGGGAGACGAGACGCACGGACTGCGGGAGGTGGATGATGACCTCCTCCCACACGGCCCCGCGGAAGCGGTCGGCGAGGTAGTGGACCTCGTCCATGACGACGAAGGAGAGATTGCGCAGGAGGTCGGAATCCGCATAGAGCATGTTGCGGAGCACCTCGGTCGTCATGACGACGATGCGGGCACCCGAGTTGATGTTGGTGTCACCCGTGAGGAGTCCCACCTCGGAGGCACCGTACTCGGCGACGAATTCCTGGAACTTCTGGTTGCTCAGCGCCTTCATGGGCGCCGTGTAGAAGACCTTGTCGTTGGCGCGCTTCATCGCCAGGTAGACGGCGAACTCGGCGACGATCGTCTTGCCCGCGCCCGTCGGCGCTGCGACGAGCACGCTGTCGCCCGACTCGAGGGCGGCGCAGGCCTCCATCTGGAACGGGTCAAGATCGAACGACAGCCCCGCCCGGAACTCTTCAAGGATGGGGGAACCCTGCCGGAGGCGGGACGCGGCATAGCGTTCAGCGGGAGACATGTTCTCGTCGATCACGTCATGGCCTCCTGGCCTGTCATGGAGTCGAGACGCCGGGCAGCGCGACGGTCGTGCAACCAGGCGATCGCCGCAGCCGCAAAGTAGAGCACGATCATGGCGCCCATGAGGATGAACATCGACACGACATCCGCCGCGGGCGTCGCGAGGGCGGCGAAGGTCGCGATCAGCACAATGGCGACTCGCCATCCGCCCAGGATTTGCTTGGCCGTGATGACACCCGCCACGTTGAGCAGCACGAGGAACACGGGAAGCACGAAGGCGATCCCGACCGCGATGAGGAGCTTCGCCGTGAAGTCGAGATAGGTCTTGGCCTGCAGGAGCGAGGGTGCGTCCTCCGAGGCGAAGCCGACGAGCAGCGTCACCATGTTGGGCAGGACCACCCAGCCGACGTAGCAGCCGGCGAGGAACAACGGCACGGCCGTGAGGATGAAGCCCAGCGCGAGACGCTTCTCATGCCGGTGCAGGGCCGGCATGAAGAAGGCCCAGATCTGGTAGAGCCAGACGGGGCTCGCAATGATCAGCGCGACAATGAACGCGATCTGGAGTCGAGTGTCGAAGGCCTCCGTGACGTAGGTGTACGAGACATCCGCTGTGCGTCCCTGCTCCGCGGCGACGCGCTTGAGCGGTTCGCGAAGCTGACCCCATACCCAGTCGGCGGTGAAGAAGCCGCCCACCGCGCCCACCAGGACGGCCCCCGCAGAGATGAAGAGACGGCGTCGGAATTCGAGAAGGTGTTGGCCGAGGGACATTCGCCCCTCACGGTTCCGCGGCGCGCGCGAAGCCACGCGGCTCAGTTCTTCGGTTGCTTCTCGTCGGTCGACGCCTCGGCGTCGGCCGCGGACGGCTCGTTCTTGCCGGTCTTGATCTCGCTCTTGAAGATGTTCATCGACTGGGCGACGCTCTTGGCCATCTGGGGCAGCTTCGGCGCTGCGAAGATCACGAGCACGATCAGGACGAGGATCAGTCCGGTTGCACCACCGAGATTAGGCATGGGTCTCTTCTTTCGAGAGGGGTGAACTGCAGTTCTTCGAGTCTACGTCACCGGCTATGAGTTGCCCGTGTACCGCGTGACGGCCGCGGCGGCCCATTCAGCGACGGCAGCGCGAGCATCCGAGGGGGCGACAACGCGCACTGTCGCAGACATTCCGGCGGCAAGGCGCTTGAGGCGATGGAAGTGGGGAACGCGGATGGTCGTTCGCACCCACTCGGGGTCGTCCGTCGGCTCGGCAGCGGCCGGGGAGAAATCGGCGAGAAGCGGCAGCGCGGCCCTGGCAACCTCGAGCGTCACCTCGATGTCGTCGCGCGAACCCTCGAAGAGCGACTCCCCGAGCGCGATGTCCCGCGTGCGGAACGCGACCGGCTCGCCGGTCGAGGCGGGGTCAATCATGCGGTCGATGCGGAAGGTTCGCACCGACTCCCGCATGTGGCACCAGGCGCGCAGGTACCAGTCGTTGTCGAGCGACTCGACCCGCAGCGGGTCGACGATGCGGTGGCCCGCCTCGCCCTTCCAATCGATGTAGTCGAATCCGAGTTGCGTGCCGCTGTCGACGGCATCACGGATGACCGCCAGCACGGCGTTCGACTCGGTGCCCTCCACCGCGACGGGGCTTGGAGTCGCGGATGCCCCGCGCGAGAGCTTGGCCATGAGGGTCGAGATCGCCGTGCGGTCGGCATTCTCGGGGAGCCCGGAGAGATACTGCAGGCCTGCGATGAGCGCGGCTGCCTCGCGCGCCGAGAACCTCGGCGAATCATCGATCGCGACGAGGTTCGTGAGGAGGATCTCGTCGTTCTCCTCGAAGTCGTCCCAGGCGAGGTCGAAGAGGTCCCCGTGCTGGTAGGTGCCGGTGTCCCCCGGGATTCCGGAGATCGCGATCAGTCGCACCGCATCGCGCACCTGCTCCTCGGGCACGCTGAAGTGGGTCGCGACCTCCGTGACACTGATGCGACCGCGTTCCATGAGGTAGGGCACGAGCACCAACAGGAAGGCAAGCTTGTCGCCAGCCTGTGGTGCCTTGGCGCGGGCCTTGTCTGCCATCAGGCTCCTCCCCCGCTCTCGGCATGAGCTGCGACGACCCGCTCAAGTCGCTCCCGCACGGCGGTGGCCAAGGACTTGGGCTGCACGACGACGACCTCGGGGCCGAATTCGGCAAGCTCGTCGGCGAGGATCGACGCGTCGGCGAAGTGCAGCGTGATCTCGTCGGCGGATGCGACGCTGCCGCGACGGCGAAGCAGCCGGGTCGCGGCATCCGAACCGGGCACGGCGCGCACGACCGAGGTATTGGCGTTCCAGACCTTGGCGAGCTCGGCCAGGCCGATCGCCGCCTGGTCGCCAGCGGGTGGTGTGAAGCGGCGCGAAGTCACGGTGACGGGGCCGACGATGCGGCGGAGCAGGTAGGTGCGCACGTCATTCGTGCCCGGGATGCGCGAGTACAGGTGCCATCGGCCCTCGTGCTGGAAGAGCGCGAGCGGCTCGACCGTGCGAGACGTGGGGGCGGTCATGCCGGGTCGCAGGTAGGAGAAGGTCACGACGGCACTCTTCTGGAGGGCGCCCGAGAGCGGCTCGAATGCGTCGTCGCGTGCGCGCAGCCGCGGCGTATACCCGAGCACGGGTTCCGCGGGTGTGAGGCCGAGCGAGCGCAGCTTGAGCACGGCACGATCGGACTCCGCCGAGAGGCTGCCCTCGCGCCAGACCATCGACGCGAGGTGCAGGAGGGTCTCCTCCTCCGGCGTGAACCGCACATCGGCGGGCAGTTCATAACTGCCCTTGGGGATGCGGTAGCGAAGGTTCTGGTTGTTGCCCGCCTCGCCGAGCGGTTCAACCGTCTCGAGGGGCACACCCAGTTCGCGGATGTCGTCCTTGTCGCGCTCGAACTGGCGCTCCAGGTTCGCGTTGTCGCCGCCGGGGATGTAGCGCTGGCGGTACCCCTGCACGGTGGAGAGGATCTCCTGCTTGGTCAGCCCTGCCTCGGTCGCGAGCAGCGCGAGCACAAGGCTGAACAGCCTCTCCTCGACGGGAACACGACCTGACGCCATGGTGACTATTCGGCGATCCCGAGCACGTCGACAACGAAGATGAGCGTCGAGTTCGCGGGGATCGAGGGGCTGGCCTGCTCGCCGTAGCCGAGCTCCGGCGGGATCACGAGCAGCACCTGCGAGCCGACGTTCTGCCCGACGAGCCCGTCGAGGAAGCCCTCGATCAGGGCGCCCTCGCGGAGTTCGAAGATGGCGGGCTGCTTCTTCTCCCATGAGCTGTCGAAGACCTTCTCGTCTGCCCAGGTGACGCCCGTGTAGTGCACGACCGCCTTGTCGCCCTCCTCGAGGGTGGGGCCGTCGCCCTCCTTGAGCACCGAGATAACCGCCTCTTCGGGGGCCTCGGTGTTGGGCACCGTGATGCCGGGTCGCCCATTGGGTGCGAGGACCACGGCGGGGTCGCCGTTATTGCCGGCACGCGGGGTGCCGTCTGCCTTGGGCAGGAAGGTCTCGAGCACGTCGACGACGAAGACGAGTGAATCCTCGGCCGCGACGCCAAGCTGCGGGATGGGCTGGCCCTGGTGCGTGTCCTCGGCAGTGCCGACGACCACGAGGCGCGAACCCTCGCGGGCGCATTCGAGTGCCTCGGTCACGGGAGGCAGGGACTCGGATGCCGCGGTGAGCAGCACTCCTCCGTCGTAGCCGGTGTCCTGCAGCACTTCACCCGTCGCACCGTTGACGATCGACACGTCGACGAGTGCGGGCTGCCCGGGGCTGAGCCGCTTGCCTTCGCCCTTGACGACAGTGCTGACCTCGGTCGACTCCGCGATGACCGGGGTGGGCATGTCGATGCTCGGAGCGGTGCCGAGCGGGCCCTCAACCGTCACGACGGAGGAAGCGTCACCCGAGGGGAACTCGCAGTCGGCCGGCTGGGCGGAGCAGGCGGCTAACGCCGGAATGGCGATGATGACGGTGAGCAGCGCGGGCAGTGTGCGCACGGATCCTCTTTTCATTGCGACGGGATTCTGGCAATTCTAGTTGGACGGGGCATCCGGGTCGGCATCCGGAGCGTCGCTGTCCGCAGCCGCCGCGGCGGCTGCGAGTGCATGCTCGGCGGCGGAGTGTGCCTCCCGCGCCGTCTTGCGCAGCTTCTTGTCGCTGCCCCGGCGGTCGCCAAGCGCGCCCGGGGTCCACAGCTCGACGTCCTCGTCGCTGAATTCGGTCTTCGAGACGCGGCGCTTCAACTGCGGCAGCACTGTGCCGTCGGCGAGCTTGCGGGCGGTGAGCAGGAACCCCGTGTGGGCGACCATGCGGTGGTCGGGACGCACCGCGAGGCCCTCCACGTGCCATCCGCGCACCATCGTCTCCGACGACTGGGGGTCGGTGAAGCGGCCCGTCGCGCGGATCGCCTCGGCCACGCGCGAGAGCTGGGTGACGGTCGCGATGTAGCAGACGAGCACCCCGCCGGACTTGAGGGCATCCGCGCAGGCGTCGAGGCACTCCCAGGGGGCGAGCATGTCGAGGATGATGCGGTCGACGGATGCCGGCTCGGTCGTCTGCGGCAGCGCCTCTACGAGGTCGCCGACGGTGACGCTCCAGTTCTCGGGACGTCGGCCGAGGAAGCTCGTAACGTTGCCCTGCGCGATCTCGGCGAACTCCTCACGGCGCTCGTAGGACTTGAGGGTGCCGCTGTCGCCGATCCCCCGGAGAAGCCAGAGGCTCAGGGCGCCTGAGCCGACGCCGGCCTCGACGACGGTCGCGCCCGGGAAGATGTCGCCGACCGCGAGGATCTGCGCGGCATCCTTCGGGTAGATGATGGCCGCACCGCGCGGCATCGACATGACGAAGTCGCCCAGCAGCGGGCGAAGCGCGAGGTACTCGTCGCCCGAGGAGTTCGTGACGACGGAGCCGTCAGGCAGTCCGACGAGGGCATCGTGGTCGATCGTGCCCCGATGGGAGTGGAACACCTTGCCGCTCTCAAGGATGATCGTGTGCAGGCGAGCCTTGGGGCCCGTCAGCTGCACCTTGTCGCCCAGTCGGAAGGGGCCGCTGAAGCTCATCGGAGTGTCTCTTTCGTTCGTGTCGCCGCGAGTACAGCCGACAGGTCGTCGACGCTGCGCCCGTCAAGGGTGGTCCAGAGGGTGTAGTCGTCGCTCTCGGCCAGGTGCACGTGGGCGGGTACCGCGATGGTCGCCATGCCGGAGGCGACAGCGGATGCCACACCCGTGGGTGAATCTTCGATGGCGACGCACTCGGTGGGGTCGAGCCCCAGCGTGCGCGCGGCGTGCAGGTAGGGCTCCGGATGCGGCTTGCCCCGGCTCACGAGGTCGCCCGTGATGACGGCGTCGAATGCCGGGAACCCGATGGACTCCGCCACGAGGTGTGCCATCTCGCCGTACGACATCGTGACGAGGGCCGTTGGCACGCTGCGCTCGCGCAGCTGAAGCAGGAGTTCGCGCGCGCCGGGGCGCCACGGCACGGCAATGCGGATCTGCTTGATGACGCTGTCGTTGAGGCGGGAGACGATCTCCTCCGCGGGGAGGTCGACCCCGTGCCGCTGGAATACACGGGCCGCGTCGAGGAGTGCTGCGCCCACGATCTCGAGCGAGTCCTCGTGGGTCCACGGGATGCCGAACTCGGTAACGAGTTGCTCCTCGGCCGCCATCCAGTAGGGCTCCGTGTCGACGATCGTGCCGTCCATGTCCCAGAACACGCCGGAGGGAAGAGGTGAAGTCACCGATCGAGTCTATGCGGCGCGGGCTCGGGCCCCGCCACTGCACCTGAGCCGGGGCATCCGCCGTATCCTTGAACATTGACCACGACGGAATGGAGACGCATGCGAGACGACATCCTCGGCAAGCGCGTGCTCATCGTCGCCTTCTCGGGTTGGAACGACGCGGGTGACGCGGCGAGCAGCGCCGTCGCTGCCCTGAGGGACCTCCTCGAGGTCGATCCCGTCGCCGCGGTGGACCCTGAGGACTACTTCGACTACCAGTTCAATCGCCCCACCGTGCGAACTGATGAGGATGGTGCTCGCCGTATCGAGTGGCCGGGCGTGACGGTCTTCGGCCCACGCGATCCGCTCGGCGACGTCTACCTCATGCTGGGCACTGAGCCTTCCCGCAACTGGAAGACCTTTAGTGCCGAGATCCTCGAGACGATCGAGGATCGCGAGATCGACACCGTGATCTTCCTCGGCGCCATGCTCGCTGACGTGCCGCACACCCGGCCCATCTCGGTGTTCGTCACGAGTGAGAACGCCGAACTTCGTCAGGCGCTCGACCTGGAGCGCAGCGCCTACGAGGGGCCGGTCGGCATTCTTGCGATCCTGGCGGATGCTTGTGAGCGGGCCGACGTGCGCACCCTTTCGGTGTGGGCATCCGTGCCCCACTACGTGCACAGCGTGCCCTCCCCCAAGGCGACGCTCGCGCTGCTCGACAAGCTGCAGGAACTCGCCGACATCAGCGTGCCGCGCGAGGACCTCGAGGCCGAGGCAGCCGCGTGGGAGGACAACATCGACACGCTCGCGGGCGAAGACGACGAGATGGCGTCGTACATCGCCCAGCTCGAACAGGCGCGCGACACGGTCGACTCCCCCGAAGCGAGCGGCGAGGCGATCGCGGAGGAGTTTGAGAAGTACCTGCGCCACCGCGGCGATGGTGGGCGGGCCGACGGCCGTGGGGGCAACGGGCCCTGAGGGGTTCTCCGGCGCTAGCCCAGGCGAATGCCCAGGAGGGCGTCGATCGCGTCGACGAGCGCGCGCGTGGCAGGCCGTCCCGCCGCGACGTGTGCATCGATCTGTTCGAGGGCGCGTGGCGTATCGAGGTCGTGGCTCAGGGTCTCGCGCAGCACGGCGACCTTCGGGTCGGTGTCGACGGCGTCGCAGTCGGCTGCCCAGTCGCTCCACCTGCTGAGTCGCACGTTGGCGCGGCGCACGTGCGCGTCGGTCCACTCCCAGTCGCTGCGGTAATGCTCCGACAGGAGGGCGAGGCGGATGGCGCGGGGGTCGACTCCCGACGCAACAAGCCGCGAGACCAGCACCAGGTTGCCGAGCGACTTGCTCATCTTCTCGCCCTGGTAGGCGACCATCCCCGTGTGGGAGTAGATCTCGGCGAGGGGCGCTCCCGTGAGGGCGGCGACGTGGCCGGCGCTGAACTCGTGGTGCGGGAAGATCAGGTCTGAGCCGCCGCCGTTGACCGTGATGGTCTCGTCATGACGATCGAGGGCGATGACGGCGCATTCGATGTGCCAGCCGGGACGCCCTCGCCCGAGCACCGAGTCCCACGCGGGCTCACCTGCGCGCTCCGCACGCCACAGGAGCGGGTCGAGCGGGTCGCGCTTGCCGGGACGCTCGGGGTCTCCCCCGCGCTCGGCCGAGAGGCGCATCATCGTCTCGCGGTCGAGCCCGCTCTCGCTGCCCAGCGACCAGGCGGCGTTCGCCGCCGCGGCGCTGTCGAAGTAGAGGTCATCGTCGGCGTCCTCGCTCGGCACCCGGTAGGCGATACCCGACTGCAGGAGGCGCGCCACGGCATCCGCGACGTCATCGATGACCTCGGTGACGCCCACATAGTGCTGCGGCGGGATGACACGCAGGTGCTGCATGTCGGAGCGGAAGAGCTCGATCTGGGAGGCGGCGAGTTCGCGCCAGTCGACGCCCGTCGCGGCGGCGCGCTCGAGCAGCGGGTCATCGACGTCGGTGATGTTCTGCACGTAGCGCACGTCCTTGCCCGCGTCGAGCCAGACGCGAACGAGGGTGTCGTAGGCCAGGTAGGTCGCCGCGTGCCCAAGGTGCGTCGCGTCGTATGGCGTGATGCCGCACACGTACAGCGAGGCGTGGGCATTCGAGCATGCCCGCTTGAGTGCGCCCGCCGCCGTGTCGAAGAGTTCGGGGATCGGCCCTGTGCCGGAGAGGGACGGTACTGAGGGGTGGCTCCAGGACTTCACCCCTCCAGCCTAGATCGCTTCGATGACGCCCATTGACAGGAGCACGAGCAGCACTCCGCCAAGTGCGAGGCGATAGATCACGAAGGGCAGGAAGGAGCGCTTCGAGATGTAGGCCATGAGGAACGCGATGACGGCCCAGCCGACGCCGAAGGCGACGACGGTGGCGACGAGAGTCTCGAGCGGCCCGTAGACCTCGACGCAGGCCTCGACGGCGGGATCGCAGGTGAGGCCGTGGTAGAGCTCGTAGAAGCCGCTGCCGAAGACGGCGGGGATCGCGAGGAGGAATGCGAAGCGGGCGGCGGCAGGTCGCGTGTAGCCGAGGGCGAGTCCTGCGCTTGTCGTGGCGCCGGAGCGGGAGACGCCGGGAACGAGGGCGAGCATCTGGGCGAGTCCGATGAGGATCCCGTCGCGGTAGGTCATTTCGCGCATCTCACGCGTGCGGCGGCCCCACCAGTCGGCCGCCCACAGCAGCAGGCCGAAGACGATCAGCACGATCGCGACCAGCCAGAGTGAGCGGAAGGCGGAGCGGATGTACTCCTGCGCGAAGAAACCGACGAGCACGATTGGCACGGTGCCGATGATGACGAGCCAGCCGAGGCGCACATCCGGGTCGTTCTTGGGGATGTTCTCGCTGGCGCGCCAGTGTCGGAACCATCGCCCGATGATGCGGGTGATGTCCTTCCAGAAGTAGATGACGACGGCCGCCTCCGTGCCCAGCTGCGTGATGGCGGTGAAGGTCGCGCCGGGGTCGGTCGCCGATGGCAGGATCTCGCCCACGATGCGCAGGTGGGCGCTCGAGGAGATCGGCAGGAACTCCGTGAGGCCCTGGACCAGGCCGAGGATGATCGCCTCGATGAAACTCATGGGACTCCCTGTCGATCGGTGGGTTGAGTCGGCGCGCAAGCGCCGTATCGAAACCCGGCAACCGCCTTAGTATTCCAGCAACAGGTCCCGAAGCACGCGCCGTCCGAACACCAGCGAGTCGAGCGGTACCCGTTCGTCGACCCCGTGGAACATGCCCGGGAAGTCCAGGTCTGCCGGCAGCTTGAGGGGCGCGAAGCCGAAGCCGCGGATGCCGAGCTTGCTGAGCGCTTTGTTGTCGGTGCCGGCGGCGAGCAGGTAGGGCAGCACGGGCGCGCCGGGGTCGTGGCGTTCCAGCGTGGTCTTGACAGCGTCGACCAGCGCGCCGTCGAAGGTCGTCTCGGTGCCGACGTCGCGGAAGGACGTCACGACCTCGATGTCGGGCCCGACAGCATCCTGGATCGCGGCCAGTACGGCGTCTTCTTCGCCGGGGAAGGCGCGGATGTCGAGCGCCGCCTCTGCCGTGTCGGGGATGACGTTGTGCTTGTAGCCGGAGGCGAGCATGGTCGGATTCGCAGTGTTGCGCAGGGAGGCCTGGATCCAGTTGGAGGCCGTGCCGGTCGCGAGGGCGAGCTCGTCGGGGCCGACGCGCTGCGGGTCGACGCCGAGGATGCGGGCGATCTCGCCCAGCAACTGCTCGGTCGTGTCGGTGAGGCGCACGGGCCATTCGAGTTTTCCGACCTTGGCGACGGCTTCGGCGAGGCGCGTGATGGCGTTATCGGGGTGGATACGTGAACCGTGGCCTGCCGTGCCGCGGGCGACGAGCTTCGCCCAGATGAGCGCCTTCTCCCCCGTCTGCAGCAGGTAGGCGCGCTGCTCACCGACCGTGATGGAGTAGCCGCCGACCTCGCTGATGGCCTCCGTCGCCCCCTCGAAGAGCTCAGGATGCTCGCGCACGAGGTAGCCGGAACCGAACACGCCGCCCGCCTCCTCGTCGGCGAAGAAGGCGATGATGAGGTCGCGGGCGGGCCGCTCCCCCGACTTCAGGATGTCGCCGAGGGCGGTGAGGATCATGGCGTCCATGTTCTTCATGTCGACCGCGCCACGCCCCCACAGCATCCCGTCTTTGATGACGCCCTCGAAGGGGTCGACGCTCCAGTTGTCGGCCACCGCCGGCACGACGTCGAGGTGACCGTGCACGACAAGCTTGCCCTTCTCGCGGCTTGACCCTGTCGAAACCCCGTGGCCCTTTACATGGGCGATGACGCTCGTGCGGCCGGGTGCCCCCTCGAACATGAGCGGCTCCAGGCCGAGCTCGATGAGCTTCTGGCCGACGTACTCCGCGGCATCCGTCTCGCCGTTGGACCTGCCCTCGCCGTAGTTCGTGGTGTCGAAGCGGATCAGGTCGCGCGCGATGATGGCCGTCTCGTCGAGTTGCGCCTCAGTCGTCATACCTCCACGCTATCGCCCGAGGGCGTGGTGCGTCTCATGTGCAAAAGGGGGTCCCGGATCATGCTAAAGTCGTACCTCGTTGCGCAAGCGACAGACATCCGGTCCGGATGGCGGAATTGGTAGACGCGCTAGCTTGAGGTGCTAGTGCCCGTATAGGGCGTGGGGGTTCAAGTCCCCCTTCGGACACAGATGTGATGTCCCAGGACATCGTGAACGGCTGAACCCCCGGTTTCGGGGGTTCAGCCGTTGTTTGCTTGGTATCCCTTGTTGGGGTTGAGGGTGAATTCGGCGAGGACTGTGCCGTCGTGGGTGATGACGGTGGCGTTGTTGTTGTGGATGAGGGCGATGATGTCGGTGCGGGCGTGGGGGCGTCCGATTCCGAGGTGGAGCATGCGGCCTGAGTGGCGGAGGCTGATCTTTCCGTCGTTGTCGATCGTGTCGTAGCGGGTTGTCTGGCGACGGTGCCGGCGGCGGTGAGGATGCGCCAGATCGTGGTGCGACCGACGCGGATGCCCTCTCGGGCGAGGTGGGCTTGGATGGTGTCCGCGCCGGAATCGAGTCCGGCTTGGGTGAGGTCCTTGCGCAGCGTCAGTATGCGGGCGCGAACAGGTTCGGCGGTCTGGTTCGGGCTTGAGACGGGTCGGCGTGATCTCGACTCGAAGGCTGCATCTCCCTCCGTTAGCCAGCGATGATGCGGCTTGTGGACGAGGGACTTGGAGACTCCGTGGCGTCGGGCGACCTCGGCGTAGGAGAGGTTCTGGATGGTCACGGCCTTGATCAGCACCTCGGCTTTGCTCATCCCCTGACCGTGGCGAGAAAGCGTTCACGATGTCTTGGGACATGCCGCAGTCGACCGGCGGATCGTTCACGATGTCCCGAGACATGCGTTCACGATGTCCTGAAACCAGACACCCCTTCGGACACAGAGACTAGTTCGTAAAATCGAACGGTCATCTCCGGAAAATAGGTCGACGTGGTCACTGAGGTGGCTGCCCGGCCTTTTTTCATGCCCGGATGCGGCCTGGATGCTTCGCGAGCCGGCGCGAGACGCGCGGTTTAACGACGAAACGGCGCGCCTGAGTGATTTCAGGCGCGCCGTATCGTTCGGTCTTGCGGTGTGATGTCTGTGATTCAGCCTCGGGCTATCGCCGCTGAGGCGCGGTGACCTCGGGCGGGTCGATGTGGCCGGGGCTCTGCCAGTACGCGTCTGCGGCGTATCTGGTCTTCGAGCCGAAGGTTCCCTTGGCTTGAAGTCGCTGTTGGAAGAAGGTCAGCATTTGGCGGAGGTTCTCTGCGACGAGTGCGAGGGCGATGTGAATCGCCCCGGCATGTCCGGAGACAGAGTTCTTTGGAAGGATCTGTCTCATGGCACGACCCAGCAAGTATCCGCGCGAGCTTCGTGAGCGCGCTGTCCGTATGGTCGCCGAGGTGCGCCCTGACTATCCGAGCGAGTACGCCGCGCTGAGCGCGGTCGCGAAGATGCTCGGCGTCGGCTCATCGGAGACAATCCGTCTCTGGTGCCGCCGCGCCGAGGTTGACACCGGGCAGCGTCCCGGGCTGACGACCGAGGCGCAGGCGGAGATCAAGAAGCTCAAGCGCGAAAACGCTGAGTTGCGTCGGGCGAACGAGATTTTGAAGGCGGCGTCAGCTTTCTTCGCGGCCGAACTCGACCGGCCACATCAGCGATAGTCGCCTTCATCGAGGCGCACAAGGACCGCACCGATGGCGGTTTGCGGTGGGGTGTCGAGTCGATCTGTTCCGTGCTCACTGAGCACGGGGCACGGATCGCCCCATCGACCTATTACGACGCCCGAGGACGCGGTCCCTCGGCGCGCGTGCTGGCAGATGAACGGTGGAAGCAGATCATCTTGACCACCTGGCAGGCGCAGCGCCGGCTCCTGGGCGCCCGCAAGCTCTGGCTACGACTCCGCCGCGACGGGCACGACATCGCCCGCTGCACGGTGGAGCGACTCATGCGCGAACTTGGGATCGCGGGCGTGGTGCGCGGCAAGCGCCGTCGCCTGGTCGATATCGATCCGCGGGAGACCCGACCGGCTGACCTCGTCGACAGGCACTTCGCAAGGCTTCGAGTGAACCAGCTCTGGGTGGCCGATTTCACCTACGTGTGGACGTGGTCCGGCTGGGTTTACGTCGCGTTCGTGTTCGACGCGCACTCCCGCCGGATCCTCGGCTGGCGGGCGGCGACCAGCATGACGACGCCGCTCGTGCTCGACTGCCTAGAGATGGCGCTGTTCACCCGCCGCCGTGAGGGCGCCGACGACTTCACTGCACTGACCCATCACACCGATGCCGGCAGCGTCTACACCTCGATTGCGTTCACCGACCGGCTCGTCGAGGAGGGCATCGACCCCTCGGTCGGCTCCGTTGGCGATGCCTACGACAACGCCCTGGCCGAGTCGCAGATCGGGCTCTACAAGACCGAGCTCATTCATCACGAAGGCCCATGGCGAGACGTTGACCAGGTCGAGGCCGCAACCGCTGGGTGGGTCCACTGGTTCAACACGGAGCGCATCCACGGCTCGATCCACGACCTCACACCCGTCGAACTCGAGCACCTCGACTACGCTCTGACGGAACCTCTCGAACGAGCGGGCTGACACCAGTAATACGCTCTCCGGACATGCCGGGGCGATTCACCAGTTGGGCTGTCTCTTTCCTGTGGGCGACACACAACTAGCAGAGGCGCCAGCGCCAAGGAAGACGATCCCACGCCGTTGGGAGAAAGCCTGCACTAGGTCCACCGGCCAGAAGTCGTTCACGACTGCAGACAGTTTTCGGTAAGCCTCGCGCCGACGTTGTCAATTAGCGAGGTGTAAGTCTTCTGCTGACTGTACTGTCCGCCGGCTAATCCATCCGCGGATGCCAGCGACGCAAGTGGCGCGTTTGCGCTTTGAGCCAGAGGTACCAAGCTTCGCAAGTTGGGCACGTCACCCAGCTTGAGTGCTTCTAGCTGCAGTGCAGGAATAGCAAGCGCGTGCAGATGGGCAGCTACCTGTGAAGGGACCTGATTGAGAATTTGATCGTATGCGACCGTGGCTCGGCGCTCGCCTCGAATAGTGACTGTCGAGTATTGCTGAATTGTGTAGCCAGCGAACCCACGCTCGATTGACAGCTCGGCTGGTATCGAGAAACGGGCTGTCGCGCCGGGGTTATTGAGGTTACAAAGCGCAACACCCTGTTTGTAGAGACGAACCCAATGGGTCAACCATTCCGCGATGTTCCGCAAGGCCACGATGCTGAAAATGTCTGCTCCCATGGGCGTGACAAAAAAGTCGGAGGACGCCAGGACTGAACGATTGAGAGCACCGAGTGAAGGTCCCAGATCGAACAGAACTACGTCGTATTCAGCCTCAAGTCCTTCCAGTAACTGTGTCAGCCACAGTGTCTTGCGAAGTCCGGCGATGTCTCCGGACGTCGCGTCGCGAAACCACTGCCCCAGCTGGTCTTCAAAGACGGACATTCTGGGGTGACCAGGGAGTAAGTCCACCGCAAACCGATTCGCCACGGCGCGCACAGGTGTCACTGTTGCCACCGAACCCTCGCCCTCTTCCAAAGGCCGGACCGCGTCGTAGATCGTATCGACGCGTAGCGCGTCTCCCCACAGGTCCTCCACGTTCTCGCCCAGGATTCCTTCCACTACTTCATCGGGCCAATAGAGCGCAGCACAGCGGTCGGCAGAGAGAATCAACTGTGTTGAGTTGCACTGAGGGTCGAGATCTACGATCAAGACTCGCTTGCCCTCAACCGTCGAGAGATAGTGCCCCAAGTTGCAGACCAGGGTCGTCTTCCCGACCCCACCCTTGTTGTTGAAGAAGGCAATGGTTTTCACTAGGTCCAACTCTCGCTATCGTGGTCAAGCTTCGCTCAGCTTATACAGCACGCTTGGCCTCAGCGTTTCGAAACGGGATCTCCATCCGACCTTCATCGCGCCGGCCTGAGGAAACCAATGCCTTCTCACGGGCCGCGGCACCCAAATCGGTCCACCAGATGTTCTCGCAGGCTCTACCGGACCTATCTCGTCGGGGTAGCGTGCACCTGGCCCGAAGCAGGTCGACAGCACCTGAACTAGGCTTGATCGCTCGGACGGCTCATATGGGTGTAGTCAGACGGCGGCGGGAAATCCGGTCCGGGTGTCCAATCGATCTCGGGCCGGCCGCCACGCTCCGAGGTTAGCCTGAGGGCCGTGAGAAGCGCGTTCAAGGCGGCGTCCATAGCCCATGCGAGGTTGTCGAGATTGGCCGTGATCAAGGCCTGCGAATCATCGTTCACCCATTCGATGGAGGAGCCCATCAATGATCTCGACACGGACGGGTGAGTGAGCCCGCTCACGAAACTCCAGGTGCCGCGGGTTAGATTCGGGTCGAGACCGAGTTCGGGCGCGGCCTGCTCGATGATGTAGCCAAAACCGGGCAAGCCTGTGTTGATCTCGTCTGAGTTGATGCCCGCCGCGGCGGCAAGATCGCGGAGGAGGCGCTTTTTCGCCCGCACGTCCGTGGAATTGGCCCGCCGTGTCTTCTGCTTCCGCGACCTAGCAGATCGGTCTTCTCCTTCGACCTGCGCCGTCATGGTCACGACGAAGCGATCGTCGTGCAGGATGTCGTCCATTCGAGTTCGAAGGACGCGCTTCAGCCGCTCCGTCTGGTCTGCGGGTGCTAGGAGCCATACAGCAAGAGAGCTAGCTTCGATCACGGTTCGCAAGAGCGGGTAGGCACCAATCATAGGTACGCGAAGACCGCCCGCGTCGTCCTTTCGAAGCACTAGGCGGACGGTTCGGAGAGCGTCTATCGAAACGGCAAGACAATGCCCAACGAGGTGGCTTGCCTGAAACGGGGCCAGCTGATGGTCGTCTTCTACGAGCTCGGAGCCTTCGGCTGCGAGATCGTAGAAGTCCGCAGAGTTGCTCTCGATCGATTCGAACATCGCGAGCAGGTACTGGATGCGCTCGGGCGCGCGGTCATCCTCTGTTCTCACCGATTCATCCTCCTGCGCTCGGTCATGGGGCGGTCAACGAGCGCGACACGAGCTGACGCCAGTACCTATGTCATGCCCGTTATCTGATGTCTCGGTCCGCAACCTATCGACGCGCGCCGACGGGCGCAAGCACGCATACCGGCGTCTGGCAGCCTCGGCGGGGTGGCAGCGTCCGAGGTTGATCGCCTCGCGGTGCGATTCGCTGTCAGACTGAGTGCGGGTGAGCGAAACCTGACCGCGGCATTCGCTCGTGGGATCCTGGGACTGAAGCGGAGAAGCTGTAATGGCTGTAGAAATGGGTCTGTGGAGGGCAGAGGGAGACAAGCTGGTCAGGATTGTGCCCACTGCGATTGGTTTGGAGTCGCAGCTGGAGAACTACATCGAATCCGACTCCGCGATGCTCGGTACGACGCTGCTTATCATCGGCAGGCAGGTGCCTACGGCTCACGGTGGCTATATCGACCTTCTCGCTCTTGACGAGACCGCAGCAGTTCATGTTATCGAACTCAAACGTGACAAGACCCCGCGAGAGGTGACCGCACAGACGCTCGACTACGGATCGTGGGTCGCAACGCTCGGCCGGGCCGAGATCCACGCGATCTACGACCTTTACAGCCCGGGTACTGCTCTTGAAGAGGCCTTCGCTGAACGGTTTAACGAAACTTTGCCGGGCGAAGTTAACGCCGCTCAGGTCTTCACGATCGTCGCCGCGAGCGTCGATCCCGCCACCGAGCGAATCGTTCGATTCCTGAACGAAGACTTCGGGGTGCCCATCAACGTCGTCTTCTTCCGTCATTTCATCGACAACGGAGCCGTCTATCTCGCTCGTACTTGGCTGGTCGAGAATGACGGCCAGACAGCGACAACGAACGCGATCTCGTCCCGTAAGACAAAGACGCGCGAGCCGTGGAACGGCTCTGATTGGTACGTGTCCTTTGGCGACAATCCCGGCGGCCGCCAGTGGGCAGACGCGATGAAGCACGGATTCATTTCTGCCGGCGGTGGAGAGTGGTTTTCACGCACCCTGAAGAACCTCCAACCCGGTGCCCGTATCTTCGCGTGCATACCGAAGATCGGATACGTCGGCGTCGGCACAGTCATCGGAGGAGCCCAGCGCTTCGATGAGACTGCAGTCACGATTGACGGCGCCGCGGCCCTTCTCACGGACCTGAACCTTGTCGGCAACTATCGCCACGACGGCGATGAGGATGACAACTTCGCGGAATGGGCGGTCCCAGTCGAATGGACCTACACCGTGCCGAAAGAGCAGGGGTTCTGGAAGACCGGAATGTTTGCCAATCAGAACACTGTGGCGAAGCTCCGTCAACAGTTCACCATCGAGCAAGTCTCGGCAGCGTTCGGGCTCGACGACTAGGCGGTGCAACCGGGTGCCATTGGATACCCGGCTCAGGTCCACACGGACGCGGTGTGACGGCCCGTGGAACAGAAGCCAACTATCCGGATGTTCCGGGCAGTTGCTCGCGAAGACTCCGGTCTGCGGTGGGAACCGGCACGTAGGGTCGGCAACCAAAAAGTGATCCTTGTGGATTGCTGACGTGGCAGCGCAGGTGGACGCCGAGATGAACACGGTAGGAATCCTTCCGGGTTGGTGGTCGTTCTCCGCTCCCCCGCGCTCAACAATCCGTCATTCCTGCGGGTCGGTCGTCATCCCAGGTCTCGCCGCAAGCGGCGAATCGTCGATATCGTCCTCCCATGCCTTTCATCGATTCCAGTAGTGCTGCCGAGGAGCATGTCTTCGCTGCGTATGGCAGGGCGATGCATGGTGCGCAGGCTCTCGAATACTGGCTCCGGGTTCTGGTTCAGGTACATCGGGTGGCAACGAAGCACTTCGCCTCTCACGAGGAACTGGAGCCAGCCTTCAACACACTCTCCACGTCGACGATGGGGACGGTGTTCGCTGCGCTTCGATCGCTCACGCAGAACCCGCCCCTGGAAGACAAGCTCACCCTCGCCGTTGCAGAGCGCAATCGCCTTGCCCACCAGTTCTTCGGACAGTGGGCGGATATCTGGACGGGCATCGAGACAGAGATCCGCATGATCGAGGACGTCGATCGCGTCAGGATCCTCTTCGAGGGCACCGTGCAGGATCTGGTGTCGATCATCGGCGACCATCTCGACACCATCGGATCGAACCCGGACGAGTACATTCCCGGCCTCGCCCAGCGCATCAGCGATGTGGTCGGCGACGGCTCGCTGCGGATCTGAGCTCGGGAAGGCGCGAGACCGCCTTCACGCTGATAACAGCACTTACGTCCAGCTCCGAAGCCCCGCCCCTCCGTGTCCAAGACTATTCACTGGGACACGACGCCCGTCGGAGTTGAGTGGCTCTCTAGAAGCGAGTGATCTGGCGCGCCAGTGCCTCGATCGTCGTCGGAACCGCTAGCGCTTCGAATCCGCTCGGAATGAGTCCGAGCCTGTGGACCCGAAGCTCTGCGTTCTCTGCTCTGCCATCGCGGTGCCGCGCCACCTCCTCTACCATCAACAGGCCACACCATTCCAGCACCTTTCGCGCCGATGAGTATGCGTCACGATGGATTCCGTAATGTCTCAGCCGGACGTCAGCGGGGACCACGAGAAGCCCGTTCTCGGGCCACCCACCTTTCTGGCACGCCACCATCAGTAGGAGAGCGATCTCTGAATCTTCGAGAACATGCAACCATCCGTTTGCGACGAACCCGGCGGGCATTTCAAATGTCGCCTCGCCTCGACTCGGCACGTAGTACTCTTCCTTTTCTCCGACGGCTTCGACGCCGCATTCGTTAAGAAGAACAAAGTCCTTCATTCGATCGCGCGCGCCAGGTTCGCCAGGTATTGCGACGAGGCCCGCCTCGGCCAGGGCAGCGAGCGCACTTCGCACGCTGCGCGCACGCTTGTTCCTTGCTGTCAGGTACACTCCGCCCTGGTTGCTGTCGGCTGCGTCAGTGACAATCAGGTCTGCCAATCCGAGCGTTCTTGAGCTGCCTGCTACCCCGAAGCCCAACTCACCTAGTCGTGCTTTCGCGCCTGGCTTGCGCTTCGTCTGCACGAGGGCGAGAAGTGTCAGGGCAAAGCGGAGAGTCGCTCCGCGGCTCGTGATCAATCGTGTAGCTGGCGGCCGCTGGTTGCGCGGCGGGGCCTTTCGGTCTGACGCATCAAGATCGATATCGCTTTCTCGATACGAGAAGCCCGAGCGGACGACGAGTCCGGTGGATGGAATCGTGCCGGGCATGGCCCCGTAGACCCGATCGATCCTAGCGACGTGTTCCGGTCGACCAAGCCGTTGAAGACGTGCCTGCAGTTTCAACCGCTCCTTCGAGGTCGGCGGGCGGGTGAAGTCAACGGTGTCGGCCATGGACAACCCCCATTTATGTCGAATAAATCTGAACGTCTTAACCGGGCAGAGGCGTCGTCTCACAACCGTTAATCTTCGTGATCGAGTCTGGCTGGTTGAAGCGTCTTTTCAGCATAGTGGACAGCCCCGGTCATCTGTGGATTACTGGCCGACAGAGCGGTCAAATTGGGGCTGCGCGAGACAGAAGTTGAGGAGGTGACTGGCGATGGCGGCAGAACGCCGGAAGCCTGGGGCCGGACCCGAGTCGGGAATGTGGTTCAGTATCGCGGAGGCAGTGCGAGATGGCTGGGGGGCTACCGCACGTCTCAGCACGGTTCTTGTTGTGAGGGCCTTGCTCCCCGTCGGTGTGATCGTTGCTGTAGGCGACAGCGGGGTCGGGTCTATCTTGTGGGCAGCGCTCTGGTCTCTTCGTTGAATAGCACTCGCGTTCCTTGGGCGGCAGCACGGATCGCCGTACGCGTTTCGTGGGACTGCGCGCGATCAAGATGGAGGGCGCACGGGACTCGTCGCCACGCTGCATGCCCCATCGCTAGAGTTCGATGATGCGCCAGGACGGCGAGTGAACAATGTAGGCATGAACGCGAGGTAGTCGCCGAATGATTCCTGAACCATGGTCGACCTTGATTCCCCTCGTCCTAGGCGCGGCGCTCGCCGGTATTTTCAGCATCCTCGGCGGAACCCTACAGAGCGGGCGTGAGCATGACCGCTGGATACGACAGTCAAGAATGGAGGCCTACACCGAGTTCCTGATCGCACTTGATGCATGGGACAGCGCGTCTACGACTGACCGCATTCGAATGCTCGTTGAACGGCCCCATGATGTCGACAAGTACAAGTCAGTAGTCAGCGATGCTGAGCGCCGGTTCGGAGCCGCTGTCTCCAGGGTGTACCTCCTGGGTCCCGACGTTGTTCGGCAGGCGGCCGGACGCTGTCACGGACTTGCACTGGACAGAGCGGTCGCTTTCGAGCAGCTCTCTGAACCCAACGATCTCGTCAACTTTGATGTGGACGATGCGGACGCACAGGCGCAGGCGAGAGGTGTCTTACTCGCCCTGATGAATAGAGCAATCGGAATTGGCCCGAGGAGTCAATTTGGAAGGCGGTTTCGCCGCGTCGAGTAGGAAACTACCTAGTTCTGCAGTGAGGGCCGGGTTCGAACAAGCGACTCAGCGGCAGTATGGATTCTCCAGCGCTCGCCCGCTTCAACCAACCCAAAATTGCTCAGCGCGATGGAAAGTCCTCGCCTAGCAGCCGACTTCGACTACTCTCGCGGCCTGTCACCGGGTCGCTCCACTTCATGTCAATGTCCCCCGGGCGTCGGATCGGCTCTTCAACTTGCGACGCTCGACGCTGGAGCACTTCATTTCGGAATGATTCGGACAGGCGCTCGACCTTTTCGGAGTTGCCGGTCGTGTCGAACTCGTAGATGGTGATTTCGACAGCGACGAAGAGCTCAATCATGCGGAGACGTTCCAAGAAGCGGATTTTTCTCCAGAACGGCGACGCGGACCATTCGTCAATTTCGGGATCGATTCCAACGCGAGGGTTGTATTGCAGTTCTTCGGGCTCCACCGCGCGTTCGAACTTGAGGCGTCCGAGGCGGCAGATTCCATTCCGGACGGTTCGCTCGCCCCAGCTGAATACGGGAGCGGCGTCACGCGGCACCCCAATGACGGGCTCGGCCTCTGCGATTCGTGCGGTCGACACTGCGAGGGTCCTGTGTCTGTCGATTCGGGCCAGTCGATTGAGCCAGCCGAGGTAGTTTCCGTCTGGGTTGGAATTGAAGGGCTGCATAGTCAGGAGCATCTCGCGATGATGTTCTGCAAGCGGCGCGAGCCGGTAGAGATTTCGCCGCCAGGACGACTCATCGTCATAGATCGGGTACTGCAGGGCGGATTCGCCAGGTGGCGGGTATTGCCTTGAGGTGTGCACGGCCGCAGCCCAGATCACATAGTCGAGTGCGCTTCGCAGGTTGTACAGCCATTCTCCGAAGAGGACCGACAGCGCTGGTGGCATGGGGGTTCGCAGATGGACTTGCATCTCGTACTCCGCGATCGACATTCGTCGCAATCGGAACTCGAAGGGGTGGGGCTCCAGGAACTCGTTCCATACGTGAGCCATCTCCGCCGAGTGCTCGCTGGCTCGGGCTACACGCAACCGTGCTGGGTCAAACTCGTTGGACACCACGCACGCATACCAAGCGCTCGGCATATCGACGATTCATCCCAGCGCGCTCCTTGCTGCATCGAGCGCTCTTCTCGCCAGGGGACGCGTTGTTGGATGTATGTACAGTGCGACCCCTCCAACGGCCAGTGCTGGAACAATCAACTTCGGACCGACCTCTTTGCCGGCGTTCTGCAGTTGTCTTGTGTCCCGAGCAGCACGCAGCCATGCGGGCACTGTTACTTCCTGGCGTTTCGAGCTGATTCCGAGTGGTGTGTGCAGGTCGGCCACTGCTTTCCCTACGTTGTTTGCCGCGCCCGAGACCTTTTTTGCTGGCCTGGAGTGCAGCACCACGTGCGAGTTCGCTGTTCCTGCTGCCTCGTCCATCCGCGCTACCAACTGCTCAGACGCCTCCAGAATCTCCGAGCGTCTCTCTCGCCGATGTCTCTCCAACGCGTTGCGTTGGTCATCGAGCCGGTCGGGTGATTCTTCCAAGACCCTGTCGAGACGCATCACGTCGAGCGCGTCCTGCAGTTCAAAGCAATGGGCGATGACGGCCAAGAACTCGGCGACCTCTTCTTCCACGCTGCTGGCGAGTTTCGCGCGCTCGCTCGCCTTCTTCACGTCGTCCAACTTGCTCGCGGCTCGATCGAGACCGACGATTGCCCAACTCAGTAGGTCATCTATCGCTCCGACTCTGTCTTGCACAGTCGACCATGTCGTCGGGTCCGTTTGGCCGCCCTGCTCTTCCCGCACGCTCAAGGCGCGATCGATGCTGCGACGGGAGCCGAATAGCTTGGCGAGCTCCACATCCTTTTGAGCGCGAAGCACCTCGGTAACTCTTGAGTCGATCTGTCGCAGGTATGCCTTGATCTCGCGCATCTCTTGCTGGCGCGCGATCTGTGCCATCACTCCAGCAGCTCCCGCGAGCACGGCCGGGTTGGTGAGGAGGGTGCCGGCACCGTTCTCGACCTGTAGCCACTTGCCAATTGAACCCGGGTCACCAATCATTGCGTGGCTCACGCCGCGAGTCTTCGACTCCATGAAGCCGAATTCCTTGACCAGCTCAGCGGACTCCTCCGTCAGCTTGACCCACCTGCCAGAGCTCGATGCAATCTCGGAGACCCCACCGGCGAGGGCGTCAACGGTCTGAGCGAGATCGCCCAATTTGTCCAGGTTGAGTTGCTGAGAGCTCGCGAGTAGGCCCTTCTCGCGGAGGAACCGCTCGACGGCGGACTTCTTACCTACAAGAGCCACACCCTCTCCATCGCTAATTAGCTCGATGTTGTCGCTCACAGCGTGACCTCCTATGGCCCGCAGGCCTGGCAACAAGGCCGGGAGAGTGCCGCGACCTATGCCGCCAAACATAGCGGAGGGCTCGACTTGGTCTGCTGCGGTGAAACATGCCTGTCCAGTTCGAAGACGGGGCTGCCGCAGGGTAGATGACGGTGTCACCTATCCGTTCAGCAGTCAATACACGGAAACTCGCTATATCGCTTGGACACGTGATTTCCGGTGAGCGTTACGGAGCGAAAAGAAAGTTCCAGACCTTCAATGCCGGCCTAGCAATCCACTTCTTCCATTGTGCCTTCACCCACCAACGAGTCTTGCGGAAGGCAAACCGCACAACGCCAGTCGGGCGTGCTTCATTCTCGGTGAGCCGCCGAGATGCGTACTCGGCGTCTAGCCGAGTACGCATTCGCCGTGCGCTACGCGTAACGCGACGTGCGTGGCGCGGAAGAGCTTCGCCTCGGAGCCAAGCCGCGACGATTTCGAAGCCTGCCCAAGACATCTGGATGTACCCAATTTGAGGAGTTTGGCCGATACTCTCGCCCTCGCGGTACGCAGTTGACTGCAGACCGATTCCGTCCATCAGAGTTAACGCCGCATCACGATGTCTTCCTCGACCCGCCATGTTCGCGGCTCCGGCCGCTAAGGGCCCGGCGACCTTGCTCCACTCTTCGTCATAGACCTCGCAGACTGTATCCATTCGCTTGCCAGGCCATGTCGTTTGGGCGAACGCGGAGAAGTTGAAGAACGTCATCATTACAGCGTGGACTTCTTCGCGGACAAGTTTCGTTTGCTCGTCACGACGTCGAGTTCGCTCGTTGTACAACGCGATGCTTTGGGCGATCAGGACGCCAAGGAGAGCGATCACCGCGACGACTATAGCCACCCATACCGGCGTTGAGGTCTCCATGCTGATGAGCGTATCTGGGCCAGCCATATCCAATGTGCTGGCATCAGCTCTCGCTTCAGCCGGCAGCCCCTTCGTGACGGTACTTCCTCGGTGCGAGTCCTTCTTCGATTTCCAAGTGCTGTAGCCGTGTGCTGCGCCGGGGCGCCCCTTCCTTGCCGCCCCGTCGACCCACACAGGCGAAAATCGTCGGCGCTGAACGACAAACCGCGAAGACGTGGATCGCCGGCTGGTTCGCGAGGAGCTCAGAGCAACAAGCTAGGACGTGAGCCCTGCTCCTTTGAGTTCCACGCGGAGAGCGTCCTTCCAGTTCGTACCGGGATATTCGACGTAACTCAGACCCGCGAGGTCGGAGGGGCGCTCGACGTCTGCATTGACGACGACGATCTTGTCGCGCCCGACTCTTCCGATGAAGTAGCCGAGCTCAAGCACGACGTTTTGCCGAGCGCGGGGGTTGGGTGCCGCGCCTGCCTCATGGGCGGCGACCGTTTGGCCGACGTCGTCGGGCGTGAGGAGGACGATTACGAACGAAGTGTCGGAACCGTGCTTCTCGAATTTTTCGATAATGGTTGCGCCATTGCCTGCCTCCTCGGCGAGAGAAGTGGGCATAACACCAGTAAGTCCGTGCACGTAGATTCGGATCGAGTCGCGTGCTGCTTCGTCGTGGCCGTGGACGATGAATAATTTGGGCCGCGTCGTGGGGGGCTTAGAAGCCGTTGTCTCCCCGTCCACACGCTTCGTGTCCGCATCCACGGGGAGCGAGGTTATCGGTACAGCCGGCGTCGGCTCGGAAGGATCTCCGACGAGGGGTTCAGCCACGGGCCCTGGGTTGTCGTAATGGCTGTCGATCCAAGAAACGGGGATCTCTGAGATGTCGCGAGCTGCCAGGTACTCGGTGAACAGACGTCTGGTGCGGGCAGGTGCATTTGAAGCGAGCCACCTTGGAAGCTCCGGCATCGAATCGGCCAAGAGCTCCATGCGGCCTCTTTCGCCCGTGTGGTCCTCCGCTGCCTCGCTTAGGATTCGCCCAAGAACGTCCATTGCTGCGTCCGGGTAGTCCTTGTCTCCAAAGCTAAGCGAACGGTACAGCCGGGAGTGGTTTACGAGGATATCCGAGGTCCCGGTGTCGCGGCCAAACTGTCGCCAGTCGTCCTCGTCCCATTGGTCGGCGGTAAATGCGGCTGCGGCGGACTGCAGCGGATCAATTCGGGCCATATCCGAATTCTATGGACAAACGGCTCATGAGCTCATGAGCTCTCGGCTTGTGAAGTCGAAGCCCTCGCACATGGACACGGTCTCGACATGGATGTCAACGAGCTTCGTATGGAGATGGAATAGATAGAGCCCAGCGAAAGGGACTCGAACAGCATCGAAGTTTCAGAGGCGCTGGATGCCTTCGATTCGAATGCCGACGACAATCAGTGAAGCTGCGCTCTCACCTCGCCAGCTTCGTGACTGGATCAGAGGCTGCTCTCGGCGCGAGTCCGTATGCCAACTCTGCTGTAGCGGCGTGGCAGCCCGCGCAGGAGAGTTGGCTCCCTTCTTCGGACGCCTTGGGTCAGTCCGCGAAGACGGCTGTGAACCCCTGAGATCATTGAGCACCGAGGATGAGCGTGGAATCTCAGGAGTTATCGTGTGGAATGACTTTCGGGTACCTCGGAAATCGGTTTCTCCGATCAGGGGTTTTCAATTGTCCGAACCTCCCACAGAGAGTACTTCGGACAATCTACGCAGATTGTTCAGAGAATTGGGCCGGTACGCAGAGAAATCTGGGTACCGGCCCTTTTTCGTGCCCATTGGGCGCTAGTTGCACCATGGCGGCAGGGTCCTGGCGCGATCTAGGCGGCGTTCAACGCGCGGGTTAACGAAAAATGGCGCGCCCGAGAGTGTTCGGGCGCGGGCCGAGGGTGCGGCCGGTGCGGTCATGATGGTCTCGAATTCGATGGGCGGCTACGGACCAGCGCTCAGTTCGCCGTGCGATCGTGCCTCGCTTGGACGCTTGGACGCTTGGGGCACTTGAACGGAGCGGTGCCGACTGTCTTTCCGGGCGTGCTTGTGCTTCGGTGGCGCGAAGCTGGAGAAGGGCACGGCTGAGTGTGTAAGGCTGGCGCCCTGCGGCGGCTGGCCGTGGTGACGAAGACTGTCGGCCCGCGCGGAAGCAGGGAGACACCAATGAAGAAACTCCACGATGTGCAGCCGGTCTGGCACGCAGTCGTCTGGATCGTGGCCTACGTGCTCCTCGTTTCTGTGGGCGATTGGGCGTCCGAGCTGTTCGGCGAACCCAACTCGGCAACTGCTCCGCTCCTGCTTGTATTCTCGATCGCACTCGTCCTTTACGTGATCAGAAATGGTTGGGCTCGCCGCTACGGCCTTCGGCCCATTCGAAGGGACCAGTTCCGCGGGACGCTGCTGTACTTGCCTCTGGCGGTTCTCGTCGTACTGCAGTTCGCGAATGGTTTCAGGGAACGCCTTGACTTGATGACGGTGCTGCTCATCATCTTGCTGATGATCGGCGTTGGCATCGTTGAGGAAGTGCTCTTCAGGGGATTCTTGTTCCGCGCGATCCTCAATGAGGGCAGCCTGGCACGCGCTGTCGCTATCTCCGGTGTCACGTTCGGCATCGGACACATCCTCAACCTCGCGCGCGGATACACGGGCACTGAGCAGATCATCCAGGTCGCAGGCGCCATCGTCATCGGTGTGGTGCTGACGCTGCTCTTCGCTGTGTCAGGGACGATTGTGCCACTCATAGCGTTCCACGCGCTCTTCAATATCGGCGGGAGCCTCACGGAGGCGAGTGCGGAGTCCGAGTGGCGGATGCTCGGAGTGACCGTCATCATAGGCGCGGCTTACGCCGTCTACCTGGCCATGGTGCTACGAAGGCGGGGGGTTCATCCCACATTCAGCGATGACCCATCACCGGCGGGAGAATCCGCGCAGCATTGAATCGAGGGCGTCCTCATCCAATCTCGGCTGCGCTACCGCCTCTCTACTCGTGCTGTGAACAGAACGCCGCCATCCCCTCCCGTGGAACCGCCGGCCTTGCCACACCTCCTCACACGAGGTAGCGCTCCGGCTCCTCGCCCCTGACGATTCGTCGACCCGTCACCACTTCAGGCGATATCCGGACGTAAATGTACTTCAAGGTCGGCGTCCACGGTCGTAGTGGCAGTTCGTCCGCGCGGAGGATGTCCCGCTGGCGCTCCAGTTGCCTCGCAGTCCCCCTCACAACAACACTCCAGGCAGTGAGTTCGTCCCACCCGTCAGCCTCGAAGGCCACGTTGCTGTTGATGGTCAGCTCCAGCAGTTTCGTTCCCTCTGCGGTGCGAAAGACGACAGACCGGCCGTCAACCACATAGTTGACAGGGAAGATGTCCGGAGACCCGCCAACGCTGACGGCAAGACGACCGAGCTGACTCGTCGGCAATAAACCCCAGCACTCATCATCACTGAGTGAAGTGATCGGGCTTTCGTCACTGAGAGACACGGCATCCTCCTTCTGCGGGCGACAGGACAACGATCGCCGAGGAGGTGAGCCGGAACAGGGTCCTAGGTCCCCTGCCCGACGCGGGGCCTGCAGTTCTGGCTCCCGGAGTCTCGAGTGGCTATTGCTGCGCCATGCGCCTGTCGTCAATACGGCGCGGCGGCATCCCACGGGCTATGCGACTGTGGCGAGTTGGGTTCAGTCGCCCCGTTTCGTCGGCCGGTAGCCAGCGATTGCCGCGCGAACGTCGCCTTCCTCGTGCCCGCCCTTCTTCTTGCCGAGTGGCAGCGCCTTCAGGAGCGGGTGCACGACCGCAAAGACGGCAAGCCCCCACACGAGTCCGAGGATGGCCGAGCACAGGGTGTCGACGAGCCAGACCAGGAAGCCGCCCACGACTGGGATGTCGACGAAAGGTGTCTCGAGAAGATGGACCACGTCGTAGGGCAGGTGCCAACCGAGGTCGTAGACGCCCTGCAGCATGATGTGACCGCCCACCCACAGCATGGCCACCGTCCCGACGAGGGTGATCGCGGCCAGGACGCCGGGCATCCCCTTGACGAGCATCCGCCCGAGGCGCTGGGTGCCCTCGGAGTCCTTTGTGGTGAGGTGCAGGCCGATATCGTCCATCTTCACGATGAGCCCCACGGCGCCGTAGACGAGGATCGTGATCGCGATCGCGACGACCACCAGGATGGCCGCCCGAACCCAGAGGGACTCCTCGGCCACCTCGTTCATCGAGATCACCATGATCTCGCACGACAGGATGAAGTCGGTCGTGATGGCGCCCTTGGTCACCTTGGCCTCCGCCTCGGGACCCCGTTCGACCGCGGGTACCTCCTTCGCCGCCGAGTGGCCTCGCAGCTTGTGCCACACCTTCTCGGCGCCCTCGTAACAGAGGTAGGTGCCACCCAACATGAGGATGAACGGAATCACAGCCGGGATGAACGCGCTCACGAGCAGCAGCGCAGGCAGGATGATCAGCAGCTTGTTTCTCAGCGACCCCCAGAAGATCTTCTTGATCATCGGCAGTTCACGTGACGGATGCGACCCAGACACGTACTGCGGCGTGACAGCCGCATCGTCAATCACGACGCCTGCCGCTTTGGCCCCCGCCTTCGTGGCTCCGGCGGCGACATCGTCAAGGGAAGCGGCCGCTATGCGGGCCAGGGCTGCGATGTCGTCCAAGAGCGCGACGAGACCGCCGCTCACAGGGGGACTCCGAGATTCGTGCGGGTGAACGGTCGAGGTTGGACGCCTCGCGTGGTTGGCATAGTCGCAGTATAGGCAAACGGGCAGGCCATAGATCAAACGGGCAGGCCATAGATGGAGTGGCCCGCCTCAGAGGGCTCGCGGTCGCTCGCTCACCTCGGGGCTCACCGCGGCGGCGTCAGTGGATGAGCACTTTGAGGGCATCATGTTTGGCGGCGTTGCCGAAGATCTCATACGCCTCCTCGATCTGGTCGAACGAGAACTCGTGAGTGACGAACTCCTCCACGGGAAGCCGGTGCTGGGTGACGAGTTTGAGCAGCATGGCGCTGGTGTTGGTATTGACGAGTCCTGTCGAGACGGTGATGTTTCTGATCCACAACTCGTTGAGGGCAAATTCCACCGGCTTGCCATGCACCCCAACGTTCGCGACATGCCCACCGGGACGGATCAGGTCGAGCGCCATGGTGAAGGTCTGCGGAACACCCACCGCCTCGATGGCGACATCGACACCGTCGCCGTCGGTGAGGGCGAGAACGCGCTCCTTCCAGTCCGCGTTGCCCGAGTTGACGGTGTCCGTGGCACCGAAGTCCTTCGCCCGGGCAAGACGGGCATCATCAAGGTCGAGTGCAATTACCCTCGACGGGCCGTAGAGCTGGGAGGTCATGACGGCGGCGAGCCCGACCGGCCCGGCGCCAATCACGGCCACGATGTCGCCGGGCTTGACCTGGCCATACTGCACGCCGATCTCGAAGCCGGTCGGGAGGATGTCGGAGATCAGGATCCCTTCGGCGTCGCTGACGCCCTCGGGAACCTTGTAGACAGAGTTCTCGGCGAACGGCACCCGCACATACTCGGCCTGCGTGCCGTCGATCAGATGGCCAAAGATCCACCCGATACCCGCTTCGCCCTCGGGGTTGAGGCAATGGCTGTAAAGGTTCTGGCGACAGTTGCTGCACACGCCGCAGGCGCTTACACACGAGAGGATCACCCGGTCCCCCACCTTCAACTGGGTGATGCCGTCACCAATCTCGGTGATCTCACCAATGCCCTCATGGCCGAGGATGCGCCCGGGAGTGACTTCGGGAACGTCGCCCTTGAGGATGTGAAGGTCGGTGCCGCAGATGGTGGTGGCGACCATCTTGACGATCACGTCGGTCGAATGCTGAATCGTCGGGTCGGGAACGTCCTCCCAACTCTTCTTTCCTGGTCCGTGGTAGACGAGCGCCTTCATGATCAACCTCCAGTTTGACGCGGCAGCGCCCGACAGTTGCTGTCAGCGTCCCGACCGCTGTAGTCAATACTCAGTGGCTCGGAGCGGTGGAAGCAGGGACGAAGGTCCCGACCTAGGCCGTTGCCGTCGGGCCTGCTCGCTCAACGCGGTCGCGCCCGAGCGACTTCGCCTCGTAGAGCGCAGCATCGGCGGTCGCGATGGCGTGCTCCAGGTCGAGCGACTGCGGATCCAGCACTGTCACGCCGCAGCAACTGCAGTCGCGACTCGGATGCGGAACGCTCATCCTGCCGCTCAGGTCGCCGCCGGCGGCCCCGCGCTGTAGACGTCGAGCCCCCTCGGAACGATCGAAACAACCGCGGTCGAAGTGCCATCACCGCGGGGTGCGTGGCTGGTCGACACCTCGCCGTCATGCCCGAACTCGGGCGTCTCGTTCCCGCGCCGGTGCACCTCGATGGTCACCCGCTTCGCCGTGAACGATTCGATCGTCGCGAGCTCCGCACGCAGCGGTAGCCTGTCGAGGAGAGCGGATGCGCGCTGGCCGAACGCAAGCGCGACGAGGCCGCGAAGCCGTGGCATCCGGCCGAAGGCGTGCAGCACGCGCACGTCGAGGGTTGCATCGTCGAGGCTGCGCCGCTGCAGGGGCACCATTGAGGCTGAGGAGTTCTCCCCCGCCGCGACCGCGACCGACCACACGCGGGCACCTCGGCCGTCAATGCTCACGTCGATCGTCTGGGCGCGTGCGAGCACCCTGAAGGCCGCAATGACGGCCGCGACCGGTTTGCCGAGGCGTGACTGCATCGTCTCCCGCTCCGCGACGAAGGCCGGGTAGACCCCGACGGATGCCGCGTTGAGCACCGTGAAGGGATGTTCGCCGTCGAGCGCTAGTTCCGCGACATCCACCCTCCGTCCGGCCCCCGTACGGAGTGCGTCGATGCCGGACTGGATGTCGGGGACGCCAGCGGTGCGGGCGAAGTGGTTGAAGGTGCCGCCGGGCAGCACGAGGAAGGGCAGGCCGGCACGCCGGGCGGCGTCGGCGACCGCAGAGACGGAGCCGTCGCCACCGCACACTCCGAGCACGCGCGGCGGCGGAGTCGACTCGAGCGCGGCCTTCACGACTTCGGCCAGGTCGTCGCCCTCCTCCAGCAGGTGGATCCTCGCCCCGGGAAGGGCCTCCCTGATGAGCTCGGCAGGGTCAGGACGGCGCGGGTCGATGCCAGACGCCGGGTTCACGAGGATGAAGGCCCCTGAACCGTCAGGGAGCGCAGGAAGGGTGACGGAGGGGGCGGAGGGTTCGAGCTCCGGTCGGGGATGGGCAGGCACGAGCATCCGCCCCGCCACCGCGACACCGGAGCCGAGGAGCATTCCGCCGAGCACATCAGAGAGCCAGTGCGCGCCGACGTGGAGTCGCGAGTAGGCGACCGCCGCGCCAAGCGGCGCAAGCGCAGCGCCCGCGCGGGGATGCTCGAGCGCGACGCCCGTGACGAAGGCTGCCGCCGAGGCCGAATGCCCCGAGGGGAACGACCCAGAGGTGGGCGTCTTCTCGAGCCGGCGTGGCAACGGCACATCCTTGAGGAGTGGGCGTTCCCCGCCGAAGATGCGCTTGCCGACCAGGTTCGCGAGGGCGCTGCCCACGACGATGGATGCCGCGCCCCGCACTGCCGCACGGCGCCGGGCGCCGCCCGAGACGTAGAGGGCCAGGGCGATGACGAGCCAGAGCCGGCTGCGGTCAGCGCTGCGCGAGAGTCGCGCCAGGCCCCGGTCGAGCTCGGCAAGGTGACGGTGCCCGTTGACGGCGCGCGAGACCCGGGCATCCATTCGCCGCACCCAGCGCGGCATGACCCTGAAGCGGCGGAGCGAGGCAAGCGGATGCATGGGTCGGCTCATGCGCACAGGGTAGGCCGGAGCAGGCCAGCGCCACAGGTGCTGGCAGTGCTGGCTCGATTTCCGCTAGGGGTGGAGGATCACCTTTGTCCAGCCATCCTCACGACTGTCGAAGCTCTTGTATGCGCCGGGCGCCTCTTCGAGCGAGAGTTCGTGGGACACGATCTGGGACGGTGTGGCTCGACCCTGGATGATGAGGTCGCGAAGGCAGCGGTTGTACTTCTTTACTGGGCATTGGCCGCCGGCGATGGAGAGGCCCTTCGTGAACACTTCGCCGTAGTTGAAGGCGATACGGCCCTCCTTGGCACCCTCCGTGGCCGCGCCCGGGTCCTCCGGAACGTACACGCCGACCACACCGAGCCTGCCGGTTGCCCGCACGACCTTCACGAGGTTGTCGAGCACCATCTCGGGGTGCTCCTCCCCCGTCGCGTCGTGTGCCTGATACCCGACCGCCTCGACACCGCAGTCGGCTCCCATGCCGTCCGTGGCATCCATGACCACTTCTTCGATATCGGTCTTCGAGAAGTCGATCGCGGTCGCACCGAACTGCTCGGCGAGAGCCAGACGGTCGGGTTCCTTGTCGACGACGAAGATCTGGGAGGCACCACGGATGGCGGCACTGTGCGCCGCCATGAGGCCGACTGGCCCCGCGCCGAAGATCACGACGGACTTGCCGGGTGTGACCTGCGCCAGCTCGGTCGCGTGATATCCCGTCGGGAAGATGTCGGAGAGCATCGTGAAGTCCCGCTCCCACTCGTCGCCAGAGGGAAGCGTGAGTAGGTTGAAGTCGGCCCACGGTACGCGGAGCAACTCCGCCTGCCCGCCCCAGTACGGGCCCATCATGGGGTAGCCGTAGCCCGCGCCGGGCATGCCCGACGGGTTCGCGCGCAGGCACGCGGAGGTGTAGCCGTCGTTGCAGTTGCGACACGTTCCGCACGCGAGGTTGAACGGCACCGACACGCGATCGCCGACCTTGATGCGGTCTACGCCGGGGCCGACCTCCTCGACGATCCCCATGTTCTCGTGTCCGATGACCATGCCCGCATCCATATCGGCCCTGCCCTCGTAGGGGTGCAGGTCGGAGCCGCAGATGTTGGCCGTCGTAATGCGGATGATCGCGTCACTCGGTGCCTCGATCCTGGGATCGTCGACAGTCTCGACGCTCACGTCATACGGTCCGTTGAAGACGACGGCTCTCATGGTTCATTCCCTCCACAGGTAAAGACGGATGCTTGTGCTGCGCTCGACGCTAGGACTGGCCTCCGGAGGCGCTCACCCTCACTCGGCGCTTTCACGGAGAACTCACCGACGGATGGCATCGACGTGGCGGGCCGGTTCGTGCGCATATGAGCAGCCCAGATATCGCTACAGTGATCCGGTGACCACGACGACACCATCACCTGCCCGCAATCGCATCGACACGTTCTTCCGCATCACTGAGCGGGGGTCGAATGTCGGACGCGAGATCCGCGGCGGGCTCGTCACCTTCATGACGATGGCGTACATCGTCATCCTCAACCCGCTCATCCTGGGCGGCACGGAGGATGTCGCGGGCAACGTGCTCGACGGCCAGCAGCTCGCCGCCGTCACGGGGCTCACCGCCGGTGTTATGACGATCCTCTTTGGCCTCGTCGCGAATCTGCCCTTTGGCCTCGCGGCTGGCCTCGGCATCAACTCCTTCCTCGCCGTCAGCGTGGTCGGCCAGGTCACCTGGGCGGAGGCGATGGGCCTCGTCGTCATCAACGGGCTCATCATCGTGTTGCTCTCCGTGACCAAGCTGCGTGAGCTGATCTTCAACGCCGTGCCGGCGCCGCTCAAGACAGCGATCACGGTCGGCATCGGCCTCTTCATCGCCTTCATCGGTCTCGTCGACGCTGGCTTCGTGCGCTCGAGCGGTGCAGCATCCCCGCCCGTCCAGCTCGGTGAGGGCGGATCGGTCTCAAGCATCCCGACCGTCATCTTCGTGCTCGGCCTCCTGATCATGGGCGTGCTCATGGCCCGCAAGGTCAAGGGCGCCCTGCTCATCGGAATCGTCGCAACCACGGTCATCGCGATCATCGTGGAGGCCATCTTCAAGATCGGCCCGTCGTTCACCGAAGAGGGGCCCAACCCGGCCGGCTGGAACCTCAACGTGCCGACGCTGCCAGAGTCGATCGTCTCGATCCCCGACCTTGGCCTCATCGGCGCCTTCAGCTTCGGCTCCTTCGAGCGCATCGGGTGGCTCGCCGCCATCATGCTCGTCTTCACGCTCGTCTTCACGAACTTCTTCGACGCGGTCGGCACCCTGACGGGGCTCACGAAGGAGGCCGGCCTCCAGGACGAGACGGGCAACTTCCCCCGCCGACGCAGCGCACTCCTCGTCGAAGGCATCGGCGCCGTCGCCGGTGGCGCCACCTCCTCGTCGTCCAACACGATCTTCATCGACTCCGCCGCCGGCGTGGGAGAGGGTGCCCGCACGGGCCTCGCCAACATCGTCACGGGCGTGCTCTTCCTCGCCGCGATGTTCTTCACCCCGCTGACGCAGGTCGTGCCCCTCGAGGTCGCCGGTGCCGCGCTCGTCGTCGTCGGCGTGCTCATGGTCTCGCAGATCCGCTTTATCGACTGGACCGAGTTCTCGGTCGGCCTGCCCGTCTTCCTCACGGTCGTCGTCATGCCGCTGACCTACTCGATCGCCAACGGCATCGGCGTCGGCTTCATCAGCTGGGTCATCGTCCGTGCGCTCTCGGGCAAGGCGCGGGAGATCTCCCCGCTCCTGTGGATCGTCGCCGTCGGCTTCCTCGTCTACTTCGCGCGCGGCCCCATCGAAACGCTCATCGGCGCCTAAGCCCACGAGCCGGGCGCAGGCTCAACCGAGGTAGCGCCCGGGGCGGTGGTTCATCGCCAGGATGACGTTGAGCACGACGACGCCCGCCACGGAGGCGAGGACGGTCGCTACATCCGTCACCAGCAAGGCCACGAGCACGATGCCCGCATCGAATGCGAGCTGCACGAGCCCCGCGCTCCAGCCGAAGCGATCCTGTAGGTAGAGCGCGAGGATGCCCAGCCCGCCTGCGCTCGCACGGTGGCGAAACAGCACGAGCATGCCCATGCCCATGAGCACTCCCCCAAGGAGGCAGGCGTAGAGCGGCTCCATGCTGTCGATCTCGAGGAAGAGCGGATGCACCTCGGCGAAGACGGAGATCAGAACAACGACCGTGGCGGTCTTGACGGTGAATGCGATGCCCATGCGCAACACCGACAGCACGTAGAACGGCAGGTTGACGAGGAAGAAGGCGACGCCGAAGGGCCAGCCGCTCGAATAACTGATGAGGAAGGCCACCCCGGCGAGCCCGCCCGACACGGCACCGACCTCCTGCAGGAGGAGCACACCGAACGACATCAGTAGTGACCCGACGACGAGCGCGACGGCATCCTCGGTCGGCCGGTGCGGCTTGATCGAGAGGGCCGTACCGCCGACGAGTCCAGGGGATGTGTCATCCGTCACCTGCGAAACCTAACGCAGCTGGCGGCCTTCCGACAGATGAGAAGGCTCTCACATGCCCCCAAAGTAGGGGTGCGCCAGTTAGCGTCATCTTCACGATTCCGGACTGCCGGATGTCTCATCACTGAAGGGATCCACATGAGAACCAGTCGAACGCTGCGCCGCGTCGCAATTGTCGCCAGCGCAGGCCTCCTCGCCAGCGGAGGGCTCGTCGCTGGCACCCTGCCCGCCTACGCGGGGCACGGCCCAGGCTATGGGCACGGACAGGGGAAGGGCCCGGGCCACGGCCACGGCCACGGCCACGGCCACGGCCACGGCAAGGGTAAGACGCTGCCCGAGGCTGTCAAAGTCAACAAGGTCATCGACCACCTCGAAGCCTTCCAGGCGATCGCGGATGCCAACGGCGGCAACCGCCAGTCGGGCACACCGGGCTATGAGGCCGCGGCCGAGTATGTCGAGTCCAAGCTCCGCAAGGCAGGCTACGACCCCGTGCGCCAGCCCTTCACCTACGACCAGTTCGTCGAGGGCAGCACCACCTTCGAACAGGTGAGTCCCACAGCACTGCCCTATGTGGTCGGCACCGAGTTCGATGTCGTCGAGTACTCGGGGGCGGGCGACATCGCTGCCCCCATCGAGGCCGTCGACGTGAACCTCGAGGGTGACCGGGCATCGACGAGCGGATGCGAGGCGGAGGATTTCGAAGGCTTCACGGCCGGCTCGATCGCACTCGTGCAGCGCGGCACGTGTGACTTCAGGGTCAAGGTCGAGAACGCTGCCGCGGCTGGCGCCGTCGCCGCGGTGATCTTCAATCAGGGCAACGGCGAGGACCGCAGTGGCCTGCTGCTCGCGACCCTCGCGACGCCGCAGGTCTCGATTCCCACGGTGGGAACGACGTATGCGCTCGGTGAGACCCTCGCGCTCGCGTCGGCGCAGGAGGAGGTGACCGTGCGGGTCGCGGTCGAGGCAACCACCCGCACGGTGGAGACCTTCAACGTCATCGCTGACACGCGCAAGGGCAACCCCGACAAGACCGTTGTCGTCGGCGGCCACCTCGATGGTGTCGCGGAGGGCCCCGGCATCAACGACAACGCGAGCGGCAGCGCGGCCATCCTCGAGACCGCCATCCAGCTGGCCAACTCGAAGGGAACGCCGCAGAACCGGGTGCGGTTCGCCTTCTGGGGCGGCGAGGAGGACGGGCTCATCGGCTCGACCCACTACGTGGAGCAGCTGACGGAGGCCGAGATCCAGCAGCACAGCGCAAACCTCAACTTCGACATGGTCGGGTCGCCGAACTTCGTGCGCTTCGTCTACGACGGGGACGGCGACGCCTTCGGGACAGCGGGGCCCGACGGCTCCGCGGAGATTGAAGCGCTCTTCACGGAGTGGTTCGCCTCGCAGGGCCTCGCATCGGCGCCGACCGAGTTCAGCGGCCGCTCGGACTACAAGGCGTTCATCGACGCGGGCATCCCTGCCGGCGGGCTCTTCTCGGGCGCCGAGGGCATCAAGACGGAGGAGGAGGCCGCCGTGTTCGGCGGCACCGCCGGTGAGGCCTACGACGCCTGCTACCACTCCGAATGCGACACGATCGAGAACGTCAACGTGGAAGCACTCGACCAGTTCTCCGACGCGATCGCCCACGCGACGGCGAGCTACGCCGACGTGAAGAAGCACCCCGGCAAGGGCAAGGGCTGGGGCCACGGCAAGGGTCACGGAAAGGGCAAGGCGCACCCGCACCCCTGGCACCACTCCTTCGGAAAGCACGACGGGCGCTGAGTCGAGCTACTGAGTGACACCCGCCGCGGGCCCCGGAGCGATCCGGGGCCCGTGGCGTCCGGCTAGGAGAGTTCGGAGTCGCCCATGCGCTCGAAGCGACTGACCTGGCGACCATCGACGTCGACTGTTTCGAAGAACATGGCCCGTGGGCGCACCCACAGCTCGCCCGATGCCGAGCGGTACACGACGAACTCCTCGCTCGTCTCACTGTGGCGGGCAACGTCGATGAGGTCGTAGACGCCACCCTTGAAGTGCCGGTAGCGCCCGCGCAGGTGCGCCGCCGCATCCGGAGCGAGTCCAGAGGGGTCGATGCCGCTCATGCCGTCACATCCGCAATGCCGACGAATCGGCTGCCGATGCCCTCGACCTCCTGCCGGTACAGGGCGCCGGGGCTCGGCAGTTCGTCGCGGGAGTGTTCCTCGCACGTGACGTAGGTGAACTCCGGCCACCACTTCTTCGGCCGCACCGACTCCGTGCGCCCACAGACATCGCAGCGCAGCTCGACCCAGACCGGGCGTGCCCCCGCCTTGCGGTTCGCGAGCGACTGGGCGAGCCACTGCGGCGGATGCTCGCGCATCCGTTCGAGCTCGGCCTCCTCCATGCGCGCGGGAAGCCCGTGGCGCTTCGCCATCTCGAGGGGGATGTCGAGCCGCTGGGCGGCCTCACGTAGCGAGATCATCGGCCCTACGATACCGGGGCTGATCGCATGCCGAAGCGTGCTAGTGGGCACCCGTGTCCCTCGGCATGTTGATCTCGTCGGGGTCGACAGAGACGTCTCCCTGGTCGTCCTGTCCACCCGTACCGGGCAGCACCGCGACATCCGACTCGTCGATGTCGGGATCGTCGAGGGCCGGGCTTTCGCCGATCTGGGAGCGCTGGAGCTCCTGCACTTCGCGCTCGCTTCGAGGACTGTCGACCGCGGCGCCCTCGAGCTCGGTCGACTCGTTGTCGTTCTTGATGTCGTCGTGCTTGGCGTTCTCGTGGCTGTCGCTCGTGCTCATGATGCCTCCTCCTTGCGAAACGGTTCGCTCTCCAGCGAAGCACCGCACCGCGGCCGGGGCATGCGGCGGGCTCACAGGCTCGCGGCCACTCCCCTGTGCTCGCGCCGACGTTCTCGACGACCGCGAAGCAGGCCGCCCCGGATCAGTCCCTCGAGGAGCGTGTTGCAACCCCACACCATCCGCTTGATGATGGCCCCGGGTGAAGCGAAGGGCCGCGCCGAGATCGTGACCCGCATGGAGTCGTCATAGACGACGCGCACCTGCGGGGGCAGTCGGATGCTGAGGTACAGGTCGTCGTGCACGGCGGGGGTCGAGACATCGACCCGGGGGCGCGCCGCGATCCACGCGCTGCGGTGCATCGCCATGTTGGAACCGAAGAGGGGCGGCTGGCCCAACAGCAGGCGCATCGCGCGGAAGTACCCGCCGAGGTAGACGCGCCGCCCGAACCAGCGGATGACGCGCGTCGAGCCGACGAATTCGCCATCGGAGACAACGGCGGCAGGTGCGGGGGTCTGCTCGAGGCGTGACACGACACGCTCGACCCAGTCGGCCGCGGGAACCGAGTCGGCGTCGAGGCGAGCGACGATGTCGCCCGTTGCGGCGTTGAAACCCGCGCAGGTCGCGCGCAGGATGCCACGCACCGGCTCCTCGACCACGCGGGCGCCGAAGTCGAGGGCGACGCTCACGGTGGCATCCGTGCTCGCGTTGTCGACGACGATGACCTCATCGGGCAGCACCGTCTGTGCCGCGAGGGCCGTCAGGCACTCACGAAGGAGTTCGGCGTCGTTCCAGGACGGAACGATGACGGAGACCGTGGGCATGCTGTGGATTCTAGGCGCGGTCACGACGCGGCGCGCGCGGGATGCCCGTGCAGCGCGTATGGTCAGGAAGGAGCATCCCGCTACCAAGGAGAGGCCAGGCCATGGCAGACAAATCCGTTCGGAAGTCCAGCGACAAGACTGCAGCGAGCAAGACGCTGAAAGAAAAGCGCCTCGACAAGAAGGACAAGGCCGCAAGCAAGCGCAAGGCGGAGTGACAACACGAGCCGACCCTGAGGGGTCGGCTCGCTTCGTCTTACTTGGCCTTCTTCTCGCGGAGTCGCGCCTTTTCGTCGCGGACGGCGGCCTGCGTCGCCCGCTCGCGGACCAGCCACTCCGGGCGGTCCTGCAGCAGGGCGTCGATCTCCGCCGTCGTGAGCGCCTCGGTGATGCCGCCGCGGGCGAGTCCGGCGTTCGAGACGCCCAGCTTGGCTGCAACGACCGAGCGCGGGTGCGGGCCCGTGCGTCGCAGTTCGACGAGCCACTCGGGCGGTGACTCCAGCAGCTCGTTCAGTTGGCTGCGGGTCACAGGTGTCGCCTGGAACTCGGCCGGGGTCGCCGGGAGGTACACGCCGAGCTTCTGGGCCGCGGTTGCTGGTTTCATGGTCTGCTCGGTCATCCATCCAGCGTAACCTGAGGGCATGCCTTCGCCCGCCGAGCCCTTCCGCGTCGGAATCGTCCCCGGCGTCACCGTGGCCAAGTGGACGCGGGCCTGGAAGGAACGCCGCCCCGGGGTCCCCCTCGAGGTGCTCCCGCTCGCTGAGGCGCAGCAACGTGCGGCGCTCGACGCCCGAGACGTCGACGTGTGCTTCGTGCGCCTGCCGATCGAGCGCGATGACCTGAACGTCATCCGCCTCTACAGCGAGGTGCCCGTCGTGGTGGTGGCCAAGGAACATCCGATCAGCCTCTTCGAAGCGGTCACCCAGGCCGACCTCGAGGGAGAAGTCGAGCGACACGAGTCGGCTGCGGATGCCGTCGAGATCGTCGCCGCTGGCGCTGGCTACGTGCGCCTTCCCCACTCCATCGCCCGGCTGCACGCCCGCAAGGATGTCGCAGCCGTGCCGCTCTCAGACGCGCCCGCGACGGAGGTCGCCATCGCGTGGCCCATCGACGCGACGAGCGACGACGTCGAGTACTTCGTCGGGATAGTCCGGGGTCGCAGTGCCGCGAGTTCCCGCGGCGCCGCGCCGGCGAAGGCGGAGTCCTCCCCGCCCGCCAAGCGCCGTGGCGCTGCCACGCCGAAGTCCGGCAAGCCATCCGGAGCATCCGGCAAGTCCTCCCGCGCCTCTCGCGGCGGCACCCGACGCGGACGGCGATGACCGTGCTGGCGCCACACTTGCAGAACGACGCCGCCGTCATCGGTCCCGTAGCGCCCCCGGCCGTGCACATCATGAGCTGGAACATCCGTCGTACGATCGCGGGAACCCGAAAGAACAGCCCCGACTTCTGGCCTACCCGGCGTCCGCTCGTAGAGCGCTTGCTCCGTGCGGAGGCGCCGACGATCATCGGCGTGCAGGAAGCCATGCTGCGACAGGCCGATGACCTCACCGAGATGCTCGGCTCCGACTACAGGCGCGTCGGTCGCGGTCGCCGGGCCGACGGCCGCGGCGAGGGATGTCCCGTCTTCTACGACACCAGCCGTGTCGAACTCACGGCGTGGTCGCAGTTTGCCCTCTCCCCCACTCCGACGGTCGCGGGGTCGCGCGGCTGGGGAAACATGGTGCCCCGCGTCGTTGTGCAGGCCAAGTTCCGCACCTTGGCGGGAGCACGCTTCGGCCTGCTCAACGTGCACCTCGACCACCTGTCGCGCCGCTCACGCAGGCGATCGGCCGACCTCCTGGCGTCGCTGGCGCAGCGATCTCCCCGCCCGGCGATCGTCATGGGTGACTTCAATGACGTGCCAGGTTCAGCGACCTACCGCGCACTGCAAGGGGCGGGGCTCGTCGACACCTTGGAGCGCGCTCGCGAGCGGCGAGGCCGAGACGTGGGCACCTACTCCGGCTACAAGGCACCCAAGGCGAACGACCCAAGGATTGACTGGATGCTGGCGACGCCCGAGCTGCAGGTGCTCGTCGCCGCCATCAATTCGAGCCGCTTCGAGGGGCGCGCGCCCTCGGACCACGAGCCCATCCAGTCGGTCATCGAGATCCCCTAGGGCGCGACCGCCTCAGCCGTCGCCTTCGCGGCCGCGGGCAGCGCCTCGAGGATGCGCGACACCGCGGTATCGTCGTGGGCCGCCGTCACGAACCACGCCTCGAAGACCGAGGGCGGCAGGGAGACCCCAGCGTCGAGCATGGCGTGGAAGAACGGCGCGTAGCGGAACGCCTCCTGCTCCTTCACGGCGGCATAGTCCCGCGGAGCCGAGTCGCGGAAGGCGAAGGAGAAGAGGTTGCCGGCCCGCTGCACCACGTGCGTGACCCCTTCCGCCGCGAGGGCCCGGGAGACCGCGTCGGCGAGCACGTCTGCGGTGCGGTCGAGGTGCTCGTAGACCGCGGCATCCGCTGCCCGCATGGTGGCGATTCCCGCTGCGACGGCAAGCGGATTGCCGCTCAGCGTTCCCGCCTGGTAGACGGGGCCGACGGGCGCGAGATGGTCCATGATGGCGGCCGAGGCACCCACGGCGGCGATGGGCATGCCGCCGCCGATGACCTTGCCGAAGGTGAAGATGTCGGGCATGTAGGGATGCGCTCCGCGGCCGTCGACGCCCCACCAGCCGGCCTGCGAGACGCGGAAGCCCGTGAGGACCTCGTCAAGGATGACGAGCGCGCCGTGCTCGTGTGCGATGCGGACGAGCTCGGCGTTGAACCCCTCATCGGGCGCGACGACGCCCATGTTGGCGGCCGCCGCCTCGGTGATGACGGCCGCGATGTTCGGACCGTGGGTTGAGAACACCTCGCGCAGGGCATCAAGGTCGTTGTAGGGAACGACGAGGGTCTGGGCGGCAACCGCGGCGGGCACGCCCGCCGAACCCGGCAGTGCGAGCGTTGCAATGCCGGAGCCACCCTCGGCGAGCAGCCCGTCGGAATGCCCGTGGTAGTGGCCGGCGAACTTGATGAGGAGGTCGCGGCCCGTGACCCCGCGCGCGAGGCGGATCGCGGTCATGGTCGCCTCTGTGCCCGTCGACACGAGGCGAAGCTTCTCGACGGCGGGGCTGAGGCGCTCGATCACGAGCTCCGCAAGCTCGGTCTCTCCAGGCGTCGAGGCGCCGAAGGAGAGCCCGCGTGCGGCCGCCTGTTGCACGGCCTCGACGGTTGCCGGATGCGCGTGGCCCAGCAGCGCAGGACCCCAGGACGCCACGAGGTCGACGTACTCCCGCCCCTCGACATCCGTGACCATCGCGCCCTTCGCGGAGACGAGGAAGCGGGGCGTGCCGCCGACGGAGCCGAAGGCCCGCACCGGTGAGTTCACGCCGCCCGGGATGAGTACGCGGGCGCGATCGAAGGAGGAGGTGTTGGAGGTCATGGCGGATCCTTGTGGTCTCGGCGTAAATTGTCAGCGCAGGCTGCGGGCGAGTTCGACCGCCCAGTAGGTGAGCACGGTGTCGGCACCGGCGCGCAGGATGCCCACGATCGATTCCTCGATGGCCCGCTCGCGATCGATCCAGCCGTTCGCGGCGGCAGCCTCGATCATCGAGTACTCCCCCGAGACCTGGTAGGCCCACACGGGCACGTCGCTCGCGTCGGCGACATCGGCGAGCACGTCGAGGTAGCTCATGGCTGGCTTGACCATGACGATGTCGGCGCCTTCGGCGAGGTCGAGCAGTGCTTCGCGCAGCCCCTCCCGACGATTGGCGGGGTCCTGCTGGTACGTCTTGCGGTCTCCCTGCAGGCTCGAGTCGACGGCGTCGCGGAAGGGCCCGTAGAAGGCGGAGGCATACTTGGCGCTGTAGGCGAGGATCGCGGTGTCGGAGTAGCCCTCGGCGTCGAGGGCGTCGCGCACGGCGGCGACCTGGCCGTCCATCATGCCGCTGAGCCCCAGCAGCTGCGAGCCGCTTGCGGCTTGCGCGACTGCCATCTCGCGATAGCGTTCGAGCGTCGCGTCGTTGTCCACCCGGCCGGCGCCGTCGAGCACGCCGCAGTGGCCGTGGTCGGTGAACTCGTCGAGGCAGAGGTCCGTCTGCACGACGAGCGCGTCGCCTGCCTCCTCGACCGCGACGCGCGTCGCCACGTTCAGGATGCCGTCCTCATCGGTCGCGCCGCATCCGATCGCGTCTTTTGTCTCGGGAATCCCGAAGAGCATCACCCCGCCGAGCCCGGCCTCGGCCGCCTCGCCGATGACCCTGCGCAGGCCGTCGAGGTCATGCTGCATCACGCCCGGCATCGACGCGATAGGCGCCGGCTCAGAGATGCCCTCGCGCACGAAGACGGGGAGCACGAGCTGGGCTGGGTGGATGCGTGTCTCCGCCACGAGGCGGCGCATCGCCGGGGTGCTGCGAAGGCGGCGTGGGCGGATTCCTGGGCCGGAAGTCATGCCGTCAATCCTACGAGGGCGTCGATGAGAGACTCCCCCTCGCTGCGCTCCGCGATGGCATCGACCCGCAGCCCGGATGCTGTGGCCGCCCGCGCTGTCGACTCACCGATGCAGACCACCTGGATGCCCTCCGGCAGCGGTGCGCACTGGGCGGCGAGGTGGCGCGCGGTGCTGCCAGAGGTGAGCAGGATCGCATCGATCACCCCCGCACGCACGGTCTTACGCATCGCCGGGTCTAGCTCCACCGCGACCGTGCGATAGGCGGTCACGACGTCCAGGGTCAGGCCCCGGTCACGCAGCCCCGCCTCGAGGGTTTCGGCGGCGATCTCGGACTGCGGGAGCAGCACCCGGCCGGAGTCGTCGGGCCACTCGGCAAGCAGCCCGAGCGCGGAGTGGTCGTTGGCCGGCGTGAGATGCACCTCGGCCCCGCGCGCCTCGAGCGCGGCGGCGGTCGCGGGACCAACGGCCGCGACGCGGGTCGTCGACGGCAGGGCCGCGAGCACCTCGCCGAGCGCCTCGGCCGTCGTCGCACTCGTCACCACGAGCCAGTCGTATGCTCCCGCGGCCAAGCGAGCGATCGCATCCTCCAGCGGGCGACGGTCGTCTGGCTCGCCGAAATCGATGAGCGGCGCGACGAGGGGCACGCCCCCGAGGGCACGCACCCCCGCGGCCAGGCGGTCGCCGAACTCCCCACCTCGGGGAATCAGCACCCGGCATCCGTCGAGAGGCGTGCGCGCCGCGGACATGGCTCAGGAAAGCGGTGCGAGGTCGGCGGCACCCCGCTCGAGTAGCTCATCCGCCGCCCGCTCGCCGAGTTCGCGCGCCTGCATCTCACGCTCGGCGGCGGAACCCTCCAGCACTGCGCCGTGCGATGCCGTGAGGGACTGCGTGCCGTCAATGCTGTAGACGGTCGCCGTCAGCAGCAGGAGCTGGCTGTCGACGATCGCGGTCGCGCCGACGGGCGCCGCGCATCCGGCCTCGAGGCGTGCGAGCACGGAGCGTTCCGCGGTCGAGGTCTGGCGGGCCGTGCCGTGGTCGATCGCCTGCACCACGCGGTCGAGCGCGGGCTCGGGGGCGGCACGCATCTCGATTGCGAGGGCACCCTGCCCCGGAGCGGAAGGGTGCTCGTCGAGGTCGAAGAAGTCTGTCACGACCTCGAGCCGGTCGACACGGCCAAGCCCCGCCGCCGCGAGCACGACGGCGTCGAGCTCCCCGGAGGTCACAAAGCCGATACGCGTGTCGATGTTGCCCCGGATGTCGCGCACGTCGAGGTCGGCACGGCGGGCGCGCAACTGCGCCACGCGTCGCGGCGAGCCGGTGCCGACGGATGCACCCTCGGGCAGCGCCTCGAGCGTCACGCCATCGCGCGCGACGAGGGCGTCGCGGGCATCCGCCCTCTTGGGCACGGCCCCGATGCGCAGGCCCGGCGCGGGAGCTGTCGGAAGGTCCTTGAGGGAGTGCACGACAAGGTCGCACTCGCCCGCGAGGAGCGCCTCGCGGAGCGCGCTAGCGAAGACTCCTGTGCCACCGAGGCTCGAGAGGGAGGCGCGGCTGGTGTCGCCCTCCGTCGTCACGCGCACGATTTCGACCTCGCGGCCGGAGACGGCACGGATCTTTTCGGCCATGTGGCCCGTCTGGGCGAGGGCGAGCGCGCTGCCCCTCGTGCCGATACGGATCGGCTCGCGGGCGCTCACGGCGCGATCCCCGCGAGGGCGGGCTTGAAGCCGAGCCGCACGTTCTCACAGCATCCGGGCCGACACACGTCGTACCAGGGGCCGAGGGATGTCACGGCGGGGCGCTCCTCGACGGGAACGCCGTCGCGCCGCTCAAGCACGAGGTCGACGAGGCCGGAGACGAATGCGCGATGCACGCCGGGCGTGGGCACGCGAATCGCCGCGACGCCGTGTTGCTCGGAGGTCTGCATGGCCTCGGTGTCGAGGTCCCATTTGACCTCCATGTGGTCGCTCACGAAGCCGAGCGGCACGATCACGACGGCCTTGATGCCCTTCGCGGCGAGTTGCTCGATCTCGTCATTGATGTCGGGCTCGAGCCAGGGCTGGCTGGGCGGGCCGCTGCGAGACTGGTAGACGAGTGTCCAGGCGACCTCGCGGCCGGCCATGACGGCCTCGGCGACCGCGAGGTGCTGGGCTGCGTAGGCGCCACCCTCACCGAAGCCGCGCTCTGCCGGCCCGCTTCTCGCGGCATCCGTCGTCGGGATGGAGTGCGTCGAGAAGAGCACGTGCGTCTCCGAGGGAGCGAAGCCACGCCCAGCGAGCTCCTCGAGTCCCGAGGAGACACCCTCGACGAAGGGCTCGACGAAGCCGGGGTGGTCGAAGAACTGCCGCACCTTGTCGATCGTGACAATGCCCTCGAGCCCGGTCTCGGCGAGAGCGCCGGCAAAGTCTTCGCGGTACTGGCGGCAGCTCGAGTAGGAGCTGTAGGCGCTCGTACCGATCGCGATGAGGGTGCGGTGCCCGTCGTCGTGCGCCTGCTGCAGCGCCTCAGAGACATACGGCGCCCAGTTGCGGTTGCCCCAGTAGACAGGCAGGTCGATGCCGCGCCGCTCGAGCTCGGCCTCGATCGCGGCCTTGAGCTCGCGGTTCTGGTCGTTGATGGGGCTGACGCCGCCGAAGGCGCGGTAGTGGTGGGCGACCTCTTCGAGTCGCTCGTCGGGGATGCCGCGGCCGCGGGTCACATTCCGCAGGAACGGGATCACGTCGTCCTGGCCCTCGGGCCCGCCAAAGGAAGCGAGCAGGATGGCGTCGTAGGCGACGGGCTCGGTCACATGCTCAGCACCGTCTGCCGCGGCAGCACTTGCTCCCGGCACGACACTCACGAGAGCACGTCCACGAGCTCGCTCAGGTCGATGCGGCGGCCCGTGTAGAACGGGACTTCCTCGCGCACGTGCATGCGCGCATCCGTCGCCCGCAGGTGTCGCATGAGGTCGACCAGTTCGAGCAGGTTGTCGGCCTCGAGTGCGAGGATCCACTCGTAGTCGCCGAGCGCGAAGGATGCCACGGTGTTGGCAAGCACATTGGGGAATGCCCCGCCCAGGCGCCCGTGCTTGCCCAGCATCGAGCGGCGCTCTGCCGGGTCCATGAGGTACCACTCGTAGCTGCGCACGAAGGGGTACACGGTGAGCCAGTCAGCAGGCTCCTTGCCGCGCATGAAGGACGGGATGTGATCGGCAGAGAACTCGGCGTCGCGGTGCACGCCCATGGCGTTCCAGGTCGGAAGGAGTGGGCGCAGGATGCTCGTGCGCCGCAGGTCGCGCAGGGCCGCCTGGATCGCCTCGGGTGAGGTGCCGTGCAGCCAGAGCATCACGTCGGCGTCGGCGCGGATCGACGAGACGTCATAGACCCCCCGAAGTGTCGTGCCGTTCGCCTCGACCTGCTCGATCGTCGCGCGCAGCTCAGCCTGCGCGGCCGGGTCGATCGCCGGAGTGCCCGCCGCGTGCGCCTGCGGGTCCTTGCGCAGCACCGCCCAGAGCGTGTACTCGGTCTCACCAGAAACCGGGGTGACGATGGGGGCGACAGACGGTGAGGGAGGGGTCGAGGTCATGCCTCAATCATCCTCTCGCGCCGCTGAGAATCGAAATCCTGCCGCACGCCGGTGCTCAGGTTGCGGCTTCCTCCGTGAGGCGGGCGGCAAGCGCGCGTGCCTCCGTCTGCGCGTGGCCGACCACCGCCGCGAGGCCCGTGCCCGCGACCGTCTCGCCGAGCCGCGTGATGCCGTCATCCGCCGGCCTGCGATCCGGCGTGCCCGCGACCCAGTCCGTGCGGGCGAAGCCGAGCACCTCGCCGCGGGAGAGCCGCGTGCCGAGCAGCCTCGACGCGTCGCCGATGGCCAGCTCCAGGAAGGCGGTCTCGTCGTGCCTCTCCACCCGGCGGGCGTCGTAGGAGAGCCTCAGCACGTGCCGGTGCTCCCCCGCCTTCTTCCCCAACCAGGCCCACTTCGCGCTGGAATGCGTCAGCGCCTTCGCTGTGATCGTCGAGCAGCCCTCGGCGACGAGCACGCCCGTGCCGCGGGGTGCGCGGTCGAGCTCCTGCGATCGCACGACGAGGGTCGCGAGCGCGATTCGGGACTCCTCCGCGTCCGGCCAAATGCCCTCACGCTCGGTCAGCCCCCGGTCGGGAGCGGCGACCACGACGGCGCGGGCCGTGAGCCGGGTGCCGTCAGTGAGCGTCACGCCCGAGGCATCCGCGGCCTCGACGGCAGCGCCATACTTCACCTCGACGCCGAAGCGCTCGAGCGCAGACACGAGTGCCGTGACGAGCCGCGACACTCCCCCGCGGATGCCCGCCACAGCGGAGCCAGCGGGTGCCGCCGCCCGCAGCGCCCGCACGGTCGAGGCGAGCGACGCCTCGCGCTTGAGACCGGCGCGGAGCCCAGGCGCCACGGCGTCCACCGCGAGGGAGTCCGGATGCCGCGAGTGCACCCCCATGGTGACCGGCGCCACCAAACGCTCCACGACGCGAACGCCCATGCGCCGACGAACGAGAGCCCCCAGGGTTGACTCGCGGGAACCGATCACCCCCGGCATGAGCGAGTCGAGCTGAGCTCGAAGGGCCGCACGGAGGCCGATGACGCGTATCACGTCCGCCGCGAGCGGCACCGACGGGATGCCGAGCAGCCCGGCCTTGGGCAGAGGCATTGCATTGGAGTCGTTCGCCTGCAGCCAAGCCCCCGCGGCATCAGGGAGCTCGATGTCATCGCCGAGGCTGAGGCGCTCCAGGAGATCGGCGACTGTGTGCCGACGGGTGGCGAAACTCTCGGCACCCGCGTCGAGCGTGAGCCCGTCGACCACCTGGGAGCGCACCTTGCCGCCCGCACGGTCGCTCGCCTCGAGCACGACAACCGAGAGGCCGGCGAGCACCAACTCGCGGGCGGCCACAAGGCCGGCGACGCCGGCCCCGACGACGATGCAGTCGGCGACGTGGGCGGGCGACTCGGGCTCAGCGGTCGGCGCCCCAAGCGGCGCGTCGTCCCGGCCCTCGCCGGGCACCTCGCTCTCGGCAGGACCGGTCATCGTCTGACGGTCACTCCCCCGCCGCACCGATCGAGTGCACGAGCTCGACGATGCGCGTCAGCACCGTCGGGTCGGTCTCCGGCGGCACGCCGTGTCCGAGGTTCACGACGTGGGCGGGAGCCTCACCGCCGCGGGTGATCACGTCGCGCACGTGGCTCTCGAGCACGGGCCACGGCGCGGCAAGCAGCGCAGGGTCGATGTTGCCCTGCAAGGGGACGGAACCCCCGAGGCGACGGTTCGCCTCGTCGAGAGGGATGCGGTGGTCGACCCCGACGACGTCCGCGCCGACATCGCGCATCGCGGCGAGCAACTCGCCCGTGCCGACGCCGAAGTGCACCTTGGAGACCGGCAGGTCATCGATGTGCGAGAAGGCGCGCCGGGAATGGGGCGCGACCCGCAGTTCGTAGTCGGTCAGCGAGAGGGAGCCCGCCCAGGAGTCAAAGAGCTGCGCGGCGCTCGCGCCCGCCATCAGCTGGGCGCGCAGGAAGGCGCCCGTGACGTCGGCGGTCCAGTCAAGGAGCCGGGCCCACACCTCGGGCTCGGAGTGCATGAGGGCCCGTGTGCGCAATTGCTCGCGCGACGGCCCGCCCTCGACGAGGTACGAGGCGAGCGTGAACGGCGCGCCCGCGAAGCCAATGAGCGGCGTGTCGCCGAGCTCCTCGACGGTCATGCCGACCGCCTCGGTGATGGGGGCAAGGGAATCCGGGTCGAGTTCGGGAAGCGCTGCGACATCCGCCGCCGACCTCACCGGGTTGTCGAGGACCGGGCCTCGGCCCGCGACGATCTCAACCCCGACACCCGCCAGTCGCAGGGGGATCACGATGTCGCTGAAGAAGATCGCGGCGTCCACGCCGTGGCGCCGCACCGGCTGCAGTGTGATCTCGCTTGCCATGGACGGGGTCAGGCACGAGTCAAGCATCGCGGTGCCCTCACGCAGCTCGCGGTACTCGGGAAGCGAGCGGCCCGCCTGCCGCATGAACCAGACGGGAAGGGGCGACACGCGCTCGCCCCGGTAGCTGCGGATAAGGGCGGAGCCGGCCGTGCGGCCGGTCACGAGGGGATGCTGGTCAGGAAGGCTCACACGTCAAGTCTGTCATCGATGGGCGAGTACCATGGATGGGTGCTCGTCTGCCTCTCCGCCAACCACAGCAGTGCGAGTTTCGACGTACTCGAACGCCTGTCTGCGGGCGGCGCCGATATCGGCCCGCGCTTCGTGCGGGACAACGAATTCGTGCAAGGTGCCGTCGTGCTCGCCACGTGCAACCGATTCGAGGCGTACCTCGATGTCGACGAGACGCGGGTGCACGATCGGGCCGAAGCGGCCGAGAAGATCCTCGGCGCGCTGGCCGAGTCGAGCGGCATCGACTGCCGGCAACTCGAGTCCTCTGTCGAGGCGATCGACGGTGACGAGGTCGTGCACCACCTCTTCGCGGTGTCGTCCGGCCTCAAGTCCGTTGTCGTCGGCGAAGACGAGATCGCCGGCCAGGTGCGCCGATCGCTCGATGCCGCGCGCACGCTCGGCACCGCCACCTCCAGTCTCGAACGCCTCTTCCAGAAGGCCTCGACGGCGTCTCGCGGCGTGAAGACCCGCACCGCCATCGGCCACGCAGGGCGCTCCGTCGTGCGCCTGGCCCTCCAACTCGCCTCCAGCCGCATCTCCGACTGGTCGCAGACCCACGTGCTCCTGATCGGCACTGGCGCGTATGCCGCCACCACGGTCGCCGCGCTCCGCGACCGCGGGGTCCAGCAGATCACGGTGTTCTCACCCTCCGGCAGGGCCGCGAAGTTCGCCGCTCGACTGGGACTCGTCGCGACGGAAGACCTGCCGGCCGCCCTCGATGCCGCGGGTGTCGTCATCACCTGCACGAGCCGCCCCGAGCCGGTCGTCACGCCCGAGGTGGTGCACGAGGGCGAACGTCGCCTCGTGGTCGATCTCGGTCTGCCGCGCAACGTCGACCCCGCGGTCGCCCACATCACGGGCATCGAGTTGCTCGACCTCGAGACCATCCGCCTCCACGCTCCCCTCGAGGAGCTGACTGCTACAAGCGATGCGCACGAACTCGTGCTCGACGCCGCTGCCGAGTTTCACGCGAGGGAGGCCGAACGTCGTGCCGGCCCCGCCATCACCGCGATGCGCGGTCGCGCATTCGAGATCCTCGACGCCGAGATCGAGCGCGCGAAGCGCCGCGGCACCTGGACGGAGGAGTCCGAGGCCGACATGCGCCACCTGCTGGGCGTGCTGCTGCATACGCCCTCCGAACGAGCCCGGCAGGCAGCCCGCGAGGGTGACGTCGAGTCAGTGTTCGCCGCGGTGGAGACCCTGATCGGGCCGGTCGACAACGTCAATCTCGCGAGCCGGGACGAAGACCGCGAGGAGCAGCTCCCCGCCTGAGGCCCAATGCCTCGGCGGTGCGGCCGCCGCCTCAGGAGTTGTAGCGCATGGCTCCCCGACGCAGCAGGTCGATCCTCGCCTGCAACTGGGCGACGCTCGCCTGCGGAACCGCCGGCCCTCCGGCCATCCGACGGAGTTCGGCGTGGATGTGGGCGTGCTGTTCACCCGTGCGCTTGGCCCGCATGCCCACGAGGCTGTTGAGGAGCTTGCGCTGCTCCTTCAGGGTGCGGTGGAGCGGCTGATCCTCCTGCACCTCACTCTCGAAGGCCTCGGCGATGCGCTGACGCCCTTCCGAACGACGCGACTGCCGTGCCTGGCGGGCCTGCAGCAGCTCACGCACCTGCTCGGGCTCAAGCAGCCCAGGCAGGCCGAGGAAGTCGAGTTCCTCCAGGCTGCCAACCTCCGCCTGGAACCCGAACTCTCCCCCGTCGTAGAGCACGCGGTCGAACTGCGCTTCTGAGCCGAGCGCCTTGAAGTCGAAGAGGTCGGCGTCGGCCGACGCCGACTCGGTGCGGTTCGCGGCGTCGAGGGCGTCATCGTCGAGCACGATCTCCTCGAGACCGTCCTCGTTGACTTCTCTGTCGAGGGCGTGGTCGCGTTCGAGCTCCATCGTCTGCGCGAGCGCCATGAGCGCGGGAACGTTCGGCAGGAAGATGGATGCCGTCTCACCTCGCCTCCGTGTGCGCACGAAGCGACCGATGGCCTGCGCGAAGAAGAGGGGCGTGGAGGCGGATGTCGCGTAGACGCCGACACCCAGGCGCGGAACGTCGACCCCCTCCGACACCATGCGCACGGCGACCATCCACCGTGACGTTCCCGCCGAGAACTCGGCGATCCGATCGCTCGCGGCCTTCTCGTCTGAGAGCACGACGGTCGGTTCCTCGCCCGTGATCTGCTTGAGGATGTCCGCGTAGGCTCGGGCCGCGAAGTGGTCCGTCGCGATCACGAGGCCGCCGGCATCCGGCACGCCGTTGCGCACTTCAGTGAGTCGCCGGTTCGCGGCCTTCAACACGGAGGGAATCCAGTCCCCCTCGGGGTCGAGCGCCGTGCGCCAGGCCTGCGCCGTGACATCCTTCGTGTCGCCCTGCCCCAGGTGCGCTTCCATCTCGTCGCCCGTGCGCGTGCGCCAGCGCATCCTGCCCGCATAGGAGAGGAAGATGACGGGACGCACGACGCCGTCTGCGAGAGCGCGGCCGTAGCCGTAGGTGTAGTCGGACTGGGAGGTTCGGATGCCGTTCTCGTCGGGATGGTAGGTCACGAACGGGATCGGCGCCGTGTCGGAGCGGAACGGCGTACCCGTGAGGGAGAGACGTCGCACTGCCGGCTCGAATGCCTCGCGGATCGCATCACCCCAGCTGAGCGCATCGCCGCCGTGGTGCACCTCGTCGAGGATCACAAGCGACCGGCCCTGCTCGGTCATGTGGCGATGGAGCGATGCTCGCGTGGCGACCTGCGCGTAGGTCACGGCGACGCCATGGAAGTGTCGCCCGTGCGTGCCGTCGGCATTGCGGAACGAGGGGTCAAGCCGGATGCCCACGCGGTGGGCGGCCTCCGCCCACTGGGTCTTGAGGTGCTCGGTGGGGGCCACGACCGTCACACGGTTGATGACGCCGCTAGCAAGGAGTTCCGTCGCGATTCGGAGCGCGAACGTCGTCTTGCCTGCGCCCGGTGTCGCGGCGGCGAGGAAGTCGCGGGGTTGGCGTTCGAGGTAGAGGTCGAGCGCTTCCTGCTGCCACGCTCGCAGCTTGTTTGCGGTGCCCCTCGCCGCCCGCTCGGGGAAGGCGGGGGAAAGGTGCTCGGCCGCGAATGTGCCGACTGGCCGACCGAAGTTCGCGGAGGTGTTCACTGGAGACAATGGTACCCGCCCCCACCGACACGGACCCCCGAAACGAACAAGGGGCACCGACCTCGCCAAGCGAGGAACGGTGCCCCTTCTCAGACGCTGAGCGTCAGGCGCGGCGGTTGCTGCCGCGCGTGACGAAGCCCCAGATCACGAGCACGAGGAGGGCGCCCAGGATGGCGACAAGCCACGTCTGGATCGACCAGAACTCCTCGAGTCCGACGCCGAAAATTGCGCTGCCGATCCAACCGCCGAGCAGGGCGCCAATGACGCCGATGACAAGGGTTGCGATCCAGCCACCGCCCTGCCGACCGGGAAGGATGGCCTTCGCGATCGCGCCGGCGATGAGGCCAAGAACAATCCACGCGATGATTCCCATGGTCTTTCACACTCCAGAATGTCGGTGTTCATGCTCCACAGCGGAGCACGAGTCAATGATGGCTCGACCCCCGCATGAGGGACACCCTGCAATTTTCTGGCGATCGGTAGTAAAGGGGCGTTTGCTGCCACCCCCGGTCGTGCGTCAGCATTGGGGCATGGCATCCCAGCATCCGTGGTCGCGCTACGTCGCGCTCGGGGACTCGTTCACAGAAGGCATCGGCGATCCGGAACCGCAGAGTCCCGGTGGTCACCGCGGCTGGGCCGACCGCGTGGCCGAGGTGCTCAGCATCGACCACCAGCCGTTCTCCTATGCCAATCTCGCGATCCGCGGGCGACTGCTGCAACAGATCATCGATGAGCAGGTGGAGCCCGCCCTCGCCCTGAAGCCGGACCTCGTTTCGATCTCGGCCGGCGGCAACGACATCATCCGCCCGAACACGGATCCCGATGAGGTCGCCCATCGGCTCGAGGGTGCCATCACCCGACTTCGTTCCGACGGGGCGACCGTCGTGCTCTTCAACGGACCAGATATCGGCATGACCCCGGTCATGCGTCGACTGCGCGGCAAGGTCGCCATCTACAACGAGAACCTTCGGGGCATCGCCCACCGTCATGACGCGATCGTCGTCGACATGTGGTCGATGCGCGAGCTACAGGACCCGCGGATGTGGGCACCCGACCGCCTGCACTTCTCCCCCGTCGGGCACCACACAATCGCCCGTGCCATGCTCGATGCCCTGAATGTGGAGCACGACCTCGAGCCCTACGCGCCGGAGCCCTTGCCTGAGCGGCCTTGGCGGCAGGCGCGGGCCGACGACATCGTGTGGGCCCGCGAGCACCTCGTGCCGTGGGTCGTCCGGCGCATCCGTGGACGCTCTTCGGGCGACTCCATCACGCCGAAACGGCCCGGCTTCTAGCCGGGCCGTTCCGTGATGCTGGGAGAGCTCCTAGCGGCCGAACTGTGCGGCCGCCGGGCAGTCGAAGGGGTCACCGCCGGCTGAGAGCCCGACACGGTTGAGGTACTGCACGACGATTCCGTACGAGGTCAGCAGCCCCACCTCGGTGAAGGGGATCTTGTGAGTCTCGCAGTACTCCTTGGCGATCTCGTTCGCCTTCTTGAGATGCGGCCGCGGCATGTTGGGGAATAGGTGGTGTTCGATCTGGTAGTTGAGTCCGCCCATGAAGGTGTCCATGAGCCAGCCACCACGGATATTGCGCGACGTGAGCACCTGGCGACGCAGGAAGTCAACCTTGCTGTCGTGCGGCAGGATCGGCATCCCCTTGTGGTTGGGCGCGAAAGACGCACCCATGTAGACACCGAAGACGGCCATCTGCACGCCGATGAAGGCGAATGCCATGCCGAGGGGCAGGGTGAGGAAGACCACGGCGAGGTACGCGCCCATGCGCGTTGTGAGCATCGTGATCTCGATCCAGCGTTCCTGCACCTTGCCCTTGCCGAAGGCCGTGCGGAAGCCGTGCATGTGCAGGTTGAGACCCTCGAGCATGAGGGCGGGGAAGAAGAGGTAGCCCTGGCGCTTCAGGAGCCAGGCGTAGAGACCCTTGGTCTTGGCAGCATCCTCTTCGCGGAATACGACGAAGTCGGGCTCGATGTCGGGGTCCTTGCCCACCATGTTGGGGTTGGCGTGGTGGCGGGAGTGCTTCGTCATCCACCACTGGTAGCTGATGCCCACGAAGAGGTTGGCGAGCGTGCGCCCCACTGCGTCATTGAGCTTGCCCGAGGTGAAGATCTGGCGATGCGAGGCCTCGTGCGCAAGGAATGCGTACTGCGTGAGGATCACGCCGAGTGCCGCTGCCATGAGCAGCTGGAACCAGCTGTCGCCCAGCAGGATGAACCCCGTGATGACGCCGCCGAGTGCGAGGGTGATGCCCGAGAACATCGCGATATAGAAGCCGCGCGCCCTCCGGAGGAGCCCCGCATCCCTCACCGTGTTGAGCAGTGCCGAGTACTCGCTCGTCGGGCTTTTGCGATCGCCACCCGGCCGTGTGCGCGTGAAGGTGACAGTCGGTTGGGGTTGTGCTGAGGCGGACATCCATCTCCTCTGGTTCTTGCGACTTCCCAGCCGGGGTTATAGATGAAGCGCGTGCGTTCAACGGATACTTACTGACCCTACGCGGTCAGGTGACCTCCATCAACGAGGGCGCGCCGAATATGGCATATTCCCAGCCTTGTCTATTCCCGCGAGGGAATATGTCTCAGCCGAACACGAGGCTGGGGTTGCCCATCCGCCATGCTGCGCCGGGATCCACGATGTCGTCGCCGAGCACGAGCGGCACGTTCACGACGTCCTGGCCGACGGTATAGCTCGCCGTTCCTACCTGTGTTCCCGCAGCTGCCGTGACCACCGGCTCCGTGTGCACCGCGACGGAGATCGGCGTATCGGCCCAGACCAGCGCCTTCTTCGACTCGCGCGCGACGACCCGTGCGGTGTCGCCCCAGACGGTCGAATAGCTGCCGAAGGACTGCCCCTCCTCCGTGAGCGCGATCTCCTGGAACCCGGCCTCGACCGTCTGGATGAGCGACTGGATCTGGGGGTACTGGACCGCGTGGAGTTCACCCCCGAGGGCGACACCCACGAGAGTGACCGAGGAGGATTCGATCTCGAGGTCGGCGGAGAAGAGCAGGCAGGCACCGGCCTCCGGCAGGGTGCCCGTCTTGATGCCATCGACACCGTAGGTGCCGAGGATCTTGTTGGAGTTCTCGAGCACGCCCGCTCCGTCGAAGTACACCTGCGGCGTCGCGACGATCTCGGCAATGACCGGGTTCTCGAGCGCGATCTTGCCGAGCTGGATGAGATCGCTGACCGTGCTTCGATTCGCCGGCGAGAGCCCCGTCGGCTCGACGAGTGTCGTGTTGTCGAGCCCATGGCTCGCGATCCACTCCTGTGCCGCGGAGACGAACGTCGCCTCGTCGCCGAAGGCCCATTCGACGAGCGAAAGGGTGTAGTTCGCGGCCGACGGCAGGAGCATGGCCTGCATTGCCTCGTACTGCGTGAGCTGCATACCGGCCTGCACCGGCTTGACGGTGGCCCCCCGCGCCTGGAAGGTGCCGAAGTGAGCGAGGTCTTTCGAGGTGAACGTGATGGTGGGCCCGTGGTCCTCGAGCGTGATCGGATGCCTCTCCAGCACCGTGAGCGCAGTGATGACTTTCGTGATGCTCGCCATCGGGAGCGCTTCGGTGCTGCCCGTTGCCGCGAGTACGCCTTCGAATCCGACTGCACCGATGCCGACCGCCGTGCTGTTCGGCCACGCGAGTTCCGCGGCAGCCGCCGCCGGTGCTGGAGCGTCGACGAGGATCGCAGGCGTCGGGTCGAGCGGCGCGAAGAGCGTCATGGGCAGGTAGGTCGCCGCGGCGAGGAAGACGGCTGCGCCTCCGAAGACGACGAGACGGCGACGTCGATAGACCTGGGCTCGCGATGCTGACACCGCGCAATCCTAATAGCTTGCGGGGCCGGGGCCTCAGCGCACGCGCAGCTCCCACATGGCGACGGCACTCGCGGCGGCCACGTTGAGGGAATCGATGCCCCGAGACATGGGGATCGTTACGACCGTGTCGGCCGCGGCGATCGCAGCGCGGCTGAGCCCGTCACCCTCCGTGCCGAGCACGAGGGCGATCCGCTCGGGAGCATCTGCGGCGAACTCGTCGAGCGTCACTGCGCGGTCCTCGAGCGCGAGGGCTGCGATGTGGAACCCGGCGGCGGAGAGTATCTCCCGGGCTTCTGGCCACTCGGGGAGTCTCGTCCAGGGAACTTGCAACACGCTCCCCATGCTGACGCGCACGCTACGGCGGTAGAAGGGGTCTGCGCAGCGCGGGGTGATGAGCACGGCATCCGCACCGAGCCCTGCCGCCGCGCGGAAGATCGCGCCGACATTCGTGTGGTCGGCGAGATCCTCGAGGATCACGACACGCCGGGCATCCGAAATGATGTCGGCGACGGATGCCAGCGGGGGCCGGTGCATCGAGGCGAGCGCGCCCCTGTGCAGGCTGAAGCCGGTGAGCGCCGTGAGGACGGCGTCGTCACCGACGTAGACCGGCACGTCGAACCGTTCGGCGTAATCGGCTACGTCGGCTAGCCACTTCTCGAGTACGAGGAACGACCGGGGGCGGTGGCCTGCATCGATCGCGCGGCCGATGACCTTGGAGGACTCGGCGATGTAGAGGCCACCAGCCGGTTCCTGCAGCCTGCGCAGGACGACGTCGGTGAGCCGCGCATAGTCGTCCAGCCCGGGCGCGGAGAGATCCTCGACCCTGATCGTGCGCATGTGTGACTCTTCCAGCTCCGGGGACCCGATTCGGTGCCCCGAGGAAACATATCGGATGCCGCGAACGCTTAAGGTGTGAGAGGGCGTTTCCACTCCGCCCGCGACGAGGAACCGATGCCAGAAGACACTCCCGCGACGCGCCGCCACGCGACGTCCCCCTCCCCCGAGTCGCTCGATGCCGCCGCCGGACTCATTCGCGGCAGGACGCTCGCCGTGCTCACGGGTGCCGGGCTCAGCACCGACTCGGGAATCCCTGACTACCGAGGCGAGGGTGCGCCCGCGCGATCACCCATGACGTTCTCCCAGTTCCTTGAGAGTGAGCAGTACCGCAAGCGCTACTGGGCCGGCAGCCACCTCGGATGGCGGGCGTTCTCGCGCGCGCAGCCCAACGCGGGACACCTCGCCCTTGCCGCCCTTGAGGCAGGCGGCGTCTCCAATGGGGTCGTGACGCAGAACGTCGATGGCCTCCACGTTGAGGCGGGCTCCGCCAAGGTCGTAGACCTGCACGGGTCCATGGCGCGGGTCAAGTGCCTGGAATGCGGGCAGTACTTCGCCCGGTCGGCCGTCGCCGAGACGATCGTCGCTGCGAACCCATGGCTCGAGGAACCCGGCGCGGTCGAGTTGGGCCCGGATGGTGACGTGGCGCCCGGCAGCTTGGGCGACTTTACGATCCCCTCCTGCACGGTCTGCGGCGGCATGCTCAAGCCAGATGTCGTCTTCTTCGGCGAGTTCGTGCCGACCGAACGATTCGCCGAGGCGCGCGCCCTCGTGCACAGCGCCGACGTCTTCCTTGTGGCTGGCTCCTCGCTCGTCGTGAACTCTGGCATCCGTCTGCTCGAGGTGGCCCTGCGCAGGCGCGCGCCCGTCATCATCGTCAATCGGGGGACGACCAAGGGCGACGGCCGCGCGGCGCTCAAGATCGATGCCGGGGCCAGCCCCACGCTCGAGGGCCTCGTGGAACGGCTGCTGCCGTGACGCGGCTCGTGCTGGTTCGCCACGGCGAGACCGACTGGAACCGCGCGCGACGCGTGCAGGGCCGCACCGACATCCCGCTCAACGAGACGGGACGGGGGCAGGCTCGACGCACGGCCGCGGCACTCGCGAGCCAGCGCTGGGACGCCATCTACGCGAGCCCCCTCTCGCGCGCCTTCGAGACGGCTCGCATCATGGCGGACGCGCTGGGGCTCGCAGCACCCGAGGCACGCGACGCGCTCATGGAACGCAACTACGGAGACGCCGAGGGCCTGACGGCGCAGGAGGTCGCGGCACGTTTCCCCGGCTCGATCGAGGTACCCGGCCGTGAGCGGCGCTCGCACGCCGTCGCACGTGCCATCCCCGCGCTCGTGGACATCGCGGAGGAACACCCGGGTGGCCGTGTGCTCGTGGTGACGCATGGCGGCCTCATCCGCTCACTCCTCATGCGCCTGGAGCCCGGGGAGGGCGACCACCACACGGAGGCCATCCCCAACGGCTCAGTGCACTCGCTCGACTACGCGGAGGGCGCGCTCGCGCTCGTCGGCTTTAACGAGGAACTCGTCGTGCCAGGCGAGGGCGATGAAGACATCACTGAGCAGAATCCCGTCGAGGCTCGCGAATCCGACCGCGAGTGAGCGGATGCTTCATGAGCTCCTGCGCGAGTTCATAGAGCGTGCGGGCCGAGCGTTCCCAGGTGAACTCCTGCGCCTGCAGGGTCGCGAGCGCCGATCGGCGCTCCCACTCCCCGGGCTCCTCCAACTCGCGCACCCTTGCCGCGAGCTCGGCAGGGTCATCCGGCTTGAAGTAGCCTGCCGCGCCTCCGCCGATCTCGTGGAAGACGCGGATGTCGCTCACGACGATCGGCGTGCCCTGCGCCATCGCCTCGACGAGCGGGATGCCGAAGCCCTCGTCACGTGACGCCGAGACGAGGGCAGTCGCGCCCTGGAGCAGCTCCCGGTACTCCTCGTCGCTCACACCGCCCTTGAACACGAGGGCGCCAGCCGGGGCAAGCGCTTCGAGTCGCCGCCGGTCGTTTTCGCTCGCCCTGCTGAGGAGGAGCGCCGTGTAGCCCGGGAGGTGGTGGAGCGCCCTGGCGATCGCCTCGACGTTCTTGTAGGGCATGAAGGAACCCATGTAGACGAGTTCGCGGCGCTGCGGTGCGCGCCGCGGTGCCACCGGCTCCTGCCGTACGGCACTGCGCACGACCGTGAGCGGCCGATTGGTGATGCCGGCCGCCCGGATCTCCCGGCTCGTCGTGTAGGAGCCCGTCACGATGGCATCCGCTCTCCTCAAGAGCATGCGCACGGGCAGGTAGGTCCAGTGGTACACGCGCCAGCCAGCCCGAACAGCCCAGGAGAACTCGCGGGGTGGTGTCGGGCTGCGGTAGTAGATCAGGTCGTGCAGCGTGAGGATGAAGCGATAGCGACGGCCGAAGGAACCCATCATCTGCATGGGCGTGAAGACGACGTCGGGCTGGGCGCGGTTGACGATGAGCGAGACCCACGGCTCGCGAAGGCTGGTGGGGTCAGTTCCCTTGATCCATGGCAGCTCGGGCAGCATGGCGAGTTGTCGCTCGTCGCTGATGAGCATCGTGACGGGCGTGAGCCGAGCGAGTTCGCTGACGAGTTCCGCCGTATAGCGGCTGATCCCATCGTGACGCTCGAGCCGCGTGTACCGGCAGTCGAAGACGATCTTCACGACGTGGGGTGGCGGGCCAGGAACGACTCGATGGCGGATGCCGCGACCGCGGGCGTCTCGTAGTGGATGAGGTGCCCGACCTCTGGGATCACGATGAGCTCAGAACCGGCGATTGCCCCCTTGAGCGCGCGGATCGCGGAGAGCGGCGTGATGTCGTCGCGCTCTGCCGCCACGAGCAGGGTCGGCGCCTTGATCGTGGCGGCGAACTCGCCGACCGAGCGGGTGACGGATGCGTCGAAGCCCTCCAGGATCGTCTGCTTTGACGCAAAGCGGCTGAAGTAGGTGTCGTGCTGCCCGTGGATCCACCGGCGGAGCCCTTTGTCCTTCGTCTTCGCCAGGGCGACGCTCATGCCCCGAACGATGACGGGTGAGCTGAGGAAGGCGCGGGCGGCGCGCTCAGGTAGCAGCCGGGCGGAGCGGTAGAACCCGACGGTGAGCGCTGTGGCGACGGGCCGCGGGCCCTCGAGCCCTGGCACAGCGATGGGGTTCACGAGCACGACGGCGGGTGCCGCGAGGCCGCGCGCTATCGCGGCCGACGCCACGATCGAGCCGAAGGAGTGGCCAAGCACGGCCGCGTCCCCCGCCAGGCCGAGGGCCTCCATGAAGGCAATGAGCCAGGTCGCGTATCCGTCGATGTCGTGTGCGGCCTCCGTCATCGCGCCGGATTCGCCGAAGCCGGGGAGGTCGGGTGCGATGAAACGCATGCCGGGGAGGTGGGCCACGATCGGCTCGAGCCCGTGGTGCTCGCCGCGATAGCCGTGCACCAGCACGACGGTGGTCGTGGCATCCGCTTCGCCGTATGTCCAGTATCGGGTCTCGCTGCCCAGCAGTGGCACCGAATGCTCGGTGACGGGGATGCGGGCGAGCTGCTGCGCGTAGGGCGATGCCGCATGCGGCGACTGGGCGTTCATCACCCCCAGTCTACGGTTCGGCTGGGCGTCAGCCGTTTCACACCCGGGATGCTCGAGGTCGACTTAGACTCGAGACGATGATCCGTCACCAGCCCAGAGGAGACTCGTGAGCTTCACCGCACCCATCCAGTTGCCCGGTCTCACCCTTGACCCCCTGTGGCATCGCAGGTCCGTCTTCTACCAGGTGATGGTGCGGTCATTCGTCGACAGCAACGGCGACGGCAATGGCGACCTGGCGGGTCTTATCTCGCGACTCGACTATCTGCAGTGGCTCGGGGTCGACGCCCTCTGGATCCCGCCGTTCTTCACCTCGCCCCTGCGCGACGGTGGCTACGACGTCGCCGACTACAAGTCGATCCTGCCCGAGTTCGGCACGCTCGATGAGTTCCGCGACCTCGTAACGAAGGCGCACGAGCGCAACATGCGGGTCATCATCGACCTTCCGCTCAACCACACCTCCGACCAGCACGACTGGTTCCAGCAGTCACGCACAGACCCGGAGGGTCCCTACGGCGACTTCTATGTCTGGAGCGACAGCGACGAGAAGTACCCCAACGTCCGCATCATCTTCACCGACTACGAGGAATCGAACTGGGCCTTCGACTCCGAGCGCCGCCAGTTCTACTTTCACCGCTTCTTCTCGCACCAGCCCGACCTGAACTACGACAACCCTGCCGTGCACGACGCCGTCTTTGACGTCGTGCGGTTCTGGCTCGACCTGGGCGTCGACGGGTTCCGCCTCGACGCGATCCCCTACCTCTACGAGTCGGATGAGGGCAATGGTGAGGGCGAGCCCAAGACCCACGAGTTCCTCAAGAAGCTGAGAGCCATGGTCGACCGCGACTACCCGGGCCGCATCATGATCGCCGAGGCCAACCAGTGGCCGCGCGAGGTCGCCGCGTTCCTCGGCACGGAGGAGGAGCCTGAGTGCCACATGGCGTTCGACTTCCCCGTCATGCCGCGCATCTTCTACTCGCTCCGCTCGCAGAACGCCAAGGAACTCGTGCAGGTGCTCAGTGAGACGACCGACATCCCCGAGGGTGCCGGCTGGGGGGTCTTCCTGCGCAACCACGACGAGTTGACTCTCGAGATGGTCTCGGAGGAGTATCGCCAGGCGATGTACGGCTGGTACGCCTACGACCCGCGGATGCGCGTCAACGTCGGTATTCGTCGGCGTCTCGCCCCCCTGCTCGATAACTCGCGCGACGAGCTCGAGCTCGCGCACGCACTCCTCTTCTCGCTGCCGGGCAGCCCCTTCATCTACTACGGCGATGAGATCGGCATGGGCGACAACATCTGGCTCGATGACCGCGATGCCTCTCGCACTCCCATGCAGTGGACCCCCGACCGCAACGCCGGCTTCTCCTCTGCCGACCCGGGAAAGCTCTACCTGCCCGTCGTGCAGTCGCTCGTGTACCACTACACCCAGACAAACGTCGAGTCACAGCTCGCCCAGTCGCGCTCCTTGCTCCACTGGGTGCGCAACGTCATCCACGTGCGCAAGGCACATCCCGTGTTCGGCCTCGGCAGCATTCGGGTGCTGGAGACGAGCCACGAGTCGGTGCTCGCCTTCGTGCGTTCCTATGAGGGAGCGGGCACGCAGTTCGGTGACCCTGCGGAAGACGTGCTGTGCGTCTTCAGCTTCGCGCACAACCCGATCTCGGTCACGATCAAGGCAGACGATCTCGCTGGCGCGTCGCTCGTCGATCTCTTCGGTGGCAGTGAGTTCCCCGCCTTCGATGATTCGGGATCGCTGACGCTGACGCTCGGCACGCAGAGCTTCTTCTGGCTGCACATCGGTTCCCACTGACACCCCGCTGAGCTGCCCAGGCGGTGTCGGAGGTCGCCCATAGAGTGAGGGCGTGACTACTTCATGGGTTGATGTGCTGGGGGTCTTCGACCTGGAGACGACGGGGATCGACATCGAGACGAGCCGCATCGTCTCGGCGCATGTCGGCCTCATCGACGGCTTGGGCGCAAGCGTCGAGCAGCACCTGTGGCTGGCAAATCCTGGCGTCGAAATCCCGGCGCAGGCCGCGGCCGTGCATGGCATCACGACGGAGCGCGCCCGCACCCTGGGGCGCCCAGCGCGCGAAGTCGTCTCGGAGATCCTCGAGAGCCTCCGCCACCTCTTCGAGCGCGGCGTGCCCGTCACGGTCTTCAACGCGCCCTATGACCTGTCATTGCTGCAGCGGGAGGCGGTGCGTCACGGTCTCGAGCCGCTTGCCGAGCCCTTCCCCGTGATCGACCCACTGGTGATCGACAAGGCGGTGGATCGCTACCGGCGTGGCAAGCGCACCTTGGAGGTGTCGGCACAGCACTACGGGGTGCCGCTCACCGATGCCCACGACGCTGGCGCCGATGCGATTGCTGCTGGCCGTGTCGCCCAGGCGATCGTGCGGCGCTTCGCCAGTGACCTGCCGACGGATGCCGCTGGCCTCCACCACGCGCAGGTCGGCTGGTATGAGCAGCAGGCCGAAAGCTTTCAGGACTACATGCGGCGCACCAAGGACCCGTCGTTCGTGACGTCGACGGAGTGGCCACTGCGCTAGCAGTCGAGCGGCCCGCCTCGCTCCCGGGCAGACGTTCCGGGGCAAAGAAGAAGCGGGCGGCTGGCCGAAGCCATCCGCCCGCTGATTCGGGTGTGGTCACCCGAGAAGACTGATCAGGAACCGAAGCCCTTGTAGCGGTTCTTGAACTTCTCGACGCGGCCAGCGGAGTCCATGATGCGCTGCTTGCCGGTGTAGAAGGGGTGCGACTCCGACGAGATCTCGACGTCGATGACGGGGTAGGTGCTGCCGTCTTCCCACTCGATGGTCTTGTCGCTGCCGACGGTGGACCGGGTCAGGAATGTGGCGCCCGACGCGAGGTCACGGAAGACGACGGGTGCGTACTCGGGGTGGATGCCAGACTTCATTGGTACTTCCTTGAGTGGGATGTCATGGGACAGGTGAGAAAAGACAGAAACTCGTGGCGCAACGGCCAACCATCTACGATACCAGAACTTAGGCGGCGCGCGCGGTGTACCGGCCCTCGTCGTTGCGGATCTCGAGCCCGAGCCCGAATGTGTCGCTCAGCAACTCGGAGGTCAGCACCTCGCCGATTGGTCCGGCCGCCCGGATTCGACCCTCTGCCATGAGCATCGCGTGGCTGAACCCGACGGGGATCTCCTCGACGTGGTGCGTGACCATGACGATGGCGGGAGCATCCTGCGAGGAGGCGTAGCCGCTCAGCAACTGGAGGAGTTCCTCGCGCGAACCGAGGTCGAGGCTTGCCGCCGGCTCATCGAGGAGCAGGATCTCGGGATCGGTCATGACCGAGCGCGCGATCTGCACTCGCTTCTGCTCGCCGTCGCTCAGGTCACCGAAGCGGCGCTCGGCCAGGTGGCCGAGCTTCCATTCTGCGAGCACGCGTTCGGCTCGGCGCGTGTCAAGTTCCTCGTAGGACTCTGTCCATCGACCAGTGACGGAGTATGCCGCCGTCATGACGACGTCGATCACCCGCTCGTTGCGCGGCAGGCGACGCGCCATGGCGGTGGATGCGAAACCGATGCGCGGGCGAAGTTCAAAGACGTCGACGCTTCCGAGGCGCGCGTCGAGCAGTTCAGCCTCGCCCGACGTCGGGTGGATGAGCGCCGAGGCGAGCTGGAGGAGCGTCGTCTTGCCTGCTCCGTTCGGGCCGAGGATGACCCAGCGTTCCTCACTGTCGACGGTCCAGTCGATCGAATCGAGAATGCGGTTCCCGTCTCGGACTACGGACACATCAGAGAGCTTGAGAACGCTGGCCATGAACTAAACCCTACCCTCAGTGACTGCGTCTTTTAGGGTGACACAGCGGGCGCGGTGAGCAGGCTGCGGTAGATCTCCTCCGTGCGGCGCGCGATTCGGTCCCAGCCGAACTCCTGCTCGGCGCGGCGTCGTCCTGCCGCGCCCATCCGAGCAGCCTCCGCCGGGTCGGAGACGACCTCGAGCAGAACCTGCGCGAGGTCGTGCACGAAATGCTCGGGATCGAGCGGAGTGCCCGAGCCGTCGTCGACCTGCTCAATGGGCACGAGTCGCCCCGTGACACCGTCGTCGACGACCTCCGGGATTCCTCCCGTCGCGGTCCCCACGACGGCCGCACCACACGCCATCGCTTCGAGGTTCACGATGCCGAGCGGCTCGTAGACGGAAGGGCAGACGAAGGTCGTTGCGGCAGTGAGCACGGCGGAGAGCTCATTGCGCGGGAGCACGCGGTCAATCCAGACCACCCCGCCCCTCGCATCCTGCAGCTTCTGCACGGCCTCCCGCACCTCGGCCATGAGCGCGGGCGTGTCGGGCGCGCCAGCGCACAGCACGAGCTGCACGTCGCGCGGCAGCTGCGCGGCCGCCTTCAGCAGGTAGGTGAGCCCCTTCTGCCGTGTGATGCGCCCGACGAAAACCACCGAGGGTCGTGTGGGGTCGATGCCGAGCGAGCGCAGGGTCTCTGGGTCCTCCGTGGGCTGCCAGGCTTCGAGGTCGATGCCGTTGTAGACGACGTGCACCCTGTCTCCGTCGAGGTGCGGGTAGGAACGCAGGATGTCTCGGCGCATGCCCTCGCTCACGGCGATGACGGCAGCCGCGCCGGAGAATGCCTGCTCCTCGATCCAACTTGACACCCGGTAGCCGCCGCCGAGCTGCTCGGCCTTCCACGGGCGCAGCGGCTCGAGGCTGTGAGCGGTGACGACGTGAGGGATGCCGTGGAGGAGGCTCGCGACGTGCCCCGCGCCATTCGCGTACCAGGTGTGGGAGTGCACGATATCGGCGCCCGCGACATCCTGGGCGATCTCGAGGTCGGTGCCGAGGGTCGTGATCGCTGCGTTTGCAGTCTGAAGGGCATCCGGCGTGCTGTACGCCGTCACTCCCGGTTCAGCGCGTTCGGCGCCAAAGCAGCGCACCTGCACGTCAAGCGTGCGCCTGAGCTCCTTGACCAGCTCGGCCACATGGACTCCGGCACCCCCGTAAACCTCGGGCGGGTACTCGCGGGTGACGACGTCGACTCTCACAGATTGAACGGTAGTACAGACGCATGTTCGCGCATACTGTGGAGCAATGGCCTCCCAGAAGATCTTCGGAATCGTGCTCGCCGGCGGCGAGGGCAAGCGCCTCATGCCCCTCACGGCAGACCGGGCGAAGCCAGCGGTCCCCTTCGCGGGCAACTATCGCCTCATCGATTTCGCCCTCTCCAACCTGATCAACTCGGGCCTGCGGCAGATCGTCGTGCTGACGCAGTACAAGTCGCACAGCCTCGACCGCCACGTCTCCCAGACCTGGCGGCTCTCGGGGTTGACCAACTCCTATGTGGCATCCGTGCCGGCGCAGCAGCGGCTCGGCAAGCGGTGGTTCGCTGGCTCCGCTGACGCGATCCTGCAGAGCCTCAACCTCCTGCGCGATGAGAAGCCCGACATCGTCGTCGTGGTCGGTGCCGACCACGTGTACCGCATGGACTTCAGCCAGATGATCGACGCCCACATCGAGTCCGGGGCCGGTGTGACGGTCGCCGCGATCCGCCAGCCGATCTCCCTCGCGAACCAGTTCGGTGTGATCGAAGTGGAGAAGGACGACCCCACCCGCATCCACGCCTTCCATGAAAAGCCGCAGGAGCCAGTCGGCCTGCCCGACTCCCCGAACGAAGTGCTCGCGTCGATGGGCAACTACGTCTTCGACGCCGACGTGCTGATGGATGCCGTGCTGCGCGATGGCGAGACGCCATCGTCGAACCACGACATGGGTGGGGACATCGTGCCGGATTTCGTCTCGCGAGGCGACGCGGCTGTGTACGACCTCATCCGCAACGAGGTGCCGGGGGCCACGGATCGCGACCGCTACTACTGGCGCGACGTGGGAACGATCGACTCCTACTACGACGCACACCGGGACCTCATTTCGGCGTTGCCGGTATTCAACCTCTACAACCGCACCTGGCCGATTTTCAACCAGCAGTTCAACGCTCCCCCGGCGAAGTTCGTGCGCGACGCTTCAGGAAACCTCGGCACGACGATCGACTCGATCGTGTCGCTCGGCTCGCTCCTGTCGGGCGCGCACGTCGAGCGCAGCGTGCTGGGACCCTGGGCGACGATCGAGTCCGGTGCCCGCGTCGTCGACTCGATCGTCTTCGACCACGTGCGCATCGGGCAGGGAGCGGTCGTGCAGCGGGCTATTCTGGACAAGGAAGTCGTTGTCGACCCGGGTGCGACAGTGGGGGTGGATGCCGCTGCTGACCGCTCGCGCGGCTATACCGTCACAGATTCGGGCATCACGGTCGTCGGCAAGGGAGTCCACGTCGTCACCTGATTCCGGCGCTGGTGCGCCGCCCGTCGTTTGGATGCGCCCATGCCCTTTCTCGTTGTGCTCGACGTCGACTCGACCCTCATCGAGAACGAGGTGATCGAGCTGCTCGCTGAGGAGGCGGGCAGCCTGGAACTCGTCGCCGATGTCACCGCGCGGGCGATGAACGGCGAGATCGACTTCGCGGAGAGCCTGCGCCTGCGGGTGGCCACACTCGAGGGCCTCCCCGTCTCAGCCTTCGAGACCGTCCGCGCCCGTGTCGAGGTCACCAAGGGTGTGCCTGAGCTCGTGGCAGGCCTCCACGCAGTCGGGGGGAGGATCGGGGTGGTCTCAGGTGGCTTCCACGAGATCGTGGACCCCTTCGCCGCGGAGCTCCGCCTCGACTACTGCCGTGCCAACCGACTCGAGACGCGCGATGGCGTGCTCACGGGTCGCGTGCTTGGCGGGGTCATCCATGCGGAGGCCAAGGCGGATGCCATCGCGGAGTGGGCTCTGGATGCCGGAGTGCCCATGCGCTGCACCGTCGCGGTCGGGGACGGCGCCAACGACCTCCGGATGATGGAACGCGCCGGACTCTCGATCGCCTTCGATGCCAAGGCACCCGTGCGCCAGGCCGCAGACCTCGTGCTCGACGAGCGGGACCTTTCGCTCGTGCTCGGGGCCCTTGGGCTCGACGCCGGGTGAGGCGTGGACCTGCGGGCCGAGGTCTGTGAGCTAGTGCCCCATCCCGAGGCCGCCGTCGACAGGAATCACTGCCCCACTGATGTAGGCAGCGTCGTCGCCGGCGACCCAGGCGATGACGCGCGCGACCTCCTGGGGAGACGCGAAGCGGGCGGCCGGGATGCTCGCCTTGTACTGCGCCTGCGTGTCGGCCGGGAGTTCCGCTGTCATGTCGGTCTCGATGAAGCCGGGGGCGACGACGTTGGCCGTGATGCCCCTGGCGCCGAGCTCGCGCGTGATGGAGCGTGCAAGGCCCACGAGGCCCGCCTTCGATGCGGCGTAGTTGGCCTGCCCCGGGCCGCCGTAGAGGCCGACGACACTCGAGACGAGCACGATCCTGCCGTAGCGGGCCTTGAGCATGCCCTTCGAGGCGCGCTTCACGACGCGGAACGCCCCCGTGAGGTTCGTGTCGACGACCGACGTGAAGTCCTCGTCGCTCATCCGCATCAGGAGGGTGTCGCGAGTGATGCCGGCGTTCGCGATGACGACCTCGACGGGGCCGAGTTCGGCCTCGATCTGGGTGAAGGCGGCATCGATCGACTCCGGGTCAGTAACATCCGCTCGCACCGTCAGGGAACCCTCGGGGCCCTCGCCCGAGCGTGCGGTGACGGCGACCCTGTGGCCCTGTGCCAGGAACTCTTCGGCGATCGCATAGCCGATGCCTCGGTTGCCGCCCGTCACGAGCACAGTTCTCTTGGTCATCCTTGCCCTCATCACCTTGATTTGCCGCTGTCGGAGATGTGCCGACGCATCCGTGCCGGGCATGGTCCGGTACCCGGCAAACTCATACGATCTTAGTCGTAGGCTAGAGCGAGACCCTCATGGCAAAGCCCCAATCGATCACATCCCTTCCGCTGTCGCCAGATGACGACCGCAGGAGGCGGATGCTGCGCTACACGATCGCGATGAGCATTCGCGTCGTGTGCCTTTTTGCGTGCTTCGTCGTGCCCGGTTGGTGGATGGCGATCCCCGCGATCGGCGCGATCGTGCTTCCCTACATTGCCGTCGTCGTGGCGAATGTCTCGACGGGAGTTCGCGGCGGGGTCGAGGCTCCAGACCCCCGCAGTGTCGAGCTCTATCGCGGTGAAGGAGAGCAGTGATCTTGCTGGACCAGGCCCCAGAGGCCCCGCAGTGCTCGCGTGCCGGCTGCCGTGCCGATGCTGGCTGGTCGGTCAACTGGCGAAACCCGCGTATCCATGACGAGTCCCGCACGAAGGTGTGGCTTGCGTGCGCGGAGCACGTCGAATACCTCCGCGACTACCTCGCGACGCGGGACTTCCCCGTTGAGGCCGTTCCCTTTGAGGAAAGCCGATGAGCGGCTGGCGCTTCGTGCTCTCGTGGCGCTGGGCGGGATACACGGCGCTCGTCATCGTCTTCGCGATCGTCAGCTGCGGTTTCGGCAACTGGCAGTTCGACCGGCGTGCTGAAGCACAGCATGCGATTGCGCTCGTCGAGGCGAACTATGAGCGCGAACCCGTGCCCGTGACCTCCGTGCTGGACGCGCTCGGCGCCTACGACGAGAGCCAGAAATGGACGCCGGTGACGCTCAGCGGCACCTACCTCAAGGATGAGGAGGTGCTCGTGCGCAACCGTCCCTATCGAGGCTCGCCTGGCTTCGAGGTGCTGACCCCCCTGCTGCTCGACGACGGAACCGTTTTCGTCGTGAACCGCGGATGGGTTCCGACCGGCAACCTCCAGGACGCTCCCGACTCGATTGCCGAGGCGCCCGACGGTCCGGTGACGGTTGTTGCGCGCCTGAAGGAGGGCGAGCCGACGCTGCCGGGACGAAGCTCCCCCATCGGCACGAACCAGATCGCGACGATCCACCTGCCGGAGGTCGCGGAGCGCCTGGGCCTGCCCACCTACACGGGCGCCTTCGGCGCGGTGGAGTCGCAGGAGCCCGCGCCGAGCGAGAGCCTCGTGACTCCGCCCAAGCCGGAACCCGATGAGGGTCCTCACCTCTCCTACGCGCTGCAGTGGTACGTCTTCGCGCTGCTCGCGTTCATCGGACTCTGGTGGGCACTGCGCCAGGAGTACCGCGTCGTCAACTCGGAGGATGAGCGGGTGCAGCGCGACGCCGAGCGCCGCGAAGCCCGCAGGTCGCGCCGATCGCCGAGCGACGACGAGATCGAGGATGCCCTCCTCGACGGCGCTGGGCGTCGCTAGACCGGCTCAGGCGAGCGTGATGAGGTCCGCGTAGTCGGGGCTCCAGTGGTCCTCAACGCCGTCGGGAAGGATGAGCACGCGCTCCGGGTTTAGCGCCTCGACCGCGCCCTCATCGTGGCTCACGAGCACGACCGCCCCCGCGTAGTTGGCCAGGGCATCCAGGATCTCGATCCGGCTCGCCGGATCGAGGTTGTTCGTGGGCTCGTCGAGCAGGAGTACGTTGGCGCCAGAGACGACGATCATCGCGAGCGCGAGGCGGGTCTTCTCGCCGCCCGAGAGCACCCCGGCGGGCTTGTGCGAGTCATCACCTGTGAAGAGGAACGATCCGAGCACCCTCCGCGCCTCCGTCTCGGTCAGGTTGGGAGAGGCGGAGACCATGTTCTCGAGCACGGATCGCTTGACGTCGAGCGTCTCGTGTTCCTGGGCGTAGTACCCGATGCGGAGGCCGTGGCCCGGTTCGACCTGGCCCGTATCGGGCTTGTCGACGCCAGCGAGCATCCGGAGCAGCGTGGTCTTGCCTGCACCGTTGAGCCCGAGCACGACGACCTTCGATCCGCGATCGATCGCGAGGTCGACCGCCGTGAAGATCTCGAGTGAGCCGTAGCTCTTGCTGAGGTTCTTGGCGGTGAGCGGAGTGCGGCCGCAGGGGGCCGGCTCGGGAAAGCGGAGCTTGGCCACGCGGTCGACCGAGCGCACCTCTTCCAGACCAGAGAGCATCTTCTCCGCGCGACGCACCATCTGGTGTGCCGCGGCCGCCTTGCTCGCCTTCGCCCCGAAGCGCGCCGCCTGCTGCTGCAGCACGGTCGCCTTCTTCTCGACGTTGGCGCGCTCCTTCTTGCGGCGTTCCTCATCGGCCTCGCGCTGGCGCAGGTAGTGTTTCCAGCCCATGTTGTAGACGTCGATGACCTGGCGGTTCGCATCGAGGTAGAAGACCTTGTTGACGGTCTCCCCCACGAGCTCGATGTCGTGGCTGATGACGATGAAGCCGCCGGAGTAGCCCTTGAGGAACTCGCGAAGCCACACGACGGAGTCGGCATCGAGGTGGTTGGTCGGCTCGTCGAGGATCATGGTCTCGGCATCGGAGAACAGGATGCGTGCCAGTTCGATGCGGCGCCGCTGGCCACCCGAGAGCGTTCTGAGCGGCTGGTCGAGGATGCGATCGGGAAGGTTGAGGTTGCTGGCGATCGACGCGGCCTCCGCTTCCGCCGCGTAGCCGCCGAGGGCATCGAAGCGGTCGGTGAGGCGCGAGTACCTCTTCATCGCTGCTTCGGCCACCTCGGGGTCATCCGAGCCCATCTGCGCGCTTGTCTCCTGCATCCCGAGCACCAGCTGCCCGAGTCCGCGGGCGTCGAGGATGCGTGTGCGGGCGAGGTCGTCCGGGTTGCCGGAGCGCGGGTCCTGGGGAAGGTAACCGACCTCGCCGGAGCGATCGATGCGCCCGCTCGTAGGGAGGGTCTCGCCGGCGAGTGTCTTGGTCAGGGTCGTCTTGCCCGCGCCGTTACGGCCGACCAGCCCGATCTTGTCTCCCCTGTCGACGCGGAATGTGACGCCCTCCATGAGCGTGCGAGCTCCGACGCGGATCTCGAGGTCTTGCACGCTCAGCACAGGCAGCATCCATTCAGGGGCTCCGGTCAAGGAGCAGAGGGAAAAGGGGGAAACCCCTAGTATATTTGCGTTCACATGTGTGGGGGCTCCAGCACGAGAGGGTGAGGATGCTCGACCCAAGGACGGTGGGCCTGCGAGGGGCGTTCAACTCGCTCAATCGTCGACGCCTGCACCTCGGTCCCGAGACGCTCGCGGACCGCGTGTTCGCACCGTCACTCCTCATGGACTTCGTGCTCGTGCTCTGCGGGATGGCGATCGTGTCGCTCGCTGCCCAGTTCGTCGTGGCACTCTGGCCCGTGCCGTCGACAGGGCAGATCATCGGGGTACTCCTCGTCGGGTACTGCCTGGGTGCCCTGAGGGCGGGGCTCGCGCTCACGCTCTACCTCGTGCTCGGCGGGGTCGGCGTCCCCGTCTTCAACAATGGCGGCGCCGGCTGGCAACACCTCTCGGGAGACACCGGCGGGTACCTCGTCGGCTTCGTCGTCGCGGCGATCCTGGCAGGACTGTGTGCTGCGCGAGGGTGGGATCGCCGGTTCATCCCGAACTTCGTGTGCTCCTGGATGATCACGCTCGTGGTCTACGCCTTCGGCGTCGCGCGACTCATGAACGTTCGCGGCTATGACCTGGTGAGCGCGCTCAACGACGGATTCCTGCCGCTCGTCTTGGCGGCCGTTGTGAAGGTGCTGGCTGTCGCTATCGTGGTGCCCCTGGCGTGGCGCCTCGACGAGGGTCTCCCCACGCCGAGGTCATCACAACAGTCAACGATCGTCTGAGATCGTCCTCACATCGCGAAGCCGAGCGCCCGCATCATCTCGCGGCCGTCGTCCGTGATCTTCTCGGGACCCCACGGCGGCATCCACACCCAGTTAATGCGGAACTGCTCGACGACGCCATCGAGCGCCTGGGCCGTCTCATCCTCGATCACGTCGGTGAGGGGGCATCCCGCAGAGGTCAGCGTCATGCTGATGATGAGCGCGTCGTTCTCCTCGTCCCAGGTGAGGTCGTAGATAAGCCCAAGGTCGACGATGTTCACGCCGAGCTCGGGGTCCATGACCTCCTTGAGCGCCTCTTCGACCTGGTTGAACAGTTGGGGCTCGAGTGCAACAGCCATGTTTCTAGCCTACGTTCGAGCCTGAGAGGTAGCGATCGTAGCCCTCGTTCTCAAGGCGGTCGGCCAGTTCGGGACCGCCCTGCTCGGCAACACGGCCGTCGACGAAGACGTGCACGAAGTCCGGCTTGATGTAGCGCAGGATGCGCGTGTAGTGCGTGATGAGCAGGATGCCGAGATCCGTGGTCTCCTTGGCGCGGTTGACGCCCTCGGACACCACCTTCAGTGCGTCGACATCGAGCCCCGAGTCTGTCTCGTCGAGCACGGCGAAGCGCGGCTTGAGGAGTTCCATCTGGAGGATCTCGTGGCGCTTCTTCTCGCCACCCGAGAAGCCCTCGTTGACATTGCGCTCAGCGAAGGTGCGGTCCATGCGAAGGTTGTCCATCGACGCGCGCACCTCCTTGATCCAGTTGCGGATCGCCGGGGCTTCTCCGTCGATCGCGGTCTTGGCGGTGCGGAGGAAGTTCGAGACCGTGACGCCGGGGATCTCAACGGGGTACTGCATGGCGAGGAAGAGCCCGGCACGAGCGCGCTCGTCGACGCTCATCTCGAGCACGTCTTCACCATCAAGGGTGATCGTGCCGTTTTCGACCTTGTACTTGGGGTGTCCCGCGAGGGTGTAGGCGAGCGTGGACTTGCCGGAGCCGTTGGGACCCATGATCGCGTGGGTCTGCCCCGAGGCGATCGTGAGGTCGACGCCCTTCAGGATCTGCTTGTCGCCCTGCTCGGTCTCGACGCTGACGTGGAGATCGCGGATGATCAGTTCTGACATTGTGCGAATTCTTCTTTCTCTTCGGCCGCTGGGCCGGATGCTTTGGGCCGGGTGCTTAGGAGGGGAAGGTCGGCGTGGGATCGACGAAGACGTCGCCGTCGACAACGGAGACCGCGAAGACCGGGACCGGTTCGTAGGCGGGCAGCGTCAGTGGCTTGCCGGACTTGAGTGAGAACTGGGAGCCGTGTGCCCAGCACTCGAGGGTCTCGTCCTCGACGAAGCCCTCCGACAGTGAGATGTCGCCGTGCGTGCAGGTGTCCCCGATTGCGTGGACGTCGCCAGCGGAGTCGCGCACGACTGCGATGGGCGTATCGCCGATCACGACACGCACCGCCGCGTTGACGGTCAGCTCGTCGAGGGCGCAGATTCGAACACTCATGCGCTCACCGCCAGTTCGGCTTCGACCGCCGCGTCGAGACGCTCCTCGATCGACGGCACGCCGATCTTCTGGATGACTTCGCCAAGGAAGCCGCGGACGACGAGGCGGCGTGCCTCCTCCTCGGGGATCCCGCGTGCCTGGAGGTAGAAGAGCTGCTCATCATCGAAGCGGCCGCTCGCGCTCGCGTGGCCTGCGCCGAGGATGTCGCCCGTCTCGATCTCGAGGTTCGGCACGGAGTCGGCACGTGCACCGTCCGAGAGCAGCAGGTTGCGGTTCTGCTCGTAGCTCTCGGTGCCGTTGCCCTCGCGACCGATCAGCACGTCGCCAATCCACACGGTGTGCGCACCATCACCCTGGAGGGCGCCCTTGTAGGTGACGGTCGACTTCGTATGCGGGCCGTCGTGGTGCACGAAGACCTGGTGCTCAATGTGCTGGCCAGCGTCGGCGAAGTAGAGCCCGTAGAGCTCGACTTCCCCGCGCTCTGCGCCGAGGTGCGCCGTCGGGTTGACGCGCACCACGTCGCCGCCGAGGGTCACCGTCACGTGCTTGAGCCGAGCACCCCGTCCGACGCTTGCGAAATGGCTCGCGAGGTAGACGGCGTCGTCGGCCCATTCGTGCAGTACGACCACGCTGAGGTCGGCGTTGTCGTCGACGATGATCTCGACGTTCTCCGCGAGCATCGCGTCGCCCGCGTTCTCGAGCACGACCAGGCCGCGAGAGTGTGCAGTGGCGTGGATGACGAGGTGTGCGGCGCGAGCGTTCGCGCCGATGGCCGAACGGCTCAGCGTTGCGCTCGCCTCCTCGCCCTCAAGCGTGATGACGAGGGCCTGTTCGAAGGAGCTCCAGGCGTTGGCGGATGCCCGGTCCTCTGGCGTTCCGGCGCGGCCGATGAGCGCGTTGTCCCGTCCCGTCCAGGCCACGCTCGCTCCACCCTCCGTCGCGGCGGAGTATTCGTAGGTCGAGCCGTCGAGCGCGTCGCCTGTCAGGGGCGCGATCTTCGCGAGCGGCGTGTACTTCCACTCTGCGTGATTGGGGACAACCGCCTCGAAGTCGTTCACGTCATAGGACGCGAAGCGCTCCGAGCGGGTCTGCACGGGGGTGAGTCCGAGCCCGCCCACGCTGTGCTGGCGCGAGGCGATCTTGGAATGGTCGGTAAGAGCTGCGGTATTGGCGTTCGCAGAGACTACGGGCGCTGACATCTATCCGACAGATCCTTCCATGCCCATCTCGATGAGCTTGTTCAACTCCATGGCGTACTCCATGGGCAGTTCGCGCGCAATCGGCTCGATGAATCCACGCACGATCATCGCCATCGCCTCGTCTTCGGGCAGGCCACGCGACATCAGGTAGAAGAGCTGCTCCTCGCTGACGCGGGAGACCGTCGCCTCGTGTCCCATGACGACATCGTCTTCACGGATGTCGGTCACGGGGTAGGTGTCGGAGCGCGAGATCGTGTCGACGAGCAGCGCGTCGCAACGCACCGTGTTGGCGGAGTGGTGCGCTCCGGCCGCGATGCGGATCTCGCCACGGTATCCCGTGCGGCCCCCGCCGCGAGCGATCGACTTGGAGACGATCGACGACTGCGTGTGCGGCGCCATGTGCACCATCTTGGCGCCGGCATCCTGGTGCTGGCCCGGGCCGGCGAAGGCGACCGAGAGGGTCTCCCCCTTGGCGCGCTCCCCTACGAGGTACACGGAGGGGTACTTCATGGTGACCTTGGAGCCGATGTTGCCGTCGACCCACTCCATGGTCGCGCCCTCGTGTGCGATGGCGCGCTTGGTGACGAGGTTGTAGACGTTGTTCGACCAGTTCTGGATCGTCGTGTAGCGAACGCGTGCGTTCTTCTTCACGATGATCTCGACGACTGCCGAATGCAGCGAGTCCGACTTGTAGATGGGCGCCGTGCATCCTTCGATGTAGTGCACGTAGCTGCCCTCGTCGGCGATGATGAGCGTGCGCTCGAACTGGCCCATGTTCTCCGTGTTGATGCGGAAGTAGGCCTGGAGCGGGATCTCGACGTGCACGCCGGGCGGCACATAGACGAAGGAACCACCGGACCACACGGCGGTGTTGAGTGCGGCGAACTTGTTGTCACCGGCCGGGATGACCGTTCCGAAGTACTCCTGGAAGATCTCCGGGTGCTCGCGAAGCGCGGTGTCGGTGTCGAGGAACAGCACGCCCTGCTCCTCCAGGTCCTCACGGATCTGGTGATAGACGACCTCGGACTCGTACTGGGCAGCGACACCTCCGACGAGGCGCTGGCGTTCAGCCTCGGGGATGCCGAGCTTCTCGTAGGTGTTCTTGATCTCCTCGGGAAGGTCCTCCCAGGTGGCCGCTTGCTTCTCGGTCGAGCGCACGAAGTACTTGATGTTCTCGAAGTCGATCCCCGAGAGATCAGCACCCCACGAGGGCATGGGCTTCTTGTAGAAGAGTGAAAGCGCCTTGAGGCGGTTCTTCAGCATCCACTCTGGCTCAGCCTTGAGCTGGGAAATGTCGGCGACGACCTCCGGGGAGAGTCCCCTGCGGGCTGACGAACCCGCAACATCCGAGTCAGCCCAGCCGAACTCGTAAATTCCCAGGCTCGAGAGTTCCGGGCGGTCAATCAGAACGTCTGACATGGCATACCTCTTCATTCCTCACTGGCCCCAACAGGTCGGTGTGGGCAAACATTCCCGACCCGAGTGCCGTGACGGCACACTCGTGCGTGCGTTTCAATGCGCGGGGTCGATCGCAGGATCGGATGCGCGAAGCATCGCGCCCGAGCTGCCTGCCTAGAATGAACAGGAGGAACGGGGATGAACCCCGTCATGTCTGCGCTGACACCCCGGCATTGGCTGTGTTCATGAACCTGTCAATTCTATAGGGTGCCGCTGCCGAAACGAGAAAGTTGCCAGTGAACCGCCAGTCGTCTACCGAAGTCCGTCACCGTGGGTTCATCGGCAGCGTCCCCATCCCCCTCGGCCGCGGCATCCGCATCGCCGCGTGGGCCTCCTTCTGTGCTGAGGTGCTCATCATCGCGACGGGTGGCGCGGTGCGCCTCACGGGCTCTGGCCTCGGATGCTCGGAGTGGCCCCTCTGCACGCCGGAGTCCCTTGTGCCGACCGCGGAGCAGGGTTTCCACGGCATCATCGAGTTCGGCAACCGCACACTGACCGGCCTCGTCGGCATCCTCGCGATCGTCGTGCTGCTCCTGACCCTGCGTGCGCTGGGCGGGCGACGCTCCCTCACGTCGGCGCTCCTCTTCGCCGTGGGCGCTCTCGGCGCCGGTGGGGTGGCCTGGACTGTCGCCTCCCTGCTTGGCTTCGAGGGGGACGAAGGCTTTCCGTTCTTCACGGCCGCGCTTCTCCTGGTGACGATCATCGGTGCCGTACGTTCTGTGCGCATCACCCCGCAGCGGCGTGACCTCTCCGTCCTGGCGTGGATCGTGCTCATCGGGGTCGTCGCGCAGGCCTTCGTGGGAGGCATCACGGTGCTCACCCAGCTCAACCCCTTCATCGTGGGCTTCCACTACGTGGCATCCGTGCTGCTCGTGACGGTCACGGCGACCTACCTGGTGCGCATGACCGCAGTCGCCGGCCCGCGGGTGCGCGCCGTGCCGAAGTGGTTCGCCATCGTCACCCACGTCACGGGGCTTGCCCTCGCGGCCACCATCTTCTTCGGCGTGCTGACCACGGGCTCGGGACCGCACTCGGGTGACGCGAACGTCGTGCGGAATGGCTTCGACGCCACCGTGCTCGCGCACGTTCACTCGTGGCCCGGCTACGTGCTGGCCGTCCTCGTGCTGGTGCTCACGCTTGCCGCCTGGGTCCAGCGTCTTCAGCCGCGCCGCTGGCTCCTCGTGCTCGCCGCGATCATCGTCCTGCAAGTCATCGTCGGTGTCATCCAGGCCCGCGAGGGACTGCCCGCCCTGCTCGTCGGCATCCACATGGTGCTTGCCGCGTTGTCGGCCGCAACCTATGTCGTCGTGGTGCTGCGGCTCAAGCGGCCCGCCTAGGCAGTCCCCTCACACGTCGCCGGGTTCGTAGAGGCGATCCGATCGCCGAGAGCTCGGAACCCGCTGGCAGGGCCCGCCCTGCCTGGACCGGCCGGCCTAGAAGGGCAGCAGCGGGTCGACGCCTACGGCGACGAAGACGAGCGTCAGGTAGGTGATCGACGCGTGGAAGAGCTTCATGGGCTTGGCCTCTTCACCGCGGATGGCCCGGTTGTAGAGACGGTGCGACTCGATGATGAACCATGCGCCCGAACCCAAGGCCACGAGTGTGTAGGTGAGGCCCATGGGGTGCACGGGAATCAGCAGGAGCGAGCATCCGACGGTCGCCCACGCGTAGAGGATCGTCTGCAGGCCCACCTGGGCGCGACCGCGGATCACGGCGAGCATGGGCACCTGGGCGCTCGCATAGTCAGCGCGGTACTTCATGGAGAGCGGCCAGTAATGGGGCGGCGTCCACAGGAAGACGACGAGGAAGAGGATCAGCGGCGACCAGCTGATCGACTCCGTCACGGCCGCCCACCCGATGAGCACGGGGAAGCAGCCCGCGATCCCGCCCCAGATGATGTTCTGCGAGGTTCGGCGCTTGAGGATGAGCGAGTAGACCACGACGTAGAAGAAGATCGCTGCCGCGGAGAGTGTGGCGGCGAGCCAGTTGGTCGCGAAGTAGAGCACGCCGATCGACAGGAAGGTCAGCACCCACGAGAAGACGAGCGCCTCGCGGTCGCTCAGCGCACCCGTCACGAGCGGGCGATTGCTCGTGCGCGCCATCACGCGATCAATGTCGCGGTCGATGTAGCAGTTGAACGCCCCGGCGGCTCCCGCGCTGAGCGCACCGCCGACGAGCGTCCAGAACATGAGCCAGAGATTCGGGATGCCGCCCTGCGCCAGGATCATGACGGGAGCGGTCGTGACGAGCAACAACTCGATCACGCGGGGTTTCGTGAGGGCGAGATAGGCGCGGGCCTTTGCGATCCCGCGGGCCCGTTCCTGTCGGATCGGGGTGTCTACGGTTGCGTTCATCGCTCCTCTAACGGCTCTCCAGTGTCCAATGAACCAGTCTAGTTCACTGCTGGCACCCTGCGTTCCCTTCGAGAGGCGCAGTTCCCCTGTCAACGCGGTACCTGTCCCTATACTTGGGAGGGCCTCCCCCCACGTTCGAGGCGACTCACCTGAATGGATCGCACCGTGGCGACGTCGCACGCGGGCCGACCGGAGTCGCCAGGGCGGGTGCATTACGGATGCGCACCGCGTCGGTCGCGCACGCAAACCTGCGTCAGAAGGGTCAGAACAACGTGGCAGCTCTCCAGTGGGACCCCATCGATAACCTCGCCGTGGATACCGCGCGTATCCTTGCGGCCGATGCTGTCGAGAAGGTCGGCAACGGTCACCCGGGCACCGCGATGTCCCTCGCGCCGGCGGCCTACCTCCTCTTCCAGAAGGTCATGCGCCGTGACCCGAGCGACAACGAGTGGATCGGGCGCGACCGCTTCATCCTGTCGGCGGGTCACTCCTCACTCACGCAGTACATCCAGCTCTACCTCGGTGGCTACGGCCTCGAGCTCGATGACCTGAAGGCACTCCGCACCTGGGGCTCGAAGACTCCTGGACACCCCGAGTACGGCCACACCGACGGTGTCGAGATCACGACAGGCCCGCTCGGCCAGGGCCTTGCCTCGGCCGTCGGCTTCGCCTACGCGTCCCGCTTCGAGCGTGGTCTCTTCGACCCCGAGGCTGCGCCGGGCACGAGCCCGTTCGACCACTACGTCTACGTCATCGCGAGTGACGGCGACCTGCAGGAAGGCGTCACGAGCGAGGCATCCTCCCTCGCCGGCCACCAGGAGCTCGGCAATCTCGTCGTGATCTACGACAGCAACCAGATCTCGATCGAAGACGACACCGACATCGCCTTCACCGAGGACGTGCAGGCACGCTACGAGTCGTACGGCTGGCAGGTCGTGGTCGTCGACTGGAAGAAGGGCGGCGACTACCACGAGGACATTGAGGAGTTGCACGTCGCGATCGAGGCCGCGAAGGCCGAGACGACGAAGCCCTCACTCATCGTGCTCAGGACGATCATCGGATGGCCCGCCCCCAACAAGAAGGACACGGGCAAGATCCACGGCTCGGCCCTGGGTGCCGAGGAGCTCGCCGCAACCAAGCAGGTGCTCGGCTTCGACCCCGAGAAGACCTTCGAGGTCTCCGACGAGGTCATCGCACATACCCGCAAGGCGGTCGAGCGAGGCCAGGCGCAGCACGCAGAGTGGCAGAGGCAGTTCGACGCCTGGGCAGAGGCGAACCCCGAGCGCAAGCAGCTGCTCGACCGCGTGCTCACGGGAGCGCTGCCGGATGGCGTCGATGAGGCACTCCCCACCTTCGAGTCCGGCAAGGACGTCTCCACGAGGGCAGCATCGGGCAAGGTCCTCGGTGCCCTGGGGGCCGTCATCCCCGAACTCTGGGGCGGCTCCGCCGACCTCGCAGAGTCGAACCTGACGACCATTGCGGGCGCTGCCTCCTTCGTGCCGGCCCACCGCTCGACTGAGGAGTGGAGCGGCAACCCCTACGGACGCGTGCTGCACTTCGGCATCCGTGAGCACGCGATGGCGGCGATCCTGAATGGCATCGTGCTGCACGGCAACACGCGCCCCTACGGTGGAACGTTCCTCATCTTCAGCGATTACATGCGACCCGCGGTGCGCCTGGCTGCCCTCATGAAGGCGCCGTCCATCTTCGTGTGGACGCACGACTCCGTCGCGCTCGGTGAAGACGGGCCGACACACCAGCCGGTCGAGCAGCTCGCGACGCTGCGCGCGATTCCCGGGCTCGACATCGTGCGTCCGGCGGATGCCAACGAGGTCGCGTGGGCCTGGAAGACGATCCTCGAGCGCCGCGGGGGCCCGGCCGGCATCGCGCTGACTCGTCAGAATGTCCCCGTGTTCGAGCGAGGTGAAGGCGATGCCGACGGTGACAGCCTCGCCTCCGCCCGCAACGTCTCGCGCGGCGCGTACGTGCTCGCAGAGGCGCCAGGCGGAACGCCCGACGTGATCTTCATCGCGACAGGCTCCGAGGTGCAGATCGCGGTGGACGCACGTGACAAGTTGCGCGAAGAGGGCATCAACGCGCGTGTTGTCTCCGCCCCATGCCTCGAATGGTTCGAGGAGCAGGACCAGGCCTACCGCGAGTCGGTGCTCCCCGCGTCGGTTCGCGCACGGGTGTCGATCGAGGCCGGTATCGACCTCACGTGGCGCCAGTACGTGGGCGACGCCGGTCGCTCCGTCTCGATTGAGCACTTCGGCGCTTCGGCCGACTACAAGACGCTCTACCGCGAGTTCGGCATGACGACCGAGCACGCCGTCGCGGCCGCACACGAGTCGCTCAAGGCTGCAGGCTGAGCATCACGCGAGATCAAGCTCCCAACACCCCCACAGAAGTCGAGCGGAAGATGAAGTCATGACCACCAATCCCCTTGCAGAACTCTCCGCGGCCGGCGTCAGCATCTGGCTGGACGACCTTTCCCGGGAGCGCATCTCCTCCGGCGCGCTCCAGAAGCTCCTCGACGAACGGCACGTCGTCGGCGTCACAACGAATCCCACGATCTTCGCGACGGCACTCGCAAAGGGCGACGCCTACGACGAGCAGGTCGCCGCGCTTGCAGCATCGGGCGTCGACGTGACGACCGCGGTGTTCGAGATCACGACGGATGACGTCGCTGCCGGGTGCGACATCCTTCGCCCCGTGTACGACGCGACCGATGGCATGGACGGTCGCGTCTCGATCGAGGTCGAGCCCGGCCTCGCCAACGACGCGGCCGGTACGATCGAGGAGGGTCGCCAGCTCTGGGAGAAGGTGAACCGTCCCAACGCCATGATCAAGGTTCCCGCGACCGTCGAGGGGCTCGAAGCGATCACCGCGCTCACGGCATCGGGCATCAGCGTGAATGTCACCCTCATCTTCAGCCTTGAGCGCTACCGCGACGTCATCAATGCTTACCTGACGGGGCTCGAGCAGGCTCGTGCCGAGGGCATCGACCTGGCGACCATCCGATCCGTCGCCTCCTTCTTCGTGTCGCGTGTCGACACGGAGATCGACCGTCGACTCGAGGAGAATGGCAGCGAGAAGGCCCTCGCTCTCAAGGGCAAGGCCGGTATCGCAAATGCGCGGCTCGCCTACCAGGTGTTCGAGCAGTCCTTCGAGACCGAGCGGGCAAAGGGCTTGCTTGCAGCGGGTGCAAACATCCAGCGGCCGCTCTGGGCGTCGACCGGCGTGAAGGACCCGGCGCTGCCCGACACCGCGTACGTCGTCGAGCTCGTCGCACCCAATGTCGTCAACACCATGCCGGAGAAGACCATGGAGGCGACCTTCGACCACGGCGTTATCCGCGGCGACACCATCACGAACTCCTACCCCGAGGCAAACGAGGTCCTTGACGAGATCGACGCACTCGGAATCTCCTACGAAGAGGTCACCAACGTGCTGGAATCGGAGGGCGTCGACAAGTTCATCGTGTCGTGGAACGAGCTTCTCGACACCGTCGGCGCTGCCCTCGAGGCCGCGCGATGAGTTTCGACATCGCGGTCAGCGGGGCCGCTGCGGCTGCGGTCGAGCGTGTCGTGCCGCAGCTCGTGACCGACCTTGTGGCATCCAGGATCACGGCGCAGGATGCGACACTGTGGGGCCGCGAGGCGGAGGACGAGGCCTCGAAGCGGCTCGGGTGGACCGAGGCGGTCGTCGTCTCTGAGGGACTCGTGGACGACATCATCGCGCTCCGCGACCACCTGCGCGAGAACGGGGTCGACCACATCGTGCTGTGCGGGATGGGCGGCTCCTCCCTCGCCCCCGAGGTCATCACGCGCACGGCGGGCGCCCCCCTGACCGTGCTTGACGCGACCGAGCCGAGCCAAGTCGCTGCGGCACTCGGCGAGCGACTCGAGGCGACGGCGGTGGTCGTCTCCTCGAAGTCCGGTTCGACCGTCGAGACCGACAGCCAGAAGCGCGCCTACGAGCAGGCGTTTCGTGACGCCGGCATCGACCCCGTCGACCGCATCATCATCGTCACGGATCCCGGCTCCCCCCTCGATGAATCCGCTCGCGAAACCGGCTACCGCGTATTCAATGCGGACCCCAACGTGGGCGGCCGCTACTCGGCGCTCACCGCGTTCGGGCTCGTGCCCTCCGGTCTCGCGGGCGTCGACATCGCGGCGCTGCTCGACGAGGCATCGTCGGTCGCCGGCCGCCTCGCGGTCGATCACGAGGAGAACCCCGCGCTCATCCTCGGTGCAGTCATGGCGGGCACCCGTCCCCTGCGCGACAAGCTGGCGATCGTCTCCGACGGCACCTACATCGTCGGCTTCGCCGACTGGGCCGAGCAACTCATCGCGGAGTCCACAGGCAAAGAAGGCAAGGGAATCCTGCCGATCGTGCTTGATACAGACTCCCCCGAGCTCGCGAGCCGGCCCGACGACGTGCAGGTCGTGCGCCTCGTCGAGAGCGCCAAGGAGACGCGCGACGTGATCGAGGGCGAGGTTGAGATCAGCGGCACGCTCGGTGCGCAGATCCTCGTCTGGGAGTATGCGACGGCAGTCGCGGGACGGCTGCTCGGCATCAACCCATTCGACCAGCCGGATGTCGAGTCGGCCAAGACCGCCACGAGGGGTCTCCTCGATGCCCAGCCTGAGGCTCCGGCACCCGCCTTCATCGATGCTGGGGTCGAGGTGCGCGGAACCTTCGCCGTCACAGCGGGCGAAGCGACACTCGACGCGGCTGTGGCGCGCCTGCTGGAGACCGTGCCGGCCGACGGCTATGTCGCCGTGCACGCCTACGCCAACCGTGCAGCGCACCCCGAACTCCTTGACCTTCGCGATCGCATCGCGGCTCGGACCGGACGCCCCACGACCTTCGGCTGGGGACCGCGCTTCCTGCACTCGACCGGCCAGTACCACAAGGGCGGGCCCGCCAACGGGGTCTTCCTGCAGATCGTGACCGAGGGCGAGCACGACCTCGAGATCCCCGACCGGCCGTTCACCTTCGGCATGCTGCTCCGCGCCCAGGCAGCGGGCGACGCGAGCGTGCTTGAAGCGCACGGACGACCCGTGCTGACACTCACGGTGCGCGACATCGAGCGCGGCCTCGCTTCCATCCGGGACGCGATTCGCTGATGTCGGTGGAGATCACCCCCGACTTCAACCCCCTGCGAATTGCGAGCGACCGGCGGCTCAGCCGGATCGCTGGCCCGAGCGCCCTCATCATCTTCGGCGTCACTGGCGACCTCTCGCGCAAGAAGCTCATGCCGGCCGTCTACGACCTCGCCAACCGAGGGCTGCTTCCCCCCGGCTTCGGCCTCGTCGGCTTTGCGCGGCGTGAATGGGAGGACGAGGACTTCGAACGCGAGGTGTACGAGGCCGTCAAGCAGCACGCCCGCACCCCATTTGACGAGGACGTCTGGGCACAGTTGGCCCAGGGCATCCGCTTCGTGCAGGGAGACTTCGACGATGACGAAGCCTTCGCAGAGCTGAAGAGCACCCTCGACGCGCTCGACCGCGACCGCGGCACCATGGGCAACCACGCCTTCTACCTGTCGATTCCGCCGAAGTCGTTCCCGCTCGTCACGGAGCAGCTTCGCCGCTCCGGCCTGGCCGAGCAGTCGGGCACGGGATGGCGGAGGGTCGTCATCGAGAAGCCATTCGGCAGCGACCTGACGACCGCGCGAGAACTCAACAGCGTCGTGGAGTCGGTGTTCCCGCCCGATTCGGTGTTCCGCATCGACCACTACCTCGGCAAGGAGACGGTGCAGAACCTCCTGGCATTGCGCTTCGCCAACCAGCTCTTCGAGCCGCTGTGGAACGGCCACTACGTTGACCACGTGCAGATCACGATGGCCGAAGACATCGGCGTCGGCGGACGCGCCGGGTACTACGACGGCATCGGTGCTGCCCGCGACGTCATCCAGAATCATCTCCTGCAGCTGCTCGCGCTCACGGCGATGGAGGAGCCCATCTCCTTCGACGCCGCAGACCTTCGGGTCGAGAAGGAGAAGGTGCTGTCGGCGGTCTCCCTGCCTTCCGACCTGAGCACGGCTACTGCGCGCGGCCAGTACAGCGCCGGTTGGCAGGGCGGTGAGAAGGTCGTCGGCTTCCTCGAGGAGGAAGGCATGAATCCGCAGTCGGAGACGGAGACCTACGCGGCAATCCGGCTGGGCATCGGCACGAGGCGTTGGGCCGGCGTTCCCTTCTACCTGCGTGCCGGTAAGCGCCTCGGCAGGCGCGTGACGGAAATCGCGGTGGTGTTCAAGCGTGCCCCGCAGACCCTCTTCGCTGAGGACCAGACCACCTCGCTCGGCCAGAACGCCCTCGTGATCCGGGTGCAGCCCGACGAGGGGGTCACGATCCGTTTCGGTTCGAAGGTTCCCGGCACGAGCATGCGTGTTCGCGACGTCACGATGGACTTCGGCTACGGCCACGCCTTCACGGAGGCGAGCCCGGAGGCCTACGAGCGACTCATTCTCGACGTGCTCCTGGGCGACCCGCCCCTCTTCCCCCGCCACGAGGAGGTCGAGCTCTCGTGGAAGATCCTCGACCCCATCGAGGAGTACTGGGCCGAGCAGGGACCGCCAGAGCAATATCGGCCCGGCACCTGGGGGCCCGCCTCGGCGGATGAACTGCTCGCTCGTGACGGCCGACAGTGGAGGCGCCCATGATCGTCGATCTTCCAGACACCACGGGAAGCGCCATCTCGAAGGCCCTCGTCCGCATCCGGGAGGAGGGCGGAGCGGTCGCCCTCGGCAGGGTACTCACCCTCGTCATCTCCACAGAGATCGGGCGAGAGGAAGAGGCGATCGAGGCAGCCAACGAGGCCTCCCGCGAGCATCCCATGCGCGTCATCGTCGTCTCCACTCCCCCCGAGGGTGACGCCGATACCAGCGCACGCATCGACGCGCAGATTCGGGTCGGCGGCGACGCGGGCGCGAGCGAGGTTATCGTGCTGCGCGCCTACGGCGACATCGCGCGAAGTGAGGAGAGCCTCGTGATGGGCTTACTCCTGCCTGACGCGCCGGTCGTCGCATGGTGGCCCGGGCGCACGCTCGGGGTTGTCTCGGAATCCGCGATCGGGCGGATCGCGCAGCGACGGATCACGGATGCGGCGGCTCAGCCCGATCCCGCGGCCTTCCTCCGTTCGCTTGCTGCGAGCTATGCGCCGGGCGACACCGACTTCGCGTGGACCCGCCTGACCCTCTGGAGAGGCCAACTCGCCGCAGTATTGGACCAGCCGCCCTACGAGCCGGTGACAGCCGTGCACGTTCGCGGCTCGTCCGAGTCCCCCTCTACGCTGCTGCTCGCCGCGTGGCTACAGCGGCAGCTCGAGGTTCCCGTCACGGTTGAGATCACCCGACCGGGCGACGTGGGTATCCACGGCGTGACGCTCACTCGTGCTTCGGGCGACATCACGCTCGAACGGACTGAGCCCCCCGTCGCGACGCTGACGCAGCCGGGTCAACCCGTGCACGACATCTCCCTGCCGCGACGCGGACTCCGCGATTGCCTCGCGGAGGAGCTTCGTCGGCTGAGCCCCGACAAGCTCTTCGGCTCCGTCCTGCAGGAGGGGCTCAGCGCCCTCGCGACGCCGAGCAAGAAGGAGTGAGCGTGCCCAACAAGGCTGTAGTCGTCCACGAATCGAAGGAACAGCTCATCGACGCCGTGGCTGGCCGTTTCGTGTCCGTCGTGCGGGCAATCCTGCAGGGGAGCCCCACCGTGCACGTCTGCCTCACGGGCGGGAGTGTCGGTATCGCGGTGCTCCGCGCGATCGCCGAACATGCCGAGGTCGGCGCCCTGGAGTGGGACCGGGTGCATGTGTGGTGGGGCGACGAGCGCTGGCTCGAATCCGGGGATGCCGAACGGAATGACCACCAGGCCGATCTGGCCCTCCTCACGCACGTCGCGATTCCCTCCGGCAACGTGCACCGCTTTCCGGCGGCGGATGCTGGAATCGCGCTCGACGATGCCGCCCTACAGTACCGGGACGAGCTCGCACGCCACGCAGGCAATGGAGGCGCCGCGCCAGCATTCGACGTGACGTTCCTCGGTGTCGGCCCTGACGGCCACGTCGCCTCACTGTTTCCGCATTTCGAGCAGGTCAATGCTCAGGACTCTGTCGTCGCGGTGCGCAATTCGCCGAAGCCACCTCCCGAGCGACTGAGCCTCACCCTGCCCGTGATCAACTCGTCAGAGCGGATCTGGCTCGCGTTGGCAGGCACAGACAAGGCTTCGCCGATCGGGCTTGCGCTGGCGGGGGCGAGTCGTGACCTAGTGCCGGTCGCGGGCGTCAAGGGCGTGCTTGAGACGGTGTTCTTCGTCGACGAGGACGCGGCAGCGGATGTGCCACGAGAGCTGATCGTCGATTCGTACTGACGAGGCGCGTCGCCTCGGCAACGCGAAGCCTCGACCAGCGCTAGGAGTTGACGGTGCCCCGACGCGCGCGAAGCTGCTGGAGTGCTTCTTCGAGGAGGGCCACGGCCTCTTCTTCGGTGCGGCGCTCCTTGACGTACGCGAGGTGCGTTTTGTACGGCTCGAGCTTCGCAACCTGCGGGGGGGTTCTCCTTGTCACGACCAGCGGGCGCGCCGCAGTTCGGGCAGTCAAGCTGCTCAGGGATTTCCTCAGGCTCGATTGTCGCGAGGAAATAAGGGCTCAGCTGGTGACCGCTGCCACACCAGTAGTGCACCTGGATGCGCTCCGCGTGGAACCCCCGGTCCTGCTCCCCCATGGGGCCAGCTCCGACTCGGGAGCCCCTGATTGCACTGCCACCTGACGCCACGATTACTCCTTAGACTGCCGAATCGAACTTGGTGATGAGGCCGAGGACCACGATCGACGTGAGCCAGACCAGACCAAGGATGACGGTGAAGCGGTTGAGGTTTCGCTCAGCGACACCGGACGCCCCGAGATTCGAGGTGACCCCGCCGCCGAACATGTCGGAAAGGCCACCGCCACGCCCCCTGTGCAGGAGGATGAGGAGAGTCAGGAGGACGCTGGTGATTCCCAGCACCACCTGGAACAGTACCTGGAGGATTTGCACGTGGAGCCTTTCGGTGGATGCGCGCCGGCACGGTGAAGCGCCTTCGGGAGCGCGTAAGCCGTTGACCAGTATAACCCGCGACCCGATATGTGTGGGTTCTGGACGTCAGGTGCCGACGTGAGCCTTGTAGCGGCAGATGCTCGCGAACTCCTCGACCTGGATGCTCGCACCGCCGACGAGGGCACCGTCGACGTTCGGCTGTCGCATGAACGAGGCGATGTTGGCGGCCTTGACGGATCCGCCATAGAGGACCCGCGTCTTCGCTCCCGCGTCCTCGCCGAGGCGGGACCGTACGACATCGCGCAATGCTGCCGCTACCTGCTCCGCCTGTTCTGGCGTTGCAGCCTGTCCGGAGCCGATGGCCCAGACCGGCTCATAGGCGACGACAATGTCTGCACCCTCGGCGACGTTCTCGAGCGCGGCGGTGAGCTGTGCGACGGGAACCGCGCTTGGACCGTGCTCAGCCAGGTCATCAGCGGTCTCGCCGACGCAGATGACCGGCACGAGTCCGTGCTTGATCGCCGCCAGTGCCTTGGCGCCGACCTGCTCGTCCGTCTCGAGGTGCAGCGTACGGCGCTCCGAATGGCCGATGATCACGTAGTCGCAGTCGAGCGCCGACAGGAACGCTCCGGAGACCTCCCCCGTGTACGCGCCAGAGTCATGAGCCGAGACATCCTGCGCACCGAACTTGAGCAGGAGCTTGTCAGCCGAGATGAGCGTCTGCACCGAGCGCAGGTCCGTGAAAGGTGGAAAGACCGCGACTTCGACCTCGTCGAAATCGAAGTGGGCGTCCTTGAGGCTCCATGCAAGCTTCTGCACGAAGGCGATCGCCTGGAGATGATCGAGATTCATCTTCCAGTTGCCGGCGATGAGCGGCGTACGACCGCCGCTTTTGCCCTTTGTCACTGCCATCCCAGTACCTCCAAGCCGGGCAGGGACTTGCCCTCGAGGAACTCGAGACTCGCTCCACCGCCAGTAGAAATGTGACCAAACTGAGCGTCGTCGAACCCGAGCGCGCGCACCGCTGCCGCAGAGTCGCCGCCGCCAACCACTGAGAGCCCGTCGACCTCAGTGAGTGCCTGGGCTACCGTCCTTGTGCCTGCCGCGAAGGCGTCGATCTCGAATACTCCCATGGGGCCGTTCCAGAAGACCGTCTTCGACGAAGCGATGACCTCGGCGAAGCGGTGCGCAGTCTCCGGCCCGATGTCGAGGCCAATGCCCTTCTCGCCCCACTCCGTGCTCTCGAGCTGGTCTGTGGGGCGCACCTCATGGCGCGCATCCGCTCCGAAGTGCGACGCGACGACGGCATCGCTGGGCACGATGATCTGCACGCCGCGTTGCTCCGCCTCCGCAATGTAGCCGCGCACATTCTCGAGCTGGTCCTCCTCGAGAAGGCTCGAGCCGACGCTGTGCCCCAGTGCGGCGAGGAAGGTGAACATCATGCCGCCTCCCACGAGAAGGGTGTCCACCTTGGGGAGCAGGTGGCCGATGACACCGAGCTTGTCGGAGACCTTCGACCCCCCGAGCACGACCGTGTACGGGCGCGTCGGACGCTCGGTCAGCCGATCGAGCACGTCGAGCTCCGCCTCGATCAGGAGCCCTGCCGCACTCGGCAGTGCCTTCGCGAGTTCATACACGCTGGCCTGGCGGCGGTGCACGACGCCGAAGCCGTCAGAGACGAAGGCGTCACCGAAGGCGGCAAGTCGTGCAGCGAATGCTGCTCGCTCACCGTCATCCTTCGATGTCTCCTCTGGCGAGAACCGGAGGTTCTCGAGCAGTACGATCCCGCCGGATTCAAGTTCCGCCACCGCGGCCTTGGCAGACTCCCCCACGGTGTCGCCCGCGAAGACGACGTCCCTGCCGAGCAGTTCGCCCAGGCGCGTGGCCACGGGTGCGAGGCTGAAGGCCGGGTCCGGAGCGCCCTTGGGGCGACCGAGATGCGAGATCACGACCACCTTCGCCCCTGCGTCGAGCAGGCGCTGCAGCGTGGACAGTGAGGCACGGATGCGCCCATCGTCGGTGATTCGGCCTTCATCGAGCGGCACGTTCAGGTCGCACCGCACGATGACGGTCTTGCCTGCGAGCTCACCAAGGCTGTCGAGCGTTCGGAGGGTCATGAGGCGGATCTTCTCGATTCGTTCTGCAGGTGACGGAGCCGGGAAATGTGCTGACGCTGCGGGTCAGTCGAGGCGAGCCGCGACATACTCCGTCAGGTCGACGAGACGGTTCGAGTAGCCCCACTCGTTGTCGTACCACGCGGACAGCTTCACCTGGTCGCCCATGACGCGCAGCAGGTCGGAGTCGAAGATCGACGAGTGCGGATCGGTGACGATGTCGCTCGAGACAATCAGGTCCTCCGTGTACTTGAGGATGCCCTTGAGTGGGCCCTCTGCTGCCTCGCGGTAGGCCGCCTTGATGTCGTCGACGGATGCCGTGCGGCTTGCCGTGACCGTGAGGTCGGTGATCGACCCGGTCGGCACGGGAACGCGCAGCGCAAAGCCGTCGAGTTTGCCCTTGAGCTCGGGCAGCACGAGGCCGATCGCTTTGGCAGCACCTGTGGAGGTCGGGACGATGTTGACGGCGGCGGCGCGCGCACGACGCAGGTCGCGGTGGGGGCCGTCCTGCAGGTTCTGGTCGGCGGTGTAGGCGTGCACGGTGGTCATGAGGCCGCGCTCGATGCCGAAGGTGTCGTTGAAGACCTTCGCGAGCGGCGCGAGGCAGTTGGTCGTGCACGAGGCGTTGGAGATGATGTGGTGGTTTGCCGGGTCATACGACTCGTGATTGACGCCCATGACGAACGTGGCGTCCTCGCCGGAGGCGGGCGCGGAGATGAGCACCTTCTTGGCGCCCGCGTCCAGGTGCTTGCGGGCACCCTCCGCCTTGGTGAAGAAGCCGGTGGACTCGATCACGATGTCGACGCCGAGGTCGCCCCATGGGAGGTTCGCCGGGTCGCGCTCCTCCATCACGGTGATGGACTTGCCGCCGACGACGATCTTGTCGCCCTCGAGCGACACCTCAGCGTCGAGGCGACCCGTGATCGAGTCGTACTTGAGGAGGTGCGCGAGGGTCGCGTTGTCTGTCAGGTCGTTGACTGCGACGATCTCGAGGTCGCTGCCCTGTGCGAGGGCGGCGCGGAAGTAGTTGCGGCCGATACGGCCGAAGCCGTTGATGCCGATTTTGACGCTCATGGAGACTCCTGTCTGACTATGCCCCGATGACCAGGTCGTGATCTTCGTGGCGGGAAGGTACGGAACAGTGGTGCGGTGTCACAGTGTTGCCAGTTGTGCTGAGCACGGCCTTCGTGGCGCCGAGCGAGTCGAGCAATATGAGGATACGGGCGGCCGGGCCAAAATGACCCGGCCGCGACAAGGTGCTAGGAAAGAACGATGAGGCCCGAGGTCGACGTGCGAGCCGCCTCGAAGCGCTGCTGGACGTTCTGCCAGTTCACGATGTTCCAGAACGCCTTCACGTAGTCGGCGCGGACGTTCTTGTAGTCAATGTAGTAAGCGTGCTCCCAGACATCGAGCATCAGGACCGGCACGGTGCCGAGCGCGGCGTTGCTCTGCTGGTCGAAGAGCTGCTCGATGATGAGGCGCTGGCCGATCGAGTCCCAAGCGAGGACGGCCCAGCCGGAGCCCTGCACGCCGAGGGCGGTCGCCGTGAAGTGTGCCTGGAACTTCTCGAAGGAACCGAAGTTGTCATCGATCGCCGCCGCAAGCTCGCCGGTGGGCTTGTCGCCGCCATCCGGAGACATGTTGGTCCAGAAGACCGAGTGGTTGACGTGACCGCCAAGGTTGAACGCCAGGTCCTTCTCGAGCTTGTTGACGTTGGCGAGGTCGCCCTTGTCGCGGGCCTCGGCCAGCTGCGCAAGCGCGGTGTTGGCACCCGTCACGTACGCCTGGTGGTGCTTGCTGTGGTGAAGCTCCATGATGGTGGCGCTGATGCTCGGCTCAAGCGCTGCGTAGTCGTACGGAAGTTCGGGAAGGGTGTATTCAGGCATTTACTTCTCCTTGGGGTGTTACCGCTGCGCACAGAACTCGTGCGCAAGGGGGATGTTCGCCAGTCTACGCGTCCTCGTACTCTGGCGGCAGGTTGGCATCGGTGCCCGGAACTCCGAGTTCCTCGGCCTTCTTATCTGCCATCGCGAGGAGGCGTCGGATCCTTCCGGCGACGGCATCCTTCGTCATTGGGGGCTCGGCCTGGTGGCCGAGCTCGTCGAGGCTCGCCTCTCGGAATCGCAGGCGAAGTTCGCCCGCGTAGCGCAGGTGCTCGGGGATCTCCTCGCCCAGAATCTCGAGTGCGCGCTCGACCCGCGCGCACGCCGCAACGGCGGCCTGGGCTGAGCGGCGGAGGTTGGCGTCATCGAAGTTCACGAGTCGGTTCGCGGTCGCGCGAACCTCGCGTCGTTGGCGCAGCGCCTCCCATGCGGTCACTGTCTCGACCGCGCCCATCGTGACAAGCATGGCGCTGATCGCCTCGCCGTCTCGGATGACGACACGGTGCACGCCACGAACCTCTCGCGCCTTCGACGCGATGCCGAGTCGAGAAGCAGCACCCACGAGCGCCATGGCAGCCTCGTTACCGGGGCATACGACTTCGAGGGCAGCCGAGCGGCCGGGATCGGTGAGGGTGCCCTGCGCGAGGAAGGCCCCGCGCCAAATGGCGGCGAGGTCCTCGCGGGAACCGGTCGTAAGCCGGTTGGGCAGCCCGCGGATCGGGCGACGCCTGGCATCGAGGAGGCCTGTCTGGCGTGCGAGCGTCTCGCCGTCAAGCACGCGTACGAGGTAGCTGGTCGCCTTGCGCATGCCGTTCGCGGGGATGACGGCAACGTCACCGCGAACCCCATAGAGCTCCGCGAGGTCTTTGCGGACGCGACGGGCGAGCGCGGGACTGTCGACCTCCGACTCGACCGCAATGCGCCCCGAGATCGTGTGGAGCCCACCCGAGAACCGGAGGATCGTTGACAGCTCCGCGGCGCGAACGCTGGTCTTGCTCACCTCGACTCCGGTGAGCTCCTCCTTGACATCGGCGGTGAGAGCCACGGGCGAATCCTTTCGTGCAGTCTGTGAAGAGATATGAGAAGCGTGAGGCGGGGCGATGCCCGTCTACTCACGACCGAGATCGCGGTGCTTGACGCTGGTGGCCACGCTCGGCAGCGAAGAGAGCCTGCGTGCAAGCTCCTCTGCCGCAGCGACCGACCGGTGCTTTCCACCCGTGCAGCCAACCGCGATGGTGGCGTGCCGCTTGTTCTCGCGCTGGTAGCCGGCGAGCACGGGCTCGAGCGCCCGAACATAGGCGTCAAGAAACTCCTGCGCACCTTCCTGCGCGAGCACGAAGGACCTGACGGAGTCGTCCAATCCGTTCTGGGAGCGCAGTTCAGGAATCCAGAACGGGTTGGGAAGGAAGCGCATGTCCACGATGAGATCGGCATCGGTCGGTACGCCGTACTTGAATCCGAAGCTCATGACGGTCGTCTTCACGCCCGGAGTACCTCCCGGCGCGAACGTCTCGGTGACCACCGTGGCCAACTGGTGGATGTTGAGATCCGAGGTGTCGATCACGAAGTCGCTCTTCTCGCGGATCTCGAGCATGCGGGCCCGCTCCTCCGAGATGCCGTCGAGCAAGGTGCCGTTGCCCTGCAGCGGATGCGGGCGTCGCACCTGCTCGAAGCGGCGGACCAGTGCGGCATCCGTCGCGTCCAGGAACATGACGCGCACGGTCGAGCTGGAGCTGAGCATCTCGATCGTCTCAGCGAGGTCGGAGAACAGGCGCCCACCGCGAACGTCGACGATTGCGGCGATACGCGGCAGATTGCTTCCCGCTCTCCCCGCGAGTTCGACCAGGGGGCGCAGCATCTGGGGCGGAAGGTTGTCGACGACGTACCAGCCGAGGTCCTCGAGAGCATTGCCCGCCGTGGAGCGGCCCGCGCCGGACATGCCGGTGACGATCAGGACTTCCTGTCGTTCGGATCCCTCCGCCATTCCGGTCGTCCTCATCCCCTCGCCGTCTCGTGCCTTCCAAGCCTACCCACCCTGCGCACCTCCCGGGGACTCACGCAGACGCGAATGGATCGCCGTCGCCACGACTCGGCCCACGCCCTTGACCTGGGAGATGTCATCGACGGATGCCTCGCGCAGGCGCGCGACGGATCCGAAATGGCGCAGGAGCTCCTTGACGCGCGACGGACCGACGCCGGGAATCTCGCTGAGGACGGTTGTGATGTCACGCTTGCGTCGTTGGCGCTGGAAGGAGATCGCGAAGCGGTGCGCCTCATCGCGGATTCGCTGGATGAGGAACAGGGCGTCGCTGTTTCGCGGCAGGATGACCGGGAAATCCGTGTCAGGCAGCCACACCTCCTCGAGCCGCTTCGCGATGCCGCAGAGCGCGATGTCCGTCACGCCGAGCTCTCGAAGCACGGCGGCTGCCGCCGCAACCTGGGGCTGGCCCCCATCCACGATCAGGAGGTTGGGGCGGTACGCGAACCTCTTCGTCGCTCTAGCGCCGTCAGTCGCCGGTTCATCGTCCTCCTCATCGAGGTGCGAGAGCCGGCGACGCAGGACATCGGCGATCGCCTCGGTGTCGTCAGCGGCCTCCTTGATGCTGAACCGGCGGTACTGGTCTTTGCGCGGCAGGCCGTCTTCGAAGACGACCATTGAGGCCACGATATTGGTGCCCGAGAGGTGCGAGACGTCGAAGCACTCCATGCGGAGAGGGGCCTCCCCCATGCCGAGCGCCTCCTGGATGTCAGCAAGTGCTTGGGATCGTGAGGTGAAGTCCGCGCTCCGGCGGGTCTTGTAGAGGATCAGCGAATTCTTGGCGTTGGTGTCGACCGTCTGCGCGAGGGCCGCCAGCTCGCCGCGTCGCGCGACCGAGAGCGCGATGCGACCGCTGCGGCCGCTGAGCTCCCACTTCCGTGTGGCGAGCCAGTGCTCCAGCTCCGTCGCGTCAGCGGGAAGCGCTGGCACGATGACCCTGCGGGGCGGCTCCGTGTCGTCGCCGTAGGCCTTCTGGATGACCGACTCAACCAGGTCGGGCAGCTCGACGTCGAGTTCCTTGTCGACGACCCAGCTGCGCACGCCGCGGATGCGACCGCCGCGCACCGAGAACTGCTGCACGGCCGCGGCGAGCTCGTCGTGGGCGATTCCGAAGATGTCGGCGTCGATCGAGTCGGAGAGCACGATCGTGTTCTTGGAGAGCACGGTCTCGAGGGCGCTGCGCTGGTCACGGTAGCGTGCGGCAGCCTCGTAGTCCTGCCGGGCAGCTGCCTCGGTCATCCGCTTCGTGAGCTCCGCCACGTAGCGTTTGTCCTGCCCCGCCATGAACGACGCAAAGTCGAGCGCGATCGACTTGTGCTCCCCCTTCGAGACGCGCCCAACGCAGGGCGCGGAGCACTTGCCGATGTCGCCGAGGAGACAGGGTCGACCCGACTGTTCGGCGCGCCGATAGATGGTGTCGGTGCAGCTGCGCATCGGGAAGGCCTTGAGCATGAGGTCGACCGTCTCTCTGAGCGCGCCGACCTTCGTGTACGGGCCGAAGTACCTGGCGCCCCGGATGCCCTTGTTGCGGGTCACGAGCACGCGGGGCACGTCGTCCTGGAGTGTGATCGCAAGGTACGGGTACGACTTGTCGTCCCGGAATTGCACGTTGAACGGCGGGTCGAACTCCTTGATCCACGTGAACTCGAGTTGGAGTGCCTCGAACTCGCTCGCGACGACGGTCCATTCGACGGATGTCGCCGTCGTCACCATGCGCCGTGTTCGTTCGTGCAGGCTCGCGAGAGGCGCGAAGTAGTTGCTCAGCCGCGCGCGGAGGTTCTTCGCCTTGCCCACGTAGAGCACCCGCTGCTGCGCGTCCCTGAACCGGTACACGCCCGGTTGCGTTGGTATCTCCCCAGCCTTGGGCCTGTATGCGACCGTGTCACTCATGCAATCGACTCACGCGGCCTCGCGGTCTCACCGAGCCGACTGTGCGGTTCGCGCCTTCGCGCCAGCTGCCGCTGTCTTCGTGGCGGAACCCGTTGCGCGTGCTGGCTTCTTGCGTGGCGTCTTGGTGCGCCCGGCGGCGATTGCCGCTTCGACGGATGCCGCAGGGAGGAGTTCCCGAAGGAAGCGACCCGTGTGGCTCACCTCAGCGCCGGCGACCTGTTCTGGCGTGCCGGTCGCGATGACCTGACCACCGCCCGCGCCGCCCTCCGGGCCCATGTCGATGATCCAGTCTGCAGACTTGATGACGTCGAGGTTGTGCTCGATCACGACCACCGTGTTGCCCTTCTCAACGAGGCCCTCGAGCACGAGGAGGAGCTTGCGCACGTCTTCGAAGTGAAGGCCGGTCGTTGGTTCGTCGAGCACGTAGATGCTGCGACCGCTTGAGCGCCGCTGCAGTTCGGTGGCCAACTTGACGCGCTGCGCCTCACCGCCCGAGAGGGTCGTCGCGCTCTGGCCGAGACGGACGTATCCGAGGCCGACATCGACAAGGGTCATGAGGTAGCGGTGGATGGCACCGATCGCCTGGAAGAACTCTGCGGCCTCGCTGATCGGCATCTCGAGGACCTCGGCAATGTTCTTGCCCTTGTAGTGCACCGAGAGGGTCTCGCGGTTATACCGTGCTCCGTTGCAGACCTCGCAGGTGACGTACACGTCTGGCAGGAAGTTCATCTCGATCTTGATCGTGCCGTCGCCGGAGCAGTTCTCGCAGCGGCCGCCCTTGACGTTGAAGCTGAAGCGCCCCGGCAGGTAGCCGCGTGCCTTGGCCTCTGCCGTCTCCGCGAACAGCGTGCGAATGCGGTCGAAGACGCCCGTGTAGGTGGCGGGATTCGACCGCGGAGTGCGCCCGATGGGCGCCTGGTCAACGTGGACCACCTTGTCGAGGCTCTCAAGCCCGCGAACGCGCGTGTGCTTGCCGGGGATCTGTCGAGCGCCATTGAGCTCGTTGGCGAGGACCTTGTAGAGGATGTCGTTGATCAACGTCGACTTCCCCGAGCCGCTGACGCCCGTGATGGCGGTCAGGGTACCAAGGGGAATCTCGGCCGTCACGTCCTTGAGGTTGTTGGCCCGTGCCCCCTCGATTCGCAGCATGCGTTCCGGGTCGACGGCACGGCGGGACTGCGGAACGGCGATGCTTCTGCGCCCCGACAGGTAATCGCCCGTCACCGACATGTCGTTCACCAAGAGGTCGTCATACGAGCCGGAGTGCACGACCTTGCCGCCATGCTCGCCCGCCCCGGGACCGATGTCGACCACCCAGTCGGCCGTGCGGATCGTGTCTTCGTCGTGCTCGACGACGATGAGCGTGTTTCCGAGGTTCTTGAGTTTGACGAGCGTCTCGATGAGACGTCGGTTGTCACGCTGGTGAAGGCCGATGCTTGGCTCATCGAGCACGTAGAGCACGCCGGTCAGCCCCGACCCGATCTGGGTTGCCAGGCGGATGCGCTGCGCCTCGCCTCCCGAGAGCGAGCCGGCCGAACGTGCGAGGTTCAGGTAGTTGAGACCCACCTCGAGCAGGAACTCGAGTCGCGCCCGGATCTCGCGCAGCACGGCCGCCGCGATGTGGGCCTCGCGGTCGGTCAGCGTGAGGTCGTGCATGAAGCCGTAGGCATCAGTGAGGCTGAGCTCCGCGACGTCGGCGATGCTCTGCCCCTGTACCGTGACAGCCAGGACCTCAGGCTTGAGGCGCTTTCCATTGCACACGGCACACGGGATCTCGCGCAGGTAGCTGGCGAAGCGCTGCCGCGCTGAGTCTGTCTCGGCCTCGAGAAACTTGCGCTCGATATAGGGAATGACGCCCTCGAAGCCGGTCGTGTACTTCATTTCACGACCGAAGCGGTTGCGCCACTTGACGCTCACCTGGAAGTCGTTTCCGCGGAGCACGGCCTCCTGTACGGACGGGTCGAGCTGCTCCCACGGCGTCTTCAACGAGAAATCCAGGTCGCGGGCGAGACCCTCCAGCAGGCGCTGAAAGTAGTTGTAGAGTCCCTTGCCGCTCTGGGTCCACGGCAGGATGACGCCGTCAGCGAGGCTCAGCGCGGGGTCGCCGAGCAGCAACTCGGAGTCCACTGCCATCCGGGTGCCCAGGCCCGAGCACTCGGGACACGCGCCGAATGGCGCGTTGAACGAGAAGGTGCGTGGTTCGATCTCGGTCAGCTGGACCGGGTGGTTGTTGGGGCACGAGAGCTTCTCGGAGAAGCTGCGCCACGCGGCATCCCCCTCCTCGTCGACGAAGTTCACGGCGACGAGCCCATCGGTGAGGCGAAGCGCTGTCTCGAGGGAGTCGGTGAGCCGATTGAGGATGTCGTCTGCTGCGACCAGCCTGTCGACCACGACCGAGATGTCGTGCTTGACCTGCTTCTTCAGCGTGGGAGGAGTACTGAGCTGGATGACCTCGCCGTCGACGATCGCCCTGGAGTATCCGGATGCGGCCAACTCGCGGAAGAGGTCGACAAACTCCCCCTTCTTCTGCGAGATGACGGGCGCCACGACCTGATAGCGCGTGCCGGACTCGAGTGTCATGAGCTGGTCAGCGATCTGCTGCACGGTCTGCTTCTGGATCGGCTCGCCGCACTGGGGGCAGTGCGCGATGCCGATGCGTGCCCAGAGGAGGCGCATGTAGTCGTAGATCTCGGTGATCGTGCCGACGGTCGACCGCGGGTTGCGGTTGGTCGACTTCTGATCGATCGACACCGCGGGGCTGAGGCCCTCGATGAAGTCGACATCCGGGCGGTCGACCTGGCCGAGGAACTGGCGCGCGTACGCCGAGAGTGACTCGACATAGCGCCTCTGGCCCTCAGCGAAGATCGTGTCGAAGGCGAGGGACGACTTGCCCGACCCCGAGAGGCCTGTGAACACCACGAGAGCGTCGCGAGGGATCTCCAGATCGACGTTGTGCAGGTTGTGAACGCGCGCTCCACGCACGCTCAGTCGCGACGACGATTCGACGGGGGTGATGGACACGTTTGCCAGCCTATGTTCTCTCAGTTCGGGTCTCTCGATGGGATGCTGCGCACAGGTCGCCCCGCTCGAACACCTGTTCTATTGTATCGCTCAGATATGGCCAGCGGCCTCCATGCGCCGCAACTCCTTCTTGAGGTCGGCGACCTCGTCGCGCAGCCTGCCGGCGAGCTCGAACTTGAGTTCGCCGGCGGCCCGGAGCATCTGGTCGTTGAGATCGCGGATGAGGGCGTCCAGGTCGTTTGCTCCTGATGCCGCAAGGCCCTCGAAGCGCCGGCCTTCCGTGCCGAGTGCTGGGGTGGGCGCCCTGCGGCGGTCTGCCCCGCGGCCAGCGAGGAACTCCGCCGTGTCAGCCTCTTCGCGGGCCAGCACATCGGTGATATCGGCGATCTTCTTGCGAAGCGGCGTGGGATCGATGCCGTGTTCGAGGTTGTAGGCGACCTGCTTTTCCCGTCGACGGTCGGTCTCCTCGATCGCAAGCCGCATAGAGTCGGTGACCACGTCGGCATACATGTGCACTGCGCCCGAGACGTTGCGGGCCGCACGCCCGATCGTCTGGATGAGCGAGGTCGAAGAGCGGAGGAACCCCTCTTTGTCGGCGTCGAGGATGGCGACGAGTGACACCTCTGGCAGGTCGAGGCCCTCACGCAGGAGGTTGATGCCGACGAGCACGTCGTAGACGCCCTGCCGCAGTTCGGTGAGCAGTTCGACGCGCCGCAGGGTGTCGACGTCGGAGTGGAGGTAGCGCACGCGAACCCCGGCCTCCGTCAGGAAGTCAGTCAGTTCCTCGGCCATCTTCTTGGTCAGCGTTGTGACGAGCACGCGCTCGTCGCGCTCTGTGCGGCGACGGATCTCCTCCAGCAGGTCATCGATCTGCCCCTTGCTCGGCTTCACGACGATCTCCGGGTCCACAAGTCCCGTCGGGCGGATGATCTGCTCGACAACCCCGTCAGAGACCCCGAGTTCGTACTTGCCAGGCGTCGCGGAGAGGTAGACCTTCTGGCCCACGCGGTCGAGGAACTCACTGAACTTGAGGGGGCGGTTGTCGAGCGCGCTCGGGAGACGGAAGCCGTGCTCGACCAGCGTGCGCTTGCGGGACGCGTCTCCCTCGAACATGGCACCGATCTGCGGCACGGTAACGTGCGACTCGTCGATCACGACGAGGAAGTCGTCGGGGAAGTAGTCGAGGAGGCAGTTCGGCGGGGCACCGGGCGCGCGGCCGTCGATATGGCGCGAGTAGTTCTCGATGCCGCTGCAGAAGCCGATCTGCTCCATCATCTCGAGGTCGAAGGTCGTGCGCATGCGCAGACGCTGGGCCTCCAGGAGCTTGCCCTGGCGCTCCAGCTCTCCCAAGCGCTCTTCGAGCTCCTCGCGGATGCTGACGATTGCGCGTTGCATGGTCACCGGGCTGGCGGCGTAATGCGTCGCGGGAAACACGGAGACGGCATCCATCTTCTTCAGCACCTCGCCTGTCAGCGGGTGCAGGGCGTAGAGCGCCTCGATCTCGTCACCGAACATCTCGATGCGGATCGCGTTCTCCTCGTACATCGGGATGATCTCGATCGTGTCTCCGCGCACGCGGAACTTGCCCCGCGAGAAGTCCACATCGTTGCGCTGGTACTGCATGTTGACGAACTGCCGGATGATCGCGTCACGCGCGATGCGCTGCCCGACCTGCAGGGGAATCATCGCCTGGAGGTACTCTTCGGCGGCGCCGAGGCCGTAGATGCACGACACTGTCGAGACCACGATGACGTCACGGCGGCTGAGGAGCGAATTGGTCGTCGAGTGGCGAAGTCGCTCGACCTCAGCGTTGATCGAGCTGTCCTTCTCGATGAAGGTGTCGGTCTGCGGCACGTAGGCCTCGGGCTGGTAGTAGTCGTAGTACGAGACGAAATACTCGACGGCGTTGTTGGGCATGAGGTCGCGGAACTCGTTCGCGAGTTGTGCCGCAAGCGTTTTGTTGTGCGCCATCACGAGCGTCGGTCGCTGCACCTGCTCGATGAGCCATGCGGTTGTCGCCGACTTTCCGGTTCCCGTCGCTCCGAGGAGCACGACGTCGGTCTCCCCGGCGTTGATACGCCCTGCAAGCTCGGCGATGGCCGCCGGCTGGTCTCCACTTGGGCTGTACTCGCTGATGACCTCAAAGGGCCGCACGGACCTGGTCGGCTGCATGCTCCAAGTCTAGGCAGGCCCACCGACACTCGGCTGGGAGGAGCCCGCACCACGAGCGCTGAGCTCGCTCCAGTACTCCTCGACCCGCTCCATCAGCTGGTCAACCGTGCCGGTGTTCTCGATCACGACATCGGCGATCGCAAGGCGCTCCTCATCACTGGCCTGGGCACCCACTCGACTCAGCGCGTCGTCGCGAGACATGCCTCGATACTCGATCATGCGCCGTACCCGCTCTGACTCATCGGCGTGGACGACGACGATTGAGTCGAACGGGAGCGCATGCCGGCCGCCCGCCTCAGCGAGGAGGGGAACGTCGTACACGACGATCGCCGCGGGATTTGCTGCGGCCGCCTCCTGGATGCGCGCCGTGGCGAGTTCCCGCACGCGAGGGTGGGTGATCCGGTTGAGCACTGCGAGCTTCTCCGCGTCACCGAAGACACGGGCCCCTAGGGCGGCGCGATCGAGCGCTCCGTCGCTGTCGATCACGTCGGGACCGAACTCCTGCGCGATCTCGCGAAGCCCGTCTGTTCCCGGCTCGACCACCTCCCGAGCAAGCTGGTCGGCGTCGATGTGAACGGCGCCGAGGTCTCGGAGTCGGGACGCGACGAGCGACTTGCCCGACGCGATCCCTCCCGTCAAAGCGATGAGATACACGGGGCAATGCTAGTGGGCTAGTCTCGCCTCATCACCGCCCGAAAGCCAGGTGCTGGCGTCAGCCAGCAGAGGGAGCGCGCATGATCGAGGTCCTCACCGGGGCAGGGCTCGCGATGTCAGCGGGACTCAACGCCTACGTCCCGCTCCTTGTGTTGGGTCTCGCCAGTCGGTTCACGGAGTTCGTGAACCTGCCGGCACAGTGGGCCTGGCTCGAGAACGAGTGGGTGCTAGGTATCGTCGGGCTCCTCCTGCTCATCGAGGTCGTGGCCGACAAGGTGCCGGTCGTTGACAGCATCAATGACTGGATCCAGACCGTCGTTCGCCCGACCGCCGGTGGCCTCGCGTTCGGGTCGGGTTCATCTGCCGAGACTGTTGCTGTGGCCGATCCCGCACAGTTCCTCGAGTCACAGCAGTGGGTGCCCATCGTCTCCGGCGTCGTCATCGCGCTCGTCGTGCACCTCGCGAAGCTCGCAGTTCGCCCGGTCGTCAATGCGGTCACGGCGGGTGTCGCGGCCCCCGTCGTCAGCACGCTCGAGGATGTCGCGAGCGTGACGCTCACGGTGCTCGCGCTCATATTGCCGATTCTCCTGGTCGTCGCCGTGCCGCTCCTTGCTTGGCTGGCCATCGCGAGCGTCAAGCGGGCGCGTGCCCGCCGCGCCTGAGCCGCGAAGATTCGGGACGAAGGAGCACCGGAAACGCAGAACGGCCGGACCCTGGGGTCCGGCCGTTCCACATGCGTCTGGATGACGCGATCGTGCTAGTTGCTCGAGAGCTTCTCGCGAAGAGCGGCAAGCGCCTCGTCGTCGGCGAGCGTGCCGACCGAGGACGACTCGCTCGAGAAGGACGATCCACCAGCCGAGGGGACATCGTCGATGTCCTTGGCTGCGGCAGCAGCGACCTGCTTCTTGTGAGCCTCCCAGCGAGCCTGAGCGGCCGCGTAGTCGGCCTCCCACTTGGCGCGCTGCTCCTCGAAGCCTTCCTTCCACTCGTTCGTCTCGGGGTCGAAGCCCTCCGGGTACTTGTAGTTGCCCTGCTCGTCGTACTCCGTGAGCATGCCGTACAGCGCCGGGTCGAACTCGGTGCCCTCGGGGTCGACACCCTCGTTGGCCTGCTTGAGGCTCAGCGAGATGCGGCGACGCTCGAGGTCGATGTCGATGACCTTGACGAAGACCTCTTCGCCGACCGACACGACCTGCTCGGCGAGCTCGACGTGCTTGCCGGAGAGCTCGGAGATGTGGACGAGGCCCTCGATGCCCTCTGCGACGCGGACGAACGCGCCGAAGGGGACGAGCTTCGTGACCTTGCCCGGTGCAACCTGGCCGATGGCGTGGGTGCGGGCGAAGACCTGCCACGGGTCTTCCTGCGTCGCCTTGAGCGACAGGGAGACGCGCTCGCGCTCGAGGTCGACCTCAAGGATCTCGACGGTGACCTCCTGGCCAACCTCGACAACCTCGCTGGCGTGCTCAATGTGCTTCCAGCTGAGCTCGGAGACGTGCACGAGGCCATCGACGCCACCGAGGTCCACGAAGGCACCGAAGTTGACGATCGACGAGACGACACCCTTGCGAACCTGGCCCTTGGCGAGGTTGTTGAGGAAGGTCGTGCGGCTCTCGGACTGCGTCTGCTCGAGGAGGGCGCGGCGCGAAAGGACCACGTTGTTGCGGTTCTTGTCGAGCTCGAGGATCTTGGCCTCGATCTCCTGGCCGAGGTACGGCGTGAGGTCGCGCACGCGGCGGAGCTCGATGAGCGATGCCGGGAGGAAGCCGCGGAGGCCGATGTCGACGATGAGGCCGCCCTTGACGACCTCGATGACCGTGCCCGTGACGACTCCGTCGTCTTCCTTGATCTTTTCGACGTCGCCCCACGCACGCTCGTACTGCGCGCGCTTCTTGGACAGGATCAGACGGCCTTCCTTGTCCTCCTTCTGGAGAACGAGGGCCTCGACCGTGTCGCCGACCGTGACAACCTCGTCGGGGTTCACGTCGTGCTTGATGGAGAGTTCGCGGGAGGGGATGACACCCTCGGTCTTGTAACCGACGTCGAGGAGAACCTCGTCACGGTCGATCTTGACGACGGTGCCCTCGATGAGGTCTCCGTCGTTGAAGAACTTCAGCGTCTTTTCGACCGCGGCGAGAAAGTCTTCAGCAGATCCGATGTCGTTGATGGCGACCTGCTTGGGTGCCTTACCGGTCGTTGCGATTGTCATGTAGTAGTTGCTCCAGGATGGACATGCCCGAGGGCAGAAATCAGGCCACGAACGAGATGTTGCTGGTGTGTATCGCCGTGCTGGAAGAAATCCAGACCGACGTCGCCGTGGCAGGCGGATAGGTATTCGCAGAAATTGCGACTCTCCAGCATACCCGGCTTGCCCTCGTGGGAGCAACAGTCAGGCCGCCCTTAGCTGGACGGAACGCGGTATGCCGCGGTCTCGTACTTCCACACTCGATCGTCGTAGCTTCGGATCACGTGATCCCGCTCAGCCGCGCTGGCGGTATAGAAGTGGTGCCGCTGCGTATCGCTCCAGAACCGGTACACGGGCATTGTTGCCGATGTCGCGCTCGATGTCGGGTAGACGTAGTAGGCGATCGTCTCGTACTTCCATACGTTGTCGTCATAGGCCGCGATGACGTGGTTCTTCTCCGCCTCGCTTGCCGTGTAGAAGTGACCGTTCATGGTGTTGCTCCAGAAACGATAGAGCGGGATCGTGCCCGGTTTCTTACTCGTGAAGGCGCGATAGGCGACGGCTTCATAGCGCCAGATGTGGCTGGGGTAGTTGGCCTGGACGTGCGCCTTCTCCGCGGCGCTGATCGTATAGAAGTGGCCCTGGTAGGCGTCGCTCCAGAAGCGGTAGACGGGGAACGATCCGTCGGGGCTCGCGGTTGATGCAGTTGATGATCCCAGCGTCACCTGCACCCGCATCGACGTTGTCGGTGACCCTGAGACGGCCGTGACCTTGATGCCCCCGGACGGGCTTGACAGGGACTGCCCAGCGCGGACAGCGGGGAGGTGCACTCCCCCAGGCTGGGCGGAGGTGACCGCGGCAGATCCGTTGCTGACAGCTCGCAGCATCCGCACTCCCGGCGTGAAACTCACCGTCTTGCCGGAGAGACTGCGCTGTGCCGAAGCATAGTAGGGCGTCGGGGTGCCCTGGCCGCTGCGGAGTTCGATGTGGAAGAGCTCGCCAGTCTGCGGGTCTGTCGCAGCCACGTGTCGGATGCCGCTCGCGGAACGCAGCGGTGCCAGGTCGATCGTCCAGGTCTTTGTCGCGGTGCCGGCCGGCAGCGCGAGCGCTGTGCTCGCTGAGGCGGGGAGGAAGCCCAGCCGCGACGCGGTTGACGTGTTGAGCGGGGTGAGGGTGTCATAGCCCTGGACGCCGAGTCCCATGACGTCGTAGATGTCCCAGTACTCGTGTTTCGAGCACGAGCCGCTCGTGCACACGTGCAGGTCTGAGTGGCCCAGGCCGAGGTTGTGTCCGATCTCGTGCGTCAGGGTCGAGAGGTCGACGCCCTTGCCAAGCGACTGACGAACGGCGCCACCGTAGTGGATGCCCGAGCCGACCACCCCGACGCCGGTCTCCGCGCACTGTGCCGGGTTCAGCACGACAAGATGGCGACTCGTGCCGGGGGTGCTCGTGCGGAATGTTGACCAGCTCGAATAGCCGAGTTTCTGCGCAGCACGGTTCCAGGTCGTGAAGGGGTCTTCGCCGCAGCTCCCCCCGGTCAGCTGGGTGACCTGCGGTGCCACGGAGAAGCGGCTGATCTGACCATTGGAGGACGTCCGCCAGTGTGCCCCCGCCTGCTCAGCGAGGGTCCTCAGCTGGGCATCGGTCTGGATCGGCCGGCTAAGGCCCGTAGGTGCATTCGCGACGATGACGATCTCATGCGCCTGTCCCGCCGCCGTGGTCGCTGCTGCAGCAACCGTGACCTGCGCCTGCACGACGGGCAGCTCGGTGCCACTCTCGTCTGCCGCGGCAATCGCCTCCTGCGTCGCTTCCGCCGCCTCGGGCAGCGCACCCGAACCCTGAGTGGACGATTCCAACTCGAGCGCGGTCTCGGGTGCGAGCTGCTTGACGACTGCGTCAACAGCAACGGTGCCAGTGAATTGGTCACCAGTGCTGACCGAGTCCGGAAACTCGCCCGTGACCGGCACGACCTGTCCCGCAGCGGTCTCGACGGCGTAGCTGGTGTACACCGTCGGCTCGCTGTGTGCGTCGACAGAAAGGGTCTCCGAGACCGAGACGACGACTTCGCCGCTCAGTTCGACCGCGGCATCCTGAGCGCGCCCCGGGTCGTCGATCGTAATCTCGGTGCCCGGCACGGGCTCAGCGGCATCCGGCTCAGCGGCATCCGTCCCCAGGGCGGCCGAGGCTTCCTGGGATGCATGGATGCTGCTCGGTGCGACGGTGACGGCTGTTGCAGGGCTCGGCGAGACAACGGATGCTCCCAGCATCAGACTCGTGAGAAGTCCCCCCAGGACCACCAGCCCACCACGATTGGGGTTGGTCATGCCGGAAGCCTAGACAGCGAAGATGAGAACCCGCGAGGAGAAACCATCACGAAGCGTCAAGGGCGTGACCCCAATTCAGGGGTGAGTATGCCTCGCGTCAGTCGAGGAGGGCGGAGCGCAGGGTGTCGAGGCCGACTCCGCCGAGTGCGAGCGCGTCGCGGTGGAAGGACCGCACGTCGAAGTCTGCGCCGCCCCGACGGCGAGCCTCATCGCGCAGTTCCATCCACAGACGCTGGCCCACCTTGTACGACGGCGCCTGGCCTGGCCAGCCGAAATAGCGATTCACCTCGAAGAGCGTGCTCGGGTCCGACTCGTGGCAGTTCTCGCGGAAGAACGCGAGGGCGTAGTCAAAGTCCCAGCGACCCTCGCCATCGAGACGACGTTTGCCGAGGTGCACGCCGATGTCAAGCACGACCCGCGCGGCACGCATGCGCTGGGCGTCGAGCATCCCGAATCGGTCGCCCGGATCATTGAGGTAGCCAAGCTCCTCCATGAGCCGCTCGGCGTACAGTGCCCAGCCTTCGGCGTGGCCCGATGTCCCTGCCAGCTGGCGCCGCCACGTGTTCAGCTCGCCACGATTGACGACCGCCTGACCGATCTGCAGGTGGTGGCCAGGGACGCCCTCGTGGTAGACGGTGGTCGTCTCGCGCCACGTTGAGAACTCGGTGATGCCGACCGGAACTGACCACCACATCCTGCCGGGCCTCGTGAAGTCATCAGACGGCCCCGTGTAGTAGATGCCGCCGTTCTGCGTGGGCGCGATCATGCACTCGAGGCGGCGAATCTCCTGCGGGATGTCGAACTGTGTCTGCCCGAGCTCGGCGACGGCGCGGTCGCTCAGGTCCTGCATCCAGGCCTGCAGCGCGTCGGTGCCGTGAAGGATGCGCGACGGGTCTGAGTCGAGCACGGCGATCGCCTCTTCGACGGAGGCGCCGGGCGAGATCTCGTGGGCGAGAGCCTCCTGTTCGCTCCGCATCCGTGCGAGCTCCTCGATGCCCCACTCGTAGGCCTCATCGAGGTCGATCGTCGCACCGAGGAACCGGCGCGAGTGCAGCGCGTAGCTCTCCCGTCCCACCGCGTCGACCTCGGTGGCGCTTGCCGCGAGCTCAATGCGCAGGAACTCGGTGAGTCGCGAATAGGCTTCGGTCGCCAGTCGAGCGTTCGTGCTAAGGGTCGCACTGAGCGACTCGGGCACGTCTGACGCCTCGTGAGCGAACTCCGAGAAGAAGCCGCCGGCGGTGCCGACACGTCCAGTCAGCTCTGCGACCGCGAGCACCTGGCGGCGCGCGGGGGTGACCCCTTCCGAAATCCCGCGACGAAGTGTCTCGATGTAGCCGTCGACCGCGTCGGGGACTCCTCCCATCCTGCTCGCGATATCGCTCCAGTCGCCCTCCGTCTCGGTGGGCATGAGGTCGAAGATCTCGCGGATGTCCGTGGCTGGCGAGGCGAGCACGTTGAGGTCGCGCAGGTGGAGCCGCGCCTCGTGGGACTCGAGTTCTAGCTCGAGCGCCGCCCCGAGGTCCGCTGCCGTCACGCGGTCGACGTCGTCGACGGGCGAACATGCGCGAAGTTCCGCCAGCGCGGAGCGCGCGGCGTCCGCCTTGGCCTCGGCGCCCGCCGGCGAATAGTCACCGTACTCGCCCAGTCTCCCGGGGACACCGATGTAGGTGGCGATCGTGGGATCGAGGTCAGTGACGGTGTTCACCCACCGTTCGGCAACCTCGTCAACAGGGGTCGGGGTGCGTGGCGTCGTCATGCTTTCAGCGTACGGGAGCATCGCACCGAGCGCTGGGTGGGCTTGGTGCGCTCAGTGCGCTGCGGCCTCCCAGTTCGCACCGATGCCGACCTGGACCTCGAGGGGAACAGCAAGCTCGGCAGCACCGCCCATTCGCTCGCGGACGATGGCCGAGAGCGACTCCAGCTCGCCGTTGGCGACCTCGAAGACGAGTTCGTCGTGCACCTGCAGGAGAAGCCGGGACGTCATGTCCTTCTCGCGCAGGTCGCTGGCGATATCGATCATCGCGATCTTCATGATGTCGGCGGCTGAGCCCTGGATGGGCGCATTGAGGGCCGCGCGCTCGGCGTTCTCACGCAGCACCCTGTTCTTGGAGCGAAGGTCACCGAAGGGGCGGCGGCGGCCGAAGATCGTCTCGGTGTAGCCGTCTTCACGAGCCTTCTCGACGACCGAGCGGAGGTAGTCACGCACGGCCCCGAAACGCGCGAAGTAGTCGCTCATGAGCTGCTTGGCCTCGGCCGTGTCGATGCGCAGCTGCTTCGAGAGGCCGAATGCGCTCAGGCCATATGCGAGACCGTAGGACATCGCCTTGACCTTCGTGCGCATGAGAGGCGTGACATCGGCTGGCTCGACGTGGAAGATGCGAGAACCGACGAAACGGTGAAGGTCCTCCCCCGCATTGAACGCCTCGATCAGCCCGGCGTCCCCGGAGAGGTGCGCCATGATGCGCATCTCGATCTGTGAGTAGTCGGCGGTCAGGAGCGTCGTGAACTGCTCGCCGTGTGTGAAGGCCGAGCGGATCTCCCGGCCCACCTCGGTTTTGATGGGGATGTTCTGGAGGTTGGGGTCGTTGGAGGAGATGCGCCCGGTGCTCGTGCCGGTCTGCTCGTACGTCGTGTGGATTCGGCCGTCCGGTCGAACGCTCTTCTCGAGCGTGTCGACGATCTGACCGAGCTTCGTCACATCGCGGTGCTGCAGGAGCAGGCCGAGGAAGGGATGGGGGCTCTTCTCCTGGAGGTCTGCGAGGGATGCCGCGTCAGTCGAGTAACCCGTCTTGTTGGCCCTCGTCTTCGGCATTCCGAGTTCTTCGAAGAGCACCTGCTGCAGCTGCTTGGGCGAGCCAAGGTTCACCTCGCGACCGATCTCGGCGTATGCCTTGGCCGCGAAGTCTGCGGCGGATGCTGCGAGGCGAGAGCGGAGACCGCTGAGGATGTCCGCCGAGACCTGGATGCCTGTGCGTTCCATCTCGGCGAGGACGGGCACAATCGGCAGCTCGATGTCGGTCAGCACGCGCTTCGTGCCCGCGTCGAGCCGCTCGGCGAGTGCCTCGGCCAGTCGCAACACGAACCAGGCCTCTGTCGCCACGCTGAGCGACTCGACCTCTGGCAGCAACTGATTGGGGTCGGACACCGTGACGGTCTCCCCAAGAACTGCGTAGACCTGCGATGCGAGATCCTCTGAGCGTCCGCCTGGCCGTAGCAGCCACGAAGCGAGACTCGTGTCGAAGGTCACGCCGCTGACCGCCAGCCCGACAGCGGCCAGAGCCTTGTACTGCCGCTTGGCGTCGAGCATGACCTTGGGGGCATCGCTCGCCAGCCATGACTCGAGGGCAGCGTAGTCCTGCCGTCCTTCTGCCCACGGCACGTAGACGGAGTCATCCTTGGCCGCGATGCCGAAGCCCGAGATGCCGCCGGGACCCGTTTCGACCTGGAGGCCGAGCGGTGTCGCGTCGCTCCCGGAGTGGCGAGACAGCCACTGCGCGAGTTCTTCATCGACCATCGTGCGCACGACGGGTGCGAGCTGGGCCGCGCTCGCGTCATCGACAGAAGCAGGTTCTGTGAGTGCCTCAGTTGAGCCCTCCGCCGCAGCGATCTTCAGGACCCGTTCGAGCAGGGTGCGGAACTGCAGCCGGTCAAAGACCTCCCGCACCGCCCCGACGTTGATCTGCCGGCGCTCGAGTTCGGTGAGCTCCAACGGGAGGTCCACGTCGGTGACCAGGCGATTGAGGCGCCGGTTGCGGATCGCATTCTCCTTCTGGTCTCGAAGGTTCTGGCCCACAACGCCCTTGATCTCGTCGGCGTGCGCGAGGATCTCATCGAGCGAGCCATACTGCTTGAGCCACTTGACGGCCGTCTTCTCCCCGACCTTGTCGATGCCGATGAGGTTGTCGCTTGTCTCACCGACGAGCGCCGCGACATCCGGGTACTGCGCCGGCTCAATGCCGTAGCGCTCAACGACCGCGTCGTGGTCATAGCGCTTGAGCTCGGACACCCCGCGAGCATTCGGGTAGAGCAGCGTCACGTCATCGTTGACCAACTGGATCGTGTCTCGGTCGCCGCTCACGACGAGGACACGGTAGCCCTCAGCGGCACCCCTGGTCGCCAGTGTCGCGAGGATGTCGTCGGCCTCGTAGTCCTCCTTCGAGATCGTCACGATGTTCATCGCGGCGAGTGCCTCTTCGAGAAGGGGCACCTGGCCGATGAACTCTGGCGGTGTCTCGCCGCGCGTGCCCTTGTACTCGGCATACTCGCGCGTGCGGAAGGAATAGCGAGAGATGTCGAACGCGACCGCCAGGTGCGTCGGCTTCTCCTGGTTGAGAAGGCTCAGCAACATCGACAGGAAGCCGTGGATCGCATTCGTGTGCTGCCCCTCCCTGTTGACGAAGCTGTCGATCGGGAGGGCATAGAACGCCCGGAAGGCGAGGGAATGGCCGTCGATGACGAGGAGGGTAGGCTTTGCGGTATCCGACACGATGCCAGCCTAACGGGGGCCGCTGACACGCCGCCGCGCGGCGGTGAAAGGCGCTCCTATGACGATACTTCCTGCTGACCTCGACCCACGCCTGGTGGAGATCCTCGAGCAGACGGGAGGCGGTGAGCTTCCACGTCGCATGGGCATGGAGTTCCTCGAACTGTCGGCCGAGTACTCGGTGGCGCGGATGCCCGTCGAAGGCAATCGGCAAGTCACAGGACTCCTCCACGGGGGCGCCCACGTCGTGCTCGGCGAGTCGCTCGGGTCCATCTCGTCCGCCATCCATGCGGGACCCGGCCGCTACGCCGTCGGTATCGAGATCAATGCAACGCACAGTCGCTCAGCGACCGAAGGCTGGGTCACGGGAACGTGCAGGGCCCTGACGCTTGGTCGCACTCTGGCAACGCACGAGATCGTCGTGACGGACGAAGCAGGCAATCGCCTCTCGACCATGCGGATGACCAACATGCTTCGGGACGTGCGCTAAGCACGTTCCTTCCGACGCCGGGGAAACCCGGTCGTCGAGGCGTCTACTTCTTGGGCGCGAACTGGTCGATGATCGTCTTCGCGACGTCATGCATCGTCAGGCGACGGTCCATCGAGGCCTTCTGGATCCAGCGGAACGCCTCCGGCTCGGTGAGCCCCATCTTCTCGTTCAGCAGGCCCTTGGCGCGGTCAACGAGCTTGCGGGTCTCGAAGCGCTCGACCAGGTCGGAGACCTCGGTCTCGAGCGCGATGATCTGGGCGTGCCTGGCCAGGGCGATCTCGATCGCAGGCAGGAGGTCGTTGGGCGTGAAGGGCTTCACGACGTAGGCGAGTGCGCCGGCCTCGGTGGCACGCTCGACCAGTTCTTTCTGGCTGAATGCCGTAAGAAGCACGACGGGGGCGATGTGGTTCTTGCTGAGCTTCTCGGCGGCCGAGATGCCGTCAAGGAGCGGCATCTTCACATCCATGACGACGAGATCAGGACGAAGCTCGGTCGCGAGGGCCACGGCAGCTTCGCCGTCGCCAGCCTCGCCGACGACATCGAAGCCGTTGTCGCGAAGGGTCTCAACAATGTCGAGACGGATGAGTGATTCGTCCTCCGCCACGACGACGCGACGGGGGGCCTGCGTTGTTTCCTGGTCTGCCACGAGGTAAAGCCTACGGTATTCTGATCCCGGTCAACGTGCGCCGGTGTGGCGGAATGGCAGACGCGGAGCACTCAAAATGCTTTGTCCGAGAGGACGTGTGGGTTCGACCCCCACCACCGGCACAGTACCCAGCGCTCCAATGGGGGTGCGATTGCCTTCGCTACTCTGACCACATGCAGCGCGTCGTCCTCGTCCTCCCGGTCGAGCCGCTCGGCGTCGATGACAGCTTTCGTGTCGACCGGTGGCCGCTCCACATCACCGTCGTGCCGCCGTTCACAGCGCGCGTTTCATTGGCCGAGATCGTGCGGCTCGCGCACTCCGTGGCGCAGGGTGAGGAGCCGTTCACCGTCACGGTGGGCGATGAGGCCCTCTTCGGGAGAAACCACGATGTGCCGGTCAACCTCATCGTCGAGGAGGAGCGCCTGTTCCGACTCCGACAGAGGCTCACGGACGCGCTCGTCGAGGCGGGAGCCGGCGCGCCGAAGCATCCGTTCTCGCCTCACATCACCATGAAGGACCACGCGCGGGCGTATGCCGGGGATTCGTACCTCATCGACAGGCTCGCCGTCGTCGACATGGCACCGCGCTCAGACCCGAAGGGGCGAAGGGTGCTCGCGATCGCGCCATTCGGGCCTCACACGGCCTGAAGTCTGGTCAGGACTCCGGAACCGCGTTGCCGGGGAGCTGGGTCGCCCAAGCTGGTGCGACGGCGTTGCGCGCGTCACCGACGCGGTGCACGCGAAGGTCGTTCGTCGAGCCGGGAATTCCGGGAGGCGAACCCGAGATGACGATAACGCGATCGCCGATCTCCGCGAGCCCCTTGCTCAGAAGCACCTCGTCGACCTGACGGTACATCGCGTCGGTGTGGGTCACGCGCGCGACCTTGAAGCTCTCTACACCCCAGCTCAGCGACATCCGTCGCTCAATGGACTCCTCAGGAGTGAAACCCAGGATCGGGATGGGGTTGCGCAAGCGTGTCATGCGTCGCACGGAGTCGCCCGACTCTGTGAAGACGCAGAGGTACTTGGCCTGGACGAACTCGGCAACCTCTGCCGCGGCGAGCGTGATCGCGCCACCCTGCGTGCGCGGCTTCGTGCCGAGCGGAGGAACTCGCTCGAGGCCGTGGTCCTCGGTCGACGCGATGATGCGGGCCATCGTCTGGACGGTGACGACGGGGTACTCCCCCACGCTCGTCTCGCCGCTCAGCATGACCGCGTCGGCGCCGTCGAGGACGGCATTGGCCACATCGGAGGTCTCGGCGCGTGTGGGAATGGGGTTGGAGATCATCGACTCGAGCATCTGGGTCGCGACGATGACGGGCTTCGCCATGCGGCGGCACAGCTCGACCGCACGCTTCTGCACGATCGGGACGGCCTCGAGTGGGAGCTCGACGCCGAGGTCACCGCGGGCGACCATGATGCCGTCGAAGGCGTCAATGATGGCCTCAAGGTTGTCGACCGCCTGCGGCTTCTCGATCTTCGCGATGACGGGCACGCGGATGCCCTCCTCCGCCATGATCTCGTGCACGCGGGTGACGTCGTCGGCGTTGCGGACGAAGCTCAGCGCGATATAGTCAGCGCCCAGCTTGAGACCCCAGCGCAGGTCATCCTCGTCTTTCTCGGACAGGGCCGGCACATTGACCGCGACGCCCGGGAGGTTGATGCCCTTATTATTCGACACCGTGCCGGCAACGACGGTCTCTGCGACGACCTTCGTCTCGTCGGAGGAGATCGCCTTCAGCTTCACGCGGCCGTCGTCGATCAGCAGGACGTCGCCCGGCTTCACGTCGGCAGGCAGCCCCTTGTAGGTCGTGCCGCAGATGTCTACGGTGCCCTCGATGTCCTCTGTGGTGATCGTGAAACGGTCACCGACCTCGAGGAAGTGCGGGCCGTCGGCGAACTTGCCGAGACGGATCTTGGGACCCTGGAGGTCGACGAGCACGGCGATGGGCCGATTCGTCGCAGCAGCGGCCCGCCTCACGTTGCTGTAGACCTCTTCGTGCACGGTGTAGCTGCCGTGGCTGAGGTTCATGCGAGCGACGTTCACACCCGCCTCGATCAGGGCCCGGATGTTCTCATAGCTTGAGGTCGCAGGCCCGAGGGTAGCAACGATCTTGGCGCGTCTCATTCAGTTCTCTCCGTCGGGCACACAGGTCTGGGACGGTACCCAAGCCTATTGCCAAAACCCCCGCCGACGTAAGCATCACAAGGCCAGCGGCCGGTCACTCGGGCGGACAGGGGCGGGGAGCAGCGTGTCGCCCTCGAGGAAGCGATCCACCTCGGCCGCGGCAGCCCGGCCCTCGGCGATTGCCCACACGATGAGGGACTGGCCGCGACCCGCGTCGCCCGCGACGAAGACACCGGGGTGCTGGGTCTCGTAGTTGGCGCCGCGCGTCGGCAGGGTGCCGTCGAACGGGACGGCGAGCTGTGCCTCGAGGTCCTGCTGCTCCGGTCCCGTGAACCCGAGCGCGAGCAGCACGAGATCAGCGGGGATCTCGCGCTCCGTGCCCGACTTTGGTACGCGACGCCCGTCGATGTACTCGGTCTCAGCCACGCGGATCGCCCGGACCTCTCCCACGTCGTTCGAGAGGAACTCGACGGTCGACGCAAGGTAGACCCGCTCGCCGCCCTCCTCGTGCGCCGACTGGACCTCGAACAGGGTCGGAGTCGTCGGCCACGGCTGGTGGTCGGGCCGTTCGACTGGCGGCTGCATGCCGATCGCGAGGTTCGTCACCGAGAGCGCCTTCTGCCGGTGCGCCGTTCCGATGCAGTCAGCACCCGTGTCGCCGCCGCCGAGGACCACGACATGCTTGCCCTCGGCCGTGATCTGGTCGACGACCTGGTCGCCAGCCACCGCACGGTTCTGCTCAACGAGATACTCCATCGCAAAGTGCACGCCCGCGAGGTCGCGACCCGGGATGGGAAGGTCGCGCGGCACCGTCGCGCCCGTCGCGACCACGACAGCGTCGTAGCGAGCACGAAGGTCAGACCAGGAGATGTCGACGCCGATGTTCACGCCAGCGCGGAACCGGGTTCCCTCCGCCTGCATCTGCTTCAGCCGGAGTTCGAGTACCCGCTTCTCCATCTTGAAGTCAGGGATGCCGTAGCGCAGCAGGCCGCCGATGCGGTCGTCGCGTTCGAACACCGCGACCGTGTGCCCGGCACGGGTGAGCTGCTGTGCAGCGGCGAGGCCAGCGGGGCCGGAGCCGACCACAGCAACAGTCTTGCCGGTCAGCCGCTCCGGCGGGTGCGGCTGCACCCAGTCGTTGCCCCACGCCTGGTCGATGATCGACACCTCGACCTGCTTGATCGTCACGGGCGGCTGGTTGATGCCCAGAACGCAGGAGCTCTCGCACGGTGCAGGACAGAGGCGGCCCGTGAACTCGGGGAAGTTGTTCGTCGCGTGGAGACGCTCGATCGCCTCGCGACCCTCACCGCGCCGCATGAGGTCGTTCCACTCGGGGATCAGGTTGCCCAGCGGGCAGCCCTGATGACAGAAGGGGATGCCGCAGTCCATGCAACGACCAGCCTGACGACGCAGCGTTGCCGCATCACCCTGCTCGTACACCTCTTTCCAATCCATGAGGCGCAGGGCGACAGGCCGGCGGGCGGGCAGTTCACGTTCTCGGGTCTTCAGGAATCCCTTCGGATCAGCCACCCGTCACCTCCATGATGCGAGACCACACGACGTCGCCGTCGGGGTCGAGTCCTTCATTGATGGCCGCCTCGCGTGCTTCGATCACGGCGGCGTAGTCGCGCGGTACGACCTTGACGAAGCGTTCCATGGTCGCCTCGCCGCCCTCGAGCATCCGCTTGGCGAGCGTCGAGCCGGTCTCAGCAACGTGGCGCTCAAGGAGGTCAGTCACGATTGCGACATCCCCGCTGCCGAGCGGCTCGAGGAGGAGTTCGCCCGTGGAGAGCGACTCGCGGTTCACGCGCTCCCGCGTGAGTTCGTAGACGTACGCGGTGCCACCCGACATGCCGGCACCGAGGTTGCGGCCCGTCGAGCCCAGGATGAGCGCCAAGCCGCCCGTCATGTATTCGAGCGCGTGGTCCCCCACCCCTTCGACCACGCCCGTCGCGCCGGAGTTGCGCACGAGGAAGCGCTCTCCCACACGGCCGCGGATGAACATGCTTCCCCGCGTCGCGCCGTAGCCGATCACGTTGCCCGCGATGACGTTGAGCTCGGCCGGGAAGACGGCGTCGCGGTCGGGGCGAAGGACGATGCTTCCCCCCGAGAGACCCTTGCCGACGTAGTCGTTGCTGTCGCCCTCGAGGCGGATGGTGATGCCAGAGGGGAGGAAGGCGCCGAGGGACTGCCCGGCAGAGCCGCGAAGTCGCACGTCGATCGTGCCATCAGGCAGGCCGTGCTCACCGTGGGCGAGCGTGACTCGGTTGCCGAGCATGGTGCCGACGGCACGTTCGGTGTTGCGCACCGCCAGCTCGATCGTGACGGGGGTGCCGTTCTCCAGGGCTGCTGCTGCCTGCTGGATGAGCCCGACATCGAAGTGACTCTCGAGCTCGTGATCCTGGACGGTCAGGTTGCGCTTCGGCTCATCGGGAGCGAAGTCGGGGCCTACGAGGATCGGCGAGAGGTCGAGCCCCTCTGCCTTCCAGTGCTTCACGGCACGGTCGACATCGAGCAGCTCGCGGTGGCCGATCGCCTCGTCGAGGGAGCGGAAGCCCAGCTCCGCCAGGTACTCGCGGATCTCCTGCGCGATGAACTCGAAGAAGTTCACGACGTACTCGGCCTTGCCAGTGAAGCGCTCGCGCAGCTCAGGGTTCTGAGTGGCGACCCCGACGGGACAAGTATCGAGGTGACAGACGCGCATCATGATGCAGCCGGAGACCACGAGCGGCGCGGTCGCAAAACCGAACTCCTCCGCGCCGAGCAGCGCTGCGACGATGACGTCGCGACCCGTCTTCAGCTGGCCGTCGACCTGCACGACGACGCGGTCGCGCATGCCATTGAGCATGAGTGTCTGCTGGGTCTCGGCGAGCCCGAGTTCCCACGGGGTGCCGGCGTGCTTGAGCGAATTGAGCGGGCTCGCCCCCGTGCCGCCGTCGTGGCCGGAGACCAGGACGACATCCGCCAGGGCCTTGGACACACCGGCAGCGACAGCGCCGATGCCGTTCTGGCTCACCAGCTTGACGTGCACGCGGGCCTCGGGGTTCGCACGCTTCACATCGAAGATGAGCTGCTTGAGGTCTTCGATCGAGTAGATGTCGTGGTGCGGCGGCGGGGAGATGAGGCCGACTCCCGCCGTGCCGTGCCTGGTGCGCGCGATCCACGGGTAGACCTTGCCCGCGGGAAGCTGTCCGCCCTCGCCGGGCTTGGCCCCCTGCGCCATCTTGATCTGGATATCGGTGGCGTGCGTCAGGTACATGCTCGTGACGCCGAAACGACCGGATGCGACCTGCTTGATCGCACTGCGACGCTCCGGGTCGAGGAGGCGGTCGACATCCTCGCCGCCCTCGCCGGTGTTGCTGCGGGCACCGAGTCGGTTCATCGCGATCGCGAGAGTCTCGTGAGCCTCCTTGCTGATTGACCCGTAGCTCATCGCGCCCGTGTTGAAGCGCTTGACGATCTCGGAGACCGGTTCGACCTCGTCGATCGGCACGGGCGTGCGCGTGTCGCTGCGGAGTTCGAAGAGCCCTCGAAGGGTCATGAGGTTCTTCGCCTGGTCGTCAACGAGCCTCGTGTAATCCCTGAAGATGTCGTAGCGACGCGTGCGAGTCGAGTGCTGCAGCCGGAAGACCGTGTCGGGGTTGAACAGGTGCGGCGGTCCCTCGCGGCGCCACTGGTATTCGCCACCGGTCGAGAGTCGCTCGTGTGCTCGCGAAGTGCCCTCCTCCGGGTATGCGGAGAAGTGGCGCGCGAGGTTCTCGGCCGCGATGGCCTCCAGGCCGACGCCGCCGAGTTTCGTCGTGGTGCCGGTGAAGTACTCGTCGACGAGCTCCTGCGAGAGGCCCACTGCCTCGAATGCCTGCGCACCGATGTAGGAACCCACGACGGAGATGCCCATCTTCGACATGATCTTGAGCACGCCCTTGCCGAGCGCCTTGATCAGGTTGTGCACGGCCTCATCCGGGCTCACGCCCGTGATCGTGCCGTTTCGCACCAGCTCCTCAGCGGTCTCCATTGCGAGGTACGGGTTGACGGCGGAGGCCCCGTAGCCGACGAGGAGGGCCACGTGGTGCACCTCGCGCACGTCGCCGGCTTCGACGATGAGCCCGACCTTGAGGCGGTTCTCCCGCCTGATGAGGTGGTGGTGCACTGCCGAGAGGAGCAGGAGCGACGGGATGGGCGTCATGTCCTTGTTCGAGTCTCGGTCCGAGAGCACGATGAACTTCGCGCCTCGTTCGATTGCATCATCGACCTCGTCGCAGATCGCCCTGAGGCGGTTGCGCAGCGCATCCTTGCCCTCGTCGAAGTGGTACAGGCCCTTGACCGTGGTCGTCGTGCGGCTGCCCGGGGACGAGTCGATGCGAGTGATCTTCGCGAGTTCGTCGTTGTCGATGACGGGGAAGTCGAGCGTGATCTGGTAGGCGTGCTCGGGCGTCGCGGCGAGCAGGTTGCGCTCGGGCCCGAGCCCGCAGCGCATCGACGTCACGACCTCCTCGCGGATCGAGTCAAGCGGCGGATTCGTGACCTGCGCGAACTGCTGCGTGAAGTAGTCAAACAGGAGGCGTGGACGCTCGGAAAGCACCGCGATCGGGGTGTCTGACCCCATCGCGCCGATGGGCTCCGCGCCGGATGCGGCCATGGGGCCGATCAGGATGCGTACCTCTTCCTCGGTGTAGCCGAAGGTGCGCTGGCGGCGAGTGACGGAAGCCGGCGTGTGCACGATGTGCTCACGCTCAGGGAGATCCCGAAGGTTGATGCGGCCGCTGTCGAGCCACTCCTGCCATGGTTGCGCCGCAGCGAGCTGTCCCTTGATCTCGTCGTCCTCGATGAGCCGACCCGCTTCGGTGTCGACGAGGAACATGCGTCCGGGACGCAGGCGGCCCTTGCGCACCACCCGACTCGGTTCGACATCAAGCACGCCGATCTCGCTTGCGAGCACGACCAGGCCGTCGTCCGTGATGAGGAAGCGACCGGGGCGAAGGCCGTTACGGTCGAGCGTCGCGCCGACGAGGCTCCCGTCGGTGAAGACGAGTGCGGCTGGACCGTCCCACGGCTCCATGAGCATCGAGTGGTATTCGTAGAACGCGCGCCTGGCGGGGTCGATGTCCGCTTGGTTCTCCCATGCCTCGGGCACCATCATCATCATGGCGTGTGGGAGCGAGCGACCTGAGAGCTGCAGCAATTCGACGACCTCATCGAAGGAGGCGGAGTCGCTTGCGCCCGGGCTCACGATCGGCATGAGCGGCGCGAGGTCGCCCAGCAGTTCGGACTCGAGCTGCGACTGGCGCGCGCGCATCCAGTTGCGGTTGCCCTGCACCGTGTTGATCTCGCCGTTGTGCGCGATCATTCGGAACGGCTGCGCGAGAGGCCACGACGGGAAGGTGTTGGTCGAGTAGCGCGAATGCACGAGCGCAAGCTTCGACGCGAAACGCTCGTCAGCCAGATCGGGGTAGAACGGCTGCAACTGGAGCGTCGTGACCATGCCCTTGTAGACGAGGGTGCGCGAGCTCAGCGAGGGGAAATAGGAGCCCAAGACGCGTTCGGCGCGCTTCCGCAAGCGGAAAGCGCGCCGATCGAGTTCGAGGCCGGAGAGCAGCTGGCCGTCGCCGCCCTGGTTGCTGGAGATGAACAGCTGCTCGAAGGCCGGCATAGCCTGGCGGGCAAGGTTGCCGAGCACGCCGGGCACGACCGGAACCTCTCGCCATCCGAGTACCGTCAGTCCCTCTTCGCGCGCGAGGTCTTCGATCGCACCCTTCTCGGTGGCGCGAGCGTCAGCGTCGAGGGGAAGGAACGCCGTGCCGACGGCGTAGTGGCCTGCGCGAGGCAGGTTGAAGTCGACGACCTCGCGGAGGAAGGCGTCAGGAACCTGCACCATGATGCCCGCGCCATCACCGGTGCCGGCGTCGGAGCCGATGGCGCCGCGGTGCTCGAGGTTGCGCAGCGCCTCGAGTGCCGTCTCAACGATGTCGTGGCCTGGCGTTCCGCGAAGCGTGGCAACCATCGCGAGGCCGCACGCGTCGCGCTCCTGGTCGGGGCTGTAGAGCCCAGCTGCCTCTGGCAGCGCGGAGAACCGGGAAAAGGGGTTCGGAAGAGTCATGGGGACCGTCCTCAGGGTTGGAACAAGTGGGACGTCGCTGGCCCGCTGGAGAAACTCTTTCCGGCTCGCTGATTACCGACCGGAAGAGGGGGTGGTGCTCGACTCGCTTGTGGCAGTCTCGCTTGACGACACCTCGTCCGACGAGGCGTTTGGACTGACCACTGCCCTGTAGTCATCGTCGTTGTCGGAGTAAGTGTCGTCAGAGTGTACAACACCCTCCGGCTCCCACGATCGACCGGGCACGTACGGGCTCGGCTCGAGTCCTGGATGCCGGCGCGCCTGCACCATCATGATGATGATGCCGACGACGATCGCGAAGATGGCGGCCCACACATTCGTGCGGAGGCCGAAGAACACCTCGCTCGGGTCGACCCGGATCGACTCCCAGACGACGCGACCGGCCCCGTACCAGATGAGGTACAGGCCGAAGGTTCTCCCCCACTGGAGCGTCAAGCGACGCGAGACGGCAATGATGACAAACGCACCGAGCAGGTTCCAGATCACCTCGTAGAGGAAGGTGGGGTGGAAGAGGGTGTCATCAGGGAGTCCGACGGGGAAGGCGGGATTGTCGGGCTCGATCTCGAGGCCCCACGGCAGGTCGGTCGGGGTACCGAACAGCTCGTGGTTGAACCAATTGCCGAAGCGGCCGAGGGCCTGGGCGATGAGCAGACCCGGGGCGAGGGCATCCGCATAGGTCCAGAACCGCAGTCCTGTCATGCGGCAGCCGATGTATGCGCCGACCGCGCCGCCGAGGAGCGCGCCGAAGATCGCGATCCCGCCCTCCCAGACACGGAACACGGCCAAGGGGTCTGCGCCCGCGCCGAAGTAGTCGTCTGGATGGGTCACGACGTGGAAGATGCGAGCGCCGACGATTCCGAGGAGGACGGCGAAGAGGCTCACGTCGATGACGATCCAGGGTTCAGCGCCACGGGCGGTCAGGCGACGGTTCGTCAGCCACGCGGCCACGAGGATGCCGGTCAGGATGCACAGCGCATAGGCCGTGACTGTGATGTCGAGCGTGAACCACTCAAGCCCGAGTTCGCGGAGCCACGCGCCGATGTTGAACGCGCGCCACTCTTCGCTCGGGCTGGGGATGCTGGAAGGCACGAACACGCGACAACCTTTCGTCGGGAGCGGTCTGCAACAGCGAGCAGCCCGCGGGGAAAACTAGTTAAGCGTAGTACCGGCGGAGAGTGCCGCCGCCGTCTCGGCGAGCTTCGCCACTCCCCCGTCTGCGAGAGCCTTCACTAGCGCGGTTCCTACGATCGCGCCGTCCGCGTACTCGAGGACCTGGTGCACCTGGTCAGGATTCGAGATGCCGATGCCGACGCACGCCGTGCGGGCGCCCGCATCACGGAGGCGTGCGATGAGCGTGCGTGCCGCGGCATCCAGGTCGGTGCGAAGCCCCGTGATGCCCATCGTGGATACCGCGTAGACGAAGCCGCGCGTTGCCTCCACCGTGCGCTTGAGTCGTTCATCGCTCGAGGTTGGCGCGGCGAGGAAGACCCGGTCGAGGCTTGTCCTGTCGCTCGTAGCGATCCACTCGTCGGCGGCATCGGGGGTGATGTCAGGAGTGATGAGGCCAGCGCCTCCTGCGGAGACGAGCTCGTCGGCGAAACGGTCGACCCCGTACTGGAGAACGGGGTTCCAGTAGGTCATGACCAGCACCGGCACATCGACGCGGGCGCGGATCTGCTCGACCGCCGTGAAGACGTCGCGCACGCGAAAGCCCTGTTTCAGCGCCTCTTGCGTGGCCCGCTGGATCACGAGGCCATCCATCACGGGGTCGGAGTACGGCACGCCGAGCTCGAGGACATCGACGCCGTTCTCCGCGAGTGCCACGGCCGCGTCGACACTGGTTGCGAGGTCGGGGAAGCCGACTGGCAGGTAGCCGATGAGCGCGCCGCTGCCTTCGTCCCGGCGACGCTGGATGACGGACTCTACAGACGCCGTGTTCAGCGATCCATTCATGCCTGTCGCGCCCCCTCATCGAACAGTCCGAACCACTCCCCGGCAGTCGCCACATCCTTATCGCCGCGGCCGCTGAGGTTCACGAGGATCGTGGACTCGGGGCCCAGCTCCTTGCCCAGCTTCAGCGCGCCGGCGAGGGCGTGCGCGGACTCGATGGCGGGGATGATGCCCTCCGTGCGGCTGAGGAGTCGCAGGGCATCCATCGCCTCCGTGTCTGTCGTTGGCCGATACTCGGCGCGCTTGATGTCCGCGAGCCAGGCATGCTCCGGCCCGACACCCGGATAGTCGAGTCCCGCCGAGATCGAGTGGGACTCGATCGTCTGGCCGTCTTCGTCCTGCAGGAGGTAGCTGCGCGCCCCATGGAGGACTCCCGGCCGGCCCTTACTGATCGAGGCCGCGTGGCGAGGCGTGTCAACGCCATCGCCCGCCGCCTCAAAGCCGAAGAGACGCACATCGGGGTCGTCGAGGAAGGCGTGGAAGATTCCGATGGCGTTCGAGCCACCACCCACACAAGCAGCGACGGCGTCGGGCAGGCGACCGGTCAGCTCCTGCACCTGCTCGCGTGCTTCCTCACCGATGATCTTCTGGAAGTCGCGCACCATCAGGGGGAACGGATGCGGGCCAGCGGCCGTGCCGAACACGTAGTTGGTGGTCTCGACCGAGGTGACCCACTCGCGGTAGGCCTCGTTGATCGCATCCTTGAGCGTGCGTGATCCGGTCGTCACAGACACGACCTCGGCACCCAGCAGCCGCATGCGCGCCACGTTGAGCGCCTGGCGCTGCGTGTCGACTTCGCCCATGTAGACGGTGCACTCGAGCCCGAACAGTGCAGCCGCCGTCGCGGTGGCCACGCCGTGCTGTCCGGCGCCCGTCTCCGCGATGACACGAGTCTTGCCGAGTCGCTTCGTGAGGAGCGCCTGGCCCAGCACGTTGTTGATCTTGTGTGAGCCCGTGTGGTTCAAGTCCTCCCGCTTGAGGATGACCCGCGCGCCTCCGGCGTGCTCTGCGAAACGAGGCACCTCCGTGATGATCGACGGCCTCCCCGTGTAGGAACGGTGCAGCTCACGCAGCTCTGCCTGGAATGACTCGTCCGTGCGGCACGACTCATAGGCCTCGGCGATCTCGTCGATGGCGGCGATGAGGGATTCCGGCATGAAGCGTCCGCCGTATTCACCGAAGAAGGGGCCGGTGTTGTCACGCAGCGACATGTGCTTGGGGTTCCGTTCGTGGAGGCCGTCAGACGGCGAGGAAGTCCTGGAGGGTGCGCACAGGGTCGCCCTGGGTGACGAGTGCCTCGCCGACCAGCACGACGTCAGCCCCTGCAGCGCGGTAGTGGGCGACATCCGCTGCAGACTTCACCGCGGACTCGGCGACCCTGATGACGCCGGCCGGGATCTGTACCGCGAGTTCACCGAAAAGGTTCTGATCAAGCTCGAAAGTCGACAGGTTGCGAGCGTTGACGCCGACCAGACCCGCTCCGAGGTCGAGCGCGCGGCTCAATTCCTCGGCGCTGTGGGTCTCGACGAGCGCCGTCATTCCCAGCTGGCGAATCAGCGAATACAGCGAGGCCAGGCGGTCCTGGTCAAGCGCGGCGACGATGAGGAGCACGATGTCGGCTCCCGCTGCGCGAGCCTCGAAGACCTGGTACGGGTCGCCGATGAAGTCCTTGCGGAGCACGGGCAGCGACACGGCGCTGCGCACGGCCTCGAGGTCGTCGAGGGAGCCGCCGAACCTGCGCTGCTCAGTCAGCACGCTGATCGCGCTCGCCCCTCCCGTCTCGTAGGAGACCGCGAGAGCGGCGGGGTCTGGGATCTCTGCCAAAGTGCCGCGCGAGGGGCTCGCTCGCTTAACCTCCGCGATAATCTTCACCCGGTCTGCGGGGGAAAGCGCCTCGATCGCATCGATCGCCGGAGGACGTGCGAGCGCGAGGGCCTCGACCTCGTGCAAGGGACGCTCAGCACGACGCGCTTCGGCGTCCGCAAGCGCCCCGGCTAACAGGTCATCTAGCACTGCGCGTCAGTGATCCTTCGGCGTGTAGCGGTGCCCGCCGGCGCCGTAACCGACCTTCGCCATGATCCAGCCCACGATCAGGCCGACGACGAGGAGCCCGGCGGATGCCCAGACCAGGGCAGGCATGTCGAACCAGAACGCCAGCGTGCCCGCGGCAAAGGCCACGAGCATGATCGTGACGGCGGTCCAGGCTGCCGGAGAGTGGCCGTGGCCGGGATCGGTGTTGTGGTCGCTCACTGAAACTCCTTCTCGGTGCGATCTGGCAAGTCTATCGTGACCCCGACGGGCTCGTCGGGTCATCCCCGCCGCTGAGCGAGTCCCAGTCGGATACCTTCGACGGAGCGGCGGCTGTCGTGTCAAGGGCGCCGGCCGCGGTGTCATAGCGCGCCGAAGCTGAGCCCCAGCCGCGCGAGTTCAGCGCCAGCACGACGCCCCATACGAACACCAGCGCGCCGGTGATAAGGGCGACCATGGGCCACGGAGTGATCTCGAGCGCGACGACCGCGGATGCGACTGCCGCATCGCCCTCGAGCCCGGTCGAGGAGACCACGGATGCCGTCGCCGCACGGAGGGGGTCGATGAGCGTACCGGAGGCGACCGCCACGACGGCGGCGCCGAGCAGCATGAAGATAACCGAGAGCACGACCCGGACCATGCGCGACGCGATCGCGAGGGCCGCGACGAGCGCCATCATGGCCAGGGCAAGGGGCGCCAGGGCGGGCGCTGCAGTGTCTCCCCCGACCGGGATGCGCTCTTCGAGTGAGATCCCCGGTGCGAGGGTGCTCGTGATCCACGTTTGTGACCACGCCAGCAACACTGTGCCGCCCAGCAGGGCGCTCACTGCCAGCGCGATCGGCTTCGAGCGGAGGAGGCGGGTCATCCGTCGATCCGTCGCATGGCATTCGCGATTGCGACGGCGCGGAGGGGTGCTGCTGCCTTGTTCTTCGCCTCTTGGTGCTCGAGCGCAGGGTCGGAGTCAGCGACGAGACCGGCTCCGGCCTGCACTCGGGCGACACCTCCTGCAATCGTCGTGGTGCGGATGGCGATGGCAAGGTCGATGTCACCCGCGAGGCCGAAGTAGCCCACCACTCCCCCGTAGAGACCGCGGCGTGAGACCTCGAGTTCGTCGATGATTTCGAGCGCCCTCGGCTTCGGCGCTCCCGAGAGCGTGCCCGCGGGGAAGGTCGCAGTGAAGACATTGAGCGGGGATGCCTCATTCCGCAGGTCGCCCTCGACACTCGAGACGAGGTGCATGATGTGGCTGTATCGCTCGACCTGCATGAACTCGGTCACCTCAACCGAACCCGGTTCGCACACCTTCTGCAGGTCGTTGCGAGCGAGGTCGACGAGCATGAGGTGTTCCGCCCGCTCCTTGGGGTCGCGCAGTAGGTCGTCTGCGAAGGCGACGTCCTCCTCTGGAGTGGCCCCGCGCGGACGCGAGCCGGCGATCGGATGGCTGAAGACGCGGCCGTCCTGCACCTTGACGAGTGCCTCAGGGGAGGAGCCGACGACCCAGTATGGTTCGCCACTTGCCGACTCGAGCGAGAGGAGGTACATGTACGGGCTCGGATTGAGCGTACGAAGCACCCGGTAGACGTCGATCGGCTGGGCCGTGATCTCATGGTCGAAACGCTGGGAGATCACGACCTGGAACACGTCGCCGTCGCGGATGAAGCGCTTGGATGCCTCGACCATGCCGGTGTAGTCCGACTCGGAGATGCGGGGCTTCGGCGTTGGTGCGAGCGACATGTCGACCTCGGCCAACCATGCCTCGGCGGGCCGCGAGAGACGTTCCTGCAGGCCATCGAGGCGAGCCGAGGCATCCGCCCAGAGTTCCTCGGGCGTCGACACGCCGTCGTTGAGCGCGGCAACGACCAGCAGCACCGACCCGGTGCGGTGGTCCTTCACGGCGAGCTCCGAGACGAAGCTCATCGCCTGCCCGGGGAAGTCATAGTCGGCTGGGGGTGCGTCCGGGAGCCGCTCGATCTGGCGCACTGCCTCCCAGCCGATGAACCCGACGAGTCCGCCGGTGAGAGGGGGATGCCCCTCGACCTTCGGCGTCGCCCAACGGCGCTGCAGGTGGTCGAGTGCGGCGAGAGGACCGTCGGGAATCGCTTCGCCGAACGCCCTCGACTCGTCGAGACCGTAGTCGAGCCACTGGGCACGGTCATCGTGCTCCGTGAGCACCCCGAACGATGACACCCCGATGAAGGAGAAGCGGGACCAGATGCCGCCCTGCTCCGCCGACTCGAGCAGAAAGGAGCCAGGCCGGCCGTCGGCAAGTTTGCGGTAGATGCCGACCGGGGTCTCCCCGTCGGCGAACACCTCCCTGATCACGGGGATGACGCGGTGCGTCGGGAGCAGGGCATCGAACTGTGCCCGTGTAGTCGAATCATTCATTGTCTGGACTTCCCAAGGCCGGCTCGAGCGGGTCGACATCGAAGCAGCGGCGCGCCCCCGTGTGGCAGGCGGGCCCCACCTGGTCGACGCTCACGAGGATCGTGTCTGCGTCGCAATCGAGGGCGGCACCACGGACGAACTGCATGTTGCCCGAAGTGTCGCCCTTGCGCCAGTACTCCTGGCGAGAGCGAGACCAGAAGGTGACCCGACCTTCCGTGAGTGTTCGGCGGAGCGCCTCGGCGTCCATCCAACCGAGCATGAGCACCTCGAGTGTGTCGTGCTGCTGGATGATGGCGGGCAACAGCCCATCGCTGTTGAACGCCGCCCGCTCGATCACGGCGTTGACATCGGCTCCGGTCATGAGCGTCGCCTCCTAGCGCACGGTGAAGCCAGCGTCGCGCAGGCCTCCCTTGACGTCGGCCACCGTCAGCTGGCCGAGGTGGAATACGGATGCCGCAAGCACGGCATCGGCCCCTGCCGCGATCGCGGGTGGGAAGTGCTCGACTGCGCCGGCTCCCCCGCTCGCGATGACGGGCACCGAGCTGACCTCACGCATGGCGGCGATGAGCTCAAGATCGAAGCCTGACTTCGTGCCGTCGGCGTCGATCGAGTTCACGAGGAGCTCGCCTGCACCGCGCTCGATCGCCTCGCGGGCCCACTCCAGGCCGTCGCGCTCGGTCTCTGTCCTGCCACCGTGCGTCGTCACGACGAAGCCGGATGGGGTGCGTTCGGAGCGCTTGAGGTCGAGCGAGAGTACGAGCGCCTGTGAGCCGAAGCGGTCTGCGATCTCCGAGAGCAGCTCGGGTCGAGCGATCGCGGCGCTGTTGACCCCGACCTTGTCTGCTCCGTGCCCCTGCAGCCGGGCCACGTCATCCGCGCTTCGGACACCGCCGCCCACCGTGAGCGGAATAAAGACCTGCTCGGCCGTCGCCTGCACCACGTCGTACATGGTCGCCCGGTCATCGACCGTTGCGGTCACGTCGAGGAAGGTGATCTCGTCTGCGCCCTGCTCGAAGTAGCGGCGCGCGAGCTCAACCGGATCTCCCGCGTCGCGAAGGTTGAGGAAGTTGACCCCCTTGACGACACGCCCCGCCGCGACATCGAGGCACGGGATGACTCTCACGGAGACGGTCATGTCAGAGCCTCGCAGCGTGGATGGGGCTCACGAGGATTGCGCGAGCGCCGAGGTCGTAGAGCTCGTCCATGATGCGGTTCATGCCGACCCGGCGCACCATGACGCGGACAGCGACCCACGTCTCATCCCTCAGGGGAGACACGGTCGGCGACTCAAGGCCCGGCGTGATGGCCGACGCCTTCTCGAGAAGCCCGATGGGAAGGTCGTAGTCCATCATGACGAACTGGCGTGCGACCAGTACGCCCTGCAAGCGGCGCTGCAGCGTGGAGATCCCGGGGATGCTCGCGTCGGCGCTGATGAGCACGGCGCTCGACTCGAGGATGACCGGCCCGAAGATCTCGAGGCCCTGGGCTCGAAGCGTTGAACCGGTCGAGACGACGTCGGCGACGGCATCCGCGACCCCGAGCTTGACGGCCGACTCGACGGCGCCATCGAGCTTGACCAGTTCGGCGGTCACTCCCCTCTCGGTGAGGAAGTCGCCCACGAGACCCGGGTAACTCGTTGCAACCCGCACACCCTGGAGGTGTTCCAACTCCGAGAAACGCCCAGCAGGGCCCGCGAAGCGGAACGTCGAGTCGCCGAAGGAGAGATTCGTGATCTCCTTCGCGTTTGAACCGGAGTCGAGGAGCAGGTCACGACCCGTGATGCCCACATCGAGGGCGCCCGACCCGACATAGGTCGCGATGTCACGCGGGCGAAGGAAGAAGAACTCGACGTCGTTCTGGGGGTCGGCGACCGTCAGGGCCCTGGGGTCGCGGCGGCCCGCGTAACCGGCCTCGTGCAGCATCTCGGCTGCGGTTTCGGCAAGGGAGCCCTTGTTGGGCACTGCAATGCGAAGCATCATTCTCTCTCTGTGGGCCGGATGCCGGTGTCGAACGTAACTGGAGGCGGTGGCTCAGAGATGTCGGTAGACGTCTGCCGTCGACAGGCCCTTCGCGAGCATGAGCACCTGCAGGTGGTACAGCAGCTGCGAGATCTCCTCTGCCGTCTCCGTGTCGGACTGGTACTCGGCGGCCATCCAGACTTCGGCGGCCTCCTCGACGATCTTCTTGCCGATCGCGTGCACACCCGCATCGAGTTCGGCGACCGTGCGGGAGCCCTCGGGACGCTCAGTGGCCTTGGCCTCGAGCTCAGCGAACAGGTCATCGAACGTCTTCACGGTGTCAAGGGTACTAGCCCCGGAAGGGCCGGACGCCCATGCGCTCAGCTAACGCCGAGCAGGTCGATCACGAAGATCAGGGTGCGACCCGAGAGCTGGTGCCCGCCACCGGCCGGTCCGTAGGCGAGGTTGGGCGGGCAGATCAGCTGGCGACGGCCGCCGACCTTCATGCCGGGGATGCCCTGCTGCCATCCGGCGATCAGGCTGCCGAGTGGGAAGTTGATGGACTGGCCGCGGCTCCACGAAGAGTCGAACTCCTCGCCGCTCTCCAGGTCGACGCCGAGGTAGTGCACGTCGACGGTCGCTCCGGGCTTTGCCTCAGCCCCCGTGCCGACCTCGATATCGGTGACGACGAGCTCGGTCGGGGCCTCGCCCTCGTAGAAGTCGATCTCGGGCTTCGTGCGGTTCGTGTCAGTCATGTGACCATCCAAGCAGACGAGAGCGCATGCACGGGCATCCGATCGGTCAATGGTGGTGATGTGACGCAAGCGCAGCGGCTCGCAGCGCCTCAATCTGCGCCGCCGGGTCTCCCGCGTTGTAGACACTCGAGCCGGCGACGAAGGTGTCGGCCCCCGCCTCGGAGGCGATCCCGATGGTCTCCTCTGTGACTCCCCCGTCGACCTGGAGCCACACGTCGAGGCCGCTCCGGGAGACGGCCTCACGCAGTGACGTCAGTTTCGGCATGACCTCGTGCATGAACTTCTGCCCCCCGAAACCGGGCTCCACCGTCATGACGAGCACCTGGTCGAACTCGGTGAGCAGTTCCAGGTAAGGCTCGACGGGGGTGCCGGGCTTCAGCGCGACGCCCGCTCGCGCACCGATCTGCCTGAGCCGCCGCGCGAGCGACACCGCGTCGGCTGCGGCCTCGGCATGGAAGGTGACGGAGTAGGCGCCCAGTTCGGCGTAGCCGGGTGCCCATCGATCGGGATCGTCGATCATAAGGTGCACATCGAGCGGCACGGGAGACACCGCCTGGATGCGCTCGACCATCTGGGGACCGAAGGTCAGGTTTGGCACGAAGTGGTTGTCCATGACATCGACGTGCACGAGGTCGGCCGTCGCGATGCGATCGAGCTCGCTCTGCATGTTGACGAAGTCAGCCGACAGGATGCTGGGGTTGACGCGCACTGGCATGGGGCGAGCCTATCGAGGCACGCGAAGGAGCGAGATGAACATGGCGTCCGTGCCGTGCCGGTGCGGCCAGAGCTGCACCGTGCCATCTGAGTCGCCGAGGTCCAGGGGGGACGTCACGACATCGGCCAGGACAGCGCTCGCGTCGAGTCGTTCGACATCCGGATGCCGTTTCAACACCGAGGCGAGCACGGCACGCGTCTCTGCCAGGTGGGGCGAGCAGGTCACGTAGGCGACGACGCCACCGGGGCGCGTGGCCTTGAGACCGGATTCGAGCAACTCCGCCTGCAGGGAGGCCAGCGCGGGAACATCCTTTGGCTGCTTGCGCCAGCGAGCCTCAGGACGTCGCCGCAGTGCACCAAGCCCCGTGCAGGGGGCGTCGATGAGCACGCGGTCGTAGTGGCCGGGCGTCTCAGTGCCCGCAAGTCGTCCATCGTTCACGGTGACCTGGATCGACGGCGAGATCGGGGCGAGCGCGCGCCGAACCAGTTCGGCCCGCGCCGGCACGACCTCGTTCGCGACAAGGGTGGCACCGGATGCGACCGCCTCGGCCGCGAGCAAGGCGGCCTTGCCGCCGGGGCCGGCACACATGTCGAGCCAGCGCTCCCCGGGCCTCGGCTCAGCGACACGGCTCAGCGCGAGCGCGGCGAGCTGCGAACCCTCGTCCTGCACACGAGCCCGGCCGTCGGCGATGGCGGGGATGCGTGCCGGATCGCCGCCGGAACTCGTCACGGCGAAGGGTGAATGGTGTCCGGGCTCGCCGCTCAGCTCTTCCGGCTTCGAGAGTCCAGGCAGGGCGGCGAGGCTCACGGCCGGGGCGGAGTTGTCGGCCTCAAGCAAGGCCTCCAGCTCGTGCTCCCGGCCCTCCGCGGCGAGTGCCCGGCGCAGGGCACGGACAACCCATACCGGGTGCGAATGCTCGACTGCGAGGCGTTCGTCCTCCGAGCGAGGTGCTGCGAGGACCCGATCGCGCCACTCCCCCGGAGTGCTGCGCGAGATCGTCCGGAGCACGCCGTTGACGAATCCGGTCGCGGAGCGTGAACCGACCTGGCGGGCCTGCGAGACCGCCTCGTCGACAGCGGCATGCGAAGCCACTCGCATCGAGAGCAGCTGGTGTGTGCCGAGACGCAGTACATCGAGGATCGCCGGATCGATCTTGTCGACGGAACGGCCCGCGGCGTGTTCGATGACGGCGTCGTAGTAACCGCGCTGGCGGAGGGTGCCATAGGTCAACTCGGTCGCGAGCGCTGCGTCACCCCCATGCAATCCCGCCCGCTCGAGTTTCACGGGGAGGAGGAGGTTCGCGTAGGCATCCGTCTCTCGCACCGCTGCGATGACCTCGTAGGCAACTCGGCGTGCCGGTTGTACGCTGCCCTGCCGTGGTGCACCGGATGCTGAGCGCTTCATTCCGTGCCTCCAATCGCGTCGAAACGGGTGGGCCGACCCTGCCGTCCGCGCAGCCAGTCCCCCGCAGCCATGGCCTTCTTGCCTGCGGGCTGCACGAGCAACAGCTCGATTGCTGCACCGGCCGTGCCGACCAGAATGCGACCGTCCGCCTCGACCACCTCGCCGGCCTCGAGAGGATGCTCGTGGAGGCCGGGGGCGATTGCCAGGAGCTTGAGTCGCTGTCCCTCGATCTCTGCATAGGCACCGGGTTCCGGCGTCACGCCGCGAATGTGGCCGGAGACGAGTGCCGGGTGGCGATCGAAACCGATGAGTCCGTCGGCCTGGGTGAGCTTCGGCGCGAGTGTGACGTCGCCCTCCTGTGGTTCGGGCCGCGCCTCGCCGCGCGCGATCGAGTCGACGACACGCGTCACGAGTTCAGAGCCCGACGCTGCCAACGACCCGAGGAGGTCGCCGGCCGTGTCGGCGGGCGCGATCGCCTGGGTGAGGTGGCCGAAGACATCCCCGGCGTCTAGCTCCTTGACGAGCTGGAACACCGTCGCGCCCGTCACCTCGTCGCCGGCCATGAGTGCTCGCTGGACAGGGGCGGCGCCTCGCCAGCGCGGCAGGAGCGAGAAGTGGAGGTTGATCCAGCCGAAGGGAGGACGCGACAGGAGTGGTTCCCGCACGAGCCCGCCGTATGCCACGATGACGCCGAGGTCTGGTTCCAGCGCCGTGACAAGTTCGTCGACGCGCTCATCGAGCCGATTGGCCTTGATGGCGGGCACGCCGTACTCCTGCGCCGCGAGGGCGACGGGCGTTGGCGTCATGACCCGCTTGCGCCCCTGGGGCGAATCCTCGCGAGTGATCACGCCCACGACGTCGTGGGACGACGCCGCGAGGGCGCGAAGGCTGGGGACGGCGGCATCGGGAGAGCCGGCGAAGACGAGACGCATAGCGTGGAAACCACTTCTCACTGGATGACGGATTGATCGCCCGTCAGAGGAACGGCTCGGGATCGTCGAACCGCACTCTGAGTTTAGGCAGTGGCGCTCGCTCGTTCGATCCGGGCGAGAGGCGACGGCGACGATTCGCCGCGGCCCGGATTACCTCGGAGCGCAGTGCCGACGCGACCTCAGCCCCTGCGCCATAGTCGAAGCGCACGACGGCGCGAAGGCCATCGTCCGTCAGGGTCGGGCCCAGGACGTCGACGCCCGGCAGGGCCGACACCGCGGCGACGGCATCATCGACCGGCTCACGCGACCCCGTGATCGTCGCGACCCGAACCGCCGGCGGGAAGCGAAGCGTCCGTCGCTCGGCCAACTCACGAGCGACGAAGTCATTCGTGCGCCAGGTCGCGAGCGCCTTGGCGAGGTCCCCGCCGACGCCCACGAGCACGGTCGGCGCCCCCGGTGCCGCGAGGGAAACGGCGCTGGTCCACCAGCGAAGGCAATCCTCAGCGACCGTGAGGCTCTCCCGCGCCAGCATCCGTTCTCCGTCCAGCAGCAAGACGGCTCGGTAGCCGCCCGCGGCCAGCGGCTCTGCTCCTCGGGTCGCGATCACAAGGGCGGGCTTGGCGGGCACGGACTCGAGGGGACGATCGCCGTCGGACACGACGACGCGCACCCCGGGGAACGCCCTGCCGAGGTCGTCGGCCGTGCGCTGGGAGCCCTGCCCCACCGTGCGCATGCGGTCGTGACCACACTCCGAGCAGCGCCAGGCGGTCGCGATGGCTCCGCAGAGTCGACACGACGGTGCGGAGCCGGCCGTTCGCATCGCCAGGGGGCCACCGCAGGTGGCGCAGCGGCACGCGACGCCACACGAGGCACAGGCCAGTTTCGGTGCATATCCGGGCCGTGCCACCTGGACGAGCACGGGGCCGGCCTTCAAGGCCTCCCTCGCCTCCCGCCAGGCGAGCGAGGGGATGCGGGCGACGGCGGCAAAGCCTTCGCCCGATTCCTGCGCAGCTGTCGCTATGACGCGCGGGAGCACGGCACGCTGCGGCTCCACCGCCGTCAGCCACCCGAGCTCGACGAGCCGCTCAGTCTCTGCACTGCGCATGTGCGAGGCGAATATGAGGGCGCATGACTGCTGTTCCTGCCGCACGAGCGCTGCATCCCTGGCGTGCACGTACGGGGCAAGGGGTTCGGAATGAAGCGGGTCGCCGTCATCCCAGAGTGCAATGAGCCCCAGGCGTGCGGCGGGCGCGTAGACGGCGGAGCGATTGCCCACGACGACCTTCGGCCGGTCATCCAGTGCCGTGAGGTGGGAACGGTAACGATCCGGATTCGACTGGCGCGCGTCGCAGCGCACGATGCAGTCGGCGGGCAACACTCCGTGAAGCGCGGCCAGGAGCTGGTTCTGGTCGCGATAGTCCGGCACTGCGAGGATTGCGCTCGTGCCCTCGGCAAGCGCGTGGCTCGCCGCCGCTGCCAGCGTGACCGCCCAATGCGCAACCCACTGCGGCTCGGCGTCGCCCTCCGCGGCTGGAAGGGCCAGGACTCGTGGAATCGCGGAAAGGGCCACACGTTGTCTGCCGGAAATGAGCTCGCGAATGCGCCCCTCGCCATACTCGGGGACCTCGACGGGCGAGACAGGCGTCGTGGCCGATTGATCCTTCGCCTGGCCCGCGGCCTGCAGCCAGGACTTCTCGACGCGAACCTGGCGCCGAGGCACGGCAAGTCTCACGACATCGCTTGCCGTGCCGGCCGCGCGGTCGGCGACGCGTCGCGCCAAGGACCACACCTCGGGGGCGAGGACGGGCACGGTCGAGACGACCTCCTCGAGCGGGCTCAGCTTGCCGTCATAGTCCGCGCCATCGCTGACCTCGACCACGTAGCCGTCCGCGATGCGCCCGACGGAACGAAGCGGCACCCGCACTCGTACGCCGACGGCACAGTCTCCCGCCATGTCGGCCGGAATCTCATAGTCGAACAGTCGGTCGAGCTGCGGCAGGGGGGATTCGATCATGACTCGCGCGACGCGCGTCGAGCCCGCCGGCACTAGAGCCTCGCGGCGGAGCGGAGATCGTCGACGCGGTCCAGCCGCTCCCAGGTGAAGTCAGGAAGCTCCCGACCGAAGTGGCCGTAGGCCGCCGTCTGTGCGTAGATGGGTCGCAGCAGTTCGAGGTCGCGGATAATCGCGGCCGGGCGGAGGTCGAAGACCTGCCGAATCGCGTCGATGATGACGCTGTCTGCCACCTTCCCCGTGCCAAAGGTCTCGACATAGAGTCCGACGGGAGCTGCGCGGCCGATCGCGTAGGCGACCTGCAGTTCAAGACGGTCGGCGAGACCCGCCGCCACCGCGTTCTTCGCGACCCAGCGCATGGCATACGCGGCCGAACGGTCGACCTTGGAGGGGTCCTTGCCGCTGAAGGCGCCACCACCATGCCGTGCTGCTCCGCCGTAGGTGTCGACGATGACCTTGCGGCCGGTGAGCCCCGCGTCTCCCTTGGGACCGCCAATCTCGAACTTGCCGGTCGGGTTCACGAGGAGCTTGACACCCGAGTGGTCGAGTCCGGCCTGCGCCAGCACGGGTTCGATCACGAACTCGCGCATCTCCGCCTCGAGGGCGGCCGCGCCGACGCCGGGAGCGTGCTGTGTCGAGAGCACGACGGTGTCAATCGTCTTCGGCACATGACCCTCGTAGCCGACCGTGACCTGCGTCTTGCCGTCCGGGCGCAGGTAGTCGACATGGCCGTCCTTGCGCATTTCCGTGAGACGCTCGGACAGGCGGTGCGCCAGCCAGATCGGCACGGGCATGAGCTGCGGCGTCTCGGTCGTGGCGAAGCCGAACATGATCCCCTGGTCGCCGGCTCCCTGGCTATTGAAGGCGTCGCCTGTGTCGCCCAGGCGCTCCTCGAGCGCCACGTCCACCCCCTGCGCGATATCGGGCGACTGCGCTCCGATGGAGACGGTGACACCGCAGTTGCTGCCGTCGAAACCAACTTCGGAGGAGTTGTAGCCGATGCGCGTGATGACGTCTCGCACGATCCCCGGAATCTCGACATAACCGTCGGTCGTGACCTCACCCGCGACATGCACGAGGCCGGTCGTGACGAGCGTCTCGACCGCGACGCGGCTGCGGGGGTCCTGCTCGAGGAGGGCATCGAGGATCGAGTCGGAAATCTGGTCGCAGATCTTGTCCGGGTGACCCTCAGTGACCGACTCGGACGTGAAGAGGCGCAGGGAACTGGTCATGGAGCGGAACCTTCGGTCGTGAGGTCAGATGAGCAGGTCAAGGATACGGTCGGCCACCGACGCCTTGGACCCGGATGCCTCCCCGACGATGGCACCCGAGGGGTCGAGCACCGTGATCCTGTTGCTTTCGACGCCGAAGCCCTCCGCCCAGCCGACGCGGTTGAGCACGAGAAAGTCGCAGCCCTTGCGCTTGATCTTCTCGCGACCGAGTCGGAGCATCTCCTCATCGTCGCGCTCCGTCTCGGCGGCGAAGCCGATGATCGTCTGGCCTTCACGCCGCCCCGACGACAGCTCGGCGAGGATGTCGGGGTTGCGCACGAGTTCGATCGAGAGCGTGTCGCCCTGCGACTCCTTCTTGATCTTGGATTCCGACACCGAACTGGGCCGGTAGTCGGCGATCGCCGCAGCCATGATGACGATGTCGTGCCGCGATGACGCTTCCGCCATCGCCTTCCTGAGGTCGGCTGTTGACGACACCCGCACGACGGACATTCCTCGCGGGGCCTCGACCTCACCGTTGGCGAGCACGAGGGTGACGTCCGCCCCGCGACGTGCAGCGGCGGTCGCAATCGCGATGCCCTGTCGGCCCGTCGAGCGGTTACCCACAAAGCGCACGGGGTCGATGGGCTCGCGAGTGCCGCCGGCGGATACGACGATCGAGCGGCCCGTGAGGTCTCGCGGAGCCGCCGCCCCGAGGACAGCGTCAACGAGCACGTCGGGGTCGACGAGGCGGCCGGGGCCGGAATCCGAGCCCGTCAACTGCCCGGAGTCCGGTCCGACGATGACTGCTCCCCGGTCACGAAGGGTCGCGACATTCGCGACGGTGGCCGGATGCTGCCACATCTCGGTGTGCATGGCGGGAGCGACGACGAGCGGGGCCGTGCTTGCCAGCACCGAGTTGCCGAGCAGGTCTTCCGCGGCTCCCGATGCCAGCTTGGCGATCGTGTTGGCGGTCGCCGGCGCGATGACGATGACATCCGCCCGTTGGCCGAGGGCCACATGGCGAACTTCCGCGACGCCCTCGTAGAGCTCGCTGTGCACCTGGTTGCGACTGATCGCCTCGAACGTCGGCTTGCCGACGAAGCGCAGGGCGGCTTCGGTCGCAACCACATGCACGTCGTGGCCTTCCAAGACGAGCCGCCGGATCGCCGCGACGGCCTTGTAGGCGGCAATGCCGCCAGTCACGCCGAAGAGGACATTGAGTCGTTCCGTGTGCGCGGTCGTTGCTGCGTCGACTCCCATATGAGCGAGGCTACTCGGCGAGCGGCTTCGCTACGAGCTTGTCCTCGTTGATCTCGTGGAGGGCGACCGTGAGGGGCTTGTCGTCGATCGTCGAGTCAACGAGTGGGCCCACGTTGTCGAAGAGGCTGCCCTCGTGGAGGTCAGCGTAGTAGTCGTTGATCTGGCGAGCGCGCTTGGACGCGAAGATCACGAGCGCGTACTTGGAATCGACCTTCGAGAGCAGCTCGTCGATGGGCGGATCGATGATGCCCTGTGAACGGTTGACCATGGTCGGAACTCCTTGAATGCCCTCAGTGGGCCGTCGTGCGTCTGCGAGAGGTAGACATCAAGTCTACGACCTCTTGGGCCGCCTCGCTGACCTGGTGGTTGACGACGCGGTGATCGAACTCGTCCTGGGCGGCGAGTTCGACCTTGGCGGTCTCGAGTCGCCGCGCCTGCTCCTCGGCGTCCTCCGTGCCCCGGCCGATAAGACGACGCACGAGCTCCTCCCAGGTTGGCGGGAGCAAGAACACGAGCACGGCCTCCGGCATGGCGGCCTTCACCGAGCGTGCGCCCTGGATGTCAATCTCGAGGAGCACGCTGCGGCCGGATGCTAGGGCTTCTTCGATTGGCCCCCGCGGGGTGCCATAGCGGTAGGCGTTGTGCACGGTCGCCGTCTCGAGCATCTTGCCCGACGCCTCGAGTTCATCGAACTGCTCGTCGCTCACGAAGAAGTAGTTGACGCCTTCGATCTCGCCCGGCCGAGGCGCGCGCGTCGTCGCAGAGACCGAGAGGTGGACATCCGGGAAGTTCTCCCGGATGTACGTGGAGACGGTGCCCTTGCCGACAGCCGTCGGGCCCGCCAGGACGACCAGGCGCCCCTCGCTTTCGTGGGACGCCTCGCGGCTACGGAGCCACTCTTCAAAGCGGAGCCTCTGTCGGCGCCCGAGGCCGCCCACCTTCTTGGAATCCGCGATACCGAGCTCTTGCATGACGGCGGCAACCCGTACGGGACCGAAGCCGGGGATGCTTCCGAGCAGTTCGCGCACCCTGAGCGTTGCTTCCGGGGAACGCTGCTCGGCTTCCCACGCGGCGAGAGCGACATCGAGGGGCGTGCGGGCGCCCGTGGCCACCGCACGCTTCACCGCGGCGCGGGCGCGGCGAGCAGCGACCGCCGCGACCGCCGCAGCTCTCCGATCGACCTCGGGGGGCTTGGAGCTCACCATGACGCCATCCTAGAGAGCCGCCGCGATCTCTTCCGCGTGCTCGCGGATCGCTCGGGCGACTCCGTCGGGTCCCGCGCTGAGGATGCTGCGTGAGGCGTTCACGAGCACCGAGGGTGCCACGGCACCGAAGATCGCGGAGAGCTCAGCGATCTTTGCCCCCTGGTGCCCGAATCCGGGAGCGAGGACGGGCGTGCCGGCCAGCTCACTCGGGTCGATGCCGTAGTCCCGAAGGGAGACGGTCGCGCCCAGCACGAGCCCGACAGAGCCCCACCCGGCATCCGGGGTCGACACAGCGTTCCAGCGAGCGACCTCGTCGGTGATCGTTGCCGCGACAGATCGGCCCTGCGCGGTCAGCGATTGCTGGATGACCCGGGACTCGGGGTTGGAGGTCGCTGCCAGCACGAAAAGTCCCTTGCCCTCCCTCGCCGCCAGGTCGAGAACGGATGCCAATGAAGCGACTCCCTGGAAGGCGCTCACGGTGAGGGCATCTGCCTCGAGAGGTGAGCCCGGTGTGAGCCAGGCCTGGCCGTAGGCCTCGACGCTCGTGCCGACGTCGCCGCGCTTGGCATCCGCGATCACGAGCAGGCCGGCCGCACGCGCTGAAGCGAGCACCTCCTCGAGCACCGCGTATCCGGCAGCCCCGTGGCGTTCGAAGAAGGCGACCTGCGGCTTGATGACCGCTGCGGCGTCGCCGATCGCGTCGATGACGCGAAGCGACAGCTCGCGTACGCCCTCGGCCGTGTCAGTGAGGCCCCAGTCCCCCAGAAGGTACGCGTGTGGGTCGATCCCCACGCACAGTCGGCCCGTCTCGTCGACGGCGGTGCGAAGGCGTTCCCCGAAGCTATTCGACAAGTGCCAGCCGTTCGCTTCGCGCCGCTGCGTAATCCTGCAGGGACGTGACGGTGAAGCCGTCACGCGTCGACTCGATCGATGCGACGGCAGCGCCGACCTGCGCGATCGTCGTGTACAGCGGCAGGTCTGCCGCCACAGCAGCCGCGCGGATCTCGTAGCCGTCAGCTCGCGCGCTCCGTCCGCTCGGCGTGTTGATCACGATGTCGACCTTGCGCTGGTCGATCAACTCCACGATCGAAGGTTCGCCCTCGACGGATGCCTCGCCCTGGTCGTACTTGCGCACGACCTCCGCGTGGATTCCATTGCGGCTGAGGATCTCTGCGGTGCCGAGGGTCGCGAGGATTGTGAACCCGAGCTGCTGGAGGCGCACGACGGGCAGCACGATGGCCCGCTTGTCGCGGTCGGCGACCGAGACGAAGACCGTGCCGCTGTGTGGAAGGCGCACGGATGCCGCCACCTGGCTCTTCGCGAAGGCCCGGGGGAAGTTGGAGTCGAAGCCCATGACCTCACCCGTCGAACGCATCTCCGGCCCGAGGATCGAGTCGACGATGCGTCCGTCCGCCGTGCGGAAGCGCTTGAACGGGAGCACCGCCTCCTTGACCGCGACCGGCGAGTCCATGGGGATGACTGAGCCGTCGAGCGCGGGGAGCATGCCCTCCTTGATCAACTCGGCGATGCTCGTGCCGACCATGATGCGGGCGGCTGCCTTGGCGATCTGAGTTCCCGTCGCCTTCGCCACGAAGGGCACCGTGCGCGAAGCGCGAGGGTTCGCCTCGAGCACGTAGAGCACGCCAGCGCCGATCGCGAACTGCACGTTGAGCAGGCCGCGCACGCCGAGTCCGGCCGCGATGGCGTGCGTCGCCTGGCGCACACGCTCGATCTGGTCGCGACCCAGGGTCACGGGAGGCAGCGTGCAGCTCGAGTCGCCCGAGTGGATGCCCGCCTCCTCGATGTGCTCCATGACGCCGCCCACGTAGAGTTGCTCGCCGTCGTAGAGCGCGTCGATATCGATCTCCACGGCGTCGTCGAGGAAGCGGTCGACGAGGAGCGGGTAACCCTCCGCGATGACGACCTGGCCCTCCATGCGGCGGAAGTAGTCCTCGAGGGACGGCGTGTCATACACAATCTCCATGCCGCGGCCACCCAGGACGAAGGACGGTCGCACCAGCACGGGGTACCCGATCGCCTCGGCGACCTTCACCGCGCCGGCCGGGTCCACCGCCGTGCCGTTGCGGGGCGCCACGAGACCAGCTTCGTCGAGGATGCCCTGGAAGAGGCCACGCTCCTCGGCGAGGTCAATCGCCTCAGGCGAGGTGCCGAGGATCGGCACGCCCGCCTCCTTGAGTCCCTTGGCGAGGCCGAGCGCGGTCTGCCCGCCGAGCTGCACGATGACACCGACGAGTTCGCCGCTCGCGCGCTCCGCGTCGATGATCTCCAGCACGTCCTCGAGCGTCAGCGGCTCGAAGTACAGGCGGTCGGACGTGTCGTAATCCGTCGAGACGGTCTCGGGGTTGCAGTTGATCATGATCGTCTCGAAACCGGCATCTGAGAGCGCGAATGACGCGTGCACGCAGGAGTAGTCGAACTCGATCCCCTGGCCGATGCGGTTGGGGCCGGAACCCAGGATGACGACCTTGCGGCGGTCGCTCGGCGTCACCTCGGTCTCCTGCTCGTAGCTCGAGTAGTGGTACGGCGTGAGCGCGGGAAACTCACCGGCACAGGTGTCAACCGTCTTGAAGACGGGGCGGACACCGGCGTCGTGGCGGGCATCCCGCACCTGCTGCTCGGTGAGGCCCCGCAGCTCGGCGATCTGCTGGTCGCTGAAACCGTGCTCCTTGGCGTGCCGGAGCACGTGGGCGTCGAGCGCAGTGGCAGCCGCGACATCCGCCGCAACCTCGTTGATGAGCACGATCTGGTCGACGAACCAGGGGTCGATCCCCGTCGCCGTGAAGACCTCGTCGACGGTCGCGCCCGCACGCAGTGCCTGCTGGACGGTCACGATGCGGCCGTCGGTGGGCACGGATGCGACCTTTAGGAGTTCCTCCTTGGAGCGGCTCTCACCGGTCCAGTGGAAGGATGAGCCCCGCTTTTCGAGCGAACGGAGCGCCTTCTGGAGGGCGGTCGAGTAGTTGCGACCGATTGCCATCGCCTCGCCGACCGACTTCATGGTCGTCGTGAGGGTCGTGTCGGCCGCGGGGAACTTCTCGAAGCCGAAGCGGGGAACCTTGACGACGATGTAGTCGAGGGTCGGCTCGAAACTCGCCGGGGTCACGCGGGTGATGTCGTTGGGGATCTCGTCGAGGCGGTACCCGATCGCGAGCTTCGCGGCGATCTTCGCGATCGGGAAGCCGGTGGCCTTCGAGGCGAGGGCACTGGAGCGGGAGACGCGCGGGTTCATCTCGATCACGATGACCCGCCCCGTCTTGGGGTCGATCGCGAACTGGATGTTGCAGCCGCCCGTGTCGACGCCCACCGCGCGGATGATATCGATGCCGATGTTGCGCAGGTTCTGGAACTCGACATCCGTCAGCGTCAGCGCGGGCGCGACCGTGATCGAGTCGCCCGTGTGCACGCCGACGGGGTCGACGTTCTCGATCGAGCAGACGACGACCGTGTTGTCGGACGTGTCGCGCATGAGCTCGAGCTCGTATTCCTTCCACCCGAGGATCGACTCCTCGAGCAGCACCTCGGTCGTCGGGCTCTGGTGGAGGCCGTCGGTCACCATGCGCACGAGGTCCTCACGCGTGTAGGCGAATCCTGAACCGAGGCCGCCCATCGTGAAGGAGGGGCGAATGACGAGCGGATAGCCAAGGTCCTCCGCGAACTCGATCGCCTCGTCGAGCGTGCGCGCGATGTGCGAGCGCGCGACATCCGCCCCGCACTCCAGTACGAGCTCCTTGAAGATCTGGCGGTCCTCACCCTTCTGGATCGCCTCGAAGTTGGCGCCGATCAGTTCGACGTCGTACTTCTCGAGGATGCCGTGCTCGTGCAGGTCGATCGCGGCGTTGAGCGCGGTCTGGCCGCCGAGCGTCGGAAGGATCGCGTCTGGTTTCTCCTTCTGGATGATCGTCTCGATAACCTCCCACGTGATCGGCTCGACGTAGGTCGCGTCGGCGAAGTCGGGGTCAGTCATGATCGTCGCCGGATTGGAGTTCACGAGGATGACGCGCACGCCCTCCTCTCGCAGCACCCGGCACGCCTGCGTGCCCGAGTAGTCGAACTCGGCCGCCTGGCCGATGACGATGGGGCCGGAGCCGATGACGAGGACGGACTTGATGTCGTCGCGCTTGGGCATTACTTGCTTTCCTTCTGCTTGTGCTCGAGCACCATGTCGCGGAACCGGTCGAAGAGGTAGTTGGCGTCGTGCGGGCCGGCCGCCGCCTCGGGGTGGTACTGCACCGAGAACGCGGGGATATCGAGCGCGCGGAGCCCCTCCACGACGTTGTCGTTGAGGTTGACGTGGCTCACCTCGACCCGCCCGAAACCGGCGGGCGAATCACTCGGGCCGTCGGTCGGTGCATCCACCGCGAAGCCATGGTTGTGCGAGGTGATCTCGACGCGCCCAGTGCCCTTGTCAACGACGGGCTGGTTGATGCCGCGGTGACCGAAGGGGAGCTTGTAGGTGCCGTAGCCGAGGGCGCGCCCCAGCAACTGGTTGCCGAAGCAGATGCCGAAGAAGGGCAGCCCCTCGCGGAGCACGTTCTGCAGGAGCTCGACGTGATTGTCGGATGCACCGGGGTCACCCGGCCCGTTGGAGTAGAAGACGGCATCCGGTTCGACAGCGAGCACCTCGCCGATCGACGTCGTCTGCGGGAGGACGTGCACGTCGAAGCCGCGAGCTGAGATGTAGTTGAGGGTGGAATCCTTGACGCCGAGGTCGAGCACCGCGACGGTGCCGAGCCGATCACCCTCGGCCGGAATGACGTATGCCTCGGCCGTCGAGACGTCGCCCGAGAGGTTCTGGCCGACCATTCCTTCGGTCGCTCGCACCGCCGCAAGCTGCTCCTCGGGTGACAGTTCCGCATCCGCTCCCGAGAACACGCCCGCCCGCATGGCGCCGGCATCGCGGATGCGACGAGTCACGGCGCGGGTGTCGATGCCGCTGATGCCCACGACGTTCTCGCGTTCGAGGCGCTCAGCGAGGTCGCCCTCAGCACGGTAGTTCGAGACGACTCGGGAGGGGTCGCGCACGACGAAGCCGTTGACCCAGATACGCTTCGATTCGTTGTCCTCGCTGTTCACCCCCGTGTTGCCGATGTGGGGCGCTGTCATGATGACGATCTGGCCCGCGTAGGAGGGATCGGTGATCGTCTCCTGGTACCCGGTCATGCCGGTCGCGAAGACCGCCTCGCCAAGGGTCGTGCCGCGGGCGCCATAGGCACGTCCCGGGTATCTGCTGCCGTCCTCGAGTACGAGCACGGCGGGTTCTTCGATGGCCACTAGGCGGTTCCTCCCTGGGCGGATGACGGTGATGACTGGTTGATGAGTTCGGTGACGGCGGCGATGAAGTCTGCCGCGAGCGTGGGTAGGTCGAATCGCAGGTAGGAATCGACGGGGGTGGACTCCCCCGAGTCGGCGACGAGTCGCCACGCGAGCAGTACGAGGCCGTCTGGCTCGACCACACGGTCGATCGTCCAGGTCGCCCGGTCGATGCCGACGATCTCTTCCGCGGGAATCCAGGCGGGCGCCTGGCCCGGGATCGTCAACGCGACACCCTCGCCGTTCGCGGCGATGGAAGCGCGGGCGCGGAAGCCGAGCCCGCCCACCGCGATGCGCTCGAGCGGCTCCCCCGCCACCGTCGTGGCCACGTAGAAGACATCAGCGGCGAAGCTCGCGTCGACGAGGGCGGCATCGAGACGGCGCGGCGCCGGAATCGACGACTGCCGGCGACGGCGGTTGTGCCATCCCAGAGCCATCAGCGCCGGCAGGATGATCATGAGGGCGACGACGATCGCCATCAGGCTGTTCTTATCCACGGGCGCCTCCAACGGAATGCAGGACGTTCGGGTCAACGAGCTCACCGTCGAGCACAGTGGCCCGGCCTGAATGAACCGTTGTCACGACGCGCCCGGGCAGTGTGAGGGAGAGATACGGCGAGTTCGTGCTCTTGCCTCGAAGGTCGCCCTGCTCGATGACCCGCGATGCCGTCGCGTCGTAGAGGGTGAAGTTCGCTTCCGCTCCCACTGCGATGCCGCGGTCGTAGCCCGAGAGTCGCCCGATCTCGGCGGGAACCCGCGAGAAGACGCGCGCGACATCCGCCCAGTCCAGGTGCCCCGAGTCGACGACGGATGCCTGCACGACCGAGAGCGCGGTCTCGAGCCCCACCATCCCGAAAGCGGCGCCCGACCACTCGCAGTCCTTGTCCTCGGCGGGGTGCGGGGCATGGTCGGTCGCGACGATGTCGATCGTGCCATCCGCGAGCCCGGCGCGGAGTGCACTGACGTCTTCGGCGCGGCGAAGCGGTGGGTTGACCTTGTACCGCGCGTCGTAGCTGCGCACGAGCTCCTCGTCGAGGAGGAGGTGGTGAGGAGTCACCTCGGCCGTCACCGCGATGCCGCGGGACTTGGCCCAGCGCACGACCTCGACGGAGCCGGCCGTGGAGAGGTGGCAGATGTGGACCCGAGAGCCGACGTGTTCGGCGAGCAGCACGTCCCGCGCGATGATCGCTTCCTCGGCCACGGCGGGCCATCCAGCGAGTCCCAGTTCGCCCGACACGGTGCCCTCGTTCATCTGGGCGCCCTCCGTGAGGCGAGGCTCCTGTGCGTGCTGCGCGATGACGCCGTCGAAGGCCTTGACGTACTCAAGGGCCCGGCGCATGAGGAGAGGGTCTGAGACGCACTTCCCGTCGTCGCTGAAGACGCGCACCGATGCGCGGCTGCGGGCCATGGCACCGATCTCTGCGAGGGCCTCGCCATTGAGGCCGACCGTGACCGCGCCGACGGGACGAACCGTGACGTAGCCAGCGGCGTCACCCAGAGAGGCGACCTGTTCGACGACTCCTGCCGTATCGGCGACGGGCGAGGTGTTCGCCATCGCGTGCACGGCCGTGAAGCCGCCCGCTGCGGCGGCGCGAGATCCCGTCAGGACGGTCTCGCTGTGCTCAAATCCAGGCTCGCGCAGGTGCGTGTGGAGGTCGACGAGGCCAGGCAACGCGATGAGACCGGACGCGTCGATGACCCGCGCACCGTGCTCGCTGAGGCCAGAGCCCATCTCCGCGATGACTCCGTCGCGCACGAGCAGGTCGCTCGCGTCGCCGCCCAGCAGCCGGGCGCCCTTCACAACAATCGACTCTCTCATGCCAGGTCCTCCCGTTCGCCAGAAAGCAAGAGGTACAGCACAGCCATCCTCACCGAAACCCCGTTCGAGACCTGCTCGAGAACCGTCGAGCGCGCTGAATCCGCTGCTCCAGAGGAGATCTCGAGCCCGCGGTTCATCGGTCCGGGGTGCATGACAATCGTACCCTCGTCGAGACGGGCCAACCGTTCGTCATCGAGGCCCCACAGCCGGGCGTACTCACGCGCCGTGGGAAAGAAGGCGGCGCTCATGCGCTCGGCCTGCACGCGGAGCATCATGACGACGTCGGCCGGCGTTGCGAGCGCGGAATCCAGCGAGTAGTCGATCGTCACGGGCCAGGCTTCCACCCCGACGGGCAGGAGCGTGGGCGGGGCCACCAGGCGCACCTCTGCACCGAGCGTCGTGAGGAGCCAGGCATTCGATCGAGCAACTCGGGAGTGCAAGACGTCGCCCACGATCACGACCGACAGGCCGGTGAGGTCGCGGCCCCGAGCATCCGCACCGAAGAACCGGCGCCGGATCGTGAATGCGTCGAGCAGGGCCTGCGTCGGGTGTTCGTGCGTGCCGTCGCCCGCATTGACGACGCCAGCGTCGATCCAGCCGCTCGTGGCTAGGACCTGTGGGGCGCCGGATGCCCCATGCCGCACGACGACTGCGTCGGCGCCGATTGCGGCGAGCGTCTGTGCCGTGTCCTTCAGGCTCTCGCCCTTCGAGACGCTCGAACCTTTCGCGGCGAAGTTGATGACATCCGCGCTCAGGCGCTTGGCCGCAGCCTCGAAAGAGATCCGCGTGCGGGTGGAGTCCTCGAAGAAGAGGTTGACGACCGTCTTGCCGCGGAGCGCGGGAAGTTTCTTGATCTCGCGGGTCGAGACATCCGACATGTCCTCCGCGACGTCGAGGATCGCGACCGCATCGTCTCGACTCAGGTGCCGGGTGCTCAGGAGGTGCCTCACGCGGAGTCTCCTTCCGGAGAGACGATGCTCACGTACTCATCGCCGTCGACCTCCGTGAGCCTCACGTTGATGCGCTCGTGCTGCGAGGAGGGAAGGTTCTTGCCGACGAAGTCCGGCCGGATAGGAAGCTCACGGTGCCCGCGGTCGACGAGTGCGGCGAGTCGCACCGCGCGGGGACGTCCGAGGTCACCGAGGGCGTCGAGGGCTGCCCTGATCGTGCGACCTGAGTACAGGACGTCGTCGACGAGCACGACGACGGCGCCATCGATACCGCCGGGCGGGATCTCGGTCGGCGAGGGCGTGCGGATGCGGCCCCGCGAGAGGTCGTCTCGGTACATCGTGACGTCGAGGGAGCCGTGCGGCACGGGCACAGAGGCAATCTGGGACATCGTCTCGGCGATCCTTCGGCCGAGAAGTACTCCACGCGTTGGGATTCCGAGGAGGACGATGCCGTCCGCTCCGCGATTGGATTCGAGGATCTCGTGCGAGATGCGCGTGAGTGCGCGCGCAATATCAGCCTGCTGGAGAACGACTCGCTCCGGCATTCTGACCTCCTTTCCCGCCTCACAGGACGGTGGTTAAAGGATGTCGTGGTGTTTCGACCAGCATACAGTCCGGTCGAGGCTCCCCAGGGTCAGGACCAGCGCTTGAGCAGGTACTTCTCGAGAAGACCGATCAACGCATCCGTCGTCTTACCAAGGATGCCGAGGAGGATGATCGTGAGGAACATGCGATCGACCCGGCCGTTGTTCTGAGAGTCGACGAGCAGGAAGCCAAGGCCCATGGACGAGGCGATGAGTTCTGCCGCCACGAGGAAGAGCCACGCCTGCGCGAGCGCCAGCCGCAGCCCCGAGACGATGCTCGGGACGACGGCCGGCAGCTGCACCTGCGTGAGGAGCTCCCAACGACTGAGCCCGTAGGCGCGCCCGAGCTCGACGAGGTGGGCGTCGACGTGGCGGAGCGCGCCCGCCACCGTCGTGTAGACGGGGAAGAGCGCACCGATCGCGATGAGCGCGACCTTGGAGTCCTCATTGATGCCGACGTAGAGCACGAGGAGGGGAACCCAGGCGAGTGAAGGGACAGCCCTGAAGGCGCCGACCGTCGGGGACAGGAAGGCCCTCCCCCACTTCGAGAGTCCGACGAGGGCTCCGAGTGCCAGCCCGATGAGCGATCCTGCCGCGAAGCCGATGAGCACCCGCTGTGTCGAGATCGCGATATGCGTGAGCAGCGTGCCGTTCGAGCCGAGCTCGACAGCGGCCTCGAGCACGGATGCCGGGGACGGCAGGCGGTGCTCGGGCACGAGTGCCAGGGCCGAGATGGTCCACCAAGCGGCGAAGAGCAGGACGGGCAGGACCACGCCCGCAGCGATCAACCAGCCGCGAGCGCTCCGCCGGCCGGCGGCGGGCGCCTCCGCGGGAGGATTCGCTTCGGACCCGGCGGCGGAGTAGCCGTAGGTCGATGAATATTGGTGAAGGCTCGCGGGAGCCCCCGCGCCAGTCTCTGGCGCAGGGGCTTCGGCGATTGAGCGGTTCGGCATCAGTCTCCGATCGCGGCCGGGTCGGCCTTGGCGAAGAAGCTGTCGTTGAAGAGTGAGTCGAGCGCCTCGTCAATCTGTTCCTGCGTCTTGACGTCCTGCGACTCGACGAAGATCGGCCCGACGATCTCGAGTACATCCCGCTGCTTCTTGCCGGGTTCACCAACCCCCTCAAGGATGGTGCGCTCGTTGAGCACCTTGTCGGCGACCGCGATGTCAATGCCCGCGACATCCGCGAGGATCTGTGCCGCCTCGTCGGGGTTCTCCTGTGTCCACGAGCGGGCCTTCTCATAGGCGTTCACGACAACCTGGGCAACATCCGCGTGGTTCTTGACGAAGTCCTCGGTGGCGTTGAGGAAGCCGTAGGTGTTGAAGTCCACGTTGCGGTAGATCAGCTTCGTGCCCGACTGGATCTCGGTCGTCGCCATGATCGGGTCGAGGCCGGACCACGCGTCGACCGCGCCCGAGGTGAGGGCAGCGCCGCCGTCGGCGTGCTGCAGGTTCTCGATGGTGACCTCGTCGAGACCGATGCCCGCCTCCTCGAGGGTCTGGAGCAGGAAGAAGTACGGGTCGGTGCCCTTGGTCGCGGCGATGCGCTTGCCGCGGAGGTCCTCGGCGCTCTCGATGTCGGAGTCAGCCGCCACGACGATCGCCGCCCACTCAGGCTGCGAGTAGATGTCGATGACCTGGATGGGCGAGCCGTTGGAGCGGGCGAGCAGTGCGGCGGAGCCGGCGGTCGAGCCGACGTCGACGGCCCCCGCTCGGAGTGCCTCGTTGGCCTTGTTGGAGCCGGCGGACTGCAGCCAGTTCACCGTGACACCCTCGAGTTCGTCTTCGAGCCAACCCTGCTCCTTGATGACGAGGCTCAGTGGGTTGTAGGTCGCGAAGTCGATGTTGAGCGTGTCGGTGCTCCACTCCCCCGTGCTCGCGGCGTCGTCTTGGAGTGCACTGCCCTCGCCGGCGGCGCAGCCGGTCATGAGCAGGGCGCCCGCGGCAACGAGGGCAAGGGTGGAGGCGAGGGATCTGCGTCGCATGTGGTGGTCGTCCTAGCTCGAGAAGAGGTGATGTGGCGGGAAGGGGGTCAGTGCTTGCTGTGGTGCGTGTGCACGCCGAGGCCCTCAAGGAGCTCGGCGCGCAGGTGGGCGAGGGTCGCGTCGCCGCGGTCGCGGGGGCGCGAACCAGGCACGGCCGTGATGCTTCGGATGCTCGCGCCGCTGCCCGGCGCTGCGGGATCGGTGCCGAGCAGCACGACGCGGTCCGCGAGATAGAGCGCCTCGTCGACATCGTGCGTCACGAGGATGATCGTGGTCGGCTCGGCGGCGTGCACATCGAGGAGCAGATCCTGCATCTGCAGGCGGGTCAGCGCGTCGAGGGCGCCGAACGGCTCATCGAGCACGAGCACGCCGGGCCGGCGGGCGAGGGCGCGAGCCAGGGACGCACGCTGGGCCATGCCGCCGGAGACCTGTCGCGGGCGGAGGCTGCTGGCATCCGCGAGCCCGACCAGGCGGAGGAGCTCACGGACGCGCTCCTGGCCCTCGGACTTGGCTGTGCCTCGGGACAGCCCGAGCAGGGCGTTCTGTTCGAGCGTGCGCCACGGCAGCAGCCTCGGCTCCTGGAAGCCGACAGAGCAGCGGAGATCGATGCCCGTGACACGCTCGCCGTTGATCGCTATCGCGCCGGAGGACGGCAGGTCGAGCCCTGAGATCTGGCGCAGCAGCGTCGACTTGCCACAGCCCGACGCCCCGATGAGGGCGATGATCTCGCCGGGCGCGACCGTGAGGTCAACGTCCCGCAGTACGACCTTGGAGTCGAAGACACGCGAGACGCCTGACAGGCTCACGCCGAGTGCGGCTGCCGTGCTGAGGGCGGGGGATGCTATGGACACCCGTTGAGGCTACGGCCGCCGTCACACTCGCCAAAGTCGGCGCGTAACGAAACGAAACGCAAGCCCCGAGATGCCGCCACGTATCCCCCGCGGGCGGTGCTTCAGGCCCCGTGCACGCTCGCGATGCGCCCCAGGAGGCCGTTCACGAAGCCGGCCGAGTCGTCGGTGCTGAGCTCGCCTGCCAGCTTGACTGCCTCGGAGATCGCGACAGCATCCGGAACCTCGTCGTTGAACATGATCTCCCAGATGCCGATGCGCACCAGTGCGCGGTCGAGCACGGGCATCCGGTCGATCGTCCACCCCTGCGCGTAAGTCTCGATCAGTTCGTCGATCTCGTCGCCGTGCTCCGCGATGCCCGTCACGATCTGGAGGGCGTAGCGCCACGACTCCTGCCGAGCGGGTTCGGCCGCGGCACGTTCCGATTCGACGGCGATCGCGTTGTTGAGGGAAATCTCGCGCAGGTCAGCGCCGTACAGCAGGTCGAGGGCACGCTTGCGTGCCTTGGTGCGGGCGCTCACTAGTCGTTGACGCGGCCCAGGTAGTCACCCGTGCGAGTGTCGACCTTGACCTTCGTGCCCGCCTCGAGGAACAGGGGAACCTGGATCTCGTAGCCGGTCTCGACCGTCGCGGGCTTCGTGCCGCCGGTCGAGCGGTCACCCTGGAGGCCGGGCTCGGTGTAGGTGACCTCGAGCACGACGGATGCCGGCAGGTCGATGTAGAGCGGGTTGCCGTTGTTGAGGGCGATCGTGACCGGCTGGTTCTCCAGCATGAAGTTCTTCGCGTCACCGACGATCGCGTCGGAGATCGTGATCTGGTCGTAGTCCGTCGAGTCCATGAAGACGAAGGAGTCGCCATCCGCGTAGAGGTAGGTGAAGTCGCGGCGGTCGACGTTCTCGACCTCGATCTTCGTGCCCGCGTTGTAGGTCTTGTCGACGGTCTTGCCGGTCACGACGTTCTTCATCTTCGTGCGGACGAAGGCGCCACCCTTGCCGGGCTTGACGTGCTGGAAGTCGATGACCGTCCAGAGCTGGCCGTCAATCTTGATGACGACGCCGTTCTTGATGTCAGCGGTTGTGGCCATGAGGAGAGAATCCGTTCGATCGGGACATGGACCGGCGCGCAGGGCCGGAAGAGACGTGGCAGTTGTGCCGGAGGGAGAGTTTAGCGGTTCCAGCTGGCCGACAACGAATGACGGGGCTAGACCCCGATCTCCTGGTACGCGGCGAAGAGCAGGCTCTGGTCGGGACCCGCGAGCACCGTTGGGCGCCCGACGTCGTCGAGGATGATGAACCGCAAGAGGTCGCCGCGGGCCTTCTTGTCGCGCTTCATGACCGCGAAGAGGCTGTTCCAGCGACCCGCCGGGTAGGTGGTCGGCAGCTGGAGGGATTCGAGGATGCGACGGTGCCGGTCGACGACCTCGTCCGAGAGCCTGCCGCTCAGGCGAGCGAGCTCAGCAGCGAACATCATGCCGACGGCGACGGCGGCCCCGTGGCGCCACTGGAAGCGCTCGGCATACTCGACGGCGTGGCCGAGCGTGTGGCCGTAGTTGAGGATCTCGCGCTGGCCCTGTTCCGTGAAGTCGTCGCTCACGACCCGCGCCTTGATGCCGATCGACAACTCCACGAGGCGACGGAACTCCTCCGTCGTCGGGTCAGTCGCGACATCCACGTCCCGCTCGATGATGTCGAGGATCTCGGGCTCGGCGATAAAGCCGTACTTCACGACCTCGCCGAAGCCCGCGAGGATCTCCATTCTGCTCAGCTTGTCGAGTACCTCGAGGTCGACGAGCACGCCAGCGGGCGCGTAGAAGGAGCCGACGAGGTTCTTGCCCTCGTTCGTGTTGATGCCGGTCTTTCCGCCGATCGCGGCGTCGACCATGCCGAGTAGCGTCGTCGGGACCTGCACGAGCCGCACACCGCGAAGCCAGGTTGCCGCGACGAAACCGGCGAGGTCTGTCACAGCACCGCCGCCGAAGCCGACGACCACGTCGGAGCGAGTGAAGTCGGACTGCCCCAAGACCTGCCAGCAGAATGCCGCGACCTCGATGCGCTTGCCCGCCTCAGCATCCGGAATCTCGGCAAGGAGCACCTCATAGCGGTCGAGGAGCGACTCCCGGAGCGCGGCGGCGCGCGCGCCCAGCGTCGGCGGATGGACGATCAGCACCTTGCGGGCGTCAGCACCGATGAGCTCCGGCAGGGAGCCGAGGATGTCCCGGCCGACGAGCACGTCGTAGGGCGAGGTTCCCGTGACCGGGATCGTGGTGATGCTCACAGGGAGCCTTTCTGCTCGGATGCGCGTGCGAGGGGAATACCGGACTCGTGCGAGACCCACGAGGCGATCTCCTCGGCGATGAGGTCGATGGGACGCGCGGAGGTATCCCATGATCGGGTCGTGACGGCTTCGTAGAAGGGCTGGCGTGACTCCACGAGAGACTTCCACGCTTCGACGCCTGCGCCGAGGAGCGGACGTTTGCCGCCCGTGATCCGAGTTGCGACGGCCTCCGCGCTCACGGTGAGCCTGACAACTCGGCGCTGCGCGAGGTCAGCCCTTGTGTCGGGGTCGATGACTGCGCCCCCGCCCAAGGAGAGCACGGCATGCTCCCCCAGCGCTGCCGCCACGGCAGCGCGCTCGAGCCGACGGAAGTACGGCTCGCCGTGCTGTTCGAAGATGTCGGCGATGGGGCCGTGCTCCGCGACGATCCTCTTGTCGGTATCGATGAAGGGGACGCCGAGTAAGCGGGCCACGCGTTTGCCCACCTTCGTCTTGCCCGAGCCGGGGGCGCCGACGAAGGTGACGATCGGTTCTGGCAGGAGTGCCTCGGTCACGACAGGGTCGGGTCCGATTCGTGTGCGGTGAGCAGGCTCTGCGGGATTGCGGCGAGGTACGCGTCGCGATTGCGTCGCGTCTCGGCGACCGAATCCCCACCGAACTTCTCGAGCATGGCATTGGCCAGCACGAGGGCGACCATGGCCTCCGCAACGACACCGGATGCGGGAACAGCGCACACGTCGGAACGCTGGTGGTGAGCCCCGGCGGCATCCCCCGTCTCGACGTCCACCGTGCGCAGGGCGTGCGGCACGGTTGCGATCGGCTTCATTCCCGCGCGCACGCGCAGGACAGTGCCGGTCGACATGCCGCCCTCCGTGCCGCCCGCGCGGTCGCTTGCCCGCGTGATGCCGGCGGCTGCCTGGAAGAGCTCGTCGTGGGCCTCGGAGCCGCGCCGTGTGCTCGTGGTGAAGCCGTCGCCGATCTCAACACCCTTGATGGCCTGGATGCCCATGATGGCGCCGGCGAGCTGGGCGTCGAGGCGACGGTCCCAGTGCACATACGATCCGAGTCCCGGGGGCAGGCCGTAGGCGAGCACCTCGACGACGCCGCCAAGCGTGTCGCCATCGTCATGCGCCCTGTCAACCTCCTCGACCATGCGAGCCGAGGTCGCCGGGTCGAAACAGCGCAGGGGGTCTGCATCGAGAACGTTGACGTCCGCCGCCGCGGGAAGTGGCGATCCCTCGGGAACGCGCACCGTACCGATCGCGAGCGTGTGGGCGACGAGCTCGACGCCAAGCTCGGCAAGGAACTTGCGAGCGACCGCTCCGAGCGCGACACGCGCGGCGGTCTCCCGCGCGCTCGCGCGCTCGAGCACGTTGCGAGCCTCGGGAAAGTGGTACTTCTGCATGCCGACGAGGTCGGCGTGTCCGGGGCGGGGCCGTGTGAGGGGTGCGCCGCGTCCCTTCGGCAGGGTTGCCGGGTCCACGGGCGAAGCGCTCATCACGTCGACCCAGCGCGGCCACTCCGTATTGCCGATCCGGAGCGCGACAGGGCTCCCCATGGTGGCGCCGAAGCGAACGCCGCCGGAGATCGTCAACTCGTCTTCCTCGAACTTCATGCGCGCGCCGCGGCCGTAGCCCAGCTTGCGACGGGCGAGATCGGCCCGGATGTCATCGAGCGAGACGGGCACCCCCGCCGGCATCCCTTCAAGGATTGCGAGCAGTTCGGGCCCATGGGATTCCCCAGCGGTCAACCAACGAAGCATGTACACGATCTTCCCACAGTGGCGGGGCCCCCCTCGCCGTTCGGCTGGGCTCAGACGGCGCGCGCGACAGAAGCGCGCATGATCTCGACGATCGTGTCCTCATCGGGGAGCGGCACCTCAGCGCCCGTGCCGGCGAAGATGCGCACCTGCATCACGGCCTGGTGGAGCAACATCTCGAAACCGGAGATCACACGGCCGCCAGCGGCACTCCATGACGCCGCAAGCGCGCTCGGCCAAGGGTCGTAGGCGACGTCGAACAAGACGGCAGAGCGCCTGAGCTGTTCACTGAAGCCGTTGCTGTCGTTGTCGAAGACCGTGCCATTCGGGAGCGTGCTGATGACGGCATCCGGGGAGCCGGGCGCTCCATCCGCCAGCGCATGGACATCGAGTTGCAGGTGGAGCGAAGCAGCGAGCTCGGCGAGGTGCAGCGCCCGACTCGGCGTGCGCACCGCGACAGTGACGCGCGTGGCGCCGAGCATTGACGCTGCCGCGATCGCGGAGGCGGCCGTGGCGCCACCACCGAGCACGTGCACGTGCTCAAGGCCCTGCACGCCGGCTTCGCGAAACGCCATCACGACGCCGTGGACATCCGTATTGAACCCCGTCAGCCTTCCCTCCTCGAGCAGCGCTGTGTTGCAGGCGCCCGTGAGTTCGACGAGCGGATGCCGCTCATCCAGGAGAGGGATCACGTCGTGCTTGACCGGCATCGTCAACGACAGGCCACGCCATTCGGGGCCGAGCCCCGAGAGGAAGTCCTGCAGTCCCGCACCGGTCATCTCAATGCGGTCGTAGCGCCAACTCAGCCCGAGGTGCTCGTAGGCGGCCGTGTGGAGCAGGGGCGACAGGGAGTGAGCGATGGGACTCCCGAGTACCGCCAGTCGGCGGTCATCAGTCACAGTTCGGGCTTCCCGTCGACCTGCACCAATCCTGCATCTTCTTCACGGAGGCCGAGTGCCCAGCGGATGTCTCGTTGAACTCGGTCTCGCCCGTGTCGAGGTTCACCGCCACGAAGTAGAGCCACGGCCCATCGACGGGGTGCATCGCCGCATCGATCGCGAGGTCTCCCGCTGCCGAGATCGGACCGGGCGGCAGACCCGTGTGGTAGTAGGTGTTGTAGGGGTTGTCGTCGTCGAGCTCTTCGCGGGTGCTGAACACACCGCCCTCCTGCCGCTCGCCGTGCGCCCAGGCGTAGCCGTAGTGCGAGGTCGAATCGAACTGGAGCTTCATCCCCTGCTCGATGCGGTTCTGGATGACGCGAGAGACCTTGTAGAAGTCATCCTGGTTACTCCCTGCCTCACGCTGGATGAGCGAGGCGATCGTGAGCACCCTGTGCCTGTCTTCGGCTGGCACTCCAGCCTGATCGAGCGACTGGAAGGTGCGGTTCACAAGGGTCGAGATGACGGTCGTGGCGTCCACCCCTGGGTCGAACGTGTAGCGAGCCGGGAAGAGATATCCCTCGATGTTGATTGCCTCGGCCGGGACCCCGAACGCCGTCGGATCAGCAGTCACTGCCTCGAACTCTTCGACCGGGATGCCCGTCGCGGCCGCCAAGAGGTCGAAGGCCTGATCGGCGCTGAGGCCCTCCCGGATGAGGGCGGTGTTCTCGACACGGTTCGCGGGATCGAGCAGGGCGTCGAGCGCCGCGCGGGAGCTCATCTTCTCCGCGAGCATGTAGTTGCCTGGGTGGAACTGGGGTTCCTCCTTGAGGAGAAGCGCCCAGAAGGCCTCATAGCTCGCGATCACGTCGGCCTCGAGCAGGGCGTTGGCGACATCGCCCCCGGTGTCGCCGGGCTTGATCACGATTGTTGTCTCGCCCGTGCCTGCACCCTCGTAGTCCGCCGGAGGGATCTCCCATCCCATGACCTTGCGAACCTGGTCCTCGAAGTTGAGCCACACGAATGCGACGGCGCCGCCGCCGATGCCCAGGACAACAAGAAGTGCAACCAGCCAGGCGATCCAGCGCTTGCCGCCACCGGATGATGAACCGCCCGATGCGCGGCGTGCCCTGCGACGCGGCGGAGGCGTGTCGCGAGCCGGACTCATCCGATGCTCGGTCGCTGCGCCAGGCGATGGCTCGGGCTGCGAAGCGAAGATCGAATCCCAATCCGGCTCGTCGGTGCGGGTACGACCGGATTCGCGGGCGTCATCGTCCAATGGCATCGTCGGGTCCTTCGTGGGGGTCGACCGCGGTTCCCGGGGCGTCTCCCCTGGATCGTTCGGCGTCGAGGGCATGCTGCAGGATTATAACGGCCGCTACCTGATCCACGACCTTGCGCGAGTTCTTCGTCGTGCGACCATTCGCGCGTAGCGCGTGCTGCGCAGACACAGTGGACAGGCGCTCGTCGACGAGTCGTACGCTGAGGCCCGCAGTAGCGAGTTGTCCCGCGAACGCGCGCGCGTCATCGGTGGATGCCGTGCTCGCTCCCGAAAGCGACAGGGGCAGTCCGACGACCACCTCGACTGCCTCGAGTTCCTTCGCCAGCGCGACGATCGCGGCGACGTCACCGGCACCGCGAGGGAGGGTCTCGACGGGGGTTGCCAGCACGCCGTGGAGGTCACTCCGGGCGACGCCGATGCGCACCCGACCCACGTCGACCCCGATGCGAACGCCCGAACGCATGCTCAGTGGGGCAGGCCCTGGACGACGGCCTCGAGGGCAGCACCGATCGCCGCGACATCCGTGCCGCCGCCCTGCGCCAGGTCGTCCTTGCCGCCACCACCACCGCCGAGCACCGTGGCTGCGGACTTGGCCAGCGCGCCTGCCCTGACGCCCTGCTGCCTCGCAGCCTCGTTCGCAGCGACGATGACGGCTGGCTTGCCGTTCACACGAGCTGCCAGGGCGATGACCGCGGCGTCGTTTCCGAGACGTCCGCGGACGGAACCGACGAGGCTGCGCAGGTCGTCAGCGGAGCCCAGCGTGCCGATGTCCTCCGTGACGACCAGGAGGGCCCCGTGCCGATACGCGGTCTCCGCCAGCGCGGGAACTCGCTGCGCGAGGGCGGCTGACTCGAACTCCGCTATTCGCTTCTCAGCTGCCTTGAGCGACGCGATGAGGTCGGCAACCTTCTCGGGAAGCTGCTCCCGCGGTGTCTTGAGGTTCGAAGTCAGCTGGGAGACGATTGCCCGCTCGGTCGCGAGCTCACGGAAGGCATCGATGCCCACGAGGGCCTCCACCCGACGATTCGTCGAACCGACCGACGACTCGCTCACCAGGTTGATGAGACCGATCTGCGCCGAGCTCGAGACGTGGGTGCCGGCGCAGAGCTCGCGCGACCACGGTCCGCCGATGTCGACCACGCGGACCGTCTCGCCATACTTCTCGCCGAAGAGGGCCATCGCGCCGAGCGCCTTCGCCTCGTCGAGGGGCATGAGCCGAGTCTCGACTTCGAGGTCCTTACGGATCGCGATGTTCGTGATCTCCTCGATCTCGCTCCGAGTCTCGGGCGAGAGGGCCTTGTTCCAGCCGAAGTCGAGTCGCATGTAGCCGGCCTTGTTGTAGGAGCCGGACTGGTGCGCATCCGGGCCCAGCACGTCACGGAGCGCGGCGTGCACGAGGTGGGTCGCCGAGTGGGCCTGGGTCGCGCCGCGACGCCACTCGGCATCGACGAGCGTCGTGGCGGCATCGTCGACAGCGACCTCGCCAGAGCGCACGACGACGCGGTGGCTCACGAGCCCCTTGACGGGCTTCTGCACGTCGGCGACGTCGAGCTCGAAGCCCGCGCCAACGATCGTGCCCGCATCCGCCTCCTGACCGCCGGACTCCGCGTAGAGGGAGGTCTCAGCCAGGATGACCTCGGCCGTCTGGCCTGACACTGCCTTGGTGACGGACTGTCCATCGACGATGATGCCGAGCACGCGCGTCTCGGTCTCGAGATAGTCATACCCCGTGAAGATCGTCTCGCCCATTGCACGGAAATCGCTGTAGACCGACAGGTCGGCGAGAGCGGTCTTCTTCGCCTTCGCGTCGGCCTTCGCCTTCGTGCGCTGCTCCGTCATGAGGGCATCGAATGCGGCGCGGTCCACGCTCAGGCCGGCTTCCTCCGCCATTTCGAGCGTGAGATCGATCGGGAAGCCGAAGGTGTCGTGGAGGAGGAACGCCGTGTCACCGGGAAGCTGCGCTGCGCCCTGCTCGCGTGTCTTGGTGACCGCGAGGTCGAGGATGCTCGTGCCGCTCGCGAGCGTGCCGAGGAAGTTCTCCTCCTCGGCGTATGCGAGGCGCGAGATCCGGTCGTAGTTCGTCTCCACCTCGGGGTAGGCCGTGCGCATCGCGTCGCGCGAACTCGTGAAGAGTTCGGGGAACGTCGCCGTGTCGACTCCAAGGAGTCGCATGGCCCGAACCGAGCGACGAAGCAGCCGGCGCAGGATGTAACCGCGACCCTCGTTCGACGGTGTCACGCCATCGGCCATCAGCATGAGCGCAGAGCGCACGTGATCGGCCACCACGCGCATCCGCACGTCGTCGTCGTGTGAGGCGCCGTAGCGGCGCCCGGAGAGTTCGGCGGCGCGATCGAGCACAGGACGAACCTGGTCGATCTCGTACATGTTCTCGACGCCCTGCTTCAGGAACGCGACGCGCTCGATGCCGAGGCCCGTGTCGATGTTCTTCTTGGGAAGTTCACGCACCACGCGGAAGTCGGTCTTCGACCTGACATCGTCGAGCAGGTACTGCATGAACACGAGGTTCCAGATCTCGAGATACCGGGAATCGTCGACGGCGGGACCACCCTCGGCGCCGTACTTCGGACCGCGGTCAAAGTAGATCTCAGAGCATGGTCCACCGGGGCCGGGCTGCCCGGTGTGCCAGTAATTGTCGGCCTTGCCGAGGCGCTGGATGCGCGACTCGGGAAGTCCGGCGATGCGCTTCCAGAGCTCAATGGCCTCGTCGTCGTCCTCGTACACCGTGACCCAGAGGTCGCGCTCCTCGAAGCCGTAACCGCCGTCGGACTCGCTCGTCGTCAGCAGGTCCCACGCGTAGGTGATGGCCTGTTCCTTGAAGTAGTCGCCGAAGGAGAAGTTGCCCGCCATCTGGAAGAAGGTGCCGTGTCGCGTCGTCTTTCCGACCTCCTCGATGTCGAGGGTACGGATGCACTTCTGCACACTCGTCGCGCGAGGATAGGGCGCCGGGATGAGTCCTGAGAGGTACGGGATGAACGGAACCATGCCCGCGACCGTGAACATGAGCGTTGGATCATCGCTGACAAGCGATGCCGAGGGCACGACCGTGTGGCCTCGTGTGCCGAAGTAGTCGAGCCAGCGTTGACGGAGTTCAGCGGTCTGCATTGGGTCCTGTTGCTTGAGAGTGGGTCAGATGGATGGCGTCAGGCCTGAGCGCGCTTCAGGTCGGCGATGGTTTCTTCCGCCTCAGCGACGGCAGCCCGAAGCTCGGCCTCGCGGGAACGGTAGCCGTCGACGACAGCGCCGGTGAACTCCCCCACCCTGCTGTCGACCTCTTCGAAGAAGCGACGGCCCTCAGGCGTCTTGTTGATCTGGTGGGCGGCGACAAAACCAATGCCGACGCCGATGATGAGCATCGCGAGATTCTTCATGCCTGTCTCCTGGCTACGTTTCGTGGAGGATGGCGCCGAACGGGTGTACGCGCCGGTCACATCCCCGCAAGCTTACCGGGACGACGAAAGCGGGCCGCCACAGGCGACCCGCTTCCGACAGATTCGAGGACTAGCGCGCTGCGTAGTACTCGACGACGAGCTGGACCTCACAGGTCACGGGAACCTCGGCCCGCTTGGGGCGACGCACGAGACGAACCTGGAGCTTGTCGAGCTCGACCTCGAGGTACGGCGGGGTCTTCGGCAGGAGGTCGACGTGACCGCCGGCGGCTGCGACCTGGAAGGGCTCCATGCCCTCGCTGCGCTGGTGAACGCCGACGAGCTGGCCGGGCTTCACGCGGAAGGAGGGACGGTCGACGCGCTGGCCGTCAACAATGATGTGGCGGTGCACGATCATCTGACGGGCCTGCGCGGTCGTACGCGCGATCGCCGCACGAACGAGAATCGCGTCGAGGCGCATCTCGAGCAGCTCGACGAGGTTCTCACCCGTCAGGCCCTCCGTGCGGCGTGCCTCGTTGAAGGCGATGCGAAGCTGGGCCTCACGGATGCCGTACTGCGCGCGCAGGCGCTGCTTCTCGCGAAGGCGAACGGCGTAGTCGCTGTCGGTCTTGCGCTTGGTGCGGCCGTGCTCCCCGGGCGGGTACGGGCGCTTCTCGAAACCCTTGGCGGCCTTCGGGGTCAGCGGGATGCCGAGCGCACGAGACAGCTTGGTCTTGCTACGAGTACGTGACTTGGTAGACACGATTTCCTTTCGATACAGAAGTCATCAGTCTTCAACAGTGGATCCGCAGGCATGCGCCTGCGAACGGTTCAGAAGAGGGATGTGTGCCGCGGGGCGTCCGGCTAAAGGACCAGCCCCTTCAGCGTTGGTATCGAGGCAGCCGTGCACGAATACCCACTGTAGGCACCAGACATCGTATCACCCGCCGCGGATGATACGCAGCAGCCTCTGCAGCCGTGCACCCACGTCACGCTCGTTGCCGTGCTCCGTGGGTTCGTAGTAGCGCCGCTTGCGGAGGGTCGTGGGAAGGTACTGCTGTTCGACGACTCCCAAGGAGGAGTCGTGGGGGTAGACGTAGCCCTTACCGTGGCCCAGCTTCTTCGCTCCCGCATAGTGGGCATCGCGCAGGTGCTTCGGCACCGGACCCATCTTGCCGGCGCGCACATCCGAGATGGCCGCGTCGATGCCGCGAATAACACTGGGAGACTTCGGTGCCGTGGCCAGGTAGATGACGGCCTCGGCGAGAGGGATGCGACCCTCCGGCATGCCGATCAACTGGACGGCTGTCGCGGCCGAGGTGGCGACGACGAGGGCCTGCGGGTCCGCCATCCCGATGTCCTCCGCCGCGTGCACGATGATGCGGCGCGCGATGAAGCGCGGGTCCTCCCCCGCCTCGATCATGCGCGCGAGGTAATGCAACGCGGCATCCGGATCGGAACCCCGGATGGATTTGATGAATGCGCTGATGACGTCGTAATGCTCGTCGCCCTTGCGGTCATAACGGAGCAGCGCACGGTCCACCGCGAGTGACACAGCCTCCGCCGTGATGATCGGGGGCTCATCGTTCTCCTCCCCTGGGGCCAACGACGCCGCCACGGACATGGCCGCCGCTTCGAGGGCAGTCAGTGCGCGGCGGGCATCGCCCGAGGCGAGCCGCACGATGTCGTCACGAGCGTCATCCGCGAGGGCGAAGCGGCCCCCGAGACCGCGTTCGTCGGAGATGGCGCGGTCTATCAGCAGGCGCAGGTCGTCATCGCCGAGCGGTTGAAGCGTGAGGAGGAGCGAACGTGAGAGCAGCGGTGCGACGACGGAGAAGGAGGGGTTCTCGGTCGTCGCTGCGATCAGGATGACCCAACCATTCTCGACTCCGGGAAGAAGAGCGTCCTGTTGGGACTTGGTGAAACGGTGGATCTCGTCGAGGAAGAGGACCGTCGACTGTCCGTAGAGATCGCGCTGGGTGAGCGAGGACTCCATGACCTCCCGAACGTCTTTGACGCCGGCTGTGACCGCTGAGAGCTCGACGAAGCGGCGCCCGGAGCTGTGCGCAATCGCCTGCGCCAGCGTTGTTTTGCCTGTACCGGGCGGCCCCCAGAGGATGAGGGACACGGCGCCCTGTTCGGCCGACGACGAAGCGAGCGAGACCAAGGGTGAGCCAGGCGTCAGGAGGTGGGACTGGCCAGCGACCTCATCGAGGCTTCGAGGGCGCATCCGCACAGCCAGGGGGGTCGACCCCGAGAACAGGCCCTGCGCGCCACTCATGCCTGCAATGCTATGCGGCGCGGCCGACACGAGATCCCAGGGCTGACGTCGTCGGCTAGTGTTCTCGTGGCAATCTCGGCGAGTCGGAGGACCATTGGCAGGCAATAGGAGCAACCCGAAGCAGGACCGCGTCGAGCGTGAGCGCCTGCGCTTGTATCGGGCTCGGCAGGGCGTACACGAACACCGCGTCGCACGGCGACGCCGCGACAACATCATCGCGATGAGTGTCGCGTTCGCGGTCGTGATCGTCGCTGTCGCGGCCCAGGTCGCGTTCTTCACTGCGGGTCCCGGTGCTTCCGAAGCAGAGCCGCCCGCCTCGCCCTCCGCAAGCCCCGATTCCGCTGTGCCCTCTCCCGATCTGGCGGAGGATCGACTGTGGACGGGCACGCTCACGCTCAACGACGTCGAACTCGGTATCGAACTCGACGGCCGTGCAGCACCGCAGGCGGTGGCCGCAGTCATACAGGGCGCGCGCGACGGCTATTACGAGGGCAAGTCCTGCCACCGGCTCACGAACGACGGCTTCTTCGTGCTCCAGTGTGGCTCGGTCGACGGCACGGGCGCCGGCGACCCGAGCTTCCGCTTCGGACCGATCGAGAATGCTCCCTCCGATGATTCCTATCCCGAGGGAACGATTGCGATGGCGCGTGCCTCCGGCGACGCCGAGAGCAACGGTCGCCAGTTCTTCATCGTCTATGAGGACACGACGATCCCGTCGGATGCTGCGGGCGGCTACACAGTGCTCGGTCGGGTCACCGGCGGCCTCGAGGCGCTTGCCTCCGAGATCACGGATGCGGGTGTCGTCCCCGGGAGCGCCGAGAACGACGGCACGCCGGTCGTTCCCACGACGATTACCTCCCTCGACATCAACTGATCCCCCGGGGGCAGTCGTGCAATAGGCTTGTTGCCGGTTGGCCACAGGTGGCCGACCCCGGCGACAAGGTGAGGCTTTGACGAACAACAACGAGACACCCTGGGGTCGCGTCGACGAGACGGGCACCGTCTTCGTCCGTGAGGGTGACGGCGAGCGAGCCGTCGGCCAGTACCCGGATGGAACGCCCGAAGAGGCGCTCGCATACTTCGAACGCAAGTTCAGTGACCTCGCGGGCCAAGTGACGTTGCTCGAGCAGCGCATCAAGCGTGGTGCGCCGGGCGCCGACGTCGCGAAGACGGTCGACGCGCTGATGCAGACCGTCGTGACTGCGAACGCCGTGGGTGACCTCGCGTCCCTGCGGAGCAGGCTCGAGGCTCTCGGTGGCGCGGTCGGTGAACTCGCCGAGAAGCAGGAGGCCGAGGAGAAGGCTGCCCTGCAGGACGCCATCGCCTACCGCGCGGGCCTCGTCGACGAGGCTGAGCGGCTTGCCTCCCAGGATCCCGCCAAGATCCAGTGGAAGCACACAAGCGCCGCAATCGATGACGTCTTCGCGCGGTGGAAGGCCCACCAGCAGACCGGCCCCCGGCTGCCCAAGAACGAGGCCAACGAGCTTTGGAAGCGGTTCAGGACTGCCCGCTCGACCCTTGAGACCGAGCGCAAGGCATTCTTCGCTGAGTTGGATGCCACCCACAAGCAGGCCAAGGCGCGCAAGCAGGAACTCGTCGCTGCCGCGGAAAGTCTTGTGGCTCAGGGCGCAGACGGCATTTCCCAGTACCGCCGACTCCTTGACGATTGGAAGGCCGCAGGTCGTGCCGGCAAGAAGCACGATGACGCGCTGTGGGCCAAGTTCAAGGCTGCGGGCGACGCCCTCTATGCCGCGAAGTCCGAGATTGACGCGCGAGACAACGAGGAGTTCGAGGAGAACCTGGTGCGCAAGGAGGCGCTCCTCGCGGAAGCGGAACCCCTGCTGAAGGCCACCGACCGCGATGCGGCACGCCAAGCCCTCATCTCGATCCAGCGCCGCTGGGACGAGATCGGTAAGGTGCCACGCGCCAAGGTCAAGGTCATCGAGGACAGGCTTCGCAAGGTCGAAGCAGCCGTGCGCAAGCTCGATGAGGAGCACTGGCAGCGCAACAACCCGGAGCGCAAGGCTCGCGCGGAGGGACTCGCTGCCCAGCTCGAATCGGCCATCGCCGCCCTTGAAGCTGATCTCGACGATGCGAAGCGCAGCGGTGATGCCACACGCATCACGAAGGCTCAGGAGGCACTGGACGCCCGGCGAGCGTGGCTAGGCGTCGTCTCCGGCTGACGCAGTCCCCAAGCTTCTTCCGGGATGGGTTCTCCACAGTTCTCGCGTTGAGCGGCAGGCCCCGCCTCTCTAGCGGCACGATGTTCGCATGGCGCCACGACTAGCCCCTGTGCTGACCGAACTCGACCTTCCGCTCCAGGAGCTCCAGGCTGCGCGCCTGGACGGAGATATCTACGCGATCGGTGACGGCTTTGCCTCAATCGACGAGTTCGAGCAAGCGCACCACCGCGCGCTCTCGCTCGGTGTGCTCGCCCGCCCACGTTTCATTGCGGAACGGATGACGGCGGCGTGGGTGCACGGCGCCCTGTCCTCGCCGCCCGAGGTCTTCGAGTTCTGCGTCTCGCATTCGGCGAGGGCGCGTGCGCAGGTGTCGCCACGGGTGCAGGTGCGGGAGGTCGTGATCTCGCCGGGTGATGTTATGCGCTTCGGCCGCATTGCGGTCACCACTCCCCTGCGCACCGCCATCGACCTGTTGAGGGCTGAGGGGGATTTCGCGAAGGACAGGGTGGAGCAGTTGCTTCAGCTCATGGCGGCGAACGCCATCGAGCTCGACGAGTGTCGCTGTGAAGTCGAGTCCCGCCACAAACTGGCAGGCAAACGACGGGCGCTCGATCGCATTGCCGCCCTGAGAGAAGCGCCTAGGTCGTGACGCGGTAGACGTCGTAGACCGTATCGATTCGTCGCACGGCATTGAGCACGCGGTCGAGATGCGTCGTGTCGCCCATCTCGAAGACGAAACGGCTGATCGCAAGGCGTTCCGTCGAGGTCGCCACCGTGGCAGACAGGATGTTCACGTGGTGCTCGGAGAGCACGCGAGTGACGTCTGAGAGGAGTCCAGCTCGGTCGAGCGCCTCTACCTGGATCTGAACGAGGAACACACTCGTCGATGACGGTGCCCACTCGACCTCGACGACGCGCTCGGGCTCGTTCATCAGTGCTTTCACGTTGACGCAGGAGGACTGGTGCACCGAGACTCCGGATCCACGCGTGACGAAGCCCATGATCTCGTCCCCAGGCACCGGGGTGCAGCATTTCGCGAGCTTGACGAGGATGTCTGGCGCACCCTTCACCAGCACTCCCGAGTTCCCGCTCGCGCGGCGCTTGCCCTTCGCGCGAGAAACGGTGAACTCTTCCTCCGCCTCGGTGTCGACCTGCAGCGTCGCGACGAGCTTCTCCAGCACGGATTGCGTGGACACATGCCCTTCGCCTACTGCCGCGTAGAGTGCCGAGACATCGTCATACCGCAGCTGCGCCGCCACCTCGCTCAGCGCGCCCTGGTTCATGAGGCGCTGGAGCGGCAGGTTCTGCTTGCGCATGGCGCGAGCAATGGCATCCTTGCCCTGCTCCATCGCCTCGTCACGACGTTCCTTCGTGAACCACTGCCGGATCTTGTTTCGTGCCCGCGTCGACTTGACGAAGGTCAGCCAGCCCTGGCTGGGGCCGGCATCCGGGTTCTTCGACGTGAAGACCTCGACGACGTCGCCGCTGGAGAGTTCGCTCTCGAGAGGTACAAGCCGCCCGTTGACCTTCGCACCCATCGTGCGGTGGCCCACCTCGGTGTGTACGGCGTAGGCGAAGTCGACGGGCGTCGCGCCGGCGGGCAGGCCGATGACCTTGCCCTGGGGGGTGAAGACGTAGACCTCTTTCGCTCCGATCTCGAAGCGCAGCGAATCGAGGAACTCGCCCGGGTCAGACGTCTCTGCCTGCCAGTCGGAGATGTGCGCGAGCCACGCCATGTCGGAATCGCCGACGGGCGTGTTGTCAGCGGAGCGACCGCCATTGACGCGCTCCTTGTACTTCCAGTGGGCAGCCACACCGTACTCGGCGCGCTGATGCATGTCCTCGGTACGGATCTGGATCTCGACGGGCCGGCCCTTGGGCCCGATTACCGTCGTGTGCAGCGACTGGTAGAGATTGAACTTCGGCGTCGCGATGTAGTCCTTGAAGCGGCCGGGAATCGGGGTCCAGCGTGCGTGGATGGAGCCGAGGACCGCGTAGCAGTCGCGAACGGTCGAAACCAGGATTCGGATGCCCACCAGGTCGTAGATCTCGTCGAACTCACGGCCGCGGAGAATCATCTTCTGGTAGATCGAGTAATACTGCTTCGGACGGCCGACCACCTTGCCCTTGATACGTGCGGCCTTCAGGTCTTCCGTCACCGCCTCGATGACCTGGTGCACGAACTCCTCGCGCTGCGGTGTGCGCTGCTTGACGAGGCTCTCGATCTCGACGTACAGCTTCGGGTGCAGCACCGCGAACGATAGGTCCTCGAGTTCCCACTTGATCGCCTGGATGCCGAGGCGGTGTGCCAGCGGCGCATAGATCTCCAGCGTCTCCTGCGCCTTGCGCTTGGCCGACTCAGAGGAGACGAACCCCCACGTCCGCGCATTGTGGAGCCTGTCTGCGAGCTTGATCACGAGTACCCGGATGTCCTTGGACATCGCAACGACCATCTTGCGGACGGTCTCGGCCTGGGCGCTGTCGCCGTACTTGAGCTTGTCGAGCTTGGTGACGCCATCGACGAGCATTGCCACTTCGTCACCGAAGTCCTTGCGCACCATATCGAGGGTGTAGTCGGTGTCTTCTACAGTGTCGTGTAGCAGCGCGGCTGCAACGGTCTTCGCTCCGATGCCGAGGTCGGCAAGAATCTGCGCGACCGCGACGGGGTGCGTGATGTATGGCTCGCCGCTCTTGCGGGTCTGACCTCGGTGGGCGATCTCCGCGACCTTGTATGCCCGCTCGATCGTGTCAATGTCGGCGCGCGGATGATGCGCACGCACCGTGCGGATCAGGTTCTCGATCGCGCCAGCATGCTGCGCCCGAGAGAAGAGGCGAGGGAGAAGCAGTCGCCTCGTAGCAGGACTGTTGGTGACTTCGGTCATCTCACCTCCCACCTTTCCCGTGCAGCAAAACTATCACTCCTGGGATGAATGGGATGCCGAGCGAGCGGCCGCCGTCACCCGACGGGAGCGGGCTCCGTGCGACGGGCAGCGAGGATTCGGGCGGTCTGCTTCTTGATCTCCGGCTCGTTCTCACGCAGGTGGTTGTAGACCGGGGAGGCGATGAAGATCGTGGAGTATGCACCGACGATGATGCCGATGAAGAGCGCGAGCGAGATGTCACGCAGCGTCTCCGCCCCCAGTGCGAATGATCCGATGAAGAGGATCGCCGCGACGGGCAACACCGCCACGACCGAGGTGTTGATGGAACGAACGAGCGTCTGGTTGACCGCGAGGTTCACTGACTCTGCGAAGGTGCGAGGCGAGGCTTCGCCGTCCCCGGCCGTGTTCTCTCGGATCTTGTCGAAGACCACGACGGTGTCGTAGAGGGAGTAACCAAGAATCGTGAGGAAGCCGATGACCGCGGCGGGCGTCACCTCGAAGCCGAGGATGCCGTAGATGCCTGCCGTCAGGATGAGGTCGTGGAAGAGCGCGACCATGGCCGCCAGCGACATCTTCCATGTGCGGAAGTAGAGCGCCATGACGACGCCGGCCAGGAGAAGGAAGACGACGAGGGCCCTGATCGACTGTGCCGTGATGTCAGCGCCCCAGGTCGGCCCGATGAAGGAGTAGCTCACCTGGTCGACGGGCACGTCATAGGAGGACGCGAGAGCAGTCCTGATCTCGAACGCCTCATCGTCGGTGACGATGTCGGTCTGCACGCGAACGGAGTCCTGCCCGACCACGGTGACGCGAGGCGTTGCATCGGCGACCGTCGCCCGCACCGCTTCCTCGCCGAGCACCTGATCGAGCTCAGACGTGCGCTCGACGATGAACTGGGAGCCACCACGGAACTCGATGCCGAACTCGAAGCCACCACGAATGAACGGCCCGACGACGGATGCGACGATCAGCACGGCCGCGATGATGTACCAGAGTCGACGGCGACCGACGAAGTTGATGGATCGACGCCCTGTGTAGAGGTCGTTACCGAAGGTGGAGAAGCTGGCCATCAGGAATCCTTGCCCTTCGAAACCGAAGCCGCGGCATCCGCAGCGGCCTTGCGCTCGGCGATCGTCTGCCGCTTCTGCGCCTCGCGCACGCTCGAAGCTCGCTTCGAGGCACTGACGCCGACCGGCTCGCGGAACGTGGCGCGCCCGCGGTACACGGCACCCAGCGCTCGCGGGTTGAGTCCGCTCGCGGGGTGACCTTCACCGAAGAACTTTGTCTTGGCGAGCAACTGCATTACGGGGTGTGTGAACAGCGATACGACGAGGAGGTCAATGAGGGTCGTGATACCCAGGGTGAGCGCGAAGCCCCGGACGTTGCCGATGGCGAGAACGAAGAGCACAGCCGCGGCGAGGAAGTTGACCGCGTCGGAGGCGAGCACGGTGCGGATCGCTCTCTTCCATCCCGCCTCGACGGCCGAGCCGAGCATCCGCCCGTCTCGCAATTCATCCTTGATGCGCTCGAAGTAGACGATGAAGGAGTCAGCGATGATGCCGATGGCGACGATGAGGCCGGCGACGCCTGCGAGGGAGAGCCGATATCCCTCGCGCCACGACATCAGGTTGATGACGAGGTAGACGATGACTCCGGCGACTCCCAGTGAGGCGACCGTGACGAGCCCGAGCGTGCGGTACTGGAACAGCGAGTACGCGACGACCAAGGCGAGACCGATGACACCCGCGAGCAGTCCGCTCCAGAGTTGGCTCTCGCCGAGCGTGGCCGAGATGTTCTCGCTACTCTGCACCTCGAAGCCGATGGGCAGCGCGCCGAACTTCAGCTGGTCGGCTAGGACCTTCGCGGTGTCCTGTGTGAAGTCGCCCGTGATCTGTGGCTTGCCGTTGGTGATGATGGTGTTGGTGCGCGGGGCCGAGATGACCGTGCCGTCGAGCACGATCGCGAACTGGTTCTGAACGCCGGTGAGGGAGAAGAGTCGCGTCGTGACCTCGCCGAACTCTTCTGATCCTTCGCCGTCGAAGACGATGTTGACGGCCCACTGGCCTGTGCTCACGCCCTGGCTGTTCGAGGCAAGGCCGTGAGTGGCATCGACGATCCGCTCGCCGGCGACCTCCACCGGGCCGAGAATGTATTTGACCGTGCGCGTGCTGTCGCAGGTGATGAGTGGCTTTGCTGCAGGAGCGACGTTGGTGCCCGCCTCGTCGAGCTCGGCGCAGTCGAAGTTCGTGAACTCGTCGAGCAGCTCCGGAGTGATCCATGCGAGGTCGCTGGCGTTGCTCGGAGTTGGAGTGGGCTCGCCCTCTCCAGGCTGGGCGGGGTCGGCCTCGGCTGAAGGGGACGGCGAAGCCGAAGGTGCGGGTGTCTCCGCAGTCGCGGGCGCCGCACCCCCCTGGCCCGCACCCGCCGACGGCGAGACTGACGGCGACGGCTCCGTATCATCCGTCCCCTCACCTTCGCCCGTCTCGGGGGCAGGAGCCTGCGTCGCGTCGACCGCCGACGCGACCTGCAGTACGGGACGGAACTCGAGCTTCGCGGAGGACTCGATGCGGGCGAGGGTCTCCTCGTCCGGCGTTCCAGGGATGGAGACGACGATGTTCTGGGCGCCCTGCGTGTTGATCTCGGCCTCAGAAACACCGGCAGCGTCGACCCGCGAGCGGATGATCTCGACGGCTTGGTCGAGCTGCTCGCCTGTCACCTGCTGGCCGCTCTCGAGCTGCGGGGCCAGGATGATCTGGGTGCCACCCTCGAGGTCAAGCGCGAGTTTCGGCGTCCAGCCGGAACCCTGCCAGATTGCTCCCGCAGCGTTGAGGCCGATCAGGCCGACGATGATTACCGCCAGCCATGTCAGCGAACGCCAGGCCTTCTTGGCCGGAGTCGATCGTGGTGCTGCCACCTGGAACTCAGCTTTCTATTGCTCCGATGGCTCGGGTGCCATGGATCAGGGTCGGGTGGTTCGGCTCAGGCTCGGCCGAACTCAGGAAAGACTAATGGTTCAGTTGTCGTTCTTGGTCGTCGGCGCATCGCCGTCGGCAATGCCGTCGGCGTCACCCGCGACGTCCTCGGAGACGGGCTCGTTTTCGACGACCTTGAGGATCGTCTGGCGGTGGAGCCGGATAACCGTGCCAGGCGTCGTCTCCAGGAGTGCCTCGTTCTTCTC